>JALXCZ010000001.1 GCA_026990595.1 Sulfurovum sp.
TGCTGTGCCGCAAGGCTGCCTTCCGTGAAATGCCCGGTACACTCAAGCACGATATCGATATTCATCTCTTTCCAGGGCAGTTCGCGCGGATCATGGCTGCTGACGATCGCGATCTCATGTCCGTCAATGACGAGCTTGTTCTCTTCGGTGCTAATGTCAAAATCCGCCCGTCCGTGGACTGAGTCGTATTTGAGCAGGTAGGCTGCATCTTCTACACTTGAAGTATTGGCAGCGACAATTTCGCAATGTTTCGGCAGTGCGTGTATATAGTGCCTGAGTACTTGGTTTCCTATACGTCCGAGTCCGTTGATAGCAATACGTTTTTTCATGGGTTTTTTTCCTTTCTATTTCCAGTAATATTTGGCATCGGTGCCAAGTGCATGTTCGATTTCTATGAGACGGTTGTATTTGGCAAGGCGTTCGCTGCGCGAAGCCGAACCGCTTTTGAGGTGGCCGCTCTGCATCGCGACAGAGAAATCGGCAAGGAACGTGTCGGCCGTTTCTCCCGAACGGTGGGAGAGAAACGCCCTCCAGCCGTTCTCTTCGCAGAGTCTGACCGCATCTACAGTTTCGCTGACCGTACCTATCTGGTTGAGTTTGATCAGAGAGGCATTTGCCGTGTGTTCTTTGATACCACGCGAAATGAATTTGGTATTGGTAACAAAGATGTCGTCTCCGACGACTTCGATCTTATTGCCGAGTGCCGCTGTAAATTGGGCAAATCCGTCCCAATCTTCTTCAGCAAGCGGATCTTCCCAGAGGATAATAGGATATTTGTCAACCCATATTTTTGCAAGCGCGATCAGTTCGGCACTGTCCATTTTGCCTGCACCGGACCATTTTAAGTCGTAATGCCCCGCTTTGTCCGTAGAAAATGAAGTAGCCGCACTGTCAATAGCAATGGAAATATCATCTCCCGGGCGGTAGCCGCTTTTTTCTATCGCTTCAACGATGAGTTCAATAGCCTCTTCATTGCTGCCAAGATTCGGGGCAAAGCCTCCTTCATCTCCTACAGAAGTAGCATAGCCTTTCTTATGCAGGAGTTTTTTCAGTGTATGAAAGGTTTCCGCTACATAGCGCAGTCCTTCAGAGAAGCTAGGCGCGCCATGTGGTACCGCCATAAACTCCTGAAAATCCACACTGTTGTCCGCATGTTCTCCTCCGTTGAGGATATTCATGCACGGTACCGGCAAACGCAACGCTTCCGCACCGCCAAGATAGCGGTAAAGCGGCATATGATGGCTTTGTGCCGCTGCTTTTGCTGCTGCCATGGAAACCCCAAGAATTGCATTGGCACCCAAACGGCTTTTGTCGTCCGTACCGTCGAGTGCTATCATGGTACGGTCTATTTTTGCCTGTTCCGACGCATCCATACCAATGAGAGCCGGAGCGATGTTTTTGATAACATTTTCACAAGCTTTTCTTACCCCTTTGCCTCTGTAGCGTTCGGGGTCTCCGTCACGCAGTTCATGCGCTTCGTATTCTCCCGTACTGGCACCCGAAGGTACAGAAGCACTCACTTCCGTACCGTCTTCAAGACCCATCAGAACCCGTACTGTCGGATTGCCCCGTGAATCGAGGATCTCCACTGCATCTATAGATTTTATACTGCTCTTTGACATCTTTTATCCTTCTGTTCCGTATTTTGCTATTCGCCCAGTTTCTTTTCAAGTTCAACGATCTTGGGCAGTGTACTCAACACACTGTCCGGATTGAGGCTGATGGAGTCGATGCCGAGTTTGACGAGGTATTCAGCCACTTCGGGGTAGTCAGACGGTGCCTGTCCGCAAATGCCGCTGTGGCGTTTGTTACGCTGGGCACCATGTACGGCCATCTCTATCATCTTCAGTACCCCCGGGTCGCGCTCGTCATAGTCAAAGGCAACGATCTCGCTGTCCCTGTCCACTCCGAGTGTCAACTGTGTCAGGTCGTTCGAACCGATACTGAAACCGTCAAAGATCTGGCTGAATTCATCGATGGAAATGACATTGTTCGGAATTTCGCACATGACATAGATCTTCAGTCCGTTCTCACCCTGTTTCAAACCGTATTTTGCCATCGTATTGATGACGCGCTGCCCCTCTTCCACCCGGCGGCAGAAGGGGATCATCAGGATGACATTGTCAAAGCCCATCTCGTCACGTACCCGCTTCATCGCTGCACATTCAAGGGCAAATCCCTCTTCATAGGCCGGGTTTGCATAGCGTGCCGCACCCCGGAAACCGATCATCGGGTTGTCTTCTGTCGGCTCGAAAAATTTCCCGCCGAGCAGAGAAGCGTATTCGTTCGATTTGAAGTCACTCATGCGCACCACGCAGGGTTTAGGGTACACGGTGGCTGCAATGGTGGCAACACCTTCGGAGAGACGTTTGACAAAAAAGCTTTCAAAATTGTCATATCCGTCTGTCAGTTCTTCCAGTGCTTTTCTTGTGGCATCATCAGTCTTTTCCGGATGTTTCAACGCCATAGGGTGTGCTTTGATATCGTTGTTGATAATGAATTCCATACGCGCCAGGCCGATCCCGTCCACCGGCAGAGAAGCCAGTGAGAATGCGATATCCGGGTCGCCGAGGTTCATCATGATCTCCGTTTTGGTTTTCGGCAGAGCACTGAGATCTGTCTTCTGGATCTCAAATGCCAGTTTGCCCTCATAGACATAGCCTGTTTCACCTTCTGCACAGCTCACGGTCACTTCCTGGCCGTTCTTGAGTACTTCGGTGGCATTGACAGAACCTACCACGGCAGGCAGTCCAAGCTCACGGCTGACGATCGCTGCATGACAGGTACGTCCGCCTTTGTTCGTCACGATGGCCGAAGCGATCTTCATGACCGGTTCCCAGTCCGGAGTCGTAATATCGGCAACAAGGACTTCACCCGCTTTGAAGGTATCCATTTCTTTAACATCATTGATGATATGTACTTTTCCCGCACCGATCTTGGTACCGACGGCACGGCCGGTTGTAAGGACATCGCCATGCTCCTTAAGATGATAGAGCTTCAAAATAGAGCCGCTCTGCTGTGACTCGACGGTTTCGGGACGCGCCTGTACCATGTAAAGGTGTCCGTCACTGCCGTCTTTGGCCCATTCCATATCCATTGGCTTATGGAAACCTGCTTTCTGCGAATAATGGTTTTCCACTTTAATAGCATAGTCAGCCAGCACCATCACATCTTCGTCTGTGATGCAGAATTGCTTACGCTCATCTTTGGTAGTATCAATATTTTTGGTGTACTCAACTGCCATATTACTTATATTTGCCTCTTTGGTAAAGATCATTTTGATCGCTTTACTTCCAAGCCGTCGTTTGAGTACGGCACGGTGTCCTTTCACAAAAGTTGGTTTATGCACATAGAAACTGTCAGGATCAACACTGCCCAATACGACATTCTCTCCCAATCCCCAGGAAGCGTTGATGAACACAACATCTCTAAAACCCGTTTCTGTGTCAAGGCTAAACATTACACCACTCGCACCGATATCACTGCGTACCATTTTCATAACCACGACAGAGAGATAGACCTTATAATAATCAAATCCGTTATCGTACTTATAGTGCAGGGAACGGTCGGTAAAATTGGAGGCAAGACAGCGCATGTAGGCATCAAGCAGTTCTTCTTCATTGTGTATATTCAAATAGGTTTCATTCTGTCCGGCAAAAGAGGCTTCGGGGGAATCTTCTGCAGTAGCTGAAGAGCGCACAGCAACGGAAAGCGACTCACCATACTCTTTTTTAAGTTTGGCAAAATTTTGAACTATCTCATTTTTGAGATCTTCAGGGATCTTAGCCTGATACACAAGATCTCGACAGGCTGCACCACGCTCTTGGAGCTGTTGTACATTGTCAGGATCGAGATCATCGAGCTCCGCATGTAGTTTTTCCCATAGACCATTATAATCGAGTATATATTTATATGCTGAGGAAGTCACTGCAAAACCATTGGGAACGCGTACTCCCTCTTGTATCAGATTTTGATACATCTCACCAAGTGAAGCATTTTTGCCCCCAACCTCTGCGACATCCTCGATGCCGATCTCTCTGAACCATTTAATATTTTTACGCATCATAGATCCTTTATTTTCTTAGAAAATTACTTTCTTATTATATAGTATATACTTTTATCTGTTTACCATATGTTATACTTATAAATATCATAAGTATATCTTTCATCTATTCTCTTTTTTAAACTTCATATAACGTTGTGCACCCCAAACCGAAATGGCTACAAAAGCAATAAACAGCAATAAATATTCGATCTTTTTGATCTCTCCAAAAAGCTGTTCGGCTCCTGTACCGAGAAAATATCCTATGCTCACACCTACAGCAGCCCAAAGGGTTACGCCTATTACATCAAAAAGTGTGAACTTTTTATGAGGATAGCCATATACTCCCAGTGCCAGAGGGAAAATGATCGCACCACTGTAGACAAAACGGCTGCCAAATGCCATCAAATTACCTTTTTTCTTTACATCATTAGAAAGCTTTTCAATGCTCTGTCTGAAGGAAGGAAAACGTTCCAGTACTTTACGTGTATAGGTTTTACCAAGAAAATACCAAAACTGATCTCCCACAATGGCACCAAATATGGCAACAGGCATTGTCTCAGTAACGGACAAGAAACCCAAATAGCACAAAATACCGGAAATAAGAATCATGGTAGTCCCTTCAATCATCATCCCGAAAAAGACGATCCATAAACCATAATGTGAGACAAAAGGACTTATTTCCTGTATCATATGATCCATTTTTACACTCCATTCATTTCTATCGGTCATTTCGTACAAACTATTCTAAAAGAATATTTTTTTTATTTCTGCTAGCTAGCTAACATTTTTCTTTTTTCACTTCTGTTATAATCAAACAAAAATTTAATATGTAAAGGAAAATATAATGCAAAACAATAGTTATACAACACATTTAAGTAAATCTGATACCAATATATTGTTAAATTCAGTCTATCATTGGATGATGATAGGTCTACTTATATCAGGTCTGAGTGCTTTTATGGTCACACACAGTGCCACCTTACTCCATCTTCTGTTCGGTAATCCTTATATGATATGGGTTCTTTTTCTTGTAGAACTGGGATTGGTCATTGCCATCTCTGCCGGGATCAACAAGATGGATGTCTCCACAGCAAGAGTATTGTTTATTTTGTTTTCCATCATAGACGGCATGACACTGGCAAGTATTTTTTTAATCTACACTGAAGCATCTATCGTCACAACATTTTTTATAGCAGCCATGACTTTTGGTGTTATGAGTCTTTATGGTTATTTCACAGATACTGATCTGAGTTCATGGGGAAACCTTCTTTTTGTAGGGCTTCTTGGTATCATTATCGCCATTATTGTAAACTTTTTTCTTCAAAGTCCAATATTTGAATGGTGGATCAGTGTGATTGGTGTAATCATCTTTGTAGGTCTTACTGCTTATGATACCCAGAAAATCAAAGCAATGGGAGAAGCAATGGCAGGAGATGATCAGCAAAGTTTAAGCCGTGTAGCTATTGTTGGAGCACTTGCCTTGTATCTTGATTTTATCAACCTCTTTGTTATGATGCTGGAATTTTTTGGAAACAGAAGAAATTAGTGCTACAATAAATGGAAAAGAAATTTAAACAAGACATGAAGGAGAGAATATGTTGAAAAAAATAGAAAAAGTACTGGTTCTGATTCAAAAAAAAGATGAAATAGAAATTCTTTTAAAAAAAGCTATTACTATTTCAAAATCAAATTCTGCAGTGTTAGAAATACTTTTTGTACATGAAGATTCTCTTTTTGCATTACCCGATTATTTTAAAGATGATGGAACGCAAAAGCTCGATAAAAAATGTGTTAAAGCAGAAATAGAAAAAACACTTTCAACTTTGGATAATAGATCTTCTTATGTCATTTTTGTTGAAGAATCAGACACTGTAGACCATGTGCTTACGCTGAACAAAGAAGAAGAAAAAACCTGTATTATCTCTTTTTATCATGATAAGACAACAGTTAAACTGGCAAAAAAAGTCTCTTCACCTCTTTTAGTAATGAAGTCTGAAGCCAAAACCTATACGCACATTCTATTTCCTGTGGATCTCAACGAGAACAATGCTGCGTTCATACACTACATCAAAACACTTTTCCCTTCAGCAACTATCACATTGCTTTATGAACCCTACTATATAACAGAAAATTATATTTTCGATACCGATCTAACTGTCATACCTCTAGATTCCGGAGCAGATATTGAGCTGGAGCAGGAAATGTTGGAGGAGCAAAAAAAAGAATTTGAAACACTTAAAAAAGAGACGGGTCTAAGTGGAGAACTTGTTGATGAATTTGATACAGATCTTGTAGATTATATAAATACACGGAACGCTGATCTGCTTATACTACATTCTGAGAATGAAAATTTCCTTTTTGATGACACGTTGTCAAAGAAACTGCTTTCCTCAGTACACACTGATCTATTTATTTTCTAGCCATACAAAATCACATTCTCTTTTTGTTGCTAGAAGATTTTTCAGTGCTGATATCTCTTTTTGCTAAAATATTTTATTGAGACTGATAGATGTTTAACTTGGATTTACCCTTCTAATATATACTGCCAAAAAGCAACCTCTTAGTCATATTTTAATAAAATAAAAAACTTATTCTCAGGAGAGATATCATTCATGATCAAAAAAAGTAAAAAAGTTATTGTAGCAGGACTGGTTTCTACAGTAACAGCCGCTTACCTCTTTGGAACCTTTGCTCAGGCAAAGAGTACCCCCGCTCCCTCATCAGCTAAGGAAAAACTTGAAGCCTATATCAAGTTCACTCAAATTCTCAATGTCATTGAAAAAGAGTATGTAGATGATGTCAATACAACAACCCTGGTAGATAAAGCCCTTAAAGGTCTCATGACAAATCTTGATGCACACTCTACTTTCATGGATACCAAGTCCTACAAAGACCTTTCTGTTCAGACAAAAGGTGAATTTGGAGGATTGGGTATCTCTATCGGTATGAAGGACGGTGCATTAACTGTGATTGCACCGCTTGACGGCACTCCTGCCTTTAGAGCCGGTATCAAAGCAGGAGATATTATTTTAAAGATAGACGACAAAGCAACCATAGGTATGAACATTGATGATTCTGTGAAATTGATGCGTGGTAAACCTAAAACAGATATCACTTTAACGATCATTAGAAAAAATGAGCCTAAGCCGCTTAAAATAAAGATCACCAGAGATATCATCAAAATCCAATCTGTCTATGCAAAGACCATCGATGATACAATACTCTATCTGCATATTACCTCTTTTGACCAAAAAGTCGTTAAAAGTGTCAAAGAAGCTATTGCCAAACATCCTAAGACCAAAGGTATCCTCCTTGATTTAAGAAACAATCCCGGTGGATTGCTTGATCAGGCAGTCGGTCTGGTAGATCTTTTTGTAGATCATGGTGTGATCGTCAGTCAAAAAGGTCGGGTAGCTACTGAAAATGTTGCATACAAAGCAACCAAAGAGAATACCGATACAAATACACCAATCGTGACTCTTGTCAACGGCGGAAGTGCCAGTGCCAGTGAGATCGTCTCCGGGGCACTTCAGGATTTCAACCGATCCGTAACAGTGGGAGAAAATACATTTGGAAAGGGTTCTGTACAGATCGTTATGCCGGTAGGTCAGTCTGAAGCACTGAAGCTTACTGTAGCAAGATACTATCTTCCAAGTGGCAGAACCATCCAGAATGTAGGTGTTAAACCGGATATTGTGGCACACCTGAATAAAATAGAGGTACAGGAAGACCCTATTCTACTTAAAGAAAGAGATCTTAAAAAGCATTTAGAAATAGAGTTGAAAAAGATCGATGCGAACAGTACAATTAAAATTGATAGCAATATCACAGGAAATAACACAACAAAAGAGAATAATACTACCAAGGTTGACACTACGATCATTACAAAAGATCAGCTTATAAAAGATACGCAACTCAAAAGTGCTACAGATATTTTAAAAGCACTTATCATTACAAACAAAGGAAAACAATAATGGCAGAGAAAAAGGCGTTGGTCTATGAAGGGAAAGCAAAAAAGATCTGGTCTACCGAAGATGAAGGACTCTATATTTCGGAGTTCAAGGATGACCTGACTGCTTTTAACGGTGAAAAGAGATCAAGTGAAGAGGGAAAAGGTGCACTCAATAACAAGATATCTACAGAACTTTTTAAATACCTGAACAAAAAAGGTATACCTTCACATTTTGTAAAGATGCTTGATGATAACCATATGCTGCACAAAAAAGCCGAAGTCATACTCATTGAAGTAATCGTAAGAAATATTGCTACAGGATCTTTGAGTAGAAACCTTGGCATTGAAGACGGAAAAGTACTTCCCTTTACATTGGTAGAATTTGACTATAAAAATGATGAACTTGGTGATCCTAAGCTCAATGATCAGCATTGTCTCATTTTGGAATTGGTAAAAGACACTTCTGAACTTGACTACATCCGCTATATGGCAAGAAGGATCAATGATCTGCTGAAAGATTTCTATGCTCAGCGCAATCTCACACTGGTAGACTTCAAACTGGAATTCGGCAGAGATATAGATGGGAATATTATCCTGATCGATGAACTAAGTCCAGACAACTTTAGACTCTGGGACAGCGAGAGTGGTGAAAAAATGGATAAAGACAGATTCAGACAAGGTTTAGGTGGTCTTAAAGTGGCTTATGAAGAAGTATTGAACAGAATTTTAGGGGGAAATAAATAATGACAGCAACAGTAAACGTATTTTTAAAAGAAGGTGTACTTGACCCTCAAGGAAAAGCAGCACACCATGCACTTGATTCTTTAGGATTTGATGATGTAAAAGATGTACGTATTGGCAAACAGATCATTCTTCAGCTCGATACTGATGATAAAGTAAAAGCTGAGGCAGAAGTCAAAGAGATGTGCGAGACACTGCTTGCCAATACAGTAATTGAAGATTACACGATAGAGATCAACTAATATGAAAGTAGCTGTATTAAGATTTCCAGGTACCAACTGTGAGTTTGATACCGAATATGCATTTGAAAAATTGGGACACACAACTGAACTTATATGGCATGAAGAAGCAAAACTGCCTGAAGACATTGATCTGGTTGTAATACCCGGAGGGTTTTCCTATGGTGACTACCTGCGTTCAGGCTCTATTGCACGTTTTTCACCTGTAATGAAAGCGGTAAAGATATATGCAGACAACGGTGGGAAAGTGCTTGGTATCTGTAATGGTTTTCAGATCCTTACAGAAGCAGGATTGCTTCCGGGTGCTTTAAAACGTAACAATAACCTACACTTCATCTCTAAACACCAAAACCTTTGTGTCATCAATAATAACAATGCATTTTTGAATCAATGTACTAAAGGGGAAGTACTCAATATTCCTATTGCACATGCAGACGGTAACTACTATATCGATGAGGAAGGTTTTAAGAAACTTGAAGACAATGGACAGATACTGCTTCGTTATTCTGATGAAAAAGGGAATCCGGTCGTAATTAACGGTTCTGTTACCTCTATTGCCGGCGTATGCAATGAAGCAAAAAATGTCTTTGGTCTCATGCCTCACCCTGAGCGTGCTTTAGAAGCTATTTTGGGAAGTGAAGACGGTATTCGTATGCTTAAGGGTTTTGAAGCCTGATGCCACGATCTGTCTCTTTTTGGATAGTATGGGGGATATTTTTTCTAACGACTACCCTCCTGTTTGCGCAAAATGAGTATAAATACAGTTACATGCCTAAAAAAGTCTATAAGTATCAGGTTTTTCCTGTAACACTTGTTGATACTTCAGAACACAATGATCATCCACAGTTTCAGTTTGATGCTTCAAGTTCCGTAAAACCTCTTTTTAAAACACCTCTTACTGTTAGAAACGGAAATGATACTTTTTATACCTTCTATTTTAAAGCCGCTAAAGTCGATATACGTATTCCCAGACTTTTTATTACTTCTGATACGACAGATAGTTCTCTTGATCCGAAACAAATACCCCTTACCTTTTTAAAAAAAAGACCCAAAGCTTTTTGTAATGTACTTGCTACCAATATGAAAATAAAAAATTATCAAGTCTCAAATTATGATATAAAAAACCATATGGTCACACTTTTACTGGAAGCCTATGAAGCCAATCTTGAGGATATTACGTTAGCAAATGTAGAGGAGAGTGGTGTTGAAAACATAAAAAGAGAGTATGCTAAAGTAACCGCAGAATTTTATGTCATACTCCCAAGAACACAAAAAGAGTTGGCATTTAACTATTTCAATACGATAAAAAAGCGTTTTATTACACTTAATATCCCTGTTGCATTACCAAATGCTTCTGTCACAACACAATCTGATCTTAATCCAAAAGTAGATGCATTTGAAAGACTTAAACGATATGCACTCATTTTCTTTGCACTTTTCTTTTTGGTTATGTTCTTATGGAAAAGAGATTTTTTCTATCTCGTTTTAGGGGTAGTCTCGCTCATTACGTTAATGACTTTTTATATTCCCCATAAAAAAATATGTGTAAAACAAGGTGCCCCACTCTACATTTTACCTACACAGACCAGTACCATAAGTACAAGAATTGAGAATAAAATAGAAACCATGCTGCTGGCTGAGCGGGGTGAATTTAAAAAAGTAGAGTATAAAAAAGGAATAATAGGATGGATCAAAAATGAAGATCTTTGCAAAAATTAGATTTTACTGGGGTGCAGCTGTTATTTCATTGAATACAGCTATACTTATGATTCCAACGATGATGCTCTTTAAAGAGAAAAAAGGTCTGATAATACACTATATCAATAAACTTACCCTTTTTATGATGGGAGGGAAAGTCGTGCAGGAAGGTGAAATGGATCCGGATGCCGATATGTATGTGATGAATCATCAGGGTATCGTTGATATTGTTGCCATGGAGGCTCTGCAAAATAACCATCTTCGATGGGTAGCAAAAAAAGAACTTTTTGATACCCCGTGGTTTGGCTATCTTCTACGTTACGGGGAGATGATCTCATTAAACAGAGGAAATAAGGCGGCACTCGTGAAGTTGGTAAAGGATGTCAATATCTCTAAAGAAAAACTGCATCGGGCTGTAGCAATTTTTCCTGAAGGGACAAGAGCCAAAGATCAAAGGCTTCTTCCGTTTAAACA
Source organism: Sulfurovum sp. (assembly GCA_026990595.1). GTDB lineage: Bacteria > Campylobacterota > Campylobacteria > Campylobacterales > Sulfurovaceae > Sulfurovum. The sequence goes on from JALXCZ010000001.1 coordinate 11,150, forward strand.
AGGAACGAAAATCATTGCAAATAAATTAGGACTTAAAGTCCAACCAGTTGTTATCACAGGTAGCAAATGGATACTGAATGAACATGAAAGAACGGCTCACAGCGGAACAGTACATTTTAAGTTTTTACCTACGATCGATGTAAAAAACAGTCCTGAAAACTGGTTTGAGGATTTGCATACTACTATGCAAAAAGTGATAGATGAGGCACATATTAAGCATCATTGTGATCGTTAATTTAATAGAGGAACAAGCATGTCAACACTGAATCAAGAGATAGAAAAACATATCAAAAAACTGGTACATCCACTCAAAGATGAGCATGAACTTAGAGAGGTACTTAAAACAAAACTTACAAAAAAAGAGTTAAAACTTCTCAAGGCCTGGGCAGAAATGATACCTACCAATGAGATACAGACAACACTTTCTCTGGATGAAGAGCGTTATGGAAAACTTTCTGCCAAACTGATCAAAAAACTGAATCAGGAGAAGATCAAACAGGTACTCTGTATTTAGTCTTCTAAAAAGACAGATCATAGTTTTTCAAGGATCCTATTCCTGCCAAGCAGATACACATCAAAATCATTGGCAATGAACAGTCGCCCCGTATAATACTGTTTGAGCTCCTCATATATCATCTCTACATTAAAACGGCTATGCTTGTTATATCGGGGAGCTATATGCGTAGCAATTAGGTTTCTGACATGTTTTTTCTCTATTGTCTGGGCAAGTTTTTTTGCAGTCGTATGCAATACTTTTACCGGAAGATTGTCATATACTTCTTGTGTATAGGTACATTCATGCACCAGGAGATCGAGATATTCTAGGTATTTTCCAAGAACAGCCGGTTTACTGTTGTCTCCGGCAATGATAATAGATCTTCCCAATATAGGTTCAAGCATAAACTCTTTGGGATCAAGCTGCTTTCCCTGAAACATAATGCCCCTTCCCTTTTTCAATTCAGCGTAAAGGGGTGACGGTTTCAGTCCTATGGCTCTTAGTTTCTCTTCATTGAGTTTGTTGCTTATGTCATTCTCCTTCATATAAAAAGCAAAACTTTCTACGGAGTGTACTAGAGGTAGTACTTTTAATGAAAATTTATCAAATGTCAAAGTTTCCTCTACTTCATATTCAATGACTTCAAGTACATATCCCAGATGTTCGAACGAAATATCAAGCACACACTCAATAAATTTTTTGATCCCTTTTGGACCGTAAATACGCAAAGGTCTGAATGCTTTATCCAGCATCTTGGTGGACAGTAGCCCCGGCAATCCGTAATAGTGGTCACCATGAAGATGGGTGATGAAAATGGAATCAAGTTTGCCAATGGAGAGTCTGCTCCGCATGATTTGATGCTGTGTCGCTTCCCCACAGTCAAAAAGATACCACTTGCTATCCTGCTCAAATTCCATTCCGAGTGCAGAGACATTTCTCTCTTTTGTAGGTTTTCCTGCACTTGTTCCCAAAAATATTAGTTTCAAACTTTTTGTACTTTATACTTTTCTAGAGCATTGAACTCTTTGCCAAATTTTAAGAGTTCACTGTTTATCTGATATTTCTTAAAAGCAACATTTTCTATTTTTTGACGACTGAAGCCCCCAGCGTTATAGCAGACTACAGAACTTTTCTCTCCCTCAAGTAATCCGTCTATGGCATGTGTCACGAACTTAAATGCCATGAGACGATCATACACTGTCGGGTTTCCTCCTCTCTGGATATGCCCAAGTACCGTGACACGTGATTCAATACCTACTTCATCTTCAAACCACTTTGCTGTCTGTTCTGAGTCTTGTAAAGATTCGGAAACAATAGCAATGAAATATGCCCTACCTTCTTCCTTTTGTTTTTTAAAATGCTTTTTATACCTGTTAAGATCATAAGGGATCTCCGGTATAAGGCACATCTCAGCACCGCATGTCAGTGCCGAGACCAGTGCTAGATACCCACACTCCCTCCCCATAGTCTCAATCACAAAAGCCCGACCAAATGAAGACGCTGTATCCCGTATAGCATCTATGGCAGTTCTAATAATATTCAGTGCCGTATCGACTCCAAGACAATACTCCGTTCCTGCAATATCATTGTCTATGGTAGAAGGTATGCCGCTAAATCCTATATCTTCACTCTCATCACTGAGTTTCTGCATCCCTTTAAATGAACCGTCACCACCCAGTACGATCAGATACTCTATGCCGTGTGATCTTAGATTATTCAGTGCCAGTTCACGGTATTTCTGCTCTAAAAAACGTTTTGACCGTGCTGTGTATATCTTTGTACCACCACGTGAAATAATACCTGCAACATCACTGTAGCTAGCTCTATATATCTTATTGTCTATCAATCCTTCAAAGCCATGCTCAACAAAATAAGGGGTGAGTCCTTTATCAAAACTGTATTCAACAAAACGTTTCAATGCCGCATTCATTCCTGAAACATCACCGCCGGAACACAAAATGGCTATATTCCTCATTCTATACCTTTCTTAATATGATTTCAATTTTCTTACTATGAATAATTATAACACTACACACGTTCAAAAACAAGTAAGGTCTGATAAAAGATATCCTATAGTAGCTTGACTTCACTAAACAAAATAGTATATGATTGATAATATAACCTTTAAAGGAGAAAATATGGGCACTTATACAGAAAAACTTGATGAGATCAAAACACTCATAGAAAAATTGCAAAAAGAATCCCCAAAACAAACAGCAGCATTTAACCAGTTTATGATGAGTGTTGAAAAACCGGGAGCACTGGGTAGCAAAGATAAAGATCTTATCAATGTGGCACTTGCCATTGCTGCTCAATGTGAATGGTGTATTGCACTACATATCAAAGGTGCACTTTCCCATGGTGCCAGCCGAGAAGAAGTGATCGATGCAGCGATGCAGGCAGTGCTGATGCATGGCGGACCGGCACTGATGTATATGATCCCTGTTGAAAAAGCATTGGATGAATTTTCAAACACATAATATACCGCTAAAATACGTTTTTGGCTTAGGCCTTTAGATATTCATCTGCCATATAGCTGCTTCGGGTATAGGGTGAGCTTTTGATATAGCGGAAGCCCATTGCCATTCCTTTGTCCCGAAAATAGTCAAAACGCTCCGGCGGCACAAATTCGACCACTTCGGTATACTCTTTGGAAGGCGCAAGATACTGACCGATACTCAGCAGTTTGCAGTCATGCTCCAGCAGATCGTGCAGCAGTGCTGTGACTTCTTCTTCTTTTTCTCCGAGACCAAGCATAATGCCGCTTTTTGTCATAATATCCGGATTGAGCAGGGAAAGCTTTTTAAGGACACGCAAAGAGCGTTCGTATTTGGCACCTTTGCGAATGTGGTAAAGCCGGGGCACAGTTTCAAGATTGTGACCGATGAGCTCGGCACCGCTGTGTGCAATGGTCTTCAAAGCCGCCTCTTTCTCCTGCATATCTGGGATCAGCAGTTCTACCACGATCGTATCATCCATCTGTTTAATAGCCTGCACAGTTTGGGCGAAATGCGCAGCACCGCCGTCAGGCAGGTCATCCCGTGTCGGACTGGTGATCACGACATGACGCAGCCCCATCGCTTCAACGGACTGGGCAACATGTCCGGGTTCTTCCGGGTCCGGCGGCAGCGGTATCTCTTTGGAGACACTGCAGAAAGTACACTGCCGGGTACACTGCTTCCCCAAGATCAGAAAAGTAGCCTGTTTCTTTGAAAAACATTCACCGATATTGGGGCACATCGCCTCCTGGCAAACGGTATGCAGCCTGCCTTTTGCAATAATCGCTTCAACCTCGCGCAAACTGCTCAGGGTGATCTTCTTTCTCAGCCATTCAGGTTTGGAGAATGTTATCTTCTGCGTGGACATTCCATGCCTCCTTCGTATATTTGTCATTAAAAAGTTTGACGGCAAGCGCATATTCGTCTTTGCGCAGTGGTTCGTCATACAATACAGTCTCATATGTTTCGCAAAAAGCCTGTTTAAGCGATTCTGTCAATGTTTCCGCATCCATACCGATACCCAGTTTTTCAAAGGTCACACTCCTTTCAAAGCCTGTTTCCTGCCTAAACAGTGTTTCAAACCGTTCTGCATCGATACTCAGCGGGACACTCCCGTGCTGCAGCAGCGCATTGCGGGTATGCCGCTGGGCATTCCCTCCGATCTTTTTGCCGTCAATGACAATATCATATGCTTCCGTTCCGGCAAGACAGACATCGGTATGCTCCAGTGTACACTTTTTCTGCTGTGCAAAATTTGCATCCAATCCTGCCTGACGGTAAAGTGTCAGAAGAAAACGGCAGAGATAGCGGTAGTTTTCTTTGACACCCTTCTCTTTCACCCATGCTCCCGGAACGATCAGCGTATAGGAGATATCACTGCCGTGCACAAGAATACCGCCTCCGGTCATACGCCGTGCATACGGTATTTTCAACGATTTAACCTTTTCCAGATGCAGCACTTCTTCAGGACGGGAAAAACGTCCGAAACTGAGCGAAGGTACTTCCCATCCATAAAGACGCAGAATAGGAGCATCCCCTTTTTTGAAAGAACGCAGCAGTGCTTCATCTACAGCCATATTCCATTCTGCTGAACCCGGTCCATTTCCGATATAACGCCATTTTACCATTTTATATCTGCTCTTTTCTCTTTGCTTTACGCCATATTAACCATTTTGGATTATACTGTGAAAAGATAAATGGGATGAGATGGTTTTACCAAAGTCAATAAATATTCTCAAATAGGACAATACGATAAGAAGGAGAAGTAAAAATGAACAAACTGCTCGCGGAAGAGATCTATTATGACATGGTACTGGGGCGTACTTTTGAACTGGCGGCAAAAGAACACTATATGGGCGGTGATATTGCCGGTTTCCTGCATCTCGATATCGGACAGGAAGGCTTCAGTGTTGCAGCAATGAAAGCATTTGACAAAGGTGATGTCTTTACGACGTACCGTGAACATGTCATGGCCATCGCACGGGGTATGGATCCCAAAGATGTCATGGCGGAACTTTTCGGAAAAGCTGCCGGTATAAGCCGCGGCAGAGGCGGGTCGATGCACCTCTTCGACCCTTCCCATTTCTTTTACGGCGGCGATGCTATTGTAGGCGGACAGATACCCAATGCGGTTGGCTGCGCCTATGCACGCAAATACCAGGGCCGTGAAGACGGCGTCATGGTGGTCTTTGGCGACGGAGCCACCAATGGCGGTGCCTTTTTTGAATCGATCAACAATGCAAGTACCCAGAAACTTCCGCTGCTGTTTCTGTGTGAGAACAACGGGTATGCCATAGGCACGAAGATCACCAGAGTCGCACCGTTTGAAAAACAGGCCAAAAAGGCGGAACCCTACATGATCACCAGAGAGGTGGACGGTATGGATGCCCTTGCGGTCTATGAATCAGTCCGAGAGGCACAGTCACTCATACAGGATGGACACGGACCGGTGTTCCTCGAAGCGATGACCTGCCGCTATGAAGGACACTCTGTTGCCGATGCCAATACCTATCGCAGCAAGGAAGAGATGCAGATATGCAAAGGAAAAGACAGCATTGACAGAATGGAACAGCTACTTCTTTCCCAATACGGTATCACACCTGATGCCATAAAGACCATACAGAAACGCGCACAGAACTGTGTGGACGAAGCGGTCGCTTTCGCTGCATCGGCAGTAGAACCGGAGCTTGCCGAACTCTATGAAGATATTTTTGCTGAAAGGAAAAACCATGCTGTATCGTGAGGCACTGAACAAAGCTATCGACAAAACCATGGAAATGGATGAAACCGTTGTGGTACTGGGTGAAGATGTGGGACTCTACGGCGGCAGTTACCGGGTCACGGAAGGACTGGTCGCCAAATACGGCGAAAGACGTCTTATTGACACCCCTATTGCCGAACTTTCCATTGTCGGAAATGCGGTAGGCATGGCTATCGGCGGTCTGCGTCCGGTTGCGGAGATCATGACAGCCAATTTCGGTCTGCTTGCCTTCGATCAGATCATCAACCATATGGCGAAATACCGTTATATGAGCGCAGGGAAGATCACCCTGCCTATGGTAGTACGCTTTCCCCAGGGTGTCAGCCGGCAGCTTGCGGCACAGCACTCGGAAAGTTATGAACAGATGCTCAGTGCTGTACCCGGTCTGACCGTACTGGCAGCGAGTGACGTCAACTATGCCTATCATGCATTGCAGTTTGCCATTATGAGTGATGATCCTATTATTTTTATCGAGCATGAGCTACTCTACAATAAAAAAGGCGATATTGACTTTGAAACCGCTATCGATCCTCTCAAGGCACGTGTTGTCAAAGAGGGTCAGGATATGACGATCGTCAGCTATCTCAAAATGCTTGACGATGTGATGGAAGCGGTTCCCGAAATAGAAAAGCAGCTTGGCAAAAGCTGTGAAGTGATCGACCTCTGTTCGCTCAATCCGATCGATTACGAGACGCTGGAAACTTCCCTGAAAAAGACCGGTGCCATTGTCGTGGTGGAAGAAGACCACAAAACAGGCGGTTTCGGTTCACAGATCGTAAGCTGGGCCGCGGAAGAAATGTTCTACAGCCTCGACGCACCACCGCTGCGTCTTGCCGGAGAAGATGTACCTATTCCTTATAACCGTACACTTGAGCTTGCTTCTATTCCCACACCGGAAAAGATTGCAGAAAAGATCATGGCATGGGGGAATAAGAATGGATTATAAAGTAGTCATGCCCCGTCTCTCCGACTCAATGGATGAGGGAGAACTTGTTGAATGGAAGATCAAACCCGGAGATACAGTTAAAAACGGTGATGTCATTGCCGAAGTCGAGAGTGACAAGGCGGTCATTGAGATACAGTCATTTAAAAGTGGTGTGGTCAAAAAAATTCTGGTCAAAGAGGGAACAACCGTATCTGTAGGAACAACAATAGCTCTGATAGATACAGATAGCACTTCAACAGGAGAAGTACCTGAGAATAAAAAACAGGGAGTACCAGCAAAAGAGCAGACAGAGAGACACACAGAGGTATCCATACCAAAGCCTCAAGTACAGAACAGCCCTCAGCTCGGGGAAACAGATAAGACTGCTTCTCCATCAGTTTCTACAGCAGATCTCAATCCTATTGATATACTGCTGGGTACCACCGATACAGAACCTTCTTCCTTTACTGGAGGAGAGTCATCTCCTCGTGCACGTGTAGAGGCGAAAAAATATGGACTCAATATCAAACAGCTTCAAAAAGAAAAAAAACTTCCACTCCCAGTACATGTATCCGATATTAAACGTTATTATATGCAGCGTTATTTTACACCAAAAGCATTGAAACTCATAAGCCTTTATCATTTATCAATAGATATGTTTGAAGCGGGGAAAAAACATAATGAAGCTGATATAAAAGCTTACATTGAATCCCATGATATCCCATTGGAAAAGCCACTTACTATCTCCCAAAAATCCATAATCGCTATGCTTAGTGAATCTGTAAAAAAACCGGTCTATCACATGACAGATTATCTCGATACCGCATTACTGAACCAATATGCAACAAAAGAACTTACTGTCACAGTCTGGCTGCTGAAACTTATATCGGAAGCTATGATGCAGCATGATAATTTTCGTATGACATGGGGAACAAATACGATACAACTCTGGCCCAATGCCAACATTTCTCTTGCCATGGCTGATGGAGAATTACTCTATATGCTCGTCTTTAAAGAGCTAAACAAAAAAGAAGTTACACAGATCGCAGAAGAACTTAAGACCTTCAAGACAAAGATCAAAGCACGAAAACTGACAAAAGAAGATCTTACCGGCTCAACCTTCGGCATCTCCAATTTGGGAATGACAGGCATTAGACAGTTTGATGCCATGATCAACAGGAATGACTGTGGTATCGCTGCGATAGGAAGTGAAAGTAACGGGAACTTAGCCATAACACTGACAATCGATCATCGCATTGTCAACGGATATCAGGCGGCATTGTTTATGCAAACATTGAAAGATCTTGCTATAGATCCCAAGAGTTTTAAGGAGCAATAATGTATGACCTGCTTTATATCGGTGGAGGGCTCAACTATGCCGGAGCTGTCATTGCGGCAAAAAACGGCTTTAAAGTGGCACTCATTGAAAAAGAGATGGCTCATCTTGGTGGAACCTGTCTGCATAAAGGCTGCATTCCTTCCAAGATGTTTCTGCATTATGCCAATATACTTCGAGAGAGCCAAAACGCGTATTTTAGAGGTACACTGACATTCAATATGGAAACACTTGTGAGAAAAAAAAACGAACTATGCAAAAGTGCCAACAAAGCAGTCATAGATCAATGCAGAGATATCGATCTTATTGAGGGGGAGGGAAAACTTATTGCCCCGCACAAAGTAGAAGTGAAAGGGAAAATCTATGAAGCAAAGCATATCATCATAGGTACCGGTTCTTCTGCATTCATACCTAAGGGGATAGCGTATGATGCCGAGGAGATCATTACCAGTGATGAAGTACTTGAAATGAAGCATCTTCCCAAAACGATCGCTATTTACGGTGACGGTGCCATCGGACGGGAAATGGCAAGTTTTTTTCTCTCTGCCGGTGTAAGGGTGACACTTATATCTAGGCATGAAGGCTTACTCAAAGGGGCACACCCGCTTATTGTGAACAGTATGAGAAAACAGTTGGAAACACTTGGCATGGAGCACCTTAGAAACCACCCTGTTATTAAAGCCAAGAGTACCCAGAGAGGTGTGCACATCACCTTCGAAGACGGCAGCAGCAGATACTTTGAAAAACTACTCGTTGCTACAGGACGCACACCCAATACCGGTGTCATCGGGACAGACGCGGTCAAAGTGGGAAAAGGCATTGTGACAGATGATGATTTTGAAACGACACTTTCCGGGCACTATGCCATCGGAGACTGCAACGGCAAGCTGCAGCTTGCCCATGCAGCGCGTGCCGAAGCACTTTATGTCACACAGAAAATTCTGGGCAGAACACCGCACAGGCTGAATCTTTCGCATGTCGTAAAATTCATGCATACTCTTCCGATGAGCTATGCGTGGGTCGGTGAGACACGGCACACACTTAAAAAACGCAATGCTGATTTCAAAGAGAGCGTGATGCCTCTAAACCGTTTTACCGCCTCGCTTTTTCATGATGCTGTACACGGCATGATGATCACCTATGCCGACGGGGAAGGCTTCATTCTGGGTGCGGAAATACTTGCACCCAATGCTGAAGAGCTCATTGCTCCTGTAGCAATAGCACTTGCCGGAGAAATGGATGCTCCACTAGCACAGCGTACCATTATGGCACATCCTACTTTCAGTGAGGCACTTGAAAGAAGCTGGTTTCAATTATAAACTTAGAGGTATAATTATATTATAGTTCCGGATTCAATTAATTTACTAAATATAAAGGAAAATTTATGAAAAAAAAATCAGAAAAACAGTATCAATTCCCCTGGCAACAACCAAAATCTACACTGGAAGATCCCAATGCAGAAAAACTCATAAAAGAGATCATGAAAAACCCAAGCTATCAGCTTCTTGAAGAGAATATCTCTTTTATCAATTCCAATGAAGCACGAGGTATAAGGCTTCAGCTTGATTACCTCAGAGCGGAAGCAAAATTACGTGAAGAGCATATAGACCATACTATCGTTGTTTTTGGAAGCGCTAGGATAATTGAGCATGACACTGCATTGAAACATGTAAAAGAATTGGAAAAAGATTTAGAAAAATCAGTACAATCAGAAACACTCCTTTCTCAATTCCGTATTGCAGAGCGTATGCTTGAAAAAAGTACTTATTACAATGAAGCAAGGGAATTTGGAAAGCTTGTAGGGTTAAGCGGAAAGGGACCAAATGACAGCCGCGTCACACTTATGACCGGAGGAGGTCCAGGTATTATGGAAGCAGCCAATCGTGGTGCTTTTGATGTAGGAGCAAAAAGTATAGGACTGAACATCGAACTCCCACATGAGCAGTTCCCCAATCCGTACATTACACCGGATCTTTGTTTTCAGTTCCATTACTTTGCCATACGCAAACTGCATTTTCTGCAACGTGCAAAGGCACTGGTAGTTTTCCCGGGAGGATTTGGTACATTAGATGAACTGACCGATATCCTTACTTTGATACAGACACACAAAACACCTCCTATTCCGGTCGTACTGGTATCAGGAAATTATTGGAATAAAGTCATTGATTTCAATTTTTTGGCTGACGAAGGGGTGATCGCTCCAGGCGATCTTAATATCTTTATGTTTGCAGAGAGCGCACACGAAGCATGGGGAAAAATTAGAGAATGGTACAAAGACAACGAAATACATGCACTTCTTTGAGCTATTCTAAAGAAAAGTTATGATAGATTAGGTTAAATAAGAGTAAAAAGGTCCCATTTTGGAAGTAACACACTTTTTTGAAGCACTCTGGCAGTTGAGTATTGCCATGGCTCCCTACATTCTTTTTGGTCTTCTATTTGCCGGTATTTTGCATGAGTTGGTACCCGACAGTATCGTTACCAAACATTTAGGGAAAGACAATGTCTCTTCCGTGGTAAAGTCCACACTCTTTGGTATTCCCCTACCAGTCTGTTCCTGCGGGGTCATTCCTTTGGCTACTTCTATTAAAAAATCAGGTGCAAGCAAAGGTGCAACACTCTCCTTTCTTATCTCTACACCTATTACAGGTGTTGACTCAATACTGGCAACTTACGGAATATTCGGATGGATATTCACACTGTATCGTGTTGTAACATCCATGATCATTGCTATGCTTGCAGGTATTCTGACAAATATTTTTGATAAAGATACCTCACCTACTTCAGCAGGCTCAGTAACCAATCAAACATTGAGAGTTGATACAGGATCTACCTCTACAGTGGGATTTTCTACATTTAAACCTGTAGGAACATCTTCTATATCTGCTCTAAACACACAAGCAAAAGACAATGACAAGAGTTCAAAAAAATTTTCATTTCTTACTGCGTTGAAGTATGCTTTTATCACACTGCTTGGCGACATTGCCAAACCTCTTTTTTGGGGGCTACTTTTAGGTGCGCTCATCACCGTGGCTATCCCTGAAAATCTGGCAGAACTTCTAAAAGAGAATACTTGGCTGAGTTACCTTATTGTCATTGCCATTGCTGTACCGATGTATGTCTGTGCTACGGCTTCACTTCCCATAGCTGCGGGGCTTATGCTCTCCGGGGTCAGTGCCGGTGCTGCTTTTGTATTTCTCTCTGCAGGACCTGCAACCAATACCGTCACTATCGGAGTTGTGAAAAAAATGTTGGGCTCAAAATCACTCTTCATCTATTTAGGAAGTATTATTCTTGGAAGTATGCTCTTTGGATTGGGACTGGACTACATTTTTGACAGTACAAATATTGACCCCACTTCACTCATTCATATGAACGAAGAAGCAGGTATAATAGACACACTCTCCTCCATAATATTATGGGGATTGGTATTGTGGTTTATGGTAAAGCCCTATTTCAAAAAGAAAGATGAATGCAGCAGTGGAAATTGCTGCTCCTAATCCTTTATTTGTGTTAACTCATTTCATGCACATCGGTATGCAGTGTCATTTTTTTAATGGTACTGTTATTTTCTTGCTTGCTTCCTGAGTTTGTCGAAGGATCTTTTGTCTCTTTACTCTCCTGAGTTTTTTTCTTTTCACTTCCTGAAACTGTTGAAGGATTTTTCATGATCTTAGGAATATCTTTCTTAGGCTTCACAGCCTTGGCTCCTGAGCCTGTCAAAAGATTCTTAGCAATACTCACCACAAGCTTTCCGTTTTTATATTCTGTTTTGATCGTACTTTCATCTGCATCCTGCGGAAGTGTCATACTTTGTTGATACATTCGAACAGAGCGGGATTGGCTTACCATATTGCCCGTTTTGTTTTTTTGCTCTTCTACAACCTTCGCGGTAATGGACATCACACCGTTTTGTGTATTAATATCGATATGATTCTCTTTACTCTCCGGAATATTCGTTACAAGCTCGTAATGGTCTCCTTTATCTGAAAGTTGATTCTGTACAGCCATTTTATATGTACCCAAAGGACTTACCAAACCGGAAGAACGCTGCTGTATACGATGATTCATACGATTGAACATTTTGTCCATATTTTGCTGCATTTGCATCATCTCTTTAAAAATATCATCTCCGAACGGATCATTGAAGAATGGATCGTTAAAAGGATCGTTTGCATGCAGTGAAAGTGTTGCGACTAAGGGCAACAGTAAAAGTGAAAATCTTTTTGTGAACATTTTGTGCTCCTTATATTTTAGATACTCAAATTATAAGGCAACTAGTTTAACCATTTTTTAACGTATGATCAAATCATCCATATCAAGCTCTGATACACTCTTCTTGCCCATTACAGCTAAAAGTGAGCGTACACCGTGCAGAAGTTCATGGTGGTAGTTGGCTACATGCTTGGATTTTTGCTCTACAAGATACTTGCTCCGTTTGGCTTCATCCATGGTAGCAAGCCCTACAGGACAGTTTCTTCCCCCTGCTCCACTGCACTCTCTGGCCCGTATGCATCCCGCTGAGATCATGAATCCTCTGGCAATGTTCACGAAGTCCGCACCGTAACAGAGCAGTTCCACCACATCATCGGGAGTTAACACCTTTTCTGCTGCAATGACTTTGATCTTTCCTTTAAGCCCATACGTATCCAAAATTTCAGTGACAAGTTTCAGTGACTCACGAATAGGTAATCCTATTTTGCTCATCATCTCAAGAGGTGCTGTTGCCGAACCGCCGTCACCACCATCAATGGTGATAAAATCCGCTATACTCTCTCCTTTCTCTCTCCTCTCTTTAAATGCTTTGGCATAGAGTTCAAAATCTTCCTTATCGGAGATAACGATCTTAAAGCCTACCGGTTTTCCGGAAAGTTCCTGCAACTCGGAGATAAAGTCAAAAAATGTATCCATATCGGTTGCATAGGGAAAACGGTTTGGACTGATAAGGTCTTTATGTGCAGGGATACCTCTATAATAGGCGATATCATCACTTACTTTGGCTGCAAGAAGTTTACCTCCTGTCTGCTTTGCTCCCTGTGCCAGTTTGATCTCCGTCATACGACAAAAGCGCATTACCTTTTGATAGCGTTGTGCATCAAATACTCCCTTATTATCTCTTACTCCATAAAGTCCGCTTCCCATTTGAAAAGTAATATCCGGCAATCCGGCAGGAACATCTGTAGGGTAAAGTTCCAGGGGTTTGCTCCAATCGATCCTGAAATAGACCAGTTTACTTCGGTCAAATATGAAGGACCCTCTGTCTTTCTGACGTACTACCATTTTTCTATAGATCCGTCCTGCCACCTCTTTATTGGTAAAAAATTTCATAATTCGGTAAATGCTTTTTGCAAATTGTGTTCCCTCTTTCATTTCCAAATATGCTGAATTACAATCCGTACAATGCAATGTTGTCAGAAAATTTGAAGTAAGCCCTCCCTCCCCTGTATTAATGGGAAATTTCCCTTTAAACGCACCTTTGGCAAAAGCACGTGTCCCCTCGGGAGAGATCGCTCCATCACTCATAGCTGAGCGTCCTATAATACTTTTACTGACATACGGCTCTCTTCTTTCTCTCCCGAATGTGACTGAAAAATTACTCTGTACTTCATCTTCCTCTTTCACAAAATTGGCATGTTTAAAAAGGGTTTTTTGATTGCCGTAGGGTTTAGTGGGAGAAAAGGAGAGATAAGGACTTTTCTTTGCAGCTACTTTATTGATCCAGTCCAGTTTTTCAAAAGAATTATAGAATGTCTCATCTCCAAAATACTGACGCATAGGGTTACGAAGCATATAGAAAAGGTATCGCATACGCCCTACAAGTGGGTAGTTTATGAGAAGCTGGTTTTTTCTTTGCACAAACCGATCATAGATCGCAACAGCGATCATGATCACTCCTATGGTCACAATAAAAAGTTTTATCAGTATGCTCCAGTCAGAGGAGAGTACAGAGAAATAAGCCAGTAGATTTTCTTTATTCATCTTTTCCCTCCCCAAATAAAAGTCTGTCCATACTGTACTTCCCTGCGCCAAAACTGGCAAAGAGCATAAGGAAAATAAAATAATAAAGCGGTATCTCTATACCGTTTTGTGCAACAGAAAAACCATGTCCTGCATGCACAAAAAGTATAGCACCAAGCATCACAAAACCAAGTAAAATGGAAATATAGCGTGTAAAAAGCCCCAAAATAAGCAAAATGATCCCCATGGTCTCAATACCTGAAACCAGATAGGCAGTGAGCGTAGGAAAAGGAATAGAAATACTTCCAAACCATTTTGCTGTACCTTCAAGATCATTTATCTTGACAAGTGCAGGTACGGCAAAACCATACGCAATAACCAACCGGCTCAATAACAGTACAATATTCTTCGGATAAGAGAACAGTATACGGCACTCACCTAAAAAATTCTTCATCACACATCCTTTGCACGATCATTACATAGACTTATTATAGAATTTTCAGTGTGTAATGATTATGTAATAAGGAACATCCTATGAAAAGCGTTATTTTAGTATTTATATTTTCTTCTACTTTACTCTTCGGACAGGCAAAAGTATGGCTGCAAATTTTGGGATCAGGGGGTCCTGAAAGTGGAGACAAACGTGCTTCTACCGGTTATATTGTATGGATAAACGGAAAAAGTCGTATTCTTGTTGACTTTGGCGGTGGAGCATCACTTCGTTTTGAAGAGGTGAATGCCAAAATACCTAACCTTGATGTCATATTATTGACACACTTGCATGTAGACCACACAGCAGACCTCCCTGCACTGCTTAAATCTGCATTTTTTACCAGAGCCTCAGGAAATTTACTCTTATATGGACCAAAAGAAAACAACTATATGCCAAGTACAGAAGACTTTATACGGAGACTCTTTGAAGATGGTAAAGGTGCATGGCAGTATTTAGGTGACCATTTAGATGGCTCTGCAAGACTTCAGATCAAAGCATATGATATCGATGATTCTCGTAAAGTAAAAGAGATCTATAGAGAAGGTGATATCCATATATTTGCAGTCTCCGTACACCACGGATCTATCCCTGCTTTGGCATACAGAGTCAATATAGGCAGCAAAAGTATTACATTCTCCGGAGATATGAATGGAGACTACCATACCTTAGAGACTTTGGCAAAAGATACAGATATTTTAGTCGCACACAACGCCGTACCCAAAGGAGCCACAGGGGTGGCAGCCAACCTTCATATGACACCTGGCATCATAGGGAAGATAGCACAAAAAGCACACCCAAAAAGAGTGGTACTCTCACATAGAATGTTAAGAACACTTGGGAGAGAAAAAGTAACACTCCACGAAATACATAAATACTATAAAGGTTCAGTCAAGTTTGCCAATGACAAAAGTTTATACAGGATAAAATAATTATAATATTAAATAGTATTATACCTTTTTATCGCTGTTCTCCATTTTAAACCGACACGATCCCAATGTAACAGTTTTACCCCTTTTTATTTCATTTAGAATATAGCGCAGTGTCCCTTCAGCATCTGTTTCAGGCATCTCTTCCTCTATTATTTTTAACGCCTCTTTGGTGGTAGTTTTTGTCCACTTTTTTTCATAGATATATTGTGTCACCATTGTCATGGGTTCATACAAGTCCCAATTCTGCAAAAATAGGCTCTACTTCCATCCACCAATTCTCAAGTTTCAAGATCACATCACTTACAGCATTCTCTTCTTCTTTCCACTCTTTGATCTTCTCTATAATAAGCGGTTTATGCTCTTCAGCGATCTTATCTGATTTTTTAATATGTTCTATGGCTTTTTCTATTTTTTGTTTCATCTCTATATCCTTTTGTTAGTCTAATTTTGTTAGTATAAATCATACCATAAAAAGGGCATATTGATGAACAAATTGCTAAAAGGTTTTATTAAGAACGATTCAACACCAGGTATTTTATTGATCATAGTAACAATTTTTGCACTGTTTTTGCAAAACAGTCCCCTTTCTACATTTTATATGAGTTTTTTACATACTCCTGTCGAAATACGTTTTGGTCAGCTGCATATTGCCAAACCTCTCCTCCTCTGGGTCAATGACGGATTAATGGCTATCTTCTTCTTTGTTATCGGACTGGAAGTAAAACGTGAAGTAATGGAGGGGCATCTCTCTTCCCTCTCACAAGTTACACTGCCAGGTATCGCTGCTTTAGGAGGTATGATAGTTCCTGCCCTTGTTTTTGTAGCTTTCAATAATGGTGCAGAGTTTGCCATGAACGGTTGGGCCATACCAACGGCTACCGATATTGCTTTTGCTTTGGGTATCTTATCACTGCTTGGAAACCGTGTCCCTGTTTCTCTGAAAATATTTCTCATGGCACTGGCGATCATAGATGACCTTGGTGCCATTGTCATCATTGCCATATTCTACACTTCCGAACTCTCTACAATGTCCATCGCTATTGCTCTTGGAGCACTGGTAATCCTTTTTATTATGAACCGTATGCAGGTTGCCAGACAAGCTGCCTATATTTTAGTGGGCATTGTACTCTGGGTCTCTGTACTGAAATCCGGTGTACACGCTACGCTTGCAGGTGTGGCTCTTGCTTTTATGATCCCTATGCACTCTAAAGACGAAAATGGAAAACCCTTCTCCATAGCATACAATATGGAACACAATCTACACTACTGGGTGGCCTTTTTCATTCTCCCGCTTTTTGCTTTTGTGAATGCAGGTGTCGACCTTAGAGGCATTTCTTTTGAAGAAATGGGTGGTTCTGTACCACTGGGTATTATGGCTGGGCTTTTCATAGGAAAGCAGGTAGGCGTCTTTGGCTTCTCATGGGTAGCTATAAAACTCGGTATCGCCTCTTTGCCAAAAGAAGCAACATGGATAACCCTTTACGGTGTAGCTGTGCTTACCGGTATAGGTTTTACGATGAGTCTTTTTGTAGACACACTTGCCTATGATGATACAAAAATATTTCATTTTGCCGACAAGCTGGCTATCCTGCTTGGTTCACTCTTTTCCGGATTAGCCGGATACTCTGTTTTAAAGATAGCTACAAAGAAAGTATAGTTTTTCTCTTTCCATAAAACAAAAAGCACCATTACGCTATAATCGCGACAATATATAGGGGTAAAGTGTTTTGTTTTTGTAAAAAAATCACATACCTTACTTTATAAGGATAGAAATGAGCGAAACAGTAGAGAAAAAAGCAGGCTATAACCCAAAAGAAGTGGAAGACAGGTACTACAAACTTTGTGAAGCACGTGGGTATTTTGAGATAGACGGAAACAAGAGTATTCAGGAAGAGGGGAAGAACTTCTCCATCATGATGCCTCCGCCCAACGTCACAGGAAGCCTACACATCGGACATGCCCTTACTTTTACACTACAGGACATTATTACTCGTTACAAGCGTATGGATGGGTTTAAGACACTTTGGCAGCCCGGTACTGACCATGCAGGTATAGCGACACAGAACATTGTTGAAAAACAACTTCTGGCAGAGGGTACGACCAAAGAGGAAATAGGACGAGAAAAGTTTTTAGAGCGCGCCTGGCTTCAGAAGGAGACTTCAGGCGGGAATATCGTTCACCAGATGCGAAAACTGGGTGTAACACCTGCCTGGAAACGTGAACGCTTCACTATGGATGAAGGACTGAAAGAAGCAGTTAAAGAAGCTTTTGTTTCACTTTACAATGAAGGGCATATCACACAAAATACCTACATGGTGAACTGGTGTACCCATGACGGCGCACTTTCTGACATTGAAGTAGAGCATGAAGAGGTCAACGGCAAATTCTATCATATGATCTATAAATTTGCTGACGGAAGCGGAGAGGTAGAGGTAGCAACAACCAGACCGGAAACATACTTCGGAGATACTGCCATCATGGTACATCCTGATGATCCGCGCTATAAAGATATTGTCGGTAAAGAGATTCTGCTTCCGCTTACCGACAGAAAGATCAAAGTCATCACTGATGAGTATGTAGACAGGGAATTTGGTACAGGTGTGGTAAAAGTCACACCTGCACATGACCAAAATGACTACGAAGTAGGGAAAAGACACAACCTCGAAATTGTGAAGGTATTCGATGAAAAAGGTATTTTAAATGAGTATTGTGGGGAATTTGCCGGACTTGAGCGTCTTGAGGCACGTCCTGCCATCGTCAAAGCACTTGAAAATGCCGGACATATCGTCAAAATAGAAGACCATGTGCATCAGGTAGGTCACTGCTACCGCTGTAAAAATATTGTGGAGCCTTTTATTTCCAAGCAGTGGTTCTTAGATTCTGAAGTGGCACAAGCATCTATTAGAAAGACCAAAGAAGAGACCAAAGAACGTGCTGCACATGGAGGAAGCCTCTTTCACCCTGCACACTGGATAAACTCCTACACAGCATGGATGGATGAACTGCGTCCATGGTGTATCTCCCGTCAGTTGTGGTGGGGACATCGTATTCCGGTCTTTACCTGTGATGACTGCGGACACCAGTGGGCAGACAAAGCAGACCATCCCGAAGCTTGTCCACAATGTGACTCCGGGCATATAACACAAGACCCTGATGTACTCGATACATGGTTCTCTTCTGCCTTATGGGCAATGTCACCCCTTGGCTGGGGGAACAACGGTAAATTACATGCACTCTATAATGATACCGATATGGAAGATTTCTATCCGAACTCTCTGCTTATTACCGGCTTTGATATTATGTTCTTCTGGGTAGCACGTATGATGATGATGAGTGAACATTTTACCGGTGAACTGCCGTTCAAAGACATTTACATGCATGCACTTGTGCGTGATGAACATGGAGCGAAGATGTCCAAGTCCAAAGGGAATGTCATCGATCCGCTTGATATGGTTGAAGAGCACTCTGCGGACATTATCCGCTTTACCCTTGCCTATTTGGCGGTACAGGGGCGTGATATTAAACTTGGGGCTAAGAACCTTGAACAGTTCAGAAACTTCACGAACAAGCTTTACAATGCAACAAATTACCTACAGCTTAATGTGGATACGTTTAAAGACTTAAAAGAGATTGAGGTAAAAACACCACTGGGCCGCTATATGCAAAGCAGACTTGCTTTAGCTGTTAAAGAAGTACGTGAGAGCTTGGAGACTTACAAATTCAATGAATCTGCAAGAATTCTTTACAACTTTGTCTGGAATGAATTCTGTGACTGGGGGATCGAGTACTCCAAAGCAGATAGAGAGAGTGTGGCAGAGTTGGGCGCTATTTTTAAAGAGACGTTAAAAATGGTTTCTCCATTCATGCCGTTCATCTCTGACCATCTTTACCACAAACTAAGCGGTACTATCCTTGAAGAAGGAGAGTCACTCATGGTGATGCACTTTCCTAAAGAGATAAGCACAGATGAAGAGGCTGAAAAGATGTTTGCCATCATTGAAGAATCCATTACTGCCCTGCGCCGTGCAAAAGTCATCATCGACATGGGGAACTCCAAAATAGACAAAGCGTACATCAAACTGGATGATGGTGTGAACATTGATACTGCTATGGCCAAACCGTTCATTCAAAAGCTTGCAAAAGTAGATGAGATAGAATTTGTCGATGCAAAAGTATCTGACAGTATTACTGATGTGTCTGATAATTTGGAAGTCTATCTGCCTACCGGAGAGATAGATATGACCCCTATTATCAACAAGCTTACACGCCAAAAAGAGAAACTTGAAAAAGAGATAGTCAAACTTAACGGTATGCTGAACAATGAACGTTTCGTAGCCAATGCCCCTGAAGCTGTCATTGCCGAAAACAGACAGGCACTCGAAGATGCACAGAACAAAATGGCAAAAGTAAGCACAGAGCTTGAAGGGTTCGGTGCCTGATGCAACGCACTATAAAAGAGGCATACGACGCCCTTATTACCAAAAAATATGACCAAGCATTTACACTTTATAGCCAACTGGTAGAAGAGAAAGAGCCGACAAGTTTTTACTATCTTGGCTTTCTCCATTTTAGAGGTTTTGGTGTGCCACAGGACTCTAAAAAAGCCTTTAGCTACTATCTCGAAGCAGCCACCAGAGAAGTCCCTGTCGCACAGTTTGAAGTGGCACTTATGCTTGAAAACGGCGAAGGGTGCGAACAGAATTTTTCAGAAGCTGCATTCTGGTACGAAGAAGCTGCAAAACGCGGAAATATTGATGCATTCAATAACCTTGCAGCTATGTTCAAAGAGGGACGCGGTGTAGAGCAGGACTATAAAAAAGCCTATGTACTCTTTAAAAAAGCCGCCATAGAGGGAAATGCCTCTGCACAGTTCAACCTTGGAGCACTCTATGATATGGGCTTAGGTTGCGAAGAAGACAAAGAGAAAGCCATAGAGTGGTGTAGAAAAGCATCTTTCCAAGGACACCAAAAGGCCAAAGAGATCATGATGCGGATGCAGAATGACGGACAGGTGGTCTTTTAACGTTTCCGTAAATACTTTTTAGCAAAGCTGTCTGCTTCTATAGGTTTTCCAAAAAGAAATCCCTGATAGATAAGATCTTTATCTATCTCCTCAAGCAGCTCCTTTTGTTTCTCCTCCTCTATACCTTCTACTACAATATGATAATGAAACTGTCTTCCGATCGCAAGTATTGTTTTGATCAAAGTAATATCATCTGGTCTGTATTGAATGTCTTTGACAAATTCTCTATCTATTTTCAATGTATCGAAAGAGAGTTTTTTCAGATAGGAGAGAGAAGAATATCCTATACCAAAATCATCGATCGCACATTTGATCCCCTCTTTGCGTAAAGCGTCTATCACATCTTGCGTATCTTCAAAATTATCAATGATCGATCTTTCTGTAATCTCTATCATAATGTCACTGGTTTCCAAACCATACTTTCTAAGTTTAACAAGGAATTCAATAACAAAATGATTGACCAGTAACTGTTTAGCATCTATATTGATAGAGATATAATTTAATTTCCAGATATCCTCTTTTTTCAATCGTGATATATATTTGCATATCTCTTCGATAAGCCACCATGTCATATCAGAAATAAGACCTGTTTCAATGGCTATTGGAATAAATTCATTTGGTAGTAACAACCCTTGTTCCGGGTGTTCCCAACGTAAAAGACATTCAGCTGCGACCACACTTTTATTCTCATCATCCTCCATAGTAACCAATGGTTGTAAATAGAGTTGAAGCTGATTCATTTTGGGTGCAGATGCAAGATCATGCTGTAGTAAAAAAAGTTTTTTTCGTTCTTTATCCAATTGTGTATCATAATAGGAAGTATGGTCATTCCCTGTTTTTTTTGCCTGATACATTGCAATATCTGCATGACGTATGATCTCTTCAATATCAAAAGTATCAGGTTCAATCGCTACGATCCCGATACTTGTATGAATGGACAAATTCATATCATTCACAAGAAAAGGCATGGAAAATACTTTTTGTATCCGTTCAATACACGCTTGTGCTGCATAGTGTGTCTCTATCAAATTCTCTGCAATAAAAGGAGAAACCAAAATAAATTCATCACCACCGAACCTGCTTGCAATACACTCTTTTTTTACAAATTTCGTTAATCTGTTCGCTATGGCAATAAGCAGTTCATCCCCGGCTTTATGACCCAGAGAATCGTTGATATGTTTAAATTTATTAAGGTCAAGATAAAAAAGCAGGGAGTAAAAACTTTTATGCTGCTTTTTTTGCATAAAAGCGCTTATATACTCTGTCAGTCCTCTTCTGTTCAAAAGTGACGTAAGAAGATCATGTTTGGCAAGAAATTCCAATTCTTCTATAGCAGTATGCTCTCTAGTCTTGTCATCAATGATCCCTATACCACCCAGGACATTCCCCTGATCATCATTGAATGCAAAACAGATGATCTCTGCCCAGAGATCAAGTCCCTGTATGGAATGGTAGGGACCTGTATAGACCTGAGAACCGTGATGCAATGCTTTTTTCATAGTATCCAGTACCCTTGAATCAGGTAAAGTAGTCAGATCAAGTCCTATGATCTGATCTTTTGTTGTCTGAAGAAGTTTAAGCAATGCGTCATTCCCATCTATGATATGCAAATTAAAATCATAGGAGAATATGGCCAGCGGTGCTTCTTCAACAAAATGATAAAGCAGGTTCTGTTTCTCCTGCAGTGCTTTTTTTACAGTAAATATCTGTGCTTCCTGCCGGATGATCTTACGATGCTGTTTTACTCCTTGTACAACCACGATTATTTTAGTAACAATATAGATAATGATCAGAAATGCTATGATCAGATAAAGTTCCGTACCTTGCATCAATACAATGAGAAGAAGAGGAAGCATAATAGTTAAGACGTATCCTATAGCTATACGATAATCAGGAGCCAATGCTGTACCTGAACCTCCGGAGAGCCCAAGCAAGACAATAACAATAAAAAGCTGATGCTGCACACTGTCATCATAAGGAATGACCATAAGTGCCAATGCAGCAAAAAAGGCACCAGTCAAAAATGTCGGTACTGCAAAATTTGCATACCATGTTTTAAGGGAATGTTTTTTAGGGTTTTTTCTGAACGAAACAGCAGAAAAAAGTCTATATGTAACCAGCATTAGAAGGAGAAGATTCCATACAATGATCTCTAAACCAAGTACTGGATAAATAAAATAGGAGATAACAATACTTAAGACGATCACCACCAATAGACTTTTTTCAGACATGGCATAAAGGTTTGAAACCATTTTATAGTCTATTGGCAACAATGTTTTTAATTGTGTGATCTTCTCCAAAATACTCATAATACATTATACTGTGTATTCTCTGATTATTTCATAGTTCATCTCCTGTTTTAAGGATATCCAGCCCAAAACGTTCCCTTAAATTTTGTATCTCTTTGCTTAATTTTTGATGGATCATATCACTTTCAAACTCTATCAGAGAAAGTGTTTTTCTATGGTTGGAGATAAAATTTGAAACATTGAGTGTCAATTTAACAGCACCTTTACAAGAACATGCTATTTCCTTGTACATCTGTGTGACTATCTCTTTAAATACCATTTCACTGAAAAGACGGTCAACCGTAATACTCTGTTTTACTTTCACGCCATACTCATAATTGATCTTCAGATAATAGGTGGTAGGATTTGCCTCGATCGTCATAACCATATAGGTAATATGCCTTGCCATGATCATTATACGGCGTTTGATCTCATCGGCATCATAGATGGCATCGAATGTCCGGCTGATACCGATAGATTTACGCTCTCTCCGTTCCTCTATTCCCTCATTGTCACTGCCTGTTACCCTGTTATATATCTGTATACCGGGTTTTTTCCAGGAGTAAAGAAGAGACTTGTATCGTTTCACATCGCCCAATGTAGAAATATAATGTTCTTCCAGTCTTTTTTGGAACCCTTTGCCTATGCCCGGAAATGCTTTAATAGGTATCTCTTCAATATAGGCATTTATATCTTTTACCTCATAGACTCCGTATGGTTTAGCTGATTCTGTAGCGAGTTTTGCTATCCACTTTGCTTTAGAGATGCCTATGGAGACGGGGATGTCAAAATGTTGCAGTATTTTTGCCTGTAACATCTTGGCAAAATCATATACCTCTTCATCCTTGATCCATCCGCTTACATCTGCAAAGAACTCATCTATACTGTACTGCTCTACCAAAGGTATGTGTGCCCTCATAAAAGCATGCATTCTATGTGAAAGTGTATGATAAAGCGGATAATTTGACGGTACTACCACCATTTCAGGACAAAGCTGCAATGCCAGTGCAATCGGCATTGCCGTCTTTACACCACAGGCTCTTGCTTCATAACTGGCAGTGGTAATAATGCCTAGTATCTTCTTGCGCCCATCCAAGTTATCTACAAAATAGGATTCAAATGTTTTTTTTCGTTCACTGTAAAAGACAGGCGTTACAAATGCTCCACTGTTATCATTGATCAGCTTGATATTGGTTCTTTTTCTGTTAAATATCTCCAGATTACTCCGGGAACCCACTGCCATAGGGATACTTTTTAAAGAATGATCCACACTGCGTTCGGCTGAGGCAAAAAAACTGTCTATATCTATATGAAGGAACATAGTAGAAGTATAGTGTAATAAAGAGGAACATGTAAAAAATGTGTCATATTGTCATACTATCGGTAAGTTGGTAGCAATTTGGAGGTTATTTATTAAAATATGTATATTAAAGTGGCGGACAAGGAGGGATTCGAACCCTCGGTAAGTTTGCACCTACACGCCCTTAGCAGGGGCGCGGATTCAGCCAGCTCTCCCACTTGTCCATTGTTGTTTTGTGGGTGAGATTATAATGCATTTGGCTTAAATGAAAGCTTAAACGATACAGTTTTCTCCACGCTTTTCCAGCTTTTTCAATATTACCCTGTTTTTCCCGTTATTTTTTGCCTTATAGAGTGCTTTGTCTGCTCTCTGAAGCAGGCTGTTGGCATCATCGCAATCACACTGCCCTCTCCATGCAAGCCCAAAACTTGCTGTTAAATGTCCAATATGTTTAAATGTATGTTCATCTAGCATTTTGCGTAATGTTTCTGTACGATCCATGGCTCTTTGCAGATCATCCATCTTTAGGACCAGAAGAAACTCTTCCCCTCCCCATCTGGCAATAAGATCATCCTGACGAATATTTTTTTTGAGCAAAAAGGCGAACTCTTTGAGTACATCATCTCCTACTGTATGTCCGTAATTATCATTGACCGCTTTAAAATCATCAATATCCACTACAATCAATGCAAAATTATTTTCTTCTTTCAATAACTGTTCCAATCTTAGATCAAAATATTTCTTCCTGTATACACTGGTCAGAGCATCCACTTCTACTTCTGCTTCCAAACTTTTTTTCTTTTCATAAATATCAGTAACTCTGGAGAGCGTAAAAAGTCTATGAGTCTCTTCTATTGCTGTTGACTGCATAATAAAAGTATCATTGCCGATATTAAGATTGATCTCACTGCCTCTGATATGTTTATGCAGTTCATTATAACTTTTAATGTTTTTATTGACATAGGGGTAGAGTTTCAATGCTTTTGCTTTGATCTCATCCAGATTCTCTGCATGAAAGTAATGAAGAAAAGTCTGATTTGCAAATTCAATTCTATCATCTGAATTTGTAACAAAAAGCAGTGAATTCTGTGCATCAATGATCTTCTGCAACGCATGATAAAGCAGTGTAGTCTCGTTACTGTACTGCAAAAGCTGCTGTTGTGCCTGTGTCATTTTTGTAATATTCTGAAGTAAGACCAATGCAATGTCATGATTATAATGGTCAAGAGAAATATTCATATAATAACCGTTTTTCTGAATGGTCTTAAATGTATATGTGAAATCTTTTTTTTCAAATACTTCCTTTAATTTCTCCTCAAAACCTAAAAATTCCGGCATATGCATTAAAACATCATCCCCTTCATAAGGCACATTTTCCATATATTTAAGTACCCCCACAGAAGTATTTACCACCTTAAGATCTCTGTCGATCAGCAGATACTCAAAAATATTCTTGGAAAGTATCGTATTGAGTATTATCTGTATATTAGTCATTGAATATCTCCTTCGCAAGTGCAATGAACATTTTCTCTACATTGATATCGTTTTTAGCGGAAGTAAGAAAAACATTCTCTATATTCTGCAAAGATTTTATCTGATCCAATTTAAGCAGGTCTGATTTGTTATAGGCTATCACATAGGATCCATTCGGATTGATCTGTTTAAATACTTCCATATGTTCATCCAGATTCTTTATAGTTTCAAAACGGCTTACATCTCCAACCAAGATAGCTCCTGATGCACCGCCGTAATAGGTTTTCGGAATAGATTTCTGGGGTGTTGCACCTTCAAGATCCCAAATAAGAAGTTCACACTCTTCATCATTCAAGAGAATCTTTTTCTTGGATATCTTGACTCCTATAGTAGTAAGATATCTGTCATCAAAAGTATTATCCACATATCTTCTGATAAGACTAGTCTTGCCGACATTGAAGTCACCGATGAGTAATATTTTTTTTCTAATCATTGATTGTTTTCTTTATAGTATTTATTATCTTTTTCTGATCAATCTTGAATCTTATTTTGATTCGTCTTGAAGCTTCTTGGTCTTCTACTGCATTTACAATAATGGGGTTTTCATTGGCAAAACCTTTTGCTTTCAGTATCTTATAAAGATGAAATCTTTTCGAAACACCTAACCCGGACAAATACTCTTTAATTCTCCATGCTCTCTGCTCTGAGAGTTTTTTATTGAAAGTGTAATTCCCGCTACTATCGGTGTAGCCTTCTATCACGATCTCTTTTATAAAAGGAGCGATCTTCTCATTGCCCATTAATATCTCAATGTATTGTTTGAAATTCTCTTTAAGCAGTTGCAATGATTCTTTCCTTGGAAGCGTCTCTCCTACTTTAAACAGTTTTCTGTTTTTAAAATCTAAAGAGCCGTCTTCTTTATGAAAAACATCACTGTTCTTAAACACTTGTGCTAATTTTTTCAAAATATACACTTTTATCCCAGTAGTATTTTCTATATGATCCAATTGCTTTTGCAATTTGTCATATCGGGATGTAAATCTGTTCAGTTTTTTTTCCAACAGATCAATCTTTTTTTGAAATACTGCTACCTTATCAGAGAGCTCACTTTCAAATCTTGTTATTGCTTTATCTTGCTGACGTGAAAGTCTCTTGTCTACTTCTTCCAAAGGCATATGTAACTCATTTATAAGATGCTCACCTGTCTCTTTAAAAATAATATTTTTAATCGTATAAAAATCATTCATCGATGAGATATTTCCAAAAACATGTAATTTATCATTTATACGTTTTATATGTACATTTTGGTCTGTCTTTTCAAAAACACGCTTCTCTAAACAATATAAGGAATAATACTGATCTCCCAAATACAAAAGATATCCCAAAAAAAGTATACCCACCACGATCAATAGCATTTTTGCGGGGTTCTTTCCTTGACCATTTTTACTAGATCCCAAACGCTTAATTTTTTTGTTCTTTGGCTGCGTATGTAAAAAAGTATGCATCTTTTGAGAGATATCTTTGACCTCTTCAGTGCTGTCGTCTCCATCAAAGTGTTGAAAGAATCTACTGTATTTCTTTACCAGCTTTGCAAAAAACTCATTAATGCATAATCGTTGTTCATGATCAGGTTCAGAATCCAAAAATGCAATAATATAGACAGAACCTGCACTCTCAATGTAAAGGGTCTCGTTCCCGTAACTTACTATCTGTACTTCGGATGACTTTGCATCCTCATTGTTCTTGATCCAGTCATTCACAAAATCCTTGATGGCACTTGCCATGGAAGCAACCATATGAGGATCATCGATCTCCTGATCTTCCAAATGTGCCTCTGCGATGAGAAGCCCACTCTCTTTATGAATAACAAAAAGGGAAGAGATCACTGCATTACTGCTCTCTTCAAGTAAGAGTTCAGTTTCACTAACTCCACTCACTTTGGATTTAAATTTACGTTTGTATCTGTCAAAAGAGAGACCGTCTTCTATCTTTTCATTGATATTATCCATCATCTCTTTAATAGCTTGTGTCACATACTTTGAGATCATTCCACCCATGATCGGATAGAGAGCATCAACCATTTTATCTTTGTTCTGCTCTATCTCTTTGGAGATAGCCGGAGAAATAACACTTTGCAGTGATCGGCTAAGTGCAGGAAGATCTTTTTGGGAACTTTGAAGAATGATCTGTGCAAGATGTCTGGAGAGCAGTTCAATGGTTCTGCTCTCTTTTTCCTGTAATTTTTGCAACAGTATATCATCAAAAAGCGGCAAGAGCTTTTGGGAGATCGTTGCCTCATCATAGGCTTCAAACTCCAAACTTTTAAGTTTTGATTCTAGTTTTTTTAACTGTTCAAGTTCATCACTAAGAAGAAGTGTCTTTAGCTGATGTAACTCTGAAGTATTATTTTCCAGACGTCTTTTCCTCTGTAAGCAGGGCTGACATATCCGTACCCTGGATCTTCATAGCAACATCCAAAAGCATCTGAGCCATAGCATCACGGGAGAGTTTGTCATCAGCGAGTTTTACAAGTCCTGATTCTACAGCAGTTTGGATCTCTGCTTTCATCGCCTGTATATTTTCAACCATCTTGCGGTTTTCATCTGCAGTATTTTCTTTCATTATCTTGAGCTTTGTTGCAAACTCATCTTTTTGATTAGTAAGTTGATCATGCAGCGTCTCATCTGTTGTATCGATGAGCTCTTTGAGTTTACTTCTCTCTTTCTGTGTAGATGCTGCCAGATTATCGATTTTCTTTTCAAGTGCTTCCAGAGAACGTTCAGTCTCTTTTTGCAGTTTGTCATAGGACGCACTGAATGCTTTCGTGATCTTTTCTTCTACTGCCTGCAGTGTCGTATTAAGCTGATTGAATTTCTCTTCAAATTCTTTGATCTGAGAACCGAAAATAAGATCTCTTATCTGATCTACATTGTTTGCATTTTTTTCTGACATAGTGCCTCTTTTTTTAAAATTTTAGCAGCTAACAACACTATCGAAAGTAAGAAGGGAGGGGGAACATATAGATGATTTTAGGAAGCTTTCACTTCATTCTCTATTGGCAGTCTGGCAGACTTAATGATGATTTCATCAAGTCCCATAACTTTCTGTCCTTACCTCACGATAAGTTTAGCATTTACAATAGATTATTATATAATTATTTTATACAGTATTGGCTTAGTGCGGTAATATCCCGACTAATGCTAACTCATGCTTTTTTATTGTATGATTTTAAAAAATATTTAACCTAGATTATGCAATAGAATTGCATAATCCAGATTTAAGGAAATCACATGTTTCAAAAACTGGCACCGCTACTCATTCTGGTCATGTTTGCTATAGGTGCATACTTTATGGTGAAAAGTATGCACAATCTTACCAATATGACTCAAAATAAAAATGAAGTCAAAAAGTAGAGATCACTTTTAGTATCTTCTCTACTTTTGCCTGTGGGGCGGCATCTTTATAAATAGGTCTGCCAACCACTGGATAGTCCACCCCCTCTTTGGCTGCCAGTTCAAGTGTAGCCACACGCTGTTGGTCACCTGCATCCTCCCCGAATGGACGAATGCCCGGGCAGAGTGTCAAAAACTGTTTTGAGGTAGCATTTTTGATCGCCCTGCTTTCAAAGGTAGAACAGACCACACCGTCCAAACCGTTTTCGTAGGACATTTTTGCAAACTGTTCTGCTTTTTCATTAATGCTTTTTTCATACACTCTCTGGAAGCCTGCTTCATCAAAAGAAGTAAGAGCAGTTACAGCCAGTACCAATGGACGGTTTTTGTAACTATCAAGTCTTTCCATTACTGTTTTCATAGCTACTGAACCTGCACTTGCATGGATATTGAACATATCAATACCCAATTTGGTTATCTCTTCTGCTGCATCTGCCATGGTGTGGGGAATATCGTAGAGTTTCAGATCAAGGAATATCTTAAAATCAGGGTTAATGGCTTTCAGTGCTTCTATAAAAGATTTACCATCACGAATGTAGGCTCTAAAGCCTACCTTCATCCAAATATTATAGTTTTTGAGTGACTCGGCAAGAGCCAGATTCTCTGCTTCTGAAGGCAGATCAAGTGCAACACACAATTCCATAAAATTCCTTTTTCCTCTCGTTCCCATCGTCCCCTATGGAAACGAACCTTATGTAAATCTACAGGCATTCCCATCAAGATAAATAGGAACGAGTTTGTGTTAAATAAATATTGGTATAATTATACTTTAAATAAACTACAAAAGGACTAAACGAATATGTTCGGTAAACAATCAAAAAGATACGACATCCCTCAAGATGTAATGGAAACATACCAATATGCTAAATTTAATACAAATAAAGGAACGATCTGGGCAAAGCTTTACCCAGATGATGCACCTAACACCGTAGCGAATTTTGCACACCTGGCAAATGAAGGGTTTTACAACAACCTCAAATTTCACAGAGTGATCCCCGGCTTCATGGCTCAGGGCGGATGCCCGCATTCAGGACCTGGCGGCAACCCTGCTATGGCGGGAACAGGCGGGCCGGACTGGCAGATAGACTGCGAAACAGACACCAGTACACAGCCGCACAGACGTGGTACACTCTCTATGGCACATGCCGGACCGAACACAGGTGGAAGCCAGTTCTTCATCACCTTTGTACCGACTCCGCACCTAGATGGTGTGCACACAGTATTTGGTGCTATAGAGGAAGATGATACAGATTCTTTTATGGTATTAGATCAGATTGAACAAAATGATGATATTGAGTCTATTGAGATTGTAGCTTCCAAATAAGTTACGTTTTATTTGCTTAATTTCCTATTTATTTTGATTGAGGCGTTGTTTCTCTCTTCATTTTTTTAGAAAAAACGAAGCAAAAAAGCGTCGACCCTCTCGAATCGCTTTGCTTTCAAGGGCGTTCGGGTCGACATTATTAATTAATAGGAGTATTGATGTTTGGATATTATAGAGTTGCATCAGCAGTAAACAAAACCACCGTAGGCAATCCTGCCAAAAATGCTGAAGAAATACTCACACTTATCAAAGAAGCACATACTAAAGAGGTTTCTGTCATTGTATTTCCAGAGCTGACGCTTACAGGATACACTGCCAGTGATCTTCTTATGAATCAGACACTCATTACTTCTCAAAATAACTCTTTTGAATATATATTAAAAAATATGGAAACTATCAATACCATTGCTATTCTTGGGCTAGCAGTATTTGAAGCAGATAGACTCTACAACTGTGCTGCTGTCATTCAGAACGGAAAAGTGCTGGGTGTCGTACCCAAATCCTACCTGCCCAACAAAAAAGAGTTCTATGAAAAACGTCAGTTCACCTCTGGTCGTGACATTGTAAGATCGACAATCCAACTGCTTGAAGAAGAAGTACCGTTTGGGGTAGACCTGCTCTTTACAGACAAAGCCGACATGACCTTTGGTGTAGAGCTATGTGAAGACCTCTGGGCAGTGACACCTCCTAGCAACCACATGGCAAGCAACGGAGCCAACCTACTTTTTAATCTCTCTGCCAGCAATGAACTCATAGGAAAGCATGAGTACCGTGAAGAGTTGGTACGCACACAGAGTGCCCGATGTATGGCGTCATATGTCTATAGCTCTGCAGGTGTAGGAGAGAGTACGACCGATACTGTCTTTGGTGGGCATGCTATCATCTCTGAGTATGGTTCTACGTTGGTTCAAAATGAGCGTTTTCGTATGGATAGTCATCTCATTACAGCAGATGTAGACTTAGAGAGACTTCGTTGGCTTCGCCTGAATGAGTCTAGTTACTGTGATGGTAGACGCAAAAAGGTACGCACAGTTAAGGTAGATACTCTTCCAAGCATCTCCAAAATAGAACGTGACATCAACCCTGTGCCATTCGTACCTTCACGCTATGCAGACAAAAAGGACCGCTGTGACGAGATAGTCCATATCCAAGCCCACGGACTCATCAAGCGTATGCGTCATGCACACATCAAAAAAGCTGTTATCGGCATTAGCGGAGGACTTGACTCCACCCTTGCCCTGCTCTCTACACATAGAGCCTTTGAGATGATGGGGTGGGATGTTAAAGAGATCATCGCTGTAACAATGCCAGGTTTTGGAACAACTACCCGCACCAGGTCTAATGCTGTACAACTTTGCGAAGCGTTAGGAGTAACATTAAAGACTGTAGACATCACGGACATCTCTCTAAAAGAGTTTGAAGCCATAGAGCATGACAGAGACGAGCACAGTTTAACCTATGAGAATGTGCAAGCTAGAGCAAGAACTTCAATATTAATGAATATGTCCAATAAGGAAGGTGGGCTTGTCATCGGTACAGGTGATTTGAGCGAGATAGCTCTTGGCTGGAGCACCTACAACGGTGACCATATGAGTATGTACGCCCTAAACTCTGGCATACCAAAGACACTCATACAGTACGTCATAGAGTACTATAAAAGTAATGAGAAAATAGCCGATATTATAGATGATATCCTGGCTACCCCTATCAGCCCGGAATTACTTCCTGCAAATGATGATGAAATAGCCCAGGAGACAGAAAGCATCGTAGGTCCCTATGAGTTGCACGACTTCTTTTTGTACCACTTCATCAAGTACGGAGCCAAGCCAAGTAAAATCCTACACTTAGCGACCATAGCGTTTGATACTAAATACGATGAAGAGATTATAAACAAATGGCTGAAAGTGTTTTTAAAGCGTTTCTTCACCCAACAGTTCAAACGTTCATGTATGCCGGATGGCCCTAAGGTAGGTACAATTTCTTTGAGTCCTAGAGCAGATTGGAAGATGGCTAGTGATGTGGACTTTGAGACGTGGTTGGAAGGCTTAGAGTGATTATATATTTGCAATATGCAATAGGTATCTATCTAATTTTACTTTTACTATTGGTTCCTATTTCTGTTGCAAATGGAGATTCAACAGATAAGCTTTTAAAACCATTACCTCTTGCAGTTTCGCTTATTCTTCTATATTATGGGTTTCATCTTATTGTTAATAAGAAAATTGCTGGAAATGCACTATATAAAATGGATTTATCCATGACTCCATACTGGGTGCCATTTTTACTAGGTTCACTTTGTATTGTTGTTGGTTTTAAACTTTTATATGAAGGCTATATAAAATAGTATTTATTTTTCCTGCTTCACAATTAATAATGAATAAACCGTAGGGTATTGTACCCTTACAACACCAAAACTTCAAATACCATACCATAATGTTTTCTTTTTCTGGTTCCCACGTTGTACGTGGTAACCCATATTTCAATTTTAATAAAAAACAATAACTTATTTTAGTGAATATATTGCTGTATGCATTCCCACGCACAGCGTGGGAACGAGAGCATACCATACAATAATATTTCACCATTATAACGTTTGAAAACCTACCTTGCGGGTATTTACAGATAAATTCTGTACATATCTAAAAAATTCATCCAAATTAAAGAGACTAATAAGCACTATTGATCTATCATTAGCTTATAAAAATCATAAGGCAAATGAATGCGTAAAATGTTCAGGCTGGGTACATCTCCAACCATAGGTACACTCATACTTCCCGGTGAACCACTCATCAAAATAGGTGAACGGCTGGATGCTACCATTAAACTGACCATTGAGCCTTGTGACAAGATCATCGCTGGTGTGAAGAACAAAACCTATGAGCTGGGACTGATAGAGTCTCCTATTTTTGATGATGAACTGGTGTATAAAGAGTGGATGGAAGATGAGATGGTAGTCTGTTCACTTAAACCACTGCCTGAAAATTTGGATGAAGAGGATCTTAGTCACTGTACACTGCTTTGCCGAAATACAAACTCTCCTACCCGCGTATTTATCAATGATTTTTTCAATAAAGTAAACCTCTCTTATGAAACATTCTATTCCTTATCAGAAATAGACAATGCCTCAGCAGCCATACAGGGCATTAAATGGTCAAAGCCAAATAAAGAGCACCCCACAGTAGCCATTGTCTCCGAACTTGCTATAGAAGAAGAACTAAAGAAAGATACACTGCATCGTTCTCGCATCAAAGGTAAACCAATGAAACGAAAGTTCTATCTTATCTATGACAGATCAGAGGGAACCCCTCCTTATGTGGAAGATATTATCACCTATCTTCAGGAGGAACAGTAATCCAAGCCAAGATAGTGTAAGATATACATAGATAAAAATGCTATTGACAGATAAGGGATCACATCCATGAAACAGAATGCACCGCTAAAACACTTCACACAAACCGCACTTCAGGGACTCTTCGGGCTTCTTCCGGTAGTGATCATCGTTGTACTGATACTCTGGCTTTACGGGAAAATAGACCTTTTGGTAAACTGGGCATTCAGGCTCGTAGGATTCGCACCGCAGAAGCATGAGTTTCTATGGTTCCTTCTGGTTATTATTGTTTTTATATTCCTGCTTTACATTATTGGTCACCTGATGAAAACCAGACTTGCAGGATTTTTGGAATCCCTGCTTGAGAAGATACCCGGCTACTCCACCATTAAGGACATTATAGGTATCTTCAACTCATCCAAAGAGGGGGAAAACCAGGTACTTGTCGTTGCCATACGGGGCTTTGCCGCGGAAGGGTACAATATAGGACTTATGTACTCACAAAAGGAGAGCATCATCAAAGACCACTACACGGTCACACTCTCCATGTCCCCTATACCCAACGGCGGATATATGTTTGAGGTACATAAGGACAACATCTATGTCATAGACACAGCCACTTTTGATGATAACCTCCAATACCTGCTCTCTATGGGTGTAAAGAGTTTTGCCCAGATCGTACAGATGGAGCCTAAACCTTTGGAAGAATTGGTACTGTTAACCCAGTGGTTAACCAAACACCAAAAATAGGCAATCAAAAAGTGCTATAATAAAATAAAGGGTATCTCCAATAACTCTAAAGATAATACAAAGGAGCACTTATGAAAAAAGAATTAAAAGAGATCATTGAAGAGTCTAAGAAGTCACTTGAAAAAGCTGAAGAAAAAATAGAAGGACTGAGTGAAGATCTTACAGACGATGCCAAAGCCTTCTGGGGTGATCTGAAAGAGCGTTTTACGCAAGTTAACGAAAAACTTAAAGATGCCTATCATGAGTTTGATGATGAATCCGAACTCCAAGCCAATCTCAGTATGATGGAAGCACGTGAGAAATTGGAAAAAGTCAAACATACAGCAGAGAACTTCGCACTGAAAGCCTCTAACAAGACCAAAGACACTCTTGACATTGCAGCACTTAAAGCACATTTAGCAAAAATGGAAACTGAAGACAAGTGGGAAGAGACAAAAAAAGAGCTCTCTCACAAGTATGCCCAGTCTAAAGTGGATGTAGAAAGACTGGCCAAAAAAGCCGGTCAGGAGATTAATGATATTTTCCTCAAACTGACAGAGATCGTATAATGTATTACCTGTCTAAATGGCTTTTTATCAGTTTGATCCTGTTTGCGTTTAGCGGTTGTGCTACATCGAACCTGAGTTACAATAACCGTTATGTAACATTGCAAACAGACAAAAAATTTGTACAACTTGACGGTAGACTCATCAGAGTACACAGTGAGGGTTTTGGCAGCCTCTACCTTACACAGAAAGTACTGCGTTTGGCAGAGGGGAACATTGTTGTTTATGAAGATGCACAGACCGATTCACTCTATGAGTTTGAACCAGGTATTACAAGAAGTATAAAGGTTATCTTTGATTCCAGACGTACTGCTATTATTTATGCCAAAAACCATCTTTTTGCTTATCAACTTCTGTTACAAAATGGCAGAGTACTTAATGTCATCGCCCAACAGGATTACTCACAGCGTCTTAGAATACTTTATGGCATGAGCTCTGCACAACTTGATAAAATACTCAAAGCTTTAGATCCGAATGCACGTCATGCCTACTATAGAAATGTGATCACCCTGCATAAAGCAGACAGTGCCATATTGAGTAAGTGGAATGTACAGAAAGTACATTTTTATCCTCTTGTCTCACCGCTTCCAAAGTTGGGAGCGATATAGTACTTCTTTGAGAAGTGCTATTTAACTATAATTACTATAAAATCCTCTTATGCAAAAAAACCTGCCTTATCTAGCCATCGCCATTGTTCTGCTTTATGCACTCTACAATGCCAAATTCCACAGTGTACAAAAAATCCTACCAAAAATAAATATCAATTATAGCAAGCACATCAAAGAGCATGGACATGTAAGCCATACGCAAGAGGAACTTGCGAGAATACAGACTCCCCAATATCTCAAAAACTATATTATCGGTGTTATTAATCATGGTTCCAACCAGTTTAATTTTCCAGGAGGAGAGATGGAAGGTGGGTTTGCCTCTGCCAAAGATGCCCCAAAGATCGCCTGTTATGTGATGACATTCTCAGGGAAAAAGTGTAAGAAGTCCTATCCAAATGATGCAGCCATGTTCTACTCCAGTATCTGTGCCGGATGCCACGGTGATGACGGTAAAGGGTTGAACGGATCTTACCCTGACCTGACACAGAAAAAACTTCTGGGTATTCAAAAAAGAGAAAACTTTTTAAAAAGTATCTTGAAAACTCCCTGAAGTAACATTCAACTCACACTATTGTTTTATACTATTCTTGTGATGATTCACAAAAGAATGCTCTTGAGCGTTCCATAAAACAAGGAGATAACGATGAAAATAATAAAAACTTCAGCCGCTGCATTGCTGCTTATGTCTACACTCGCTGTAGCAGGTGGTGACATTGCACCGGTCGAGCCGGAAATTACAACACCTGAGGTAGCAGTGACAACCCCTGCATTAACAGGATTTTATGCAGGTTTAGGATACACCTATATGAAAATGGACAATGCAGGTGCCGCAGGTGATGTCAATGGAAACGGCATTACACTGCTTGGCGGATACAACTTCCATAAATATCTTGCTGTTGAAGGAAGATATTCAACAACGTTGGGTGATTTGAGTGTAGATAACGGTGCAGATGCCGGGGATCTTTCAAATATAGCACTCTACTTAAAACCCCAGTACACTATAAACAGATTTAAGCTTTACGGACTTCTCGGATACG
This sequence comes from Sulfurovum sp., assembly GCA_026990595.1. GTDB lineage: Bacteria > Campylobacterota > Campylobacteria > Campylobacterales > Sulfurovaceae > Sulfurovum. The sequence continues at coordinate 47,674 of JALXCZ010000001.1, forward strand.
GTCAGGTAACCTATGACAACGGTACAACCGACTATTCGGAAAACGGTTTCCAATATGGTGCAGGTGTAGGTATTATGGCTACAGACAACATTGATGTCTATGTGGATTACACCAGACTGTATGACGATGACGGTTTTGACGGTTTAGCAAATAAAAACATAACTGTTGATGCAGTCAATGTGGGCGTGAACTACAACTTTTAAGGTCTTCCTCCTCCTTTCTTTACTGATATTCCCATTCTGGCATGAATGGGAATATCATGCTATAATCCCTAAAATTCATCACTGGGTAACTATGCATAAGCCACTACTTTTCTTTTTTACATACCGTCTTGTGGGACATTTTGCTATACAGAACAAGATCATGTTCACTAATGAAAAAGCACTGATAAGCACAGGAAATGAAAATACTATCTTCTTCTGGATGTTAAAAAATAATTAATTTTTTTATCAAATAAGCTTAACTCGAAAAAAAGAAGGTACAATTGTCTTGATGAAAGATGAGGTTCGAGTTCATCTCTCGTGTGTTATGTGTGTGTGTAAAACTCTGCAAGACCCCGAAAGACTCTCTTCTTAAATTTTCACAAATTTAAATTACCAAAGGTATAACAATGGCAGAATTAGTAAATGGAACAGTAAAATGGTTCAACGATGAAAAAGGTTACGGATTTATCCAACAGAACGATGGTGGAAGCGATGTATTCGTACATTTCCGTCAAGTAAACAATGACAATGGTGGTCGTGTAACACTTGCAGAAGGTCAAGCTGTAACATTCGAGATCGGTGAAGGTCAAAAAGGTCCTCAAGCTGAAAACGTGACTCCACTTTAGTAGTGAGTCTTTTGCAGGCATCCCGCCTGCAAACCATATTTCCCCTCTTAATAATTTATTTTCAACTCTTTATCATAACTTATCTCAAACAAGACTTCTATTTTTTTAGTCTCATTCGCACCTAATATTATTTTCATCTCTATCTTTCCATTTTTTAACATCTTGTAGTCTATTTTTTTATCAGAATTTATACTTAAAAGTTTTACTTTTATCTCATCTGTAGTTGAAGCCGGTATACGATCGACCAGTGTCAGAGTTTTAGATCTGTCAGACTTATTGGTAAGAGTAAGTACAAAACCATCTTTTTTACGGGCTGTTCCTCCAAATATCCCTGTTTCACGTTCTTTTTGTACGATCGGTTTACGCAGGATCTTTATATCTTCTTCCACTGTGGTATAGAGATAATATTTCCCATGATAATACTCCCCTGTCGCATTCTCATTGATCACTTTCTCACCCTCTTTTATTTTCCATTTGTTGGAATCTATCTGAAATTTCGGTTTGAAAGAGCAGACATGGAAGGCTTTGCTGTTTGCATAGGGATAGGCACGAACTTCACACTCTAAAGGTACTTTCCATTGAAGTACCTGCACATCCAAAGGTACACCCGTAGAAGGCAGTGTAAGATTCTTTATCTTATACTCTCTTGCATCTTCATAGGAAGCTACAGGTGCAGTGGGCTGCTGACTTCCTGCTACACTCTCCTCAGCCATCATTGCCATATCAAGCATGACTTCTTTGCCATTCATCATTTTTTTTGATTTATATACTCTTTTTGGCACAGGAACATACTTGCTTACGATCCATGGATTAAAATGTAGAGGATTGACATATTGATGTGCCGAACGATAATAGAACATTGCTCTGTCTGTTTCTATGTCGATCCCGCTTCTATTAACAATACTAAGATTTTGTATTACCGTAATCTCTTTCTCTTCTATATCTGCTTCATAATTGGTGGAGAAAAAGATATATCCTCTGGGAATAGTAAGTTCCAATGCTTTTTTACATGTTTTGACAGTCTGTAGTGCCTGCCTGGTAGGTGCCTGTTTTTGAAAATCCCTCTGCTTTATCATGACCTCTTTATTGAGCATAGCTTCTTTTTGAGAAAGTTTTGCCTGCTCTTCTCCCACCTGCTTTGCTGTTTCTATAAAATTAGCGGCATCAAAAGAGGTAGGTTTGGGGAGTGAAATGAGTTGATTTAATACTTTTATATTTGATTGCACCACCCTAAGTTCCTGCTCTGAATTTTTTACTGTACTTAAAAGCTTACAAAGTCTCTTGCCTTCAGGACAGCTAGAGAGGGTAGAAAGTGGCACTGCATTTCCTTCACATTTTGCTTTTATCCCTTGGGCAAAGCCGATATAATTTTCTTTAGGCATAGTGGTGTAAATGGTTTGATCCTGATAAACAGCAAGAGAAGAAGCAAAACTTGCACTTCCTCCCAAAAGTAATAATAGTAGTGATCTTGAAAGTATCATAAGTTGTCCTTTATTCCAAACTAGGACAATTATAACAAATTAATCGTGTAGGATTTGTTTTTTATTCTGTAGTGTTTGTTTCTTTCGATTGCGAGAGATAGACTCTGTTTTTTTCCTGTAGATAATCATAGATCGCTTTGACCTCTTCCTCTGTAAGGTAGTAGCGAGGCATGATCTTATGGTAGCTATTAACTGCATGGATCATTGCCTGCAGAGACTCTTTACGAATATCTGAACCTTTGATCGCCTGTTTTCCGTGAATATCACGAAATTCAACAATGGTCGTACCCTCACCACTATCTCCGTGACATTGTAAACAGCTCACACCCCGAGGATTCTGGTACAGCATTTCACCATATTCATAATGTGAAATAAAATCTTCATCTGCATAAATAAATATTGGACTAAGAAGTGAGCATAATAGTAATATCTGTTTTATCACGATTCTATTTACCTTGCCTAAACTATTTTCGATATAATACCCTTAAAAATTTAAAGAGAGTATTATGCAACTCATAGATGGTAAAACCTTAGCCCAAAAAGTACATACATCTGTAGCCAATGAAGTAGAACAGTTAAAACAGGAAAAGAATATTGTTCCAGGACTGGCAGTCATCCTTGTGGGGGATGATCCGGCAAGCCATGCCTACGTCAAAATGAAAGCAAAAGCCTGTGAAAAAGTAGGATTTTACTCTATCTCTCACAATATGCCTGACACGATCTCTCAGGAAGAGATCATTGCAACCATTGAAATGATGAATGCCAATCCTCGTATAGACGGTATTTTGGTGCAGCTCCCTTTACCAAAACATGTCGATACAGACAAAATACTTGAAGTGATAGATCCTAAAAAAGATGTGGATGGCTTTCACGCTTATAATGTAGGTCGTCTGGTCACGGGACTTGACAGCTTCGTTGCATGTACCCCGCTTGGTGTCATGAAAATGTTCGAAGAATATAACATTGATCTTGAGGGAAAAGATGTTTGCGTAGTAGGTGCCAGTAACATCGTAGGCAAGCCGATGGCTGCTTTACTGCTCAATGCCAATGCCACGGTAACTGTGACGCATATTTTCACCAAAGACCTTAAAGCCCATACAAGCAAAGCCGACATTGTAGTGGTAGGTGTGGGTGTCCCAGGACTCATTAAAGAAGATATGATCAAGGACGGAGCAATCGTCATTGATATAGGTATCAACCGTATAGAAAATGGTTCTTTGGTAGGTGATGTAGACTTTAAACATGTATCACCAAAATGTTCTTACATCACACCGGTACCGGGTGGTGTAGGACCCATGACCATTGCAATGCTTTTAAGCAACACCCTTAAAGCTGCAAAGACAAGAGCATAATATGAAAAAAATAGCAAACCACCTCTACAGATTTTCCAGTTCATGGACAGGAACGGTCATCATCGTACTTTTTCTCATATTCTTTGTCGCACAGTCTTTTGTCATTCCAAGTGGATCAATGAAAAGAACAGAGCTCATTGGTGATTTCCTTTTCGCCAAAAAATTCTCATACGGTATCCCCATCCCTCATTTACCTTGGCTTGAGTTACCTCTTCTGCCTGACTTTAACGGTAACGGTCATCTCATAGAAGGTCCAAGACCGCAAAGAGAAGACATTGTCATTTTCCGTTACCCTAAAAATCCAAAAGTGCACTATGTCAAACGTTGTGTTGCTGTGGGTGGAGATGAACTACTCTACGCTGACAAAAAACTGCTGATCCATTTTCATGATCTTACTGACGAAAAGAGCATCAAGTCCAAATACTCTCATGCAAAGATCGTTACACTAAGAGATAAACTCTGGGTTGAAAACCCTTATATGAATAAATATCCGGGTATTCAGTATGTTCCTGAAGGACACAACATTTTCGAAGTACTCTTACAATATTATATTTATAATAAAAAAATAGATGTCATACCTATTATGGTTGACGGACTGGATGCACCTGTTTACTCTATAGACGGAAAACCAATCAATGCACTCTACGCAAAAGTGGAAAAAGACCATTTCTACATGATGGGAGACAACCGTGACAACTCCAATGACAGCCGTTTTTGGGGTTCTGTGCCCTATTCACTCATTGTGGGTAAACCCTGGCTCATCTACATGAGTTTAGAACACCGTTCATACGATCGTGTCTTTAAAGGCGATCAATACGGCAGTGGCAGAGACCATGCAGGACTCAAACGTGTCTGCGGCGATGTAGCCATAGACTCCAAAGCCTGTGAAAAACTCTGGGACAGACAACGCTTTACTGTACGTTGGGGACGTGTGGGAAGACGTATTAATTCTTTAGAACTTGAAAAACCGATCCAGTAATGAATGAAATAGAGATTACAAAGATCATTACAATGGTCATTGCCCTGGCAATCTCCATTATCGGTCATGAGATCATGCACGGATGGGTTGCTTACAAATATGGTGACACCACTGCCAAAAGCCTTGGACGCCTTAAGCTAAACCCACTTGTACATATTGACCCTGTAGGTACCATTCTTGTTCCTGCCATGCTCTTTTTTTCGGGTGCACCCTTCATATTCGGCTGGGCAAAACCTGTGCCTATCAACATCAACACTGTCATTCGTAACGGTGGAACAAAGGCAGCTGTTGCCGTCTCTCTTGCAGGTATTACCTACAATTTTGCACTGGCAGCTCTCTGTGCAGCTATTTTCCCTCTGTTTGCACATCCTACATCGGCAGTGCAGGCTTTCATCGCACTTTTTTTATATCAGAGTATTGTGATCAACGTACTTCTGGGGGTATTCAACCTCTGGCCTATCCCGCCGCTTGACGGCGCAAATGCCATACGTTACCTTGCAGAGGGGATGCATTGGCGTTCTTTTGTAGCCTTTTATGATAAAATATATCCCTATGGTATGTTACTTCTTGTTGCCGTGCTCTTTACGCCTTTGGCAGATTACTTTTTTGAGCCTGTATCATGGATCATCAATTGGTTACTTTAAAAATTAAAACTTAACAAAAGGAAATAGAAAATGTCAAATAAAAAAAAGTTCTACATTGCAACAGATCATGCCGGATATGCAGTCAAAGCCTATGTAAAAGATATCGTCAAAAATCTGGGACATGAGATCATTGACCTTGGTCCCGACTCTGCAGACAGGGTGGACTACCCGGATTATGCAAAAAAATGTACTGAAGCAGTCATTACCGACAAAGGTAGCTTCGGCATTCTCATTTGTGGCACAGGAATTGGAATGAGTATTGCGGCAAACAAAGTATCTGGTATTCGTGCTGGACTCTGCCATGACCACTACACCGCAAAACTCACCCGTCAACACAACGATGCAAATATTCTTTGCTTCGGTGAGCGTGTCGTAGGCAAAGGGGTCATAGAAGATATGATAGAAGCCTTCGCAAACACAGAATTTGAAGGCGGCAGACATGCCGGACGTGTAGCCAAAATAGAAGCAGGCTGCACCTTCGGTGCGGATTTGGGGTAGATACTTTACTACATATCTAAAGGACTAGCCACCCTTCCCTTGTTCATCTCAGCTACCACATGGGTATAGATCATAGTCGTTTCTACTGATTTGTGTCCCAACAACTCCTGAATGCTTCTAAGATCAATACCGCTTTGCAAAAGATGTGTAGCATAGGAGTGTCTAAATATGTGAGAAGTCACACGTTTGTGTACTTGTGCTTTTATGGCAGCCTGCTTAATGTTTCTGCCTAAAGTCTTTTCATGAATATGATGTCGTCTTATCACTTCACTTCTAGGGTCTTTGGCTACATTTTTCATAGGGAACAAGAACTGCCATTTGGTTTCAAATTTTGCATTAGGATATTTGCGTTCCAGTGCGTATGGCATATAGACACTTCCATATCCATCTGCTATATCTTTTTTATGAAGTTCCTCAACCACACCTGCTTGTACCTTTAGACGTTGTTTTATGACTTGTGGTAGTGGAACGGTTCTGTCTTTTAAACTCTTACTATCCCATATATAAACCTTGTCAAATCCAAAGTCTATATCTTTTATGCGTATGCTTAAAGCTTCACTCATACGAAGTCCGCAACCGTACATAAGATATACTATAAGCTGATAGGTTCCCATAAGATTATCTATGACCTTTTTTACCTCTTCTTTGGTCAGTACCTGTGGGATGTGTTTTCTCTCTTGTGCTCTAAGTGCCTGAATGTTCCATTCACTCATATCTACCCCTAACACCTCTTTATATAAAAAGAGTAATGCAGAAAATGCTTGATTCTGTGTTGATGGAGATACTTTTCTTTCAACTGCTAGATGCGTTAAGAATGCTTCTATCTCAGGTTTTGCCATCTCTATAGGATGTTTTTTGTTGTGGTAAAAAATGTAGTGTTTTATCCATCCGACATAAGACTTTTCAGTTTTTATACTGTAGTGCTTCACTCGTATTTTGTCACGAACGATATCGAGTAGTTTTTTCTTTATTTGCATCTTTTCCTCCTTGTAATAGTAGGACAAATGTCCTCTATTGCTAGAAATCAACAATTAGAGGAACACTTTGTCCAAATAACGGCTTGTATCTGACTAAAAGGACATAAGCAATTTTTATAATTATAGGCTTTTTCAAAAGAAAGTAGTAAAAATCTTTCAAATTGTCATATTTTTAGCGATAGCAAGACATTTTTGATATACTACTAATATGAAAAATAAGACAATAGTGGGACATTATGTTCCTCTAATAAATAGTTGTATACTCATGAGTAATAAATATGCTAAAATAACGAAATAAATTACACACTGGAATCCAAATGGAACAATTAAATGTAAAAAAGTTTTTAATTATTAAAAATTCTAAATTTGATATTGGAAGAATTAATATTATTATTGGACCACAAGCAAATGGTAAAAGTCTTTTAGTCAAGCTTTTGTATTTATTCAGAGAAACTATAAGTGAATCTTTTTTAATGTCTGTCAAAAATAATGAATTACAAAGTGCCTTTGTAAAACGTATTGAAACATCTTTTGAAAAATATTTTCCAAAATATACATGGAAAGATAAAGATATTGAAATCACTTATATTCGTGATAATATAGAAATAAAAATTATAAAAACAGCATCTCAAAGAACAATAAAAATTGAATTATCAAAATTTATTACTACTTCTTTTACATCTCTTAAAAGTAATTATAGAAAATTTATGCGAGAGAAAGAAAAAGAAGATGAATATATATTTGATGATTTTTGGGAATTTAAAAATCAATTTATTGATAATAATAAAGAAATGTCAAGATATTTTTCTGAATCAGTTTTTATTCCAGCAAGTAGATCTTTTTTTGCTAATTTGCAAAAAAATATTTTTTCTTTTTTAGCAGAAAATATTGATATTGATCCTTTTATGAAAGAATTTGGTTCAAAATATGAACTTGCAAAAAAGATTTATTCCGACACAAGATTTAATGAAAATATTTTTGAAAAAAATGATTCACATATTAAAATTAAAAATATAGTTGAAAATATATTAAATGGTAAATATCAATATAAGAATAAACAAGATTGGATTGAATCTAAAGGTGAAGAAATAAATCTGGCAAATGCTTCTTCTGGACAACAAGAGTCACTTCCTATGCTATTGATTTTATCTATTTTTCCATTTTTAAATAAAGAAAATCAGAATATGTATTTTATTGAAGAGCCTGAAGCCCATTTATTTCCTACCTCTCAAAAACATATTATTTCTCTTATCGGTTTAATGTACAACTACAATCAAAATAATGTAATTACAACACATAGTCCTTATATCTTAACGGCATTAAATAATTTATTATTAGCTTATGATGTAAAACATGAAAAAGGTGAACAAGCAATAGAAAATATTATTGACAAAGAATTTTGCATAAATTATGAAGATATAAAAGCATATACTATATCTGATGGTAAACTGACTAGTATAATGGATAAAGAAGAAAGATTAATTGGCATGAATGTTATTGACTCTGTATCGGAAGACTTTAGCACTACTTTTGATTCACTTCTCGCACTACAAGATTAATCATGATAAATAATTGTAATACATATACTAACAACAAATTAATTTCAGTAAGTGAAAATAGAAGAATTTTCAAAATAATAAATACTTCTACTTTTTATGTTAATAAAGTTGTGGTTGATGATTGCTATATTAAAGTCGGAGAGAGATGTGATTATCTTTTTGAAATAATAAATAATAATACTGTTAAAAAAGTTTTTTATGTTGAACTCAAAGGAAGCAATATTACTCATGCAGTAGAACAATTAAAAACAACTATTACGTACTGTAAAAGTATTCATAGTGCAGCTGTGTTAAAGCAGTGTTATATTGTTGCTTCCAAATTTCCAAGTGCTGGTCCTTCCTCTCAAGCATTAAAGAAAAAGTTTAAAAGAGAAAATAAAATACAACTTTTTATAGATACCAAAATAAAAGAAATTGCTATATAAAATATACAACAAAACATAGGAACACAATAAATTACCTAGCGGCAATTTATGGTTCTATTCAGTCGTTATACAGCCACACAAACTTTCTTAAAATTTTACAATTTAATATAAAAATGATATACTTCTTATATGAAATATGAATATGACAGTAACAAAAGCTTATCAAATAAGCAAAAACATGGTATTGATTTTGAAGAAGTAAAGCTTCTTTGGGATGATGATAGAATGATTGAAATTTTAACATCTTACGAAGATGAAGAAAGATTTATCAATATTGGAAAAATTAGTAGCAAGTTTTACACTGTTGTGACAACTATTCGTGAGAAAGAGAAGATTAGAATTATTTCTGCACGAAGAGCAAGAAAAAAGGAGATTGAACTTTATGAAAGCTGAAGAATTTGATAAAATATTTGATGATAATGAAGAAGATATAATTGAATATCTTGATTTATCAACAATAAGAAGACCAAACTTAGAACCAAAAAGAATTAATATTGACTTTCCAACTTGGATGGTTAAAAAACTTGATGAAGAGGCACAACATATTGGAGTAAGTCGTCAAGCTATAATTAAAACTTGGTTAGCTGATAAACTTATGCAAAACGAACATCACAAAGTAGCTGTATAACAAAACAGCGTAGCCAATAAATTACCTAGCGGTAGCTTATTGGTTATCTTTGACCGTTATACCCAAAATCAAATATGCTATAATACAAGAAAAAAAGGAAAGTTCATGGTAGCCGTAAAACAAGAAGCACAAGAGATGATACAAAACCTGCCTGATAACTGTACTTATGAAGATATTCAGTACCACCTTTATGTTGTAGAAAAAATAAAAAATGGCATTACTCGTGCAGAAAATGGTGAAGTATCATCACACCAAGATGCAAAAGCAAGAATGGCTAAATGGCTTTCAAACTAGCGTGGTCAGAAGAGGCACTTGAAGATATAGAATCTATCGCCACCTACATAGAAAAAGATTCCCCAACTTATGCAAAGTCAGTAGTTTCAAAGTTTTTTGAAAAAGCAGAAATCTTACAAGAATTTTCAGAACTAGGTAGAAAAGTTCCTGAGTTTAATGACTCAACAATTCGAGAAATTTTTGTTTACAGTTACAGACTTATATATAAGCTGGAACAGCAAGATATTTTATTTGTAGCTGTAGTTCACGGTAAAAGACTTCTTGAAAATCATCATCAAAGTATAACAAATCAGAGTAGCCAATAAATTACCTAGCGGCAATTTATGGCTACCTGCAGTCGTTAGATCACTATTGAAATATTACAGAAAATGTAGTATAATGTATCTACAAAAGGATACAAATGAAAAAAGCAATAAATATCCGTATGGATGAAACACTACTTACTGATTTAGACTCTTATGCTCAGGAACTTGAACGTTCTCGTACATATATTATTGAGAAAGCTGTAAGTACATATTTTGATACATTAGATGAAATGATTTCAGACAAAAGAATTGATGAACTTAAAAGTGGAAAAACAGAAGTATATTCACTAGAAGAAGTGGCTAAAAAACTTGGACTTAACTAATGTTTAGAGTTATAGTTCCAAAAGCTACTTTTAAAGAACTTGAAAAAATAGACTCTGTAAACCAACAACTCATATTTACAAAAATCAAAGATTTAGAAGCAGGAATTTTTACTTCAGACAAAGCTCTTAAAGGCAAACACAAAGGTAAGTTTAGAAAAAGAGCAGGAAATTATAGAATAATATATTTGAAAGAGAATGATATTTTAGTGATTACACTCATTAGAATTGCACATAGAAAAGAAGTTTACTGAAAGTCTAACAAAACAGAGGAGCCAATAAATTACCTAGCGGCAATTTATCGGCTATCTTCAGTCATTGCATGCACCCGCGGAACGGGAGCGCACCCGTTGCAGAGTTGAACTATAACATTAAGTTCGTTTTTCTTTTTTGCAGTCCTGTCTCTTTTTTAAAAAAAAGACGCAAAAACTCAGGAAAAAAGAGAACAAACTTTCTTGAAAATTTGAATATGCCTATTTTATCAATGGGTAAATTTAATGATACTATCTTCCACGTAAAGACAATAAATAGAAAAGAGAGTCAAAGCTCGTTTAAATTTTCAAATCATCAAAAAATTTGTTATAATGGTGATAAATTAAAAAAGGTCGAAAAAATGCAATTGTCAATAGATTTAAAAACTAAAGATATTATTTCATTAATTTCACAAATGTCTCTTAATGAACTTGAAAAAGTAAAAAATAGCTTAGTTGAAAGAGAGTTATATTTTAAAAAGTTTAAAAAAGACAATGTTGAAGATATTATAGATGATTTCAAAAAAGAAAATTATTCGGATGACTTTTTAACTGATTTAGAAAAAGGGTTAAAAAAGAGTTCAATTTATAAATGAAAATCAAGAGAATAAGAGATGATTTAGAGGATTATCTCAAAAAGCACAATCTTTCAAAGAAGTATGAAAAAGCAAAAAAACTTTTTGAAAATGACCCTTTTTATCCTTCCTTAAATACTGAATTATTAGAGCCAAAAGACAGATTGATTTACTCATTCAGATTGGATAAAAAATATAGAGCATTATTTATCTACATTGGAGAAAATGAGATAGAAATCATAGCTTTTACCAACCATTATAAGTGAAGATATAACAACTACATGGAGAGAAATAAGTAACCCTATCGGGTAACTTATTTCTCATGACAAAGATTAGATTTGAGATAAACTACATATAGGAAATTGGATTTTTGACACAAAAGCATCTGTAAAAAAACATAAAGAATTTGCAAAAATCTATAGTAGATTAGAGGGAATTCAAACCAACAACCTTCAAACAACCTATGCTACAATAAACCAAAACAGACAGATCAACCCGAAGGAAACATCATGACACTCACCCCTGAAGATAAAACCATTATACTGGACAGTATCCGAGACATCCCAGACTTCCCGAAACCGGGCATCATCTTTAAAGACATCACCACCATGCTCAATAATCCAAAAGCCCTTACAACACTGATGGATCATCTCACAGAGCGTTATTTGGGTTATGACCTTGATTTTATTGCAGGTATCGATGCTAGAGGCTTCATCTTTGGTTCCATTTTGGCAGACAGGCTGGGTGTAGGATTTGTGCCTGTACGTAAAAAAGGGAAGCTCCCCTACACTACCGTCGCTGAGAAATACAGCCTTGAGTATGGCTTTGATGAAGTAGAGATACACATAGACGCCTTTGGTGAGAACGGATGCTGCACGACAGGCGATCCTTCCAAAGTACTTCTTATAGATGATCTCATTGCTACAGGCGGTACAGCAAAAGCTGCTGCAAACCTCATAGACAAGGTAGGTGCAAAGTGTGTTGAAGCCTGTTTCATTATGGAGCTTGGTTTCCTGAAAGGTCGTGAAGGGTTTAATGCCCCTGTCTATTCTGTGTTGGAGATAGATTAAAATCACCTAATACACAAGCAGTGCACAGAACCATGATATGCTCCCAAAAGAAGGAGTCTAATCATGTTCAAAAAAACCATTCTCATACTTTTATTTCTTTTTACCGGTACACTCTTTGCCGGTCATGCCATCTACAAAGTCTCTATAAATGAAGACTTTCCTACTGCACTGCATACACTCAAAAAAACACTGGAACAACAAAACCTTTACATTATCTCAAAAGCAGATATAAGTGGTACTCTCAAGCGTATGAAAAACAAACTGGGTACAGAGTACAACAAACGAAACTACAGTAAAGTGCAAAGCATCATCTTCTGTAATCCATTTTATGCAAATGAAGTACTGAATCTTGATCCCGATATGATGGCACTGTGTCCTCTCAAGATCATGCTGATGGAAAAAAATGACAGAACTACAGCACTCTTCGTTCTACCCACAGCCCTTGCGAAAAGATCAAAAGCAAGAAAAGTATTGGCAGAAGTTGAGAAAAAAGTAAAAAAAGCACTTAAAAAAGCCGGTTTTAAATAGATGATATACAGAAGGTCATTACTGTTACTCTCTACTTTATTATTGATGGGATGTGCAACCAATACCGCTACCCCCGTAACTGATGGAACCAAAACACTCTATAAAGGTGAAGCACTCTTGCTTGTTGCCATTGACGGTACGCAAACACGGGGTGTCAGGTTCATTGAGATCGCGTCAAATGAAGCAAGCCAAGGGTATGAGATCTATTTTCACGACAAAAAACCAACCAAAGGCTTCATAGGTATAAAAATACCTGCCCCCAGTACGAATGTCTATGTCAAAGAGTACTCTTTAAGCGGACATTACGGCTGTAGCAGAGGCAAAGCCGGTTATGGTTCAGGAAGCAAACACATAGCAACAGTAGTACGTGGAAAAACCTATTTTCTGGGTACTGTCAATACCAGTATGAATACAATGTATAATGAAATGCCAAAAGCACTCATCTCTGAAGCCAAGTCAAAATACAACTATAAGGTACATAGCAAAGATATAATAAAAAGTACAACATTTAAAAGCAATATTTCACTGTAGGTTTACCCCTCCCTAACCTCCTCTTCGCTATAATCTATCCAATTTACATATAAGAGAAAACCATGGATCTACATAAAGAGATATATATCCCAAAACCAAGCCCTTTTGACCCTGATACACTGGGACATTTTGGTAAATTTGGCGGGCGTTTCGTACCCGAAACTCTCATGCCGGCACTTGAGCAGCTTAGAGTGGACTATGAATCTGTACGCTTTGACAAAGATTTTTGGTCAGAAGTAGACTACTACTACAAGAACTATGTAGGTCGCCCTTCTGCACTCTATTTTGCAGAAAACCTTTCCAAAGAACTGGATGCAAAGATCTACCTTAAAAGAGAAGACCTCAATCATACAGGTGCACACAAGATCAACCACTGTGTCGCTCAGGCTGTTCTTGCCAAAAGACTGGGGAAGAAGAAGATCATTGCTGAGACAGGTGCCGGACAGCACGGTGTGGCTACAGCAACAGTTGCTGCGCTGTTTGGACTGGAATGTGAAGTATTCATGGGTGCCAAAGATGTGGCACGTCAGGAACTCAATGTTTTCCGTATGAAACTGCTTGGTGCAAAAGTACATGCCGTAGAGTCGGGGAGCAAGACACTTAAAGATGCTATGAATGATGCCATACGCCACTGGGTAACCCATGCAAGAGATACCTACTACCTCATAGGTACAGTTGCCGGTCCTCATCCCTACCCTATGATGGTACGTGACATCCAGTCAATCATCGGATGGGAAGCCAAAGCACAACTTGATATAGTCGAAGGATGTCTGCCTGACAAAGTTATTGCCTGCATTGGTGGTGGCTCCAATGCCATGGGTATATTCAGCCACTTTTTAGAAGACAAAAGTGTAGAATGTATCGGTATTGAGGCTGGTGGGGAAGGACTTGAGTGTAAACACGGATGTTCCTTGGAAAAAGGAAGCCCCGGTGTACTGCACGGACAGCTTTCTTACCTCCTCCAGGATGAAGACGGGCAGATACAGGAAGCCCACTCCATCTCAGCAGGACTCGACTACCCAGGCATTGGACCTGAACACGCATTTCTTAAAGATGAGGGTATCGTTACCTATAATCACATTACTGATGATGAAGCGATGGATGCCTTCGTATGGCTAAGTCAGGCAGAGGGGATCATACCTGCGTTCGAAAGTTCACATGCCGTTGCCTACCTAAAGAAGATGAATCCTGAAGATGTAAAAGGATTAACTATATTGGTCAACCTTTCAGGACGAGGTGATAAAGATATGATACAGGCCCAGGATATATTGGCTGAGCAGTTTAAATAAAAACCAAAGGATTATAAATGAATTTTGAATTAACCGTATTACCCGTAGCTGATATATCTGGTGAGTTGGAAGTTATTATCGTTGTAGATACTAACCTTAAACACCGTTTTGTGCAAGACAAAAAACTATTGAAAAAAGCCGGTTTTTCGTGCGGACAGGATGAAACCTGTCTTCTTATAGAAAAAAACCGACTCTATGTGGGTGCAGGTTCATTAAAAAGTACAGACATCAGACGTGCCGCTGCCAATGCACTCAAAGCACTTAAAGGTACAAAGTATAAGTCTATCAAAGTAGCAACTTATACCAACAAAGGATGCACCTATACACTTAGAGCAATGATAGAAGGTTTTATTCTTGGCGGATATAGCTTTGAAACCTATAAAAGTAAAAAAAATAAAAGTAGGATCAAAGAGATTTCTGTCTCTTTGGAAGAATATTCTGAACTCACACTAGATATAGAAAAAGCTGCAGAGCAAGTACATAAAGCACAGATCATCGCTGATGCTACCAACTTTACACGGGACATTGTCAATACTACACCCGATGACTGCTACCCAGATGTTATGGCAAGTATTGCAGAAGGTATGGCTGAAGATGTGGGACTTGAATGTACAGTACTCAAACCGAAGCAACTGAGACGTGAGAAGATGGAGACACTTCTTGCTGTGGCACGTGCAAGTCGTCATAATCCGAGGGTTATCCACCTTACACATAAACCAAAAAATGCCAAACACAAGATTACACTTGTGGGTAAAGGTCTTACCTATGATTCAGGTGGGCTAAGCCTCAAACCTGCGGACTACATGGTGACAATGAAATCAGATAAAAGTGGTGGCTCTGCAGTTCTAGGCATTATGAAAGCTGTGGCTGAACTTGACTTACCTATAGAAGTACATGGTTTTGTAGGAGCAGTAGAAAATATGATAGGTGGTGATGCCTATAAGCCAGATGACGTACTTGTGGCTAAAAATGGGAAAACAATTGAAATACGCAATACAGATGCAGAAGGGCGTTTGGTCCTAGCTGATGTATTGTGCTATGCACAACAAGAGGTCAAAGCAGATTATATCTTCGACTTTGCAACACTTACGGGGGCTTCTGTAGTGGCTGTAGGACATTATACATCTTCTATTATGGGGAACAACAAAGAGATACAGAATCTTGTGGTCAGAGAGGCTCAAAATGCGGGGGAATTAGCCACAGCATTGGATTTCAACGACTACCTTAAAAAAACTATTAAGTCTGAAATAGCGGATGTCTGCAATATTTCAAATACACGTTATGGTGGGGCTATTACCGCAGGTCAGTTCCTCTCAGAATTTATAGACAAAAAGCATATAGACAGATGGGCACATATTGACATTGCCGGGCCTGCTTTTGTAGAACATCCCTGGGGAGAAAATCCTCATGGTGCTTCCGGTGCAGGAGTGAGGATGATGGTAAAACTACTTGAAAAACTTGCACAGGAAAAAGAAATACATCAAAAAGGATAGCACATGAAACGAACGATACTTCCAATATTTTTACTTTTGGCATTGACTGCGTGCGAGGAAAGAAATACCCTTTCTGTCCCTACTCCCAAGCCACTACCGGCAGATGAAATAGTAACAGAACAACCCAAAACCACTGAGAGTATAAATACAGTTAAAACACCTGCTGTCAAGACTCCAAAAGTTACAAAAGAAGCAAAAAAACCTGTAGTTGTTCAAACCTATACACAAAGTAAAAGCAAACAAGAGATATTCTCCGGCGGGATCATGACAGATGGCTTAGACATAGGAACTATTCGTCTGGGAAAAGAAGGAGCTACCACACGTCTGGTACTTGACAGCTATAAATGGAATATAAATGCGAAAATACCTAGTGTCCGAGCATATGAAACAGGCTACTATACCTTTACCTATGATCCAAAAACAAGACATATTATCGGTATTGTTGATGGTTATCGCGGTTTCTCTGCCCTGCATGGAGCAAAAGAACGTACCTTCGGTTCAAATAACATAGTGAAAAAACTTTCTATGAAACCCTATGCTGATGACAGTGGTTTCAAATTTATCATTGAACTAAAACAAAATGCCAAAGTGAATGTATTCGATCTAAAAAGTCCGGGACGTATCATTGTAGATATCACACCAAGGTAAGACGGGCTAACCCCCTCTTCACCAACATTTAGATAAAATCGCAAAAAAGAATTGAAACATATAAGGAAATAACACCATGGGACTAGGAATAGGACTTGTAGGACTACCGAATGTAGGGAAATCCACCACTTTTAACGCACTGACAAAAGCACAAAATGCAGAGAGCGCAAACTACCCTTTCTGTACGATCGAGCCAAACAAGGCTGTGGTACCCGTACCGGATAAAAGACTGGATGCACTTTCCAAAATAGTCAATCCTGAACGTGTGCAGCACTCTACACTTGACTTTGTAGATATTGCAGGGCTTGTAGCAGGAGCAAGCAAGGGGGAAGGTCTTGGAAATAAATTTCTGGGAAACATCCGTGAGACAGAAGTGATCCTGCATATCGTCAGATGTTTTGAAGATCCCAATATTGTACATACAGAAGGGAGTATTGACCCTATCCGTGATGTTGAGATCATTGAGCAGGAGCTTCTTTTTGCAGATATTGATGCTGTATTGAAACGTATTGAAATGCTCAAAAAGAAAGCAAAAGGAAATGACAAATCAGCAAAAGAACAACTTGAAGTGGCTGAAGCACTGCTTAGCCACATAGAAGACGGCTCTCCTGTCTCTACATTTGAAGACATTGAAAGTGACGGTTTTCTTGCGATCAACAAAGACTTGCGTCTGCTTACATCAAAGCCTATCATTTACGGAGCCAATGTCGATGAAGACGGACTGGCTGAAGACAATGCCTTTGTACAAAAACTTAAAGCCTATGCCCAAGAGCGAGACTCAGAAGTTATCAAGCTCTGTGCCAAAGTAGAAGAGGATATGGTTGACTTTGAGGATGACGAAAGAGATGAAATGCTTGCTGATCTTGGCGTAACAGAGTCAGGACTGGAACAGATCATTCACAAAGGCTTTGATAAACTCGGATTACAAAGTTACTTTACTGCAGGAGTCAAAGAGGTACGTGCATGGACCATTCGCCAAGGGACGACTGCTCCGAAAGCTGCTGCAGTGATCCATAATGACTTTGAAAAAGGATTCATACGTGCAGAAGTGATCTCCTATGATGACTTCATAGAGTATGGTGGTGAAGCCGGAGCAAAAGAAGCAGGAAAGAACAGACTTGAAGGTAAAGAGTATATCGTACAGGACGGTGATGTCATGCACTTCAGATTTAATGTATAGTAGTAGGAGTATAACTATGAAAAAAGTGCTGCTTATCGGATTGATAGGATTATCGCTTGTCGGCTGTGAAAATAAAAAAGGTGCATTTATTAAAACAGTTGAGACACAAAATGATGTACCTACTGCTGTTAAGAAACTGATTGCCAGAATTAAAGAACAAAAACTTACCTATTTTGAAACGATAGACCATTCTAAAAATGCAAAAAATGTAGGCATACGATTAACACCAGAAACCGTGGTCGTATTTGGAAATCCAAAAATGGGAACCATTCTAATGCAGTGTAATCCTTCTATGGGACTTGACCTTCCGCTTCGTATGCTCTTCAGTACCACTTACGAAGGAAAAACAACCATTAGCTACACAAACCCGGAATACTGGTCACTCAAACACAATATAAAAGATAAAAAGTGCCTTACCATTATCAATAAAGCCAGTATGGCTCTGGAAGATCTTGCTCAGGCAGCTGCCAAAAAATGATCTTTTAAATACGATGAAGCTTAATATGCTATAGTTATAATAATTACTTATGTAATAAAATAAAAAAAGGTTTCATAATGAAAAAAATACTACTCTTACTCATCACCCTCTTCTCTTTCTCATACGCAGCAACAGGCTGCGTACTGGTTCAACCCACCGATATAAATGTCACATGGAAAGCATACAAAACACTGGCAAAGCTTGGTGTGGGCGGTCAGTTCACTGCTGTTAAATATACACCGAATAAACGCAAAGGCAAGAACTTCAGAGAACTTTTTGTAGGTTCAAAAGTCAGTATAGATATCTCTAAAATAAACACAGGAAACCCTGCAAGAGACAAAACACTGGTAAAGCACTTTTTTCACAATCTAAAAGGCGAAACCATTGAAGCAAAGATCGTTGATATCAAAAGAACCGATAAGCATGTGAAAGGAAAACCTCGTACAGGTACCATAGATGTAGAGATCACCATGAATGCAAAGACCTTGACCATCCCTATGAAGTATCGTTACAGTGAAGGACATTTTCAGGCTACAGGAACGATCGACCTCTCTGATTTTGATGCACGTTATGCACTTGCATCCATCAACAAAAGCTGTTATGATCTCCATAAAGGCAAAACATGGACAGATGTGAGCATTGGCTTTAGTACAACAGTAAAAGCAACACTTTGTCATGTTGAAATAAAAAAACAGGAAACACATTGAACACGAACGACATTCTATACAAGATACAAAAAGCATTAAACCTAAGCAGCAAAGAGATACTTAAAGCCTACGAATTGGCAAACTACCCGATGGATGCTGAACACTTGGATGGACTGTTAAAACGCCGTTCGGACAAAGACTTTTTACTTTGTTCCTATGAAGAGTTAGGAGTATTCCTCGATGGTCTTGTACTTTTAAAAAGAGGTCCAAGTCCAAAAAAACAGAATGATGATGAGATTATTGAACTGACCAACAATCTCATACTTAAAAAGCTTCGCATTACCATGGAGCTTAAAGAACCGGAGACAGAGATCATCTTTGGTCTGGCAGATGTAACTCTCAGCAAGCAGGAACTCAAGTCACTCTTCCGCAAAGAAGGACACAAAAACTTCAAAGCCTGTTCGGATGAACTGCTTATGGCTTTTTTAGAGGGACTGGATGAGTTTTATTATACGGGGGAAGAGATTTAAACCTCCAATACCAACTTCACTGGGCAGTGGTCACTGCCCATAATCTCATCTAAAATATCTGCATCAACAATTTTATCTTTCAAATCTTCCGAGACGAAGAAGTAGTCGATACGCCAGCCTACATTCCTTACTCGCGCCCCTGCTCTGTAACTCCACCAGCTGTAGCGGTCCGGTTCATCACCTTTTACATGTCTGAAGGTATCGATATAACCGTGTTCCAAGAGTTTGTCCATCCATTCACGCTCCATGGGAAGAAACCCTGAAGTATCTTCATTGGCTTTGGGGCGGGCAAGGTCTATTTCTCTGTGTGCCGTATTCACATCACCGCAGACCACAATGGACTTCCCCTCTTTACGAAGTTGGTTGATATGCTTCAGAAAACGGTCATAAAATGCCATTTTATACGCCAAACGTTCCTCATTACGCTGTCCGTTTGGAAAATAAACATTAAAATAGGCTATATCTCCAAAATGATATTCATTGATGCGTCCTTCGTCCAAAATATCTACCTGATCACAGCAAAAGGCTTCCCCTTTGATGTCAGTATAGAGTGCAACACCCGACTGACCTTTTTTTGAAGAAGAGTTAATACTTTGGAATTTGTAGTTTTTTTCAAAAACAGTTTCGGGGATCTGCTCCGCGGTTGCTTTGATCTCCTGCAGTCCCAAAAAGTCTACATTCTCTTCATCTATCCACTTGAGGGCTTCTTTTTTTTCTACAGCCCTGATGCCATTCACATTCCACGATATAAAAGTAAGTGTTGCTATAATAGATCCTTGATACATCTTTTGATAGAATCATACCAAACTACAATGAAAAAGGCTTGAATATGGCACTGGAAGATAAACATAAATGGAATAAAAAATATCAAAACAACCCTATCCCTGATACGCTTGTAGAACTTATTACCAAATATGCCAAACTTGCTACGGGGAAACAGGCGCTTGACATTGCATGTGGCATGGGACGTCACAGTAAGTATCTGGCAGAACTTGGTTTTGAGGTTGATGCTTTGGATGTCAGTTCACTTGCCATAGAGTCTCTACAGAATATTCCACATATTCATGCCAAAGAGGTAGATTTTGACACCTACAGACTACCCAAAGAGAAGTATGATCTCATCATCTGTACCTTTTTTCTCAAAAGAGAACTTTTCCCTCAGATCACAGAGGCACTTAAATCAGGAGGTATTTTGCTCTATGAAACATTTGTCTATCATCCTGAGAATGAACAGGTACCTTCAGAGCGTTCCTTCCTTCTTGAAGAAAATGAACTTGAAAATGCATTTAAAGAGAATTTTGAAGTCATTGAAAGTCGTGAATATTGGCATGAAACCATGAAAGGATTTAAAATGAAGAAAGCTTCTTTTGTAGGGAAAAAGATTTAATGTACAGCTATCATCCCATGAAGAAGGATGATAAAAGAGAAGGTAATTAGTTGACCACTATCACTTTGGTACCGGCTCTTACTTTAGAGAAAATTGTTTTTGCAATTTTAAACGGAAGTCTTACGCAACCATTGCTACCCGGATATCTTTTAATATATTTACTTGCATGCAACCCAACACCACCACTTGTTAAACGCATCCAGTTATGCATAGTATGACCTACATATTTCGCTTTTGGTCCTCTGTATTTTCTTCGGTCACCATGATAGACTTTTTTACCGTGTCTATACATCTCACCGAATATAGTAGATTTTTTTGCTGCAATCTTTTCCATGATCCTGAATGTACCGATCGGTGTATGTTTATCTCTGTAAGTT
This sequence comes from Sulfurovum sp., assembly GCA_026990595.1. Lineage (GTDB taxonomy): Bacteria > Campylobacterota > Campylobacteria > Campylobacterales > Sulfurovaceae > Sulfurovum. Next base: position 68,949 of record JALXCZ010000001.1, read on the forward strand.
TTTGTATTTGGCTCAAGCTTATGTTTTGCTCCTGTAGTACAAGGTGCAGAAAGTGCGATCTTGCCATTGACGAACAGTTTTACTCTCTGTTCGCTTACATCTACTTTTAGAAGGGTATTTCTACCGTTTGCTTTACATAAAAGTTTATGATCTTTAAATACTTTGTAGCTTTTTCTCAAATTGGTATGTTTCACAAAATCGGCATAACAACTGCTTGAAGCGACTTCGTTCTTTTTTACATGTGCAGCTTTGGAAGAATTGTGTGTAACTTTTGCAAGTTTAATATGCTTAGCTGCTTTATCGAGTGCTATTTTAGTTTTTGTACCGACATACCCCAATGCAGGAGAAATACCGTAATGTTTTTGGAATTTTTCAACAGCCAATTTGGTTTTTTGACCCCATTTTCCATCTGCTTTAAGATGGAGTTTTAAATGTTTGTCTGCATTAAGTGCGATCTGTAGGTTTTTAACCTCTTGTACATTATTGGTACACTCCTGAGTGTCAAGCTTCTCACACATGTCGTCATAAGATCTGAAATTACTTTTTGCAGTTGCAAGTGTAGAGAGTATAGCTATAGCTAGAAGAGTTTTAATAATTTTCATGGCATCCCCAAATTTTTTGATTGCAAATATTTTAGCAGTTTAAGATAAATTAAAAATAAAAGTCTGCTTAGTTCATGCTTAAATTTTAACCATTTCCCAAAATTATATAAAAAATGATGATGCAAGCCCTATCAGACCACCAAAAACACCGCCCCAGACAACCAGCCATCCCAAATGCTCTTTAATGAGCTCCTGTACCAGATCTTTGACCATTTTAGGTGTCAGCTCTTCAAGACGTTTGCTGATGAGTCCTTCAACAGAGTCTATCATATCTTGTGAGAGTGCTGAGTTCCGGATGTGGTGCTCAAGCTGTGCTTTAAAGGCATCCGAAGAGACGATAGAACTCACCGCAGATTTCAGCTTGCGTGAAAACGGCTCTTTAAGCCCGTCCAAAGCCTCTTCTCCACCGAACATAGTAATAGCGCCTCCAAACTTGGACTCCATGACCGTCTTGGAGAGTGCATCAAATGCTGGAGAGAAGTCCGCCTGTCCTACCAAAGGTGAAAGGTCTATCTTCTGCTCTTCCTGGGCAAAGAACTTCCCTAACTGCTCCTTGGTAAAGAACTGCTTCATGATCATCTCTTTTATGGAGTGTTTAAAGGTGCCAAAGTTCTTCTCTATGACTCCAGAACCATAAAGAAAAGGAACCTTCTCAAAAAGCATGTGGATGGCAAGCTGGTTGGTAACAGCTCCCGAGAGTGCAAAGAGCCCTGTAAAAAGCAGAGCATTCTGGTACTGTGGAGGGATGATGAAAGAGACACCTATAAGTAATATGGAAAGTGTATCGGTGATGAAAGATTTATTCATGCTTTGTGCTCTTTGTTTTTTGTGAATTTTAGCATAGTTTTGTTTATTTGATGAACTATTACCCCACCTAAGCCCCCTTCTTCAAAAGTATTAAGTAAATCGCTACAGAGATACCTGCTGAACCCAATATCATCAACATCACCATTATCTGATAGCGTACAGCAATGAGAGGGTCTACCCCTGAGAGTATCTGCCCGGTCATCATACCCGGCAGTGACACCAAGCCTACCGCAAAAAGAGCATTGACTATGGGGATTAAAGAAGCACTGTAGGCTGTGGCTCTTGCTTCTTCATAGAGATTGCCCCGCTCCACTTCACTCTCATAACGTTCTGCTGCAATACTCACTGCATTCATAGAGTTGGCAAATATCATGCCTGCCAAAGGGATGAGAAACTTTGCTTCATACCAAGGATTAAGGTTTAAGACACCAAAGATAATCATCAGTAAGGTAAAAAGCCCACCTATAGCGATGGCAGCAAACGCCTTTAAGTAGAGACCTCTATACTTATGTTGCATAGGACGCAAAGAGATAATACTTGCCGCCACAAGCATTACCGAGAGTATGAGTACCACAAGATAGGGAGAGTCGGAAGCAAAGATATAGGTCAGTACATACCCTATCAAAATAAGCTGTATCAACATACGTGCCAGTGCATAAAAAAGTGTAATTTTATCATGTGTCCAACGGATATAGATAATTATCATAATAGCCACTGGGATACACGCCCAAAGTAAAGCCAACAGTGAGATGTGGTAAATTGAGGTATTCATACTGTTAGTATACTATGACTCTTCCACATCAGCAAGTGTCAGTGCAAAAAGTACATTCACGCCATGTTGCATCAACACTTTATGTGCCTCCTGCAGGGTAATACCGGTGGTGACAATGTCATCTACCAGTATGACATCCACATCTTTTTTCCCTGTGTATACAAAGTCACGAGGGTTATCAAGTCTGAACTGCAGGGATCTACCCGAATAGTTCACCCTGTTCCTTGCCATTAATGCACCATACTGAGGTATGACATGCCTGCTTCTCATCGCATGACTCAGCAAGGCAACATGAGAGTAACCGCTTTTTACATGTTCATCTATAGCGACAATATAAACATCTCCGTCATCATGCTCGGCAAACTCTTCCATGAACGGTTTCATGGTCATGTTTGCCAATGCTTTGTAAATGCGGTGACCTTCAGGCTTGTGTTTTGTCAGAAGAAGTGGTTCAAGTGTTGCATATTTGAAAAAACTGATCACATCCAATGTACCTACTTTTCTTGTGCTTATTGTAGGTACAAAAAGTTCTGATTTACAGCATTTACAGAGTATATCAAAACTTAGTTTTGAACAGGAGTAGCAACGCATTATTTCCTGCCGAAGAACCACATTAGAAGTGATGCAGCACCTGAGACAAGCAGCATCGAAGTAATAGGAATAAAGATAAAAGTATTTTCACTTTTGTAGCTGATATCTCCGGGAAGATGACCGAACCATCCCAAAAGACCAAATTTATATGCTACACCTACTACAATCAAACCAATACCTATAAATATGAGTGTATTCCCCATTTGATTACCCCGTCATATGTTCAAATATTCTCTGCTAGCAATTTATTTATAAATAATATCTTGAGTAGAATCAGGATCACGGTTCTCCGCTCTGGTGAAAAATATCCGTTCAGAATCATGATCTTTTTTTATAGCCATATATTTCTCTACCATGGTAAAAATGACTTCCTGGATCGTACTGTTCGTTGATTTGAGTTCCGCTGCTACACAATAGGTAGATGTACCACCGTTGACATGTATATTGGATAAAAGGATCTCAGCAAATTTTTCTGCACCTTCATGATCGGTAGATTGACAGATCAATACATAGACATTATTTGTTTTATCTATTTCAAACAGAATATCTGTTTCACGTTTCCAGTTTTGAAGCATAGTATCCAATTTCAAGCCATCAGTAGATATCAATATCATAGTAAAAGAGGCTCTGTTTCTATGATCCATAAGATAATAGAGGAACTCCACTGTTGTTCTCAGTGTATCCATCATTCTTTTTGCCAACTTGACTTCATCTTCATGAAAAGCAATATCTGTATTATGTCTTCTTTCATTTGTTACCATCTACTATCCTTTTTTGTAAAACTGGAAACTCTCTTCTAAATTATAACATAAACCAAAAACAGGACAATATACTTATCATCACTATTTTGCTATGATTGCATTATGAAAAAAATTATACTCTTATCTCTTTTGTTCAATACACTTATTTTTGCCAACATCAATACGGTTGTAAGTATTCTTCCCGAAAAAACTTTTGTTGAAGCTATAGGCGGAGAAAAAGTCAACATTTCAGTGATGGTACTTCCGGGTAATTCTCCGCATACCTATGAGCCTAAACCCTCACAAATGAAAAAAGTGGCACAGGCAGATCTCTATTTTGCCATAGGTGTAGAGTTTGAAAATATTTGGTTGCATAAATTCAAAGACCTCAATAAGAAAATGGAAATTGTCGATCTTTCCACAGGGATTAAAAAACTTCCTATGGCAGCAGATCATCATGAACAAAAACCTGCTATTCACTCCAAAGAGCCAAAAGAAGATGACCCGCATATCTGGACATCTCCACAGAATGTAAAGATCATGGCAGAACACATCTATGAAGCACTTGTAAAAGCTGACCCAGACAATGAGAGCTATTATACGCAGCATTATAAAACATTTCTCTCTCTTGTAGAAGAGACTGACAGAAAGATCAAAAACATACTCTCTGCCAAACCAAAAGGAACCAAATTTATGGTATTTCACCCTTCATGGGGATACTTTGCGAAAGCCTATGGACTTGTACAGCTCCCCGTAGAGATTGAAGGGAAAAGCCCAAAGCCCAAAGAACTTATCGAACTTATAAAAGAGGCAAAAAAAGAACATATTTCTGCTATTTTTACGCAGCCTGAATTTTCAGATGCCATGGCAAAAGTGATGGCAAATGAGCTGCATATCAAAGTGATCAAAGTTTCTCCTCTTGCTGAAGACTGGTCTGGGAATCTTATAAAAATTGCACAAGCCATTGCAGGAAAAGAGTAAGATGTCGGTCATAGATATTGAAGATCTCTCTTTCGCTTATGACAGTGATCCTGTTTTAGAAAATATCAACCTGCATGTTCAAAAGCGTGACTTTCTGGCGATCATCGGTCCCAACGGAGGAGGAAAATCCACCCTTCTAAAACTCATCCTTGGACTGCTTAAAAGCAAAAAAGGAACGATCAAAGTTTTCGGTAAAGCACCTTCCAAAAATCTCTCACTCATTGGCTATGTACCTCAGAATACCAATGTCAATACAGATTTTCCCATCAAGGTGATAGAGGTTGTCCTCATGGGGCATGTAGGCAACAAGAACCCTCTCTTTGGCTATGGAAAAGATGAAATAGCCTGTGCAATGGGGGCACTTTCACAAGTAGGCATGCAAGCATTCGCTCAAAGTAAAATAGGTTCCCTTTCAGGTGGACAGAGACAAAGGGTTATGATAGCCCGTGCCCTGTGTGCCCACCCAAAGGTACTCATACTTGACGAACCAACTTCAAGCATAGACATCAAAGGGCAAAAAGAGATCTATGAACTTTTAAAACTGCTTAACCAGAGTATTACTATTATTGTCGTAAGCCATGATATCTCTGTCATACTGGAATATGCCAACAAAGCTGCACACGTTAACAAACAACTCTCTTTTCATGACATTTCAGACAAGAAAAAAACATTTCATACCCATGATAATACCGGGCACTTCTGTGAGATCGAACTGCTTCAAATGCTGGGGGCTGTAGAATGCAGCAGTTGTGATGCCTCGGACACTTCGACAAGCTCAGTGACTAATACCAATAATAATTCGCTGTCTGAGCCTGTCGAAGGCAAAAGCAAATGGAGGGAAACAAAATGATAGAAGCTCTCCAATTTGGATTCATCCAGCATGCACTTCTGGCAGGTATTTTAGTCAGCTTTGCTGCAGGGGTCATCGGTTCACTCATTGTAGTCAATCGTATGGTATTCCTTGCCGGAGGGATTGCACACTCTTCTTACGGAGGTATCGGTCTTGCTGTATTCTTTGGTCTGCCTATCTTTCTGGGAGCTTCCATTTTTGCTGTTGGAGCTGCGGTTCTCCTTGCATTTCTTACCATGTACAAGAGACATCGTATCGATACCTTTATCGGGCTTATCTGGGCTGTGGGCATGGCAATAGGAGTTATATTTGTTGATCTTACCCCGGGATACAATGTTGATATGATGTCTTATCTTTTCGGTTCCATTTTGGCAGTAAGCAGTGCTGATCTCTACTTTATGGGTATACTTCTCGGAGTGATCCTTTTTGTCATTACTTTTTGGTACAGAGATATTCTGGCAGTCTCCTATGACAGTGAATATGCAGCACTCAGAGGCGTGAATGTCAAGTTCTTCTACACACTCATTCTCATCCTCTCTGCACTAACTGTTGTAGTAGCCATCAAAGTTGTAGGGCTCATACTGGTCATAGCCATGCTTACCATTCCTGTCTACATCGCCGAAAAGCTTTCAAACTCTCTTTTGGGCATGATGTTCCTTTCCGGACTCATTGCTGCTATTTTCACTCTGATTGGATTGTGGTTCTCTTATACTTATAACCTTACTTCCGGTGCTTCCATCATACTTGTATCTGCTGCTTTATTGGGAGTATTCTTGCTTTTCTACAGAGGGAAATGATACAATAACAGATGAAACGTTTTATACTATTTTTTCTTACACTCTTCTTTTTAACTGCCTGCACACCAGGCATAGGTATCGGTGTAGGCGGTTTTGCTTCTTCAGGTAACGGTGTAGCTGCTTCAGAAATTCATGCTGACAGCCAAACCGGTGTGCAGGGCAGTGTTGCTATGGGTACAGACATTAACCTTTAACCTCTTTTTCCATCTCTTTTATCGCTTTACCCACATCCCCTAAACAACATCCAGCACTGGAATTAAGTACTTCACTGCCGCACCCGGATTATCCATTTTGAAAATTAGAAATGAAACCTTGCACTAAGAAGATACCTCTCTTCTTTGGCATTGTTCAAATCTTTTACAAAACCACCTTCCAAAACCCAGTTGGCATGTATCCATTGAAGACCCAGTGTTACTTGGTGTGTAATATTTGTACCTTCTACCCATCTGCCATTAAGTTCTAGTACAGAGTTTAATTCCTGCGTAATCCCCCAATCATCCCTCACACTAGGTAATAGTCTGTACTGCCACGAAATATCATAGTTTGCAGCATCAAGTCTGCTATCAAAACCTTTTTTATAGAGAATATCTATATCGATCTCATTTCTATTTTTAAAATAGGTATAGACAAGCCCTGCCTGAGCTGCATAGTCTATTTCAGACTCAGTAGGGATGATGGCACCACCTAAAAGTGCCAAGCGGGATGTCCCCTCAAAACTATCATTTTGCATAAGCATATATCTATAAAGTAAAGAAAGATCACCCTGCCTATTATCGCCACTGGGTTTAAGTCTGTAGGGCATACCTATGAGTAGTGTCTGCTTTGCATCAATCCCATAGGCAAAACTACTTACAAAAAGGTCTACCTCTGATTTAGATGCATAAATATTTTGAAAACGAAGTACAGACCCACCCTCTTCCACAGGTAACGCTACAAAAGAACGTAATCCCATACCAAACAGACTGGATGTCATACTTAAGAATAGAAAAAGAGCTATCCAATTATTTTGTAATATTCTCATCTATCATCTCCTTTAACACATCTATTTTTACTGGTGTGAAACCAGAGTCTAAAACAGTTTGTTTCACCTCTTCTAGTGTAGGAGTAGTGTTATCATCTGTTTCTAGACGAAGTTTTTTAAGTTTAAGAGAGACCTCTACTTTCGTAACATGTGGTACTTTATTAAATTTGCGCTGCAAGGCATCTACACAAAAAGAACAGGTCATACCATGCACTTCAACTTCTATCGTTCTAGCAAAGCCCCATTGCACACAGACACCCAATATTAAACTAATAATCAATAACTTTTTCATCATACATCCTTTTATATATTTAGTAAATTACGTAACGGCAACAGCAACATACTGGCAAAAAATCCTACAAACCAAATCATGGCAGAGAGAATAAAAATGCGTTTATTCCATCTCTTGGCTCCTGCACAGGCAAGCGCCAGTTTAGGGTCTAAAGGACAACTCTGATTGGGTCGCCATATTATCCATGCTAGAAAAAGTAAAAATAAAAATGACAAAGAGAGTGTCCACATTTTATGCTCTGCTAAAAATGTTACACCAGGGATGTTGTAACTCATCGCTGCTGCTATTGAGCCAAATCCGAGCGTCACAAGAAAAATAGGTAAGGCACAACACAACAAACTCCCTGATGTTAAAAAGAATGTTATCCAGCGCAGGTAGGGTTTATCTAAAAAATCTTTCATCACTTCATCTCCTGTTTCAAAGCTTTTATGGCTTTACCCACATCCCCAAGACAACATCCACCACTAGGATTTAGCACTTCACAGCTACACCCGGGATTCTCCATCTTGGCTTTAATGTCTTTGAGTGCTACCGTTTCCCCTGTAGCTTCAAGCTCTGCTTTTATCTTCTCTTTGGTCCAGTCAAAACAGTAGCAGACTGTAGCTGGACTGGCTCCTTCTTTTAGCCCTACGGGTACAGTGATATCTTTTTGGTTAAGCAGAGCATCTTCTCTAAAATAGACAATGTTACAACTGGGTGTTTTACAGTAATGAAACCCTTCCAGTGAGATTAATTTTTTTTTACTTTCTGTCGTAAGCAAATGTTCAAGTGTTTTTACAAGAACTCCTTTAGCCTTTTCTCCACATTTAGGACAATTTTCTTTACTTTTTGGTTTAGGGCTACAGCAGCCACTCTGGCATGTTGACTTTTTTTTAAATTTAAAAATAGACATTTTTTTCTCCTATGCATTACAAATTTTACACACTATACCTTTTATAGTGTGTAAATCATATGCACTTATATATCACACTTTCTTGATACATAAATTATTTTACGCTACACTTCTTTTATGGAAAACTTTTTACAAACAATCGGCGCACTCAACGATGAGACCAGACTTAAAATACTTAGATTTATAGATATCAACGGTGCAGTATGTGTCTGTGATATAGAATCAGCCTTCGGAATGATACAATCACGTATTTCAAGACATTTAAAGATTCTAAAAGAAGCAGGATTTTTAAAGGTTGAACGAAAAGGACGCTGGGCATATTACGCCATTCGCTCGCCTCTTGACAAATTTAGGCAGGATATTTTGAATGAAATTTCTTATTTGGAGTTAGAAATACCGGTAATGAACAAAACATGTTCTACCTAAACAACTATATCAATATATCTTGATATATTAAAACTATTCTGCTATACTTTCTCATTAAAACAAAGGAAAGCCATGAAAAAAGTCCTCATTCTCTGTACCGGAAACTCATGCCGGAGCATCATTGCCGAAGCACTCATCAACGCCAAACTTGATGGTATAGAAGCGGACAGTTCTGGAGTCAAGGCATCAGGAAGAGTCAACCCCTATGCCAAAAAGCTTTTAGAAGAAAAAGGCATTTGGAAAAACACGTACCACTCTAAAGTCTTAGACGAGGTGTTAGACAACAGCTATGACCTCATAGTCACAGTCTGTGACCATGCCAACGAAACCTGTCCAATGTTCCCCAAACCTTCACCCAAATTACATGTAGGTTTTGAAGACCCGGACGGGAAAGGCTATGAAGCATTTAAAGAGACATATAAAGAGATAGAAGAGCGATTGCTACCTAAATTAAAGAAGGTGTTGTCAGGAGACAACACCATACAAGAGCAATAAAACCGTAGGGGAGGTGTACCCTTACAACACCAATAATAATTTACAAGGAAAACAAAATGAATAAAAACGTATTAAAAACAGGTGAAGGCGTCAAGATAGCTTTTACCGGAGCTGTAGAAAAACAATATATCGTTAAAATGGTAGAGAACTGTGCTACAGGACAGTGTGAATGTATGAGTGATGAGACTAAAAAGAAGATCACCAACATGGAAGTAAATGGAAAAGACGGTGAAGTAAATCTGAATCTCTCAGGAGATGTAAGCAAAGAAGAGATCGAAGCTGCACTGGCAAGATCCAAAGTACTCAACCCGAATAAATGCTGTTAGCCTCTACTCTTTTCCTCGTTACACTGCTCTTTGTTATTTGGCAACCCAAAGGACTGCAGATAGGTACGACTGCAGTTATTGGTGCGATCCTCACATTAATGATGGGCGTTGTAAGCTTTCAGGATGTACTGACTGTTATAGATATCGTTTGGGATGCCACTCTGGCATTCATAGGGATCATCATCCTCTCTATGGTACTCGATGAGATAGGCTTCTTCGAGTGGGCAGCCATTAAAATGGCAAAACTCAGCGGTGGATCAGGCAATAAGATGTTTGTATACATCCTGCTGCTTGGTGCACTGGTCGCTGCCTTTTTTGCCAACGATGGTGCAGCACTCATCCTCACCCCTATTCTCTTGGCAAAAATGAAATACCTCAAAATGAACCCGCTGGCCATTTTCGCCTTTCTCATGGCAGGCGGTTTCATAGGCGATGCCGCTTCCAACCCCCTGATCATCTCCAATCTTACCAACATCGTAACGGCTGGCTACTTTGATATCGGATTTGTAGAATATTTAAAACATATGTTTTTACCCAATCTGCTTAGTATCACTGCTTCTATTGCCATTTTATGGATCTACTTTAGAAAAGATATTCCTTTAAGCGTAGATGTCAGTGAGCTTCCGGAAGCTGCTTCTGTTATTAAAAACCAAACCATGTTCAAACTCTCATGGTGGTTTCTGGGCTTTTTAATGCTCGGTTATTTTATAGGCGATCACTATCATCTGCCGGTCTCTGTATTTGCTTTGGGCGGGGCACTGCTCTTTTTACTCATTGCAAATTACTACAAAGCTACTAAACCCATTATGACTATAAAAGCTGCACCCTGGCAGGTAGTCTGGTTCTCTATAGGACTTTATGTGGTTGTGTATGGATTAAAAAATGCAGGCCTGACAGATATCATCGCTTCATGGATAGAAGTACTCCAAACACAAAGTCACGCAGTAGCTGTCATAGGCACAGGTTTTCTTTCAGGATTCATTTCATCTATTATGAATAATATGCCAACTATTATGATCATGGATATTGCCATAGACAAAGTAGGTTATACGGGCAATGAAGCACTTGTCTATGCAAACATATTAGGCTCAAATCTAGGACCGAAAATGACTCCTATTGGTTCACTTGCTACCCTTCTTTGGCTTCATGTACTGGCACAAAAAGGTGTCAAAATAGGCTGGGGAGAGTATATGAAAGTAGGCTTGCTTATTACACCACCTGTACTGTTAGTGGCACTGCTTGGACTTTTATAATGGATCTATTTTCTTAATTTTTAACAATGATACGCAAATGTCTTGTACCACTGCTGAGTTCAAAATCATCATGCTTGTCTGACATTATGGTCAGTTTTATTGTATTATTGTCAAGAAACTGCACGTCTACATCTGCAGGGAACTGCATATCGGTCAGGACATCATGTGCATCAAGAGGGCGAAAATAAATTACATAACTCTTTTTCGTTTCTACAGTAAGCTTGTCAAAACTTTTCTCCATGATATAAAATTTCTCTTTAATATATTTCGTATTGAAATACCAGGTAATTTTTTTGATCTTGTCATTATATCCATATGTCAGCAACACACGATACCGACTGTTATATTCAAGCCTTTTTAAAGGGAATATTGCAAATTGCTTCTCTGAAAAACGGTGATTTGGGTCATTATTGCTGTCCATCAAATAGGTGTTGACCACATTATCTTTTTGATCAAAAAGATCAAATGAAATCAGTGTCACATGCTTGAAATAATAATCATTGAAAGCTACACTGACAGGAAAACCGCTTACATCATGATCGGGCAAAGGGTCAGGTATTTCAGCATAGAATGCAGGTGGCACCTCTTTCTGTCCGTCATAGGGGAAGAGGATCATATCGGGATTATTCTGTTTGTTATAGTTCAATGCTTTCATATATGCTTTGTCCCGTACACGATGAGAAAGATCTTTACAGCTTTTCCAATACCGTCCGGTACCATTAAAACTTTTGCCTGAACAGAGTGCATTCATGTCACTGTTCCCCATCACATAGACAAATGCACTTTTATCACTGTCAGATTCACGCTGCATCACTCCGACACCTACTTCATTAATGGCAGGACTCAAAAATGCAAAACGGTGGTAGATCGCAGAAAAAAGTCCATCTACCGATTGGTGTGCATTGTGATTGTCTGTTGAAATATTTTCACTGACCACCCTTGAGAGGTAGCCTGCATTCATGGTTCTGTCTACAGGTTTTTCTCCTGTAAAGTTTTTATGTCCTTTGATCTCAAAATGGTCTGATTCATTATTCGATACCAGGTAGTAGGCATGGGCTTTAGCAGCTGATTGCAACTGGGTATTGGAAGAAAGCCTCATCATTCCCGCTCCTGTACGGATCATATTAAGATATGACTCTGCCTCTATCGTTTCATAACTCACATCCATAGGCAGTGCTTTTCTCTCTATGGTCTCTTTAGGCAAAATACTCAGATCAGGATTCACTACTTTCAAAAATACCAATATTAACAGAAGTGCTACAAACAATTTCATTAACATATTGGCTCTTTATAGTGATTTTATGATAACCATTATATATGATTCATCTTAAGGGAAACCTGAGCAAGAAATGTATGAAAAGTTAAGGGGAAAGAGGGGAGAATCAGTTACCGCAGTCACTGCGGTAACACAAACAGAGGAAGTCAGAAGATCTATTTTTCTTCCGGAGTTGCTTCTTCTGTAGCATTTTTGTCATCTTCAGGTGCCGGTGTAGCATCTGTTGCTGCTCCCTGAACTGCCTGTACTGCTGCATCTTGTGCCGGTGCTTCATCATTTGCCTGTACGAACATTGTAGTCATCGCCAACGCTGCGATCATCATTAAAAACTTTTTCATTGTATATCCTTTAATATATTATGTGTGTGAACGAAATATCATTGATATCTGAACAGGCAAATTATAATCTTATAGTATTACTGCATCATTACCTGTTTTTGATATAATGATTATTCAGAGGATTCTATTTACAATTACAGGGGAGGTGTTTGCTGATGTGGCATATTATTACACTATTATTCATACTGAGCTTTACAATACATGCTGAGGAATTATTTACAGATCCCCATACTTTTCATTTAGGACACAAAACGTTTATGGAAGAGTATTGCAAAAGTATTAAAGCAGAAAAACAGCTTTGTGAAAAGAAAAAATTGCGTTTTCTGGATTACAAGAGCGATGATCTTCCTGCATTTTTAGCTAAAGTTGGCGAACATATTACCCCCATACTTTCAAAGTATAACAAGCAAAAAATGAAAAGATCCGTACTCTCCAATATCAAAGACTTTGAAGGAGATGTGAGTGGAGAATGGTACAATGCACTCTCTGTAGATCTCTTTTCAAAGACATCTGCCACCTATACACTCTCTGAGACTTCAAGCGGCTATACCGGTGGTGCACACGGCTATTACGGTATAACCTTCAGTAATTATGATACTCGGACACAAAAAAAACTGACACTTGATGATCTGCTTCTTCCAGACTATAACCAGACCCTGCAACATATTGCATTCACGCATTACAAAGAAGCACGTGGTCTCAAACCAACACAGACACTTTTAGATGACGGATGGTTCAATAATAAGTTTGAATTGGCGGAGAATTTCGCTGTTACAGACAGAGGGCTCTATTTTCTTTACAATCAGTATGAGGTCAAATCCTATGCAGACGGTATTACAACCTTCATGCTCCCCTACAGTAAGATACGCTCACTCATAGATCCAAAAGGAGCACTTGGCTTTGCTCTTGGAAAAAATCGAAAGATCCATGCATCCTTTTATGAAGCAGAAAAGCTCTCCATCATATTCGATGCAAAGGTCAATGCAGACAAAACACTTACCGTCACGGCGAAAATGACGAACCTCACCTACAGTAATGCCCGAGGATGGCTCTCTTTGTCCTTTCCACAGATGCAATATAAAAAAGCCATACTCAAGATGCAAAAAAAAGGATTTACACATCTGCAAGCCTATCCCAAAGGCAGCAGTATCTATAATATCAAGCAGAAAAAAGCCCTGCCTGCAAACTATCTTTTGGTAGAGGCCGAAAAGAAAAAATGGCACTATAACGATGCCTGTACACTCACACTGACCATCTCTCTGCCTGCAAACAGCAGTGAATGTATCATTGACATCAGAGGTTCATTAAAGGCTGAAGGGAAAAACATTACACTGCCGGAGGAATATGAAGGTGTGAAGGGGCAACAGAATTTTACAAACTACAGGGTCTTTGTAGGTATATGATCTAGAAAAGCCTCTAAATGCTTGGATTATTCAGAGGATTCTATTTATATATCCTTCCCAAAGGGATCAGCTTTTTGGAGGTATCATATTCTCTCTCACGGATATAGGCTTTCATCTTCTTGATGCGTTTGATAAAATCAGGATGATCGGCAAGCAGATACTTCCACCCTTCTCCCTCTTTTTTCATTTTTTCGAAAAGTGCCGTTGCTCCATTTGCTGTTCCATAAGCACAGTTCAACATATCTACACCGAAAAGATCCGCAGCCATTTCCTGTTCCTGGGAATAGCGGTTATTGGTCATTTCAAGTGTGGTGCTGAAGAGTGAACCGTAGTTGTCTGAAGAGAGCAGCATGCCTGCTACGGCAAAAATGAGCCCTTTGCCCATCGACTTAATGTTGTCTTTATGTTTAAAATGTCCCAGTTCATGCCCTAGTACCATGGCCAGTTCATTCTCCGTCTTAACTTTATGCAAAAGCCCCTTGGTCACAAGCATTTTTGCTCCCGGCACTGCCATGGCATTGACATGGAAGTCATCCATGACATAGGCATCTACCTTGTAGGGAAGTTTGGCACAGACTGCAAGTTTATCCACCATATGCTGAAGCTGTGTACTTTTTTGGGTCTGATTCATGTCAATATCCATCTGTACATACTTCATGATCTTTGCTTCATGCTCGGGTGAGAGATTTTCTGCGATGATGTTGACCGAGGCGGTCACGATCAGATAGAAGAGCACTACAAAAACCAATAGACCGCTCAACAGTTTCAATGCAAAAAGAAAAAGGTACTCTTTGGGACGGTTCACCTTCTCATCAGGCAGTTTGGATGTATATTTCATCGCCAGACCGCAGTCCCGTATGCCAATACTTCAACCGCACCTACATTTCGGTTGGCATTCTTTGAAATGGAAGAGGTCTCTATGCGGATATTGATGATCTCACTGGCATCTTTTGCATCCTCTTTCATACGCAATATGGCTTCTCTTCTGGCACGGTCGACCAGCGTCTCATACGTGGCTATGTTCCCACCGAAAAGATTTGCCAAAGAGGCAACGATCTTTTTGAAATAATCAATAGAGATCACCACCGAACCGCCTACAAGCTTAACCTCTTTGATCCCCTCTTCATGCAACGGTTTTTTAAGCATGATCGTAGGTAAACTCACCATCTGCTCCTCTCTTTCTCTGATAGAGGTGAGATGATGCTTTTCAAGAATAGTACCACTGATGTACCCAACTGTCATCAGTACAGCAAAAAGTATAAGATTTTCCATCTATACTGCCTTTACTGCCGTCCCGTATACGTAGAGTTCTGCTGCTCCGGCAGCCACTGATGAAGTGGAAAAACGTACATTAAGAATGGCATTGGCACCAAGAGATGCCGCCTGTGCTTTCATCCTCTTCATTGCCTCATCTCTTGATTCACTTAAAAGCTCTGTATAGCCTTTTAGCTCTCCTCCGAAGATATTCTTGATGGAAGCGGCAATATCCCTGCCCGCATGTTTTGCCCGTACCGTAGAACCGGAGACCACACCGTAATGCTCCACGATCTCTTTACCTGGAATATATTCTATATTTGTAATGATCATTTTTGCTCCTTGTAGGATATTATAAGATAGATATCTTTATTTTACGACAGACATAGAAAGATAATTTACCATCACTCCAAGCACTCAAAAGATGATCTTGTGTTTTTCGACTTAACATTAAATTAATTTATAAAATAATATAATAAATATTAGAATTAAAATTATAATATCAGGAAAATACAATGAATGTTTTGCATCCTCCCTTTGTACATTTTGTCATAGCTCTGCCGCTTGCAGCCCTCTTTTCTCAACTCACTTATGTGGCAACCGGAGACAAAACCTACTCAAAAGCAGCCATTCGTATCATCGCTTTTGCATTACTTGTATCATTCTTTGCAGTATTCAGCGGGATCATTGATGCAGGGGAGATCACGAAGAACCATGCCATTCTTAAAAATGGTCTGCTGGTTTTAAGTAACCATAAAATATTCGGCTTTGTGGTAGTTGCCATATTGCTTGTGACAACATTGGTAAAATGGTTTGCTATTTCCAAAGATTCTATGAGTATGGAAAAACTCTCTATACTGCTGATCATTCTCTCTATTGCTGCATCTCTCTACCAGGGAAATCACGGTGGATCTCTTGTATACAAATATGCCGCAGGTATTGATAACAAGATTGTTCAGAACAGAGTTTTGGAGGAAAAGGGCAAATAGAACGGACGACTTTATGTCCGTCCATACACCTTATTGTGTGATATGCTTAACTACTCTTTGATTCTCTTATTTTCCGCTATGTGCATGATGCACTTCTATCAGTTCTTCAATATTTGTATCAAGAACATAGACATTTTCATATCCTAACATTTCAAGATACCCCATCACACGGTTGGCAAACCATCCTTTTAGACAGGCAACAACTATCGGTTCGGTATGATCCGAAGGCAGTTCATCCAAATAGGAACTGAAATCCGTATAGGGCATGTAGTATGCATTGGCAATATCTGCTTCCTGCGCATTGTCACCACTCACTTTCGCCGGTGGTCTGACATCCAGTAAAATGGCTCCGGCATCCATCAACAGTTCTCTGGTCTGATGCAAATTAACCATACCCAGATTCTCTTTTTCTTTATTGATCTGAATGATCGTCTCGACTCTTTCTTTTGTTTTATTTTCCATTGGTTGATCCTTTCTATATATTGTGTAGATATACTCTATCTAAATTCCAATATAGCATTATGCAACTAAAGTTGCATTTAAAGCAATTGTATAAGTTATAATTTGTACAATGTCAACAAAAAGAGAGTAAAACATGTCCTATACACAAGAACAAGATCTGGATGAAAAGTTTTTTGAAAGAGCCGATGCGCACATTAAACTGGCAAATGAGTATATGAATCAGCAGGAAAATGCCGAAATGGTCAACAATTCATTTTTATATGCAGCCGCAAGGTTCAATGCGTGGATCAGTGCAGCAGGTTTGAAAGATGCTGAAGCGATGAAGGCAAAGCGAGCAGATCTTATTCGTTATTTTGTAGAGCAGTATACTTCTATGCTTGAAGAGAATCTCGATAATTATATTGACAACTATGACCTTTATCTGGGAATATCTAAGGAAGAGAAGTAACTGTCTCTTTCCTTATTTGTTTTATCCGAACATTCCTTTAGTCAGTAGCAATGTCACAAGTGCCACGATGAGAGCCGCACTGAAAAATTTCGTATAAAAACGGTTATTGATCATCACAGAGACAATGGTTCCCGCCAGAATAGCTAAGACCATAAAGCCGTACAGAATAGACATCAATACAATGGTATTTTGCGGAATTTCCATCATTTTTTCATCGGGAAATACAAAGGTTTGCAGCCCTATGGCAACCAGCCAGATATATAAAAAGACAGAAAAGAAAGCTGTCCAAAATAAAAACTGTATTTTACCGCTTCGTATGAGCATTTACTATCCTTTTATCATATAACCTTGAATTACCTACGGGTAGTCCTTCACATTTCTCTACTTACATCTCACCTTTTCTCACTCTTTCAAAAGTTAAGGTATTTACTTAGTCCGGTAATATTTTAACGCATAAATATTTTAAAACTAAACATCTATTAAAAAAATCACTCTATAATTACTTTAAATATAAAGCATAAGGAAAATTAATCATGAAATACGCTTCACCTTTGAAAATGAATAAAGAGGACAGTGCCATTACCAAAGTGCTTGGGAAAGCCAAATATTTCGGTATCTATAATGATGAAACCAATCAGATTGAAGTAATAGAGAATATGGAAACAGGCGGTCCAGCATTTTTTACAGAACTGAAAAAACATCATGTAGATGTACTTCTCACCCCTCATGCAGGGCCAGGAGCAGTCAATGGAGCTGCCCAATTCGGTATTCCTATGTTCTACTGCGGCGATGAGCGAAAAGTGCTTTTAGAAGCAGTCAAAGAGTTTCAGGAGGGTAAATACCCTCAGATCACTGCTGAGAATTTTCAACAGTTTCGCTAAAGACAACACTGCAACATCTCACAATGCTGCAGTGTGATCATACACGCAACACTACCGTAAAATCACCCTCCATATAGCCCTCTTTTATCTGCACTTTTACACCCAATGGTCTACAAAGCTCCAAGATATCATGAGGCACCCAATAGCTAAACTCACCCTCTTGCTCTTTCCCGCATAGCAGATTAAAGACAAAACCCTTACGACTTTTTTCAAAACATCGCTGTATGAAGATGCGTGTTTCCATACGCGTTAAAAGGTTCATTGAACCACTTGCCACATACCAGTCTGCCAGAGGGATAGTCTGTTTTAAAATGTTACGCTGGACTATTTTACAGCCCGTACGAATCTTGGCTTCTTTGACCATGGGGTCACAGAGGTCTAAGCCTATGTAGGTTTTGGGCAAGTTGTTCTTCTCTTTCAAATAAAGATAAAAATCACCAAACCCACAGCCTGCATCTACAAGCGTATTATTCTTTATATCACCCAAACAAGAGATGATGGCAGAAAAACGACGTTTCTGTGTCTGCGGAGAATCCCACGCTACTCCCTCAGCTGAGACACCATAGGTCTCATAATTGTTTTGATAAAACGCTTTTTGATTGATACGTGCCACAGGCTAATACTTCTTATTTTTATAGGCTAACAAGTCATCTTTAGATAAATCATCCAAGAGAGAAGAGAGATGCGTAGCAGACAAAAGTGTAACATTACCCTCCTTTATCTCCTCACATTCAGGGTCAAATCCATTTTTAGAGAAAAGTACATAGTCTGAGATATCAAGTTCTGCTTTTTTGCACTTCTGCTTCAGTGTTTCCAGCATGTTAGGCTTCGCAGGTTTTTGGGAGTATTTACATGCACCTGCCAACAGCTTACCAGACTTCCTTTTAGCCAGCAGTTCTATGTGTGTATGTTTGTCATAGTAGGAACCTATGGAGACTATGGGGTCATCTGCAAACTTCTGGGCAAAACTTTGTGTTACGAGTTCTCGCACAAAAAGATTGGAAAGCAAGATAGAGAAGTTCCCTTTGAGTTGCTGCCACTTTTGCGAAAATTCAGAAAAGTCACCACTTGAAATGCTCTTATAGTTAGGTGAAACCATCGCAAACCAAAAACGCATAAAAGGCAAATCAAACAAAATCCTGTCAGATTTCCCATCGCTTTCATGCAAAGGTTTTTCTACCGAGAGGTCAAACTTTAAAAGACTTTTCATAGCCAGATAGTCAATGGCTTCTTCACCCTTATCCCTGCCTACTCTCGCCTTTTTAAAGACCCCGTCTTCATACTCTTCACCCAAAGCAATGATAGACAACAACATATGGTACAAGGCATTCCCGTGCGTGTAGCGTGTGATACTGTTGTGTATCGGCTCATAGTTACCCAGTATCTTCTCTTCTATCAGCCCATCAAAACTCTTAGAGACATCTACATCCCATCCGGTACCACCAAACACAGTAAAATACTCCAAAGCTGTATCAAAATCTTTTATGTTGTTCTGATACGCAAAAGAACGAAAATGTTGCAGAAGGGTTGGATGTTTTGCCATAAGCTAGCCTTGTTTTAGATGTGTCATTATAGCAAAATTTAGCCATAGCATTATCACTATTTAGCTATACTGCTGCCTATGTACACCTCTCACAAACTCCTAGCACTTCATAAGCCCAAAGGCTATGTCGTCACACGCTCTGACGAACGTGGACGTAAAACAGTCTACGACCTTCTACCCGACTGGGCTTTTAATGACGGATGGATGCCTATAGGACGCCTTGACCTAGAGTCCAAAGGGCTTCTGCTCTTCACCACTGATGGACAAATAGGCAACAAGTTGACCAAGCCTGGAGGCTGTATAAAAGTATACGAAATCTGGGTCAGAGGTCACGTCACAGATGCACACATCACCCAAGCCAAAAGAGGTGTAGAGAGTAAACACGGACTACTCAAAGCCCTTGTTGTTGAGAAGCTGGGTATGGGTGGAGCAAAAACCAAATTACGCATAGTCATAGACGAAGGCAAAAACCGTCACATTCGCCGACTCTTTGGAGCACTCAAAGACCCAAAATTTGGGACACCTCTAAAAGTCTTGGAGTTAAAACGTGTGAGCATCGGTAGTTTTGGTCTTGACATAGAAAATGGTAAATGGCGTTTTCTTTCAAGTGAAGAAGAGAGAATGTTGCTTAATGGTTTGGAATAGTCATGTATATGACTATTCCCTCTCCACTTTCCCACGTAGTTTCTTCTTACTCCCCTGCTTCTTCTTTGAATTCAATCGTCTATTAACAGAGCCTTTGGTTGGCTTGGTAGGCACACGCTTTTTTTGTACCACATTCACACTTTTGATGAGCTCTACCAGACGTTCCAGTGCTTCATCTCTATTTTGTTCTTGACTTCGGTGCTGTTGAGACTTTATGACTATGATGCCCTCTTTGGTAATGCGTTTGTCTTTGAGGTCTAGTAGCTTCTCTTTGTAGTAGTCAGGTAAAGAAGAAGCCTCTATATCAAACCGCAGGTGTATCGCTGCAGAAACCTTGTTGACCTTCTGCCCACCAGAACCACTTGCCCGTATGGCAGAGATCTCTACTTCATTTTCATCTAGAGTGACAGTGTTTGATATTTTTAGCATGATTACTTCTCCATCTTCTTCGCTATTTCAGTATACACAGTATTATCTTCTATTTTACCTACAATATTTTAGTATCTTATTTTAGATTTAGAGGTTCCCTTTAGTTCCTGACCATAAATTTATAGTATCATACCTATAGAACTATCAACATATACTACGGAGATTACAGAACATGGCAAAAACAAACTACTCATATGAAAAACGCGGTCGAGAAATTGAAAAACAAAAAAAACAAGAAGAAAAACGTCAAAAAAAACTTGATAAAAAGAATGAAGATAAAAAAGAGGGAGTGTCTGAGGTTAAATCATCTGAAGACGATTAGAGGAATAGAAATTTATAAAAGGGCAGATTATTCTACCCTTAAATTGTCTTAAGACAATGAGTCTTAAAGACCAGTAACGTTTTCAGCTTGTAAGCCTTTGTCACCTTTTGTTACTTCTAAAGTTACTTTTTGTCCATCATTAAGAGAAACACGGTCGTAACCATTGTTATTGATATTACGGTAGTGTACAAATACATCATCTCCACCATTTTCTTGTTCGATAAAACCGAAACCTTTTTCACTGTTAAACCATTTTACTGATCCGTTTACTAATTCTGCCATTGTAATTCCTTTGGTTGTGTATATACATGTCATTGCTGATATGCTCAAAATATAAAGTGGAGTGTTCTTGGAAAGGATAATACTGCAAACAAAGGTTACCAATAAAAATCTAGCCGAAGATGAACTCTAAATCATCTTTCAATGCGGTAGTATAGCATAACAATGAAACTTTAGCAAAGTATTTATTTTATTTGGTTGCTAACACCCACAACTCAACTTTTTCATCCCTATTTTTAGTATCTTCTTTACTGTTATACCTCTAACCAATGAGCAAGTAGCACGCTAACCACAGTCTCAGTTCGTAAGATCCTCTCTCCTAAACTAACAGCTGTACAACCGTGTTTGCAAAGCAGGTCAACTTCATAGTCTATCCAACCGCCTTCTGCTCCGACACATAGTATCTTTGGCATAGTCTCTTTATCGTGCTTTAGAGCATCAATATATGCTTTCCAAGGCTGTGAAGCATACGGATGAGCAATCACCGCATCACTTTGCTCTTTATCCCCTTTATTAGCTGCCAATAAAGCAGGAAATTCATCTTCAACAAATGGCTTAAAACGTTTTTTAAACTCAATTACTGGTGGCACTGTATCTATGGCTTGTTGTAAGCCTTCAAAAACAAACTCATCTATGCGCTCTAGCAGTGGGCTTTGCCAGTAACTTTTTTG
>JALXCZ010000002.1 GCA_026990595.1 Sulfurovum sp.
TTCTGTTTCACTGCATGGATAAGTTTAGGATTTAGATCCTGGTACTTTAGATCTTCTAAAATCTCTTTATCTGTTCTATCTTCAAAAGCAACATCTGTTTTAGCATAAGAGTCTGCTAGAAAAAGTACTCCTACCTCCATCTTATATTCTTCAAACGATGGCAATGCATCAAGTACCGCATCTTTAAACTTTTGTGACTTAGCAAATGCAGCACTGTAGCCATACTTGGACTTTTTGCCAATCTCACGTATAAAACCTAACTCAAAATGATACCTGGCACACATGCCTATATATTCTATTTGTCTGTCTGTAAGTCCATAGTGATCATGCAATAAAGGATAAAGGTCATTTTGTATGATCTCTTGAGAGTAAAGTTCATGTTTATTGAATGTATAGATTACTCTCCAGTTTAGCTTTTTACTATAGTTTTTTCGGAACTTTCCAATATCATGCAACAGTATTCCTAAGTAAATAAGCTTAGATTTGGATATACCATCAATTTGTTCCAAAAGGTGTTCCTCTATGGCTTCAAGCCTATTCCAAGCTTCAAGGTACTGTTTTACCTCATTATCATACATCTTCATAAAGTTTCGGGTATGTGTAATGATGCCCCATTGATGCCAATTAGGTTGATGTTGCCCTGGAGAGTCAAGTTCTGTAAAGAATTTTTGTTTGTGCTGCCGAATAAGTGTATCTTTTTCCTGCTCTATCTCATGAGCCACTACAGACGCAGCAATATCTTCTAAATTTGCATTGACTTCTGTAATAATCTCATCGATAGATAACATATTTAATCGTGCTGCACACTAATAAAAGCAGGGAGATCAAGAGGTATATCATCTCCTTCATATATAGAGCCATCAAAAACGCCACCGGCACAGGTAGACTTGTTTTCTATTTTATCATCTGTTATAGTAGACTGATTTTCACCTAGATTGATATCAGGCATTCTGTAGGTACCACACTTTCCAAGCATTGGTGATTTTTCAATACCTAGTTCATCAAGTATTTGTTTTTCTTCTTCATTTGTCACTTGTTATCCTTTATTTTAGGCTTTGGTTTGAGCCAGTCAAACATTATGCAGCTTCCCACTTCTTTTTGTAGCGTTGTTTAATCTCTTCTACAAGTTTATCTGTGGTAATTTCTCCATTCTCTACACGAACAAGATCTTTTATGTCCTGCTCATCTGGAAAAATATCTTCGATAGCTTGAGTACCTATAACGTATAAAATACGTTCATATGCTTCTTGAGAAATCTCTTCTTTGTGCTTATCAAGTATTGCGATGCTTTGTGCTTTTTTTTGTTCCCAGGTCATTTCATAATCATTTCATGGGCTGGCTAAGTCCAAATATACCAAATTTTCTTGCTGCTGCCATTGCAGTACGACATTTAAACGACGATGTTAAGGTATTAGCCTCGGTCCATTTCATTTTTTTACGAAATTCTTTAACGCGATTTGAACATTCATTAAATACTCTTTTGAGTGTCTCTTTATCTGCTGATAATTTCTGAATACTTTCTCTTTCATCTTTTGCAGTAGCCTCTGTTGCAAGCTTACAACTTGCACTTTGATAACCTTCTTTTTTGCAAACTTCTTTTCGGTATGCAATAAGCTCGTCACCTTGATGCAGGGAGAATAGTTTATCCATTGCTCTAGCAACCTTCTCTTTTTGCAATTCTTTCCATGCCTTACATTTTGCATCTTTTAAAGATAGATTACTTCCAAATGAAGATCCATAATAATATTCACAATCCTGTTTACCCAAAGACATGAATTTATCATAATCAGCTTCTTTAAATATATCTAATTGTTTTTTGTATTCTGCTTCATAAAGTACTTTCTTTTTTGCTGTTTCTTCAGCTCTTTTTTTCTCTCTGGCTTTACGTTTCTCTTCCCAAATTTGGCGTTTATGGTCTTTTACTGCATTAAATGCTGCCTTGCACTCTTCATCTTTCATAAGCTCCATAACTTTTTCTTTATCTTTGTCAATTCGTGCAATAGCCATGGCTTTTTTACAATCTTTTATCTTTTCATCAGCATCGTCCAAATGTGATGCATAATATGCTTTATCATGATCAAACAATCCTGCATTTGCAGAGCCTATTAAAATAGATAATCCGAATAGCATAGCTTTTAATTTCATTCTTTTCTCCTAAATGTTATACGGTATAGTACCGTATATCTACTTAGCAAAGACATCCAAAAAATATACATAGATTTATAATTTCCTCTGCTCTTTTTCGCCGATTTTCGGCTAAACAAAAATGAAATTTTTGACTTTTATTGTACAATGCTTTAGCAGTTGTGCGTCAGGTGTGAACCTCACAGAGTGGAACATTTTGTGTACAAAATTGGAACAAATAGGAAATAACTATCAACTTTAGTTGATAGTTATCACATCATTAGCAACTTATAGCATCAATGCCATCAAAAATACAAAATCCAATAATGCATACGGCTTAGTATGCACCACTGCAACAAAGTGCCTTGCACATAACAATGCTTAAATAGATTGTCAGCATATTAGCCAGCGATAGCGGTATAGCAAAACTCTTGTGAATAACTTGTAAATTTGTGGCCGCTTTAGCTGCTACAAATTTAACCGGTACGCCGGTGGCAAGTTATTCATCTGATTTTGCGAAGCTTGAACGGAAACAAATAGCGTTCCTCGATAGAGGAACTGCCAAAAACTATACCAAATCTAGGACTCAATCAAAGAAATACGGCTAAATCCAGCTTTTTGTGTTCTTTTTATAGCAAATAAACAGCTATAGTCCTATAAAAATGTAGTTTTAGGTTAGCAAGCCTAGCGGCTTGCTAAGTCCTACGGACAGAAAGGGGGTGGCATACGCCACGTTATTAGATACCTCCTAGGGTCGGTATCTTTATGTCTTGCAGACGGCTGGCGGATTATGGGATAGTGGCAAAGTTTTATTTTTTAGTAATCTCTATTGGCTAAATACCTGCCCTGCATTAAAAGCAGCGTTCGCATGTTGACTTTATTCAAAGTACCTCTTGGTTGCTTGAAGTGTCATCGTGTGCAGATTGAGTAAGCTGTTTATCCCAACCGCTCCGCTCTGGGATCTGCCGTTCATAATTTGATTTTGTATTTTTGAGTTCTTTTGATACAATAAGAACGTAGAATTAAAGTAACCGTTTCATCAACTACGCTTAAATTGTATTGCAAGTACAATCTAAACTAGGGTTACCTTCTTTCTCTTATTTATGGCATAAGTGCCAATACTAGCCTAAAAAGGCAACACGTTTTAAATCTTACCTACTTATCTAATAAGTAGGTAAGAACTTCAACTATCACAGTAAAGGTTTGCTTGAAAAGTAAACCTTTGTTTATCCTACAGATATACTTTTTTCTAAATTATAGAGTGTGTTATAAACTTTATATCTATCCAAAATATGACTAATAATTGGTTTATCTTCTTCATTAAAATCAAAACCAACTTTTTCATTAAAATCTTGAATTACAAATTTAAATGTTTGTTCATCAGTATTTTGTTTTAATTCAGAAATTCTATCTACTAAAATATGCTCCAGTATATCTATAAACTGCTGCATTCCTAGAATATTTTCAAGATACTTTACGCTGCCACTTTCTATACCATTCTTTCTCAAGCTATCGGCTAATGCTTTTGCTAGTTTCTGCACATCAGAAATTGAAAAAAACTTTAGTATTTCAGTTGTTCTAATATGATTTGTTAATATGTTATTTTCAATCGCTTCATATCTTGAAACTTTTCCAGTTGTTATAAACTCTTCTAGATCTTCTTTAGAGAAATACTTATCCAGTAAATCAAAAATTAGTCGCCCTTGTTTTTTCCAAAGATAATATGTATTAATTGAGAAATCAAAAAGCTTCATAAATATATCACGTTCAGTCAAAATAAAACCTTTTTAACAAATATATGAAATTATATAACAAATTTATGAATAGTTTAAGTATATTTTAACTTTTTAACAAATAAAATAAACTTTTAACAAATATAGTAATAAGTGGAGAGAAAATGTGGATATACCAAAATGATTTAGAAGAAGGAATCGAAGGATTTCCCAAAATTCCTAAAACTACTCAAGCAAAAGCAAGAAAAAACAAAGAGTTGGAATGGCTCAAAATAGGTCGTGAAATTGTTTATAAAAAAGAATGGATTGAAGCATGGCTAGATTCTAATATTCGTTCAATAAGTACAAAATCTAAGGCTAACTAATGCGTTACAGCCTATACGTCAACCAGCCTGTAGCTATAGAACTTGGTTTGGAAAATACCACAGAAGCCATTATTTTTGATTATTTAATTATTGCCCCAACATGGGCAGAACCTATCATTATCAATGATGCGGTCTATTACTGGGTAGCACGTCAAAAAATATGTGATGAACATCCCCTTCTTGATTTAAAAACAGATACAGTCTATCGATATTTGAAAAAACTTAACAAAAAAGGTCTTATTGCCTATATCAAACAAGGTAAAAAAGATTGCATTTGTGTAACAAAGATGGGTAAAAAATATATCAGTAAAGTTATGTCGGAAAATAATCCGAATAATCTCGGAAAAAAATCCGAATCTACTCGGAAAAAAATCCGACATATTAATATACCATCTTATCCATCTACCAAAGATTCTCTCTCTAAGGGAGTTGATTTTTTAAAGTCCAAAGATACATTCATAAACCACATCAGAGCAAATTTTAAAAACAAACTGATCTTAGAAGGGATGGACACTTATAATCAAAAACCAATTGCAATATCAGTATCGCATCAAGGGTATTTATACAATCTACGTACGGGGGAGAACTTCCCTGGTGTCAGAGCTAAAGAAATGTGGACAAATTTATATTCTCTTGCCCTGGAGGGAAGATTAAAATCAATAGATGAGGAAAAGAAGCATGCATAACGTATATATCACCGGTGATACCTTCCCATACAAAGAAGAGATCAAACATCTAAAGCCTCATGTGGAAAAGTTTAAAAAACGATGGTCATTCAACAGAACACTGCAATGCTGGCAGTTAAGCGTTGCAGACGAATATATGACAGAGGATTTTAAAAAAGTCCTTCAAAGTTTCACCAGCAGAAACAATTTGAAACTGGAGATCTTAAAAGAATTTAAACCAAAAATAAAACCTCTTTCAGAATATGAAAATCCCGATGAATTTTTTGAGTCATTTCATCAAAGAAACAGTAGAAGATATTCGTGATTGATTGATAAAGTACTCCAGCAAAGAGTATTTTACAAATCAATTCTAAAGGATAAAGAAGAATGTCAAAGAAAAAACTAAAACATGTCATTAAGAGACTTGAAAAACGCTTAGAATATGAAACTGAAATGTGTAACACATTAAAAAGCGATGGTGCGTTCCTAGGCTACTCCTGTGAAAAGTTAAACAGAAGCAACAGGCAGTTAAAGAAAGATATTAATTTCATCAAAGGGCTTAAAAATGAATTTTAAAAAAATCACAATATCAACCGCTCTAGCAACCATGCTTTTAACCACAGGAATAAACGCATCAGGTGCCATAGCCGGTGCAACTGAACCCACACAAATAGCACAGATGGTATCAGACGGTATAGATAGGGCACTCTCATACACAGAAGATTTAACACAAACTATGCAGCAGCTAGATCAACTAAAAACCATGAGACAAAACTTAGAACAATTAAGCCCCAGAGATTGGCTTAACTTCATTGGTCAAGTAGATAAATTAAAAGAGGTTGTAGACTTTCAGGAGTCAATCACATATGCCGCTGCCAACTATGAAGCAAAATTTAAAGCAAAATTCAAAGACTATGCAGAATTTCAAAGATTAGCTGCTGGAGAAACTCATGTGAAAGATTTTCAGAAAGTCTATAAAGAACTCAACCAAGGTACACGTGATACTGTTCAAGCTACCCTGAAACAACTTAATCTCTCGATGAAAGATATGGAGGGAGACGATGCTGTTATGGATAGACTTAAAAGCTTTTCTAAATCAGCAGTCGGTCAAAAGCAAGCAATGGAAGCCGCATCACAAATTGGACTTCACTCCATTAACCAACTCAAGCAAATAGAAAAGACATTAATGGCGAATACCCAGCTTCATGCTTCATTTATTGCAAAGCAGAATGCTAAAGAAGAGATGATCGATGCCAACGAAGCATTACGAAAACGTGGAGAGATCCTTGACTCCACACAGTATCACTATAAGTACTAAGGTCATGTTATGAGTTTGTTGAAAATATTTTTTATTGCCACTCTAGTTATGGCAGGGTGCAGCGAGTCTATTCATACAGAAAAATACTATAAAGAGCATCCAAAAGAACGTATAGTGAAACTTAAAACGTGTAAAGATATAGACATTATGAATGCATCACAAAAGGAAGAGTGTCAAAACGCTTTTCGTGCAGATAGAATTCATGGAGAGATCCTTGACTCCACAAAATACAATTACAAATACTAAAAGATAATATGATGAAAAAACAACATTCAAAACTACTATTACTGACGATATTATTTCTTGCAATACCTATGCTAAGTTATGCTGCACCTATAGCAGCTGACACCAGTCCAGGTATGCTTGACCAAATCATAGACGGATTTAAAAATTCAGCTGGAGCATGGGAAGGTACCTTCCAGCAGATTTCAAAACGTATCTTCTTCTTTTTAGTAGTTGTTACTGTGGCAATAGAACTAGGAACAATGGCTGCTAAAAATGAACTTGAAATAGGTGGCATTGCGGTTACATTGGGAAAAATCATGTTAATTTCAGGTATTTTTTACGGGGCACTAGAACTACCTACATATTTTTTAAAGTGGTTGGGTAGCTTTGAAGATTTAGCAGACAGAGCAAATGCAGCAGCTGGAGTTCCAAACCTAAGTGTAGGTAGCATGATAGTTGAAGCCACGAACCTGTTAAAGTATGCAGTGTCAAATGCTAGTATGTGGAAAGTAGGAGAGGCTATAATGCTCTTCTTCTTGAGCCTTATAGCTACATATTACATTGCCATGATTGCTGTTGAATATGTCATGACCATCATCAAATTTCATTTTATTCTATACATGAACATTATTGCTCTTGCATTCGCTCCATTTCAACATACAAGACAATGGTCAATCAATGGAATTACCAACCTCTTTAAAATGGGATTTGAAGTCATGATGCAAAAATTACTTATAGGTATGATTATAGGTGCAGTGATCAAATACTCACAAGACAGCATCCAAAATAAGGATGATACTTCACTTATCTACCTCATGGTATTTGTCATTATTGTGTATGCCTTATCAAAATCTATTCATGAAATTGTAGAGAGCTTCTTTACAGGCTTTGGTGTCCGCAATAGTGACATGGGTCAAAGAATAATGCAGGCAGGTCTTGCATCAGCCAGCAGTTCAATACCTATGGGTTCAAACGGAGCAAGTGGAGTCAAGAGCCAAACTCAAGCACTTAATGAGAATAAAGCATCCACAGCCAACACTTCATCAGCCAAACCAAGTTCAGGCGGAGGAAGCGGAGGGGTAGGCAATATGAATACACCTATCACCAGTAGCAATAATAGCAGTACCAATTTTGGGTCTATGGCTAAATCAGCTCTTGGTGGTACGATGAAAGCTGGCTTGTCTATAGCTGGAGCAATGGCATCAGAAGCATTAGATATTAAACCTGGAGTGAGTGCTGCAAATCAAAACAGAGAAGTAAAAAAATTCCCAACAGAATATCAACCGAATAATGACACAAAGGATGAACCCTAACGTGACGAAAACAGCTTCTTATACACCAAAAGAGAGTTTTGACAGCAAATATCAACCCTACTTGTATGAGATAAGCAAAGAAGAGGGTTATGCTCTTAATCTAGCCAAATACAATAAGGATAACCCACTATGAATTATGATGAAAAATTAGTACATGAATTGAGTGAAGTTATTGTAGGTACCGTTCTGATAGTTGTTTCATTTAGCTATATAGGCTTTAACTCTATAGAAAAAACAGTTATCAGTACTGTTGTTATATCCATAGGTGCATATTATATTTTTAAGGCGAACAGATCATACAAAAGGAGAAAAGATCGTGATGAATAAACCACTCTATTTAAAAACGAACGATATGGCAAAGCTCATAGGCTATAGTGGTGACTACCTGCTTAAAAACCGTGAAGTACTCTTTTTTGAAGGCATTCACTACTTCCCAAAAGAGAAGCGTCTTGACTGGAAAGTAGCAAAGATGATTGAGTGGGTAGAGGGTAATTCTATATCTAATCAAGCAAAAAATATTTTGGATTTGGTATCATAGTCATGCCCATTGTCTACTGGAGAGGATAGGTAAACATGGTAAAAATGTTCAAACGTGGTAATGGTAAATTGTACTTGGAGTATGAAGCCTATGGTAAGACAGTACAAAAGAGTACACGATTGCCAGACACACCACAAAATAGAGCATTAGTAAAAAAAGAAGTGATTCCAGCACTTCAAAGAAAAATAATCAGTGGTGAATTAAATCAAGAGAAGCCTAAGAAATTTTCATATTACAGTGAAATATATCTTAGTGATAAGACACATTTAAAAACCTATAAAAAGGTTCAAAAATATGTTGGTTCTGTGAATGAAGTTCTTGGTGATATTCAAATAGATTTACTTAAAAAGTCAGATATTAAAGATTGGGCTAGAGAGATGTTGATTGCAAGGACATCTAAGACAGTTCGCAACTATTTGACTAGTATAAGAGGCATTATAGACATAGCAATAGATAAAGAGGTTATTAAACACAATGTAGCTCATAATCTGAAGTTACCATCACATAAGCCTAAAGAGGTTGAACCATTTACACCTGGTGAAGTACAAAAGCTTTTAAAATATGCTAATGAGTTTTACAGACTTTATCTAGCAATAGGCTTTTATACTGGACTTCGCACAGGTGAGATATTAGGTTTAATGCATGGTGATATAGATTTAAAGTGTAGAGTGATTTCTATTAAGCGTTCTATATCCGATGGTGAACTTACTTCACCTAAGACAGAAAAGAGTGTTAGGGAAGTCCCTATACTTGATGATTTGGTACCTTATTTAAAAGGTTTAAATAAAAAAGCATTATGGATTTTTCCTAAAGAAGATGGCTCATACCTAAAAGGTACGAATGGAAATCATTATAGAGAGTGGTGCAAGTTGTTAGATGTATGTGGTATCTCATATAGAAAACTCTATGCTACACGTCACACATTCATTGTGTCGATGCTAAAGTATAGTGATTTGTCTGTCTTAGAAATTGCACAAATGGCAGGGCATACTACTACTCAAATGATTATACAAAATTATGGAAAGTACATAAAAGGTGAACATCTAAAGATAGATAAAAGTTTGAAGTTATTTACTGACAAATCAACTGACAGTATCGCTTAAAGTACGTGTTTTAGGGCTTTAAATGGTGGAGGTGAGGGGAATTGAACCCCTGTCCTAAAATAGCTAGAACTATGACTCTACATGCTTAGTCGGTGTTGTTAAGTCTCGTCTGGTTTTGTACTACACCCAAAACTTTGCCAGACCAGCTAGGATTCTCACGCCAAGGCGTAGCTTCCTTGGCGCATAGTCATCAGATGTGATACCCAAAAATCCTGTTAAGATGACACTCCCAGGCAGGGCAGTCCTCCGCGTGAGCGGGGTTAATGACTTACGCTACTGCGTAAGCTGGACGGTAATCTGTATTGTTTGCGTTTAAATGCGTGTGGGCCGCGTAACGGAATTGCCCAGTCCGACATGCACATAGCCCCGACTACTCCAGTCGAAACCAAGTCACCCCCATTTTTTGTTTTGGGATGAACGATTGTGATTGCATCATTAGCATCCATCATTGCGCCCGGACCCCATACAAAAAATCATCGCTTAGCCACCAGCTAAGCTCAAATTTTTTGCATGGATTCCGCACGCAAGCACAAATACCACTGATACAAAAACAACCGCCCATCCCAAAACAGTACTTTGCATTTTAAAGTAAAAAATCAATAGCTTTCGTAGTGATAGCTATTTTGCAAATCTGGTGGATAATAGCACGTTTGGGTGACTTTGTCAAGGGCGTTGTATATTAAGGTATATAATGCTAATATTTCATTATATACATAAGGATATAACGCTATGGAACTTACCTCTTCTTTGACTTTGGAAATGTTGGGACAGCCTTTTTTGCTTGAGAAGCGTATTAAGTTGCTGTATGCTATAGAAGAACATGGTTCCATCTCCAAAGCAGCCAAGGCTGTACCTATGAGTTACAAGAGTGCATGGGAAGCAGTGGATGCGATGAACAACCTTTCTGATGAGTCTATTGTAGAGCGTGAAACAGGGGGTAAAAATGGTGGAGGTACGACCATCACCGTTTATGGGAAGAAGCTGCTGGAACATTATGCACTGCTGAAACGGGAGCATAACCGTTTTATGGAACGGTTGGCAGTATTGGCTGATGTAGAGAGTGGTACATTGGGGACGATCGGGCGTATGGCGCTGCAACTTTCTGCACGCAACCAGATACAGGCGCGAGTGGAAAGTATTTTATGCAGCGGTGTAAGTGCCGAAGTTGCATTACGGTTGAAAGGTGGACAGCAGATCGTCTCAAAGATCACTGCCGAAGCGGTGGAGAACCTGCATCTTGAAGCAGGTGACCGAGTGATTGTCGTGTGCAAGTCATCTAATGTTTTTATGCTGCATGAAAATGAGAAAACGGATGCCAACTGCCTGAAAGGTAAAGTGGTAACGGTTGAACAGGGAAGTGACAGTGTAAAGATTGTAGTGGATGTTGGCGGACATGACAGGATCGTTTCAGTCATGCCGTTGAAACATCTTGGCAATATGTTATTTCAGCCAGGTGATGATGTTCGTGTTGCCGTCAAAGCACGAGATGTGATGGTAGGAAGATAAATGTTGAGCATTTTTTTGAAGGAGAAGATATGTTAAAAGGGCTATTGATATTGATCTTTACAGGAAGCTTGCTGTATGCCGGAGAAATGACCATCTTTGCTGCAAGTGATCTGAAATTTGCACTCGATACAGTGAAAGCAAAATTTCTGAAAGAGCATCCGAACGATACTATTCGTATAGTATACGGCTCATCCGGAAAAGGACGGGTACAGATAGCCAATGGGGCACCGTGTGATCTTTACTTTTCTGCCAATATGGACTACGTAACGCAGCTTTACAAAAGTGGAGATGTTGTGACCAAGCCGAAGCTCTATGCCATAGGAAGGCTAGTGATATGGAGTACCAACAGGATATTTGATGTAAAAAAAGGATTTTCAAATTTGAGCGCACCGTGGGTAGAAAAGATCGCAATTGCGAACCCTTCCCATGCCCCATATGGGGAGAAAGCAAAGCAGGTGCTTGAAAGCAAACATCTTTATGCTATGCTCAAACCAAAGATCGTGTTGGGAGAAAATATTTCACAAACGGCAAATTACATTAAAACTGGCGCTGCGGATGTAGGGGTTATTGCACTTTCTTTAGTACTAGCACCGATCGTGGCAAATAGTGAGCATCATACATATTATTTGATTGATGAAAAGTTGCATGAGCCGCTTAGACAGGGGTACGGCATTACTAAATACGGGAAGTACAATTTGCTTGCTAAAAGCTTTTACCTCTTTTTTCAGACAGATGAAGTGCAACAGATCATGAAACGCTATGGCTTTAGCGTACCGGGAGAATAAAGAGTATGGAATGGTTAGCATATATAGAGTGGACACCGTTTTGGCTTTCGTTTAAACTGGCAGCGTTGACTGTAACCATTTTATTTGTTGTTGCACTGCCATTTGCATGGTGGCTTTCTCAAAGTCATTCCCGGTTTAAACCTATACTCGAGGCTATTACAGCGTTGCCAATAGTATTGCCCCCTTCGGTACTTGGTTTTTATATGCTGCTGTTACTCTCTCATAATTCATTACTTGGGCATTTCCTGGAAGAGAGTTTCAATATTAAACTGGCATTTAGTTTTACCGGATTGGTGATTGCCAGTTGCTTTTACTCTTTCCCATTTATGGTACAGCCGTTGCAAAGTGGATTTGAATCACTCAACCAGCATATGATTGAAGCAAGCTACCTTATAGGTAAAAGCAGCCATATGACATTGTGGAAAGTGGCACTACCGAACATTAAGCCGTCACTTCTTACTGCTGTGATTATCTCCTTTGCTCATACAGTTGGAGAGTTTGGAGTAGTGCTGATGGTCGGTGGGAATATTCCGCATCAGACGCGTGTGGCATCAGTTGCGATCTACGATCTGGTAGAAGTGATGGATTATGAGAAGGCTAATATCTATGCAGGTGTGTTACTGTTGTTTAGTTTTACTATTTTGGTATTGGTCTATTGGTTTAACTACCGGCATAAATTGCGCGTAGGAACGGTACTGTAGTATGTTGAAAATAGAGATTGAAAAGGTACTTCATGGCAGTAATGGATCTATGACACTTTCTGTTAATACAACGGTCAATAAGGGTGACTTTGTTGTTATTATGGGGGAAAGCGGTGCAGGAAAGAGTACCTTGCTTCGTTGTTTAGCTGGACTTGAAAAGGCTTATGGAAATATAGTTGTTGAAGGTGAAGTATGGCAGGATGGTAGTAAAACACTATCTATACAGAAACGAAACGTTGGTTTTGTCTTTCAGGATTATGCACTTTTTGACAACATGAGTGTCAAAGAGAATCTACTTTTTGTTAATACCAATAAAAGTTTGGCAGAAGAGTTATTAGAGATAATGGAAATTAGAGGACTTTCAGAACGTAATGTACAGTTTTTAAGTGGAGGGCAAAAGCAGCGTGTAGCTTTGGCACGTGCTTTGATGCGTCGTCCTAAACTCTTACTCATGGATGAGCCTCTTTCGGCACTTGATCCGCGTATGCGCCATAAACTAAGTCAAAAGATCAAAGAGTTGCATAAGCGCTTTGATATGACAACACTGATGGTAAGTCATGATGTGACTGAAGCAAAGAATCTTGCAAGTAAAGTATGGTTTGTGGAGTCTGGAGGTGTCAAAGAGTATGACAAGGTTTATTTAGAGGAGATTTACTGATGCGTATCAAACAGCGTGGAAAATATGATCAGAATTTTGATCATTTGGTAGAGAAGTTTGAGAAGTCTATTTATGGTACAGTAAAGGGAGAGTGGCGGCTGAAGTTGCTTCAGGAGGATTTAGAGGAACTCTATAGAAAAGAATCTTTAAACATTTGGGATGCAGGATGTGGTTTGGGCCAGATGGCTCTATGGTTTGCAAAGAGAGGACACATGCTTACTTGTTGTGATATCTCTTATAAAATGTTGGAAAAAGCAAAAACACTTTTTGCCAAAGAAAGAATGGAGGCAGATTTTTATCAAGCTTCTTCACAGGAACTTTCTAAAACTCTGTCACAACAGGATCTGGTCATGTTTCATGCAGTCATAGAATGGCTTGCCGAACCATTGAAATCACTTGAAATGGTCTCTTCTCGTGTCAGACCCGGAGGGCATCTCTCTTTACTCTTTTTTAACCATCACTCTCTGATCTACCGTAATACCCTGCGTGGAGGGTGGCGGTTACAAACGATTCTTGGCAAAACATGGTACGGTAAAGGTAAAAAATTAACTCCACCTTATCCGCAGAAACCTGAAATACTTTTGCAGTGGCTCAAAAAGAATGACTATAGGATTAAAGCCCATACTGGTATTCGAGTGTTTCATGACTACATGGATAAAGAGGCATTACAGATTTCCAATGAAGCAGAACTCATGGAATTGGAGTACCGCTATTGTAGAGAAGAGACTTTTAGAAATATGGGACGGTATGTGCATATTTTGGCACAGAAGCAGTTATAGACTTGCTATCAGTGTGGCGGCACTTCCTGCTTTTTCATTTTTTGGCTGATAGAGATAATTGTGTATTTTTTTGGGAATATACTCAGGTATTTCCAAAATTTCATACTCCTCTTTGGCAGACTGCTTTGCTTTAAAAAGTGCCATCTGTACACGGCTGTAGAAATTGGCTGCTCCCTCTCCTGAAGTTTCGATACTAAGGAAATTGGCTTGAGGATAGCGGGCTGTGACAAGAGACTGTACCCCGTCACTGACTGCTGAACTCGGCATGCACCCAAAAGGTTTGATGGAGATGACAAGGTGAGCCAAATTGTGCTTGACACTCTCAATGAGGTGTGCCACCTCCAAATGCCCTTCTCCTCCGCTACACTCCAAAGTGTAGTATGATTTGGCAAGATCAGCCAGCTTATCCATATCAGGGATCTCATAGTTATGTAGACCTATGGCTTTTGCATAAAGAGTAAAGTGTGTTTTTACGGCTGCTTTCGCTGCTTTTATCATGAGTTTGCTCTTTAGGTTGGAAAAGTCTACTCTTTTACCATTCTCTACAGCGAGTAATTCTTTCTTGAAAAGTGTCTGCTCTGCTTCCCAAAGACTGAGCATGAGTCGATTAAGTATGGGCTGAGGGATGCATTCAGCACCTTCTGCTTCAAGAAATCTGTGTAAATTATAGTTACCATCTCCCTCTGTCATGGCTGCCCAGAATTCTCCCATGACTATTACTTTTGCCTTAGGTTGCAGACGATTGAGTTTGACTTGAGAGAGTATGTTGCGACATTGCCACATGGCTTTGACGAGACTACTATGCTTCAAGAAAGCTTTTGAGATAATTTCTTTACAGCTTTCTAAAGCTTTATCTGTTTTACCATTTTCTAGTTCATAGGGACGCATTTTATAACCAAGAATATTGATAATATCTCCAATAATAACTGCTTTAATGAGGGTAATAAAAAAGCTAGGAGAGAAGTTGAGCAAACTCTCTTTTATCTCATCTCCCTGAAAGATGCCTTTGTCATGTTCAAAAGAAGTAAGCCTGAAGCCATCAAACCCGGCATCACGAAGGGCTTTTTTGTACTCGGTAATGTACATCCCGAAACGACACGGTCCACAGCCTCCCGCAGTAATATAGACATATTTTCTGACGATCTCTTTACTGCTTAAGCCCTGCTCATCACGTAGATTCTGCAAATATTTTACCAGATTGCCTACTGTAAAATAGGTAGGATTGCATTGTCCGCGGTTCCCGAAAGCTTTTCCTGTCTGGAATGATTTGAAATCAGGATTGGGTAGAGCAGTGAAGCGGATGCCCATGGAGGTAAGTGCTGCTTCTACGAGTTTGTCCTGTAGAAGTGTCAAGCCTCCGGAAAGAAAGATGGTCTCTTCTTTTGGGGCATAGACTATAGACTTTTTGGGAATATCTCTCCATTGTGTAGGAGCTTGGTTTATAAAATTCAGGTCACCGTTCTTGTCGGTCATTTTAACACTATTACAGTTTATACTCATACTAAAACCTCTTCTTTTTGGGTTTGACCGGTGTTGTCCGGAGACTTTTTTACTAATGTTTGTTTGTATTGCTCCAGTGTATATGCAAATGTCTTTACACGTATTTTGATCGATCCGCCAGGCTTGTTGGCATCAATATCATGCAGGGTTAAATGTGGTGTACGGCTGGCACCTAGGATTTTATCAATGATCGCATAGGTAGGGGCATCATGCCCGCATTTGAAAGAGCTGAGGTCAAGTACGGCTACATTGGGGTGACGTGCTGCAAATTTGGCTGCCCAGACTTTTTGGGCTGAGTTGGTAGAGAAGTTCTCTGCCCAGACATCTCTGATATCATATGGGGAGTCAATAATCCCTTGATGTACATCCTCTCCAAAATAACGCATCAGATAGGCTTCATCTTTAGGAATGGCTCTCATGGAAAGGGTCTTGAAGCCTAAAGACTGGAACTCATCAAGTACTTCGTGGTTCAGTCCTGGGTCAGAGTGGTAAGGACGTCCAAGTAGTAAAATGACAATTTCATTTTTTTCTACAGCTTCCTCTAGAACGGTATATCCTTCTGACATGATCTCCTGATCATTTTGATCCAGTGCTTTCCATGCCTGTTCGCATGCCCAGTTGTTTTCATCTTCTGTGATGCGGAGTTTTTCTTTCCATATACTGAAGAGTTGTTTTTTCAATAAGTCTTTGTTAGAAAAATTGAGTGCATCATCTACATAGACAAGACCTTTTTCTTTAAAAAGATCCTTCTCTTTGGTAAAAGCGGAATAGACCACTTTTGGTGTACCTGAGACTATGGGGCAGGAAGTCTGCCCCATAGTATGTTTGACGTATCCCGGAAGTTCTGTCACTGCGGGGAACCAAAGGTAGTCAAATACTTTTTTTGCAAACTTCTTAGAATACATCAGTGCATAGACATGTGACTGTGCTACTTTGGCAGGGTAGCAGGAGTCTACTGAGCCGTATTTGGCACCTTCGAGATACATATCTTCGTTGGAGAATCCGGAGAATTGAATATTGAGAGGTGCAATACCAAGTGCTTCCAAATAGGTTCTCATAAAAGGAGCCAGCGAATAAATGTTGAGCACTTTTGGAATGGCGATTTTAAGGGTTTCTCTAAATATTGCATCTTCAGGTTGGCTTGGTATGAAATTTCGGATAATCTCTTTTCTCAGCGTTGCTCCCCACCCCTTCAGTGTGACTTTGACCTGTTGTTCTTGAATGAGATCCTCTTCTCTAGGTTTTTCTTCCAGTGTGTAGAGCGGGGCAAAGAGTTTTTCAGACTCTTTTTTGACAAGATTGGGCACACTTTGCTGTAAAGATTTTCTGCTGCTTTTGAGTGCCTTAAAGGCTTCTGCAGATTCGACCGTACCATCTTCACAGGAAAAGCCTGCAATATACCGTGCCGAGTTTCCGGAAGGGGTTTGCGTATCAATGAATGTACGTGAACAGTTGATAGTACAGAAGTGACAACGTGTACTCTCATCAGTCTTTGACGTATAAGTCATTTGCAGGGCTTCTTCCAATCCTACGAAAGTGGCAACTTTTTTTTGTGCCACAACATCTTTAGCTTCCAGAGCGGCACCATAGGCACCTGCTTCACCTGGGTGAGGGTGAACATCGACTTGGGCATCAGGCACTTGTGTTTTTATGTAATCAACCTGTGCTTTGAGGGCTGCCTGATTGTACTGGGTACCGCCTTGAAGGACAAAGTGTTTTCCGAACATAGCTAGGTTTGGAGCCTGTACAACATACTGCCATACATTTTTAGGCAGGACTTTGGAAATACCTGCAAAAAGTTCCTCTTTGGTATACCCTTCTTTTTGGAAATTGACTCTGTCGGTATCTAAAAAGACGGCACATCCATAGTTGAATCTTGGTGCCTGCTTGGCTTCAAAAGCGACATCCGCAAAATCTTCCACCTCTACACCAAACTGTTTTGCCATACTTTGCAGCAGCATACCGTTACCGGCGCTACACTGGTTGGAGAGGCGAAAGTTCTTCATCATGCCGTTTTCCA
This sequence comes from Sulfurovum sp., assembly GCA_026990595.1. Classification (GTDB taxonomy): domain Bacteria; phylum Campylobacterota; class Campylobacteria; order Campylobacterales; family Sulfurovaceae; genus Sulfurovum. The sequence continues at coordinate 17,334 of JALXCZ010000002.1, forward strand.
AAAAGAGTACCTTAATATCCTGTCCTCCGATATCACAGATGACATTGATGCTTTTGCCAAAAGCTTTTTGTGCAGACTTCATGTGGGCAATGGTTTCAATGATGTTGGCATCGGCTTTCAATGCCCCTTCAAGCACATCAGCTGCATACCCTGTAACGCCCAGTCCTTTGATGTCATAGAAGTTGTCTATGTCTGCTTCTTTTATTTTTTGTAACAATTCCACGGTATCTTCAATGGGATTACCTTTGGAGAGTTGATAGACTTTGAGAAGCAGTTCCCCCTCTTCGTTGACCAGTACAGCTTTTGAAGAGGTAGATCCACCATCAATCCCTAAAAAACAGGTGGTTTTTTGTGTCAATTTTGGAGGGATGAAAGGCTTGATGGTGTAATCACGCTTAAATATTTCAAGCTCCTCTTTGTTTTGTACCAAGGGAGTGTCAACATTGTCATTCTGGTTGACACCACCGCTTTCTACCAGTGTTTTAAGGGGTATGAGTCCTGAGAAAGATTTTTCATGGTTGGCTTCTCCCTCTCCGAATATCACTGCACCCAAAGCAGCATAATATTGTGCATTTTCAGGTACCACAATGAGCTCATGAAGCTTTGTTTTATCATAGACAATATCTCTTTCATCCCAAAGCTCAGCAATACGTATACGCCAGCATTCCTGTAGAAAAGGCAAATAAGTATTTGGTCCTCCAAGGAGTAATACTTTAGGCATTAGTGTATTGCCCCGTGTCAGGACGGTAAGGTTCTGCATGACGATAGCATCGGCAAGAGAGTTCATGATCTCATTGGGGGGTACAGAAGTTTTGACAAGATTGACAATATCGGTTTCGGCAAAGACCCCGCATTTGGCAGCGACATGGTGGAGTTTGTCTGTTTGGAAAGTGAGTTTCTGCAGTGTTTCACTCTGCATGCCGACTTTCATGGTGCACTTCTCTATGGTAGCACCTGTTCCTGAGGCACATTTGTCATTCATAGAGGTCAGTACGGTTTTTTTCCCGTCTTTTGCTTCTTTGAAGTGGATGATCTTTGCATCCTGCCCACCCAGTTCCACAACCGCATTGACATCGGGATGATGATGCTCTACGGCAAGTACCACAGCATTAACTTCCTGAACAAAACGTGCATTAAGTGTAGGTGCAATACGTGAAGCACCTGAGCCTGTGATATATACTTTGTCTATGTCCTGGTAAGCCTCTGTATGGGTTTGCGAGAGTTCTTCCAAAAGACGTAAAAGTGTAGGGGCTTGTTTGGTGTCATGTGGAGTATAGGCTTTTGCAATAATGTTGAAATTCTGATCACACAAAACATACTTGACAGTAGTGGAGCCGATATCTATCCCCAGTGAATATTTTTCTCTCATTGTTTTCGTCATGTTTTTACTTTACGATGACTTGTAAATGCCCAGATGATCCAAAGTATGCCTATAAGTATAAAAGGGATACTCAACATTTGCCCTGTAGTAAAGGGTAGGGAGGTTGTGTAGTCTGCCTGTCTTGTTTTAGTGTATTCGAGTAAAAAACGTACAATAAACATAAAGGTAAGAAAGACCCCAGGCAATAGCTTTGTTGCAAAAGAAGGGGAGACTCTTTTATATATAAAAATCAGTAGTGCAAAAAGTGTCAAATAGGAAAATGCTTCGTAAAGCTGTACTGGATGGCGTGGGATCATATCGACCCTTTCAAAGATGATTGCCCATGGCTTGTCAGTAGGTAGACCGAGTATCTCAGAGTTAAAAAGATTCCCAAAACGTACAAATGCAGCAGTGAGTGCTCCGGGCATGGCCACACGGGAGAGCAGCCACATATAATCTTCTTTATATTTTTTTGCAAACACATAAAGAGCAATAAGCACACCCAAAAGCCCTCCATGACTGGCAAGACCGCCTTTCCATACTTTGAAAATTTCCATAGGATGCGAGAGGTAAAATTCCGGTTCGTAGGCGAAACAGTGCATTAGTCGTGCCCCTATGACTGCTCCGACCATAATATAAATGAGTAGGTTATCCAGTACGGAAGGATCTCTGTTCTCTCTGGTATACACCCATTTAAGCAGCATAAGTCCGAGAAAAAAAGAGCCGACAAAAAGAAGTCCGTACCAGCGAAGCTGAAGTGATCCAAATGCAAAGATATTGGGATCAACGTTCCAGATAAAATGTTCCATAGAGTATTTGCCTTATTTAAATAATGGTTATTATACTTTAAAATCTTTAATGGGGTTCTACTTTTGATCTATATCATTTGAATAAGTGTAAACATAGGGTAGGATTAAAGAACTGAAACTATTTTTTGTTATGTTGTATTCAGTTGCATAGTCTATGTGAAAAATCAAAGAGAGGAATCTAATGAAGGTGTTTGACACAAATGAAGTAGAGAGCAATATAGTTCAAACATTATTTATGGATGAATTAACAGCATGCTGCAAACAGCATTTCTTTTTTGAGTCCGGCAAACAGATGCTGCAGTTAGCACTTAGAAACAAAGTTCCTTTGTCTTTATGTGTCATAGAGATTGACAATTTTGAAAACTTGAATGAAAAATATGGTGATATTTGTAGTGGTGAACTCTTAAAATCGATTGCTGATATCATTAAACGTAAAAGTAGAAAAAGTGATCTGCTTGGTAGACTGGGAGTGAAAGAGTTCGGGCTTCTTACCTATAATACTTCAGCGATCAATGCGCAGATCTTTCTTGATCTTATTCGAAAAGAGATTGAAATACATGGATATGTATTTCATGGAGAACGTATTAGAGAGACACTAAGTATGGGTATTTCTCTGTATAGCCCAATGGATGATGAAACACTTAAGCCCATGTATAATCGAGCCAAGACAGCACTTTCTCGGGCAAAAGCAAAAGGGAAGAACTGTGTTGTGACCTACTGATCTTTCATCATGAATTAAAGATTGATCTTCTCTTTTATCTCTTTTGCAATAGCAGAGATCTTTGTGATCTTCTGTGTATTGCTTAAACTGTCATCCAGCAGTACTTTGACAAATGCCGAACCGACAATGACACCATCCACTCCCTGGGCTTTCTGTTGTGCTGTGTTTTGGTCCACACCGAAGCCGACATAGACAGGAGTATCGGTAAATGTTTTAATATCAGTAATGATCTCTTGCAGATCTTCACTTTTACCTGCTCCTGTGATACCGGCATAGGCAACAAGGTAGATGAATTTTTTTGCATTGGTTACAATTTGTTCTATACGTGCTTTAGAATCAGTCGGAGCAATAAAATCGATAAGGTTAAGATCTGCCTTTTCAATGAGCGTTTTATAAGGCTTTGCTTCTTCAAAAGGAAGATCAGGGATGATGAACCCGTGTACCCCTGCTTTGTTTGCCTCTGTAATAAATGTGTCTATGCCTTTATGGTAAAAAGGATTGAAGTATCCCATCCAGAGCGTATCAATATGAGGAGCGATCTTTGCAGAGGCTTCAAAGAGATGTTCAAGTTTAAATCCGTTCTGTAAGGCTTTAAGGTTCGCTGATTCAATGACTGGACCATCTGCAACTGGGTCTGAGAATGGCATACCGAGTTCTAGTGTATCTACACCTGCTTCAGATAGTGCCAAAGAAGCATCTATTGTGAACTCTAAATCTGGGAAACCGGTGGTAATATATGCAACTAACTTCTTCAAATAAGACTCTTTTTGTATAATTTTCAACATTATATGATAAAATGAGTAAAAATATAGATTTGATATCAGGATTGAAAAAAATTATGAGTATTCATACCCCCAAGATTGAAAGAAAAGTAACCTTAACTACCATAGCTAAAATGAAAGGTGTTGAACCTATTACAATGGTCACAGCCTATGATGCACTCTTCGCACAACTTTTTGATGGTGAAGTAGAGATGATACTCGTAGGGGACAGCCTCAATATGAGTTTTCTAGGCAAGGAAGATACTCTCTCTGCAAGCATGGATCAGATGATCTACCATACGCAGGCTGTATGCAACGGTGCAAAGTTACCGCTTGTTGTACTGGATATGCCTTTTGGCAGCTATACTTCAAAAGAGACAGCGGTAAAGAATGCTACCAGAGCCTATCAGGAAACCAATGCACAGGCAGTAAAGATAGAAGGGGGTAAAGAGAGAGCCCATATTGTAGAAGCTTTGACACAAAACTCGATTGCTGTCCTTGGTCATATAGGGCTTATGCCGCAATTCCTGCGTAGTGACGGAGGATATAAGATACGAGGCAAAGATCAGGCAGATATAGATGCTTTGGTAGAGGATGCAAAAGCATTAGAGGCTGCTGGAGCATTTGCTATTGTGGTTGAAGGTGTAAAAAGTGAAGCAGCAGAGGCTGTTACCAAGGCAGTTCACGTTCCTACTATCGGGATCGGAGCAGGGAACAGTACAGACGGACAGGTACTTGTCTGGTCAGATATGTTTGGTTTTTTTGAAGCATTTAAACCAAAATTCGTGAAGCAGTATTTTGATGGTGCAAAGCAGATACGAAAAGGTTTGGAAACGTATAGAAATGAAGTCAAAGGGCGCGAATTTCCAAGTGAGGAATATACTTACTAATGGAACGGATGGTCGAAATAGAACGCTTTGACGGTGAAGCTTCTTATGAAATGACACTGCGCCCGAGTTCATGGGATGAGTATATTGGTCAAGAAAAGATCAAGAAGAACCTTAAAGTATTTATTGAAGCAAGTAAACGCAGGGAAGAAGCACTCGATCATATCCTCTTTTTCGGACCTCCTGGTCTGGGTAAAACAACGATTGCCAATATCATTGCAACTGAAATGAGTGCCAACATCAAAACGACTGCTGCACCTATGATAGAAAAAGCAGGTGATCTTGCAGCACTGCTTACCAATATAGAAGAGGGTGATATCCTTTTTATCGATGAGATTCACCGTATGTCTCCTGCTATTGAAGAGATATTGTATCCGGCAATGGAAGATTTCAGACTTGATATAATCATAGGTTCAGGTCCTGCGGCGCAAACGGTAAAGATTGATTTGCCCCGTTTTACGCTGATAGGGGCAACCACGAGGGCAGGAATGCTCTCCAACCCATTAAGAGAACGTTTTGGAATGCACTTTAGAATGCAGTTCTATACGCCCGAAGAGTTGGCAAAGATCGTTGCTCAGGCTGCTCATAAACTTGAAAAACCTTCACAAAAAGAGGCTTCTGTGGAGATAGCAAGAAGAAGCCGTGGAACACCGCGTATTGCACTGCGTCTGCTTAAACGGGTAAGGGATTTTTCTGAAGTTGCCAATGAGAGTGAAGTGACACTTGAGCGTGCCAAATATGCACTGGATGAACTGGGTGTCAATAACCTCGGCTTTGATGAGCAGGATATACAGTTACTTGAATTACTTGTAAGTGCCAAGAATAAACCCATGGGGCTTAGCACTATTGGGGCAGCACTGAGTGAAGATGAAGGAACCATAGAAGATGTTTTGGAGCCTTATCTTATAGCTAACGGTTACATAGAGAGAACGGCACGTGGACGCATCGCAACACAGAAGAGTTATGAACATTTTAAACTGAGTGGATTAGAGGAAGGTTTATTTAATGAGTAAAACTTCTTTAATGATCACCGCCCTGTTCGTTCTTGGTATCATAGGTGCCTATAGCGTCTACAAACCTTTTATTCTTTCTATTACGGTAGCAATACTTTTGACGATGGCAACATTTAACTTGACAAAGAAACTGATTGCATTTACACATTCATCAAAGATAAGTGCCTCTATTGCGACACTGTTGCTTAGTCTTTTGCTTTTTGCCCCTATTGTCTATTTGGCGACAGCAGGAGTAAGTTACATCAGTGAACTTGATAATAGAGGCATTAAAGATACGATCAGTGTGGTAAAGGTCTATGTGGAGGAGATACCTTATCTTAAAGAGCTTAGCCATCAATATCTCTCTGATGAAAAGATCACAGGTTATATTCGAGAATCTACGTCTTATATCACTGCAGCCAGCAGTGTAGGATTTGGATTTATGAAGAATATGATTTTTGTAGTGGTTTTTTATTTCTTTATTAACTATTACGGAAACAGATTTTTTGATACGATCCTGGAACTTTTACCGACCACCCCTGCCAAAGGGGCAAAAATGATGCAGGAAGTCTCAGCAACAATGGAAGTGGTATTCTATTCAGTGATCGTTACGGCAATACTGGAGGGATTCCTTTTTGGCGTCATTGTAAGTTATTTCGGTTTTAACGGGCTTCTTTTTGGAGTCATCTATGGTTTTGCCTCACTGATCCCTATTGTCGGTGGGATTATTGTCTGGGCTCCTGTTTCATTGTATGCCTGGACAAAGATAGATTCTCATACAGCGATCATTATCGCTTCATATTCTGTGATCATGATCTCGATTATTGCAGATACTTTTCTTAAACCGATGATCATTAAAGTGATCAAAGAAGATTTTCTTAAAAGTACGATACAGATCAACTCTATTGTTATCTTCTTCTCTATTTTGGCGGGGATGAGTACATATGGTTTTTGGGGGATGATCCTGGGACCGGCGGTCACTTCATTTTTGATAGCGATCACGAAGGTCTATCTGGATTATTCAGAGAAATGATTAATGCGTTGTTAAACCAGTTGGTTTATAATAGAACTCTCTAAATAAATTAAAATTTGGACACAAAGGATTTAAGATCATAAAAATACTCATTATAGAAGATGACCCGGAGTTGGCACTTATCTTGACCAATTACCTGACAAAGTATGATATGGAAGTGATCGGTGCAGAAGACCCTTATATAGGACTCTCTTTACTTACACAGCATGATTTTGATTTGATTATTCTTGATCTTACACTGCCGGGGATGGATGGATTGGAAGTGATCCCAAAGATCAGGGAAGTAAGCAATATCCCTATCATTATCTCTTCGGCTCGGGATGACATTACCGATAAGGTCATAGGTCTTGAACGTGGCGCAGATGATTATATGCCTAAGCCGTATGATCCTAGAGAATTGGTTACGCGGATCAAAACGATCTTGCGACGTACACACAGTGTGGAAGAGAAACCTAAGGTCAAAGAGGAGCTTTTTGTTGCAGATCCAAGTGCCCGTTCCATTCGTTTCAAGGGCGAGTTTCTGGAGTTGACAGCAGCAGAGTATGATATCCTCTCTATGCTGATCCAGCACAAGAATGGTTCGGTCTCCAGAGAGCAGTTGCTGTATGAGAGTGAACATATTGATGATGACAGTTCCATTAAAAATATTGATGTGATCATTTCACGTATACGACAGAAGATCGCGAAAATAGACAATGAACATAGCTATATTAAGCCCATTCGTGGTGTAGGGTACCTTTTAACCGATCGGGTATAAATGCGAAATTTATCTGTAACGACGTTTATTCATATTCTTTTTTCTGTAGCGATCGCTATTTTGATCGCTACCTCACTGCTTTTTTTTTCATGGGATAAAGATAGACGTAAGATTGATGAGTTCAAACGTTATCAGCTTATCTCCATTACTTTTCTTTCCAATCTACAGTTGAGTCCCGATAAAGAGGATCTCAAGAAACTCTATAAAGAGTTACGTGTAAAACCGGTACCTAGAAAAAAAGTAAAAGAAATTAAAAAGAAAATAGAAACAAAAGGTAAAACTGTATTTAGTGGAGGATCGAGTATCGGTCAGGTAAGAGTATTTAGTATTGATGGTGTAAATTATATTTATGTGCAGCGTATGTCCTACAATCTTATGCTTAGAGACAACAGACCAAAAAACTACTTTTTTGAGATAGCAGTTACTTCTGGGGCGTTTCTTATTGCCCTGCTTCTTTTGCTTTATCTGGCTGTACTTAAAAAGCTTTACCCGCTTAAAAAACTGCATAAACAGATACAGCGGTTCGCCAAGGGTGATATGCATACAAGGATCACCTATGTACATGATGATGAGATCGGTAAGATCGCAAAAAGTTTTGATGATGCGATCGTTCATATTCATGAGTTAAGTGCCTCGAAAAATCTCTTTATGCGAAATATGATGCATGAACTCAAAACACCTATTACCAAAGGGCGTATTGTTGCAGAGATGCTTGAAGATGAAGGTACAAAGAAAATACTTGTACGTGCTTTTGAGCGTATGAATGAGCTTATTTCGGAACTTGCTGAGATAGAGAGGGTCACAACACAGAGTTTTGAGCCTGATTTTGAGTATGTGATGTTAAGTGAGATCATTCATGAGGCACAGGAACTTTTGATGACACACAGTAACTGTTTGAAGGTAGAGATTAAAGATATGGCTCTGACAACAGATAAAAAGCTGATGGCACTGGTGTTGAAGAATCTTATAGATAACGGTATGAAGTACGGAAAAGATAAATGTGTCATGGTAAGAACAGATCATGGGATGATAGAGGTTATTTCTAAGGGGGATGCTTTGGAGCATCCGCTTAGTTACTACACCGAACCCTTTTCTCAGGCAGAAAAACGAAGTTCAGGTTTTGGTCTTGGACTCTATATTGTGGACAGTATCTTACAGAAATTAGGATACAGGTTGGGATACAGGCATGAAGAGAGTAAAAATATCTTTATACTTGTACCTAATAATGAAAAATTAAAAATCGCCCGAAGGAAGTGAAAAATATCCTAGAGGTAAAAAAGTTAAAAATTTTATTATTCGTTTTTTAATGCTTCAGCAATGAGTTCAAGAGGATTTTTAAAGATAGTTTCAACCTCTGCATTATTCATAGACTCACTGATCTGTACTCTGCAGGCAGAACATTCTGCACTGACATAATGTGCTTTGGTCTCTTTGATCATGGCTGCTTTTGGTTTCCCTGCTGCCTGGGCAAAATGAAATTTCTCAGTCTGCATAGTGACACCGCCAAATCCGCAACAACGGTTAGGATCACTCATTTCTACCATAGGGTAATTAGGGGCAAGCAGGTTACGGGGCTCTTCATAGATACCCTGTACTTTTCTTGCATGGCATGGGTCATGGTAGGTAACCACTTCATCAAATTTTTTACCTTTGGTCTCAAGTATCTCTTTAAGGTTGGTATTGTCATGCAGCCATGCTGTCGCCATGTGTATCTTTTTGGCTACTTTTTTGGCACGTGCTTCCCATTCAGGCATATTATGGTTTTTAAAGAAGACCTGCCAGTCATGTTTTACCATGGCTGAACAGGTCGCTTCAGGAATGAGCATCGCATCACACTCATCCATGAAACTTTCAAAATACTCAATGTTTTTTTTGGTCATATACTCTACAGAACCTACATCACCTGTAAAGTAGGCAGGAGCACCACAGCAAAGCTGCTCTTTGGGGATGAATACATCAATATTCAGTATTTTAAGTATCTCTACAAGCGAACTCCCTATCCCTCCATAGTTGTAGTTTCCCAAACATCCGATGAAAATGGCAATACGGGGGTTTTTCTTCTCCTGCTTGGGGGCAGGTATCTCTTCAGGGTAACTGTTCAGGAAGCTTGTTTTCATCATAGACGGGATGAGTCTTCCTTTCTTCATCATAGGCAGTGAAAATCTGGCAAAAAGACCTCTGTCTTTTTCATCCTGTGCCAAGGCACAGGTTTTGAACATAAAACCAAACTTCATCACAAAATCCATGATCTTTCTGTGACGAAGGAGGAAGAAAAATCCTTTTTTGAACCATGCAATACCATACTTGTCGGCAATATCTGCCCGTACTTCTTCAATGACCATATCGGTTGCAAGCGAGTTGGGGCAGACATCCACACAGTTGGTACACAGAAAACAGCTTTCAAAAATATCTTTTGCATTTTTGTCCAACTCCAGATCACCGCGTTTATAAGCACCCAAAAGGTCTATGAACCCACGAGGGGAGGTAGTTTCATCCGGGTTGATCTGGTGGACCGTACAGACAGGGATACACTTACCGCATTTGATACAGTCATCACTGGTTGCTGTGAAGTTGAAAATGTCTTCTACTTTTTTGCTCATGTTTCCTCTTGAATATTGTGTTTCTTCTTTGTGCATATTTTTGGTGTTGTGAGGGCACAACACCCTACAACAATGCTACAGTACCGAAAAGTTATACTGTTTTGGAAAAACTCTTTTTGTTTCCGCCATATTGATGCATGTAGGCATCAAACGGCATCGCAATGTTTCTTATGAGTAGTGTACCTGTCGGGCTTACCGAGATTTTTTCATCGGTGCGTGTGACAAGGTCTGCCTCTACGAATTCCTCTAATTCCTCCAGTGCATCTGCAAAGTAGGCTTTGAAGTCTATATTGTGCTCTTTCTCTACTCTTTTGATGTCTATGGAGAAGTTTGCCATGAGTTCCATGATGACAGCTTTTCTTAAATAATCATCATCACTGAGTTCAACGCCTCTTTCAAAAGGAAGTCTTCGTGCATCTATAGCTTCTTCATAGACTTTCATATCTTTGGTATTTTGTGCATAGTAACGGCTTCCTTCGCCGATACTGGTCAGACCGATACCGATGAGGTTTGCACCGCCTTTGGTAGTGTAGCCTTGGAAGTTTCTATGCAGTTCACCTTTTGCTATGGCACCGAAGAGTTCATCTTCAGGCTTGGCAAAGTGATCCATACCTACCATTTTATACCCGTTGCTCTCAAAAAAGTCAATAGTATATTGGAATATCTGCAACTTTACATCTGGTGAGGGAAGTGTGGTTTCATCAAATTTACGCATGGTTTTTTTCATCCATGGCACATGGGCATAGTTAAAGACAGCCAGTCTGTCAGGCTGCAAAGAAAATGCCTCTTGCAGTGTTTTTTGGAAACTCTCAAAGGTTTGATACGGTAGACCGTAGATCAGGTCAACATTGATGGAGTTGATACCGTATTTTCTGGCAAGATCAACGGCTGCTTTTGTCAGCTCATAGGGTTGGATACGGTGGATCTCTTTTTGTACTTTTGGGTCAAAGTCCTGTACACCGAAACTGATACGGTTAAAGCCGTGTTTTTGAAAGACTTTCATCTGGTCTTCATTGAAAAAACGCGGATCGATCTCACAACTTATTTCTGCGTCTGCACTCCAGTTAGGAAACTTTGATTTTACATAGCTAACAATCTCATCAAGTTCAAAAGCTTTGTAAAAAGTAGGTGTTCCCCCACCGAAGTGGAACTGGATCACTTCACGACTGGTATCAAGATGCTGTGCAAGAATGTCTATCTCTTTTTTGAGGTATTCGATGTATTGACTGAGTTTCTCCTCTTTGGAAGTAAAGACGACATTACATCCACAGAAGTAACATGCAGACCGGCAAAAAGGAAGGTGTATGTAGAGTGAGAGTTTCTCTGTACCATTCTCAAGGTATTTGAGATAGTCTTCATACTGGAAATCGTCCTTAAATTCAAGGGCAGTAGGATAACTGGTGTATCTTGGTCCGGGCTTGGAGTATTTACTGAATTTTTCTAGATCTATTTGGCTCAATGGGTTTTCCTTTGGAAAAAATTAGGAATTAGGAATTAGGAATGAGGAATTAAGGTATGTTTTACTAGCGTAAAACTATTATAATTCTCTCATAACCTATTTCTGTATTCCAAAATAAAAGCATTGCAAAGCAATGCAAACCACAATTTCTAATTTCTAATTTCTAATTCTTCACTGCGTTTCGCGTCCAGCCATACCATGATACCTTTTTGGGCATGGAGGCGGTTTTCTGCTTCTGTAAATATAACATTTTCATGTTTCTCGAATGTTTCTTCACTCACCTCATACCCTCTGTAGGCAGGAAGGCAGTGTAGGAAGATAGCATCTTCTTTTGCGTAACTCATGAGTTTTTCATCTACGATGTAGCCCTCAAATGCTTTTAGGCGTATCTCTTTTTCATCTTCTTGACCCATACTTACCCATGTGTCAGTGGTCACAACATCACAGCCTTTTACTGCTTCAACAGGGTCATTACCAAAGGTGATTTTGGCACCACTCTCTTTGGCAAATGCTAAAGCATCTGCTACGATGGCAGCATCACACTCATACCCTTTAGGTGTAGCGACTCTAAGTTCAAAACCTAGTTTGGCTGCAAGCATGAGCCATGAGTGTGTCATGTTGTTTCCGTCACCCACGTAGGCAACCACTGGGTTTTTCTCTTTACCGAATTCTATCATGGTAAGGTAGTCAGTCATCAGTTGTACTGGGTGGTAAGAGTCTGTAAGTCCGTTAATGACGGGCACTTTGGAGTACTTGGCAAACTCTTCAAGTTTAGACTGCTCGAAAGTACGTATCATCACCATGTCCACCATACGGCTGATGACACGAGCGGTGTCCTTCATAGGCTCACCGCGACCCAGCTGTATGTCATTACTGGACAAAAATAAGCCTACACCGCCAAGCTGGTAGATACCTGTCTCAAAGCTCACACGTGTTCGTGTGGAACTCTTCTCAAATATCATCCCCAGTGTCTGGTGCTCCATATAGGGAACGAACTTACGCTGTTTGGTCTGTGCCTTGATCTTCTGTGCCAAAGCTATCATTTCCAAGATCTCTTCTTTGGTGAAATCTCCCAGTGTCAAAAAGTGTCTCATAGGACTATCCTTTTACCTATCATACTACGATAGTAAAATTTAAAAGAGATTATTTTACCATAAATAAGGCTAAAGTGAACTTTTTACAAATGTCTCAATACCTTTTTGGTTAAGTGAACCAGTCAATCGGTTGATGATCTTTCCGTTTTTAAAGAGTATCATAGTTGGGATACTGTGTACGCTATATCGGTTTGCAACGTTTTTATAGGTATCTATATTGAGTTCGGTAAAACGCACCTTCCCTTTAAATGTTTGGGCTGCTTTTTTGTATTCGGGAGTCATTTTTCTGCAGGGTCTGCACCAGGGTGCCCAAAATTTAATGATTACAGGCTGTTTGCTCTTAAGGAGCGTACTGAGGTAATTCGTAGCGGTTAACTGAAGAAGTTCTTCATTGGCAAAGAGATTATGTGAAATGAGTAGGACACATCCGATAAATAGTGTTTTGATTATTTTTTTCATGAGATATTGTAGCCAAGTAAGGTTAAATTTACAGCTTTGGTTTCGGTACTTCTTTGCCTAACTCTTTAGCGATAGTATAAGCGACAAGATGTGCAATCTTTTTAAGGCGTGGTTTGAGCCATTTGGTTTGTTTATCACAGGTGATCTCTCCGAGTTCAAGCAAAAGGAATTTGTCGGCGCGTATCCAGCGGTAGGCGTAGTAGTTTTTGAGATTGTTGGTAAAGTTGTCTTCATGCCACTTGAAGGGGAAGTAGTTTTTGTAGAGTTTTTTCCAACGCTGTGCAAAGTCATACGAAGCCTCAGAAGGGTAACCGATGCTTGCTCCGGAGTTACACGGCGTGGTGGCTCCGTCAAAGTGTATGGCAACGGCTATTTTGGCTCTGGTAAAACGTACACGTGCGGGCATACGCTTGACATCTATGTTCCATGAGCGTAACGTTTTTGCTACTTCATCTGCTACAAGGATGTTCCA
>JALXCZ010000003.1:0-19199 GCA_026990595.1 Sulfurovum sp.
TAAGTTATGTTCTATGGACTTTTAGAGTCTTTAGTAGATGGCTTGGGCTGTTATGTATTACCCAAGGAGAAATTATGGTAACAATGAAAGACCTATTGGAGTGTGGAGTACACTTCGGACACCAAACAAGAAGATGGAATCCAAAAATGAAGAAATTCATTTTCGGTGCAAGAAAAAACATCTATATTATTGACCTTCAAAAAACACTTAGATACTTCAAATATACTTACAATGTAGTAAGAGATGCAGCAGCTGAAGGGCAAACTGTACTTTTCGTAGGAACTAAAAAACAAGCACGTCAAGCAGTAAAAGAGCACGCTGAGAGATGTGGTATGCCTTATGTTGCTACAAGATGGTTAGGTGGAATGCTCACAAACTACCCAACAATGAAAAAATCTATCAGAAAACTTGAAATCATCGAGCAAATGGAAGAGAATGGTCAACTTGACATGTTGACAAAAAAAGAAGCATTGATGCTTTTAAGAAAGAAAGAAAAACTCTCTTCATACCTAGAAGGTTTCAGACATATGAAAAAACTTCCAGATATGATGTTTGTTGTTGATGCTGTCAAAGAACATATCGCAGTAAAAGAAGCAAGAAGACTTGGTATGAAAGTGGTTGCTCCTCTTGATACGAACTGTGATCCAGATGTAATTGATTATCCGATCCCAGGAAACGATGATGCTATCCGCTCAATCAACCTTTTCTGTAAAGAGATGGCTGAAGCGATTATCGAAGGTAAAGCAGCATATGCTGAAGCTAACGGTGGAGATGTAGAAGAAGTAGCGGCAGGTGAGATGGAAGCTGTAATGGCTGAAGCGGCGGCTGAAGAAGTAGCAGCACCAGCAACTGAAACTGAAGTAGCTAAACTTGTAGAAGAAAAAGCAGCTCCAGCACCTAAAGCAGCAAAAGAAGAGAAAAAAGGTGATGATCTTACAAAAATTGCCGGCGTTGGTAAAGTATACCAAGGCAAACTCAATGATGAAGGTTTTTACACATTTGACGATGTAGCAAATATGACAGCAGAGCAAATTCAAGTTATGGAAGATAAATACTCTTTCAAAGGCGACTTTAAAGACGCTGTAGCATCTGCAAAAGAATTGGCAAAGGCGTAATTATGGCAAACTTTGGACCTAAAGACATTAAAAAACTCAGAGAGATGACAGATGCAGGGATGATGGACTGTAAAAAAGCCCTCACTGAAGCAGACGGAGATATGGATAAAGCTGTTGAATGGCTAAGAGACCAGGGTATGGGTGCTGCTGCGAAAAAAGCCGGTAAAACAGCTGCCGAAGGTTCTATTGGTGTAAAAGTTGATGGTAAAAAAGCAGTGATTGTTGAGATCAACTCACAAACTGACTTTGTAGCGCAAAATGATAAGTTCAAAGAACTTCTTTCTACGGTAGTAAACCATGCATTCGATAACAATCTTGCAGATGCAGAGGCGATCAATGCTTCTACTATTAACGGTGAGCCATTTGCAGAATATCTTTCATTGCAGGTTGCAACGATTGGTGAAAAACTGGTAGTTAGACGTTCTGCACTTATTGTTGGTGATGAAACTACAGCAGTAAACGGATATGTACATTCAAACAGCCAAAATGGTGTAATCATTGAAGCAAAATGTGAATCAGCAGAAGTGGCTGAAGCAATGACTCCAGTGCTTAAAGAGATTGCAATGCATGCAGCAGCAATGAGCCCAACTACGCTTTCTTACAAGGACTTTGATGCACAGTATGTTGCAGATGAGACAAAAGGTAGAATCGTAGCGATCGAAACTGAGAATGAAGAGCTTAGACGTTTGGGTAAAACTGAAAAGAATGTGCCTCAGTACATCTCTATGAGCCAATTGACTGATGAAGTAATGGCTAAAGCCGAAACGGATATCAAAGAGAAGCTTGCAAGCGAGGGGAAACCTGAGAAGATCTGGGACAAAATTATCCCGGGAATGATCGCAAGATTTATCTCTGACAATACAACACTTGATCAGGAACAGTGTCTGCTTGATCAGAAATTCGTGATGGATGACAGTAAAACTGTAGGTGAATACTTTGCAGAAAAATCAGGCGGTAAAGCAGAGATCACAAACTTCGTTAGACTTGAAGTAGGTGAGGGTATTGAGGTAGAGGAAGAAGATTTCGCAGCCGAAGTAGCCGCTCAAATGAAATAGTTCTTCTACTTCATCGCATCTTTGAGGGAGTTTGTTTGGTCACATACTTATCGTATGCTCCCAAACAACAACCTTCAAATCTACAATAAATCAGAAGACTATTTTCTTATATCAATTTTATTTTTTTCACTCACGCCGTTCAGCCAAACCTACAGCAAAATAGAAGACTATTTTTCGAATTTTATAATTTTCACCAATTCAAATCTACACTATTTGTTTAAAACAATTCAATTTTTCTTTTCCACTTACCTTTTTATGTTAAAATACATCTAACTTATTTAAAGGTGTGTAATGTCCCATTTTTTACTTGAAGCTTCCAATGTCTCCCATAGTTTTGACTATCCGCTTTTTACGCATATAGATTTTAAAATTGCACCTAAACAGAGTGTGGCTATTGTGGGACGCAGTGGTTCAGGGAAGTCTACACTGTTGCATATCTTTTCCACATTTATGCAGCCCAATGAGGGGAGTGTATCCTTGCTGGAACATGACCTTTATTCACTCAGTGATGAATCTATTGAGTCATTAAGACGTTATGATGTGGGGATCATTTTTCAGTTTCACTACCTTTTTAAAGGAATGAGTGCTCTGGAGAACATAGAAGTGGCGACTATGCTTTCCGAAGAGAAAATAGATGAACGTATTTTGGAGAAACTTCAAATCATACATCTCATGCAACATAAAACTTCTGAACTCTCAGGTGGAGAGCAACAACGTGTTTCCATAGCAAGGGTTTTGAGTAAAAAACCACGTATCATTTTTGCAGATGAGCCTACGGGAAATCTTGACAAAGAGACAGCAGTGCTTGTAATGGAAGTATTGAATGACTATATTCAAACCCATGATGCAGCTTTGGTTTTGGTAACACATGATGAAAGTATGGCCGAACGTTGCGATAAGACATACAGACTTGAAGAGAAGATGCTAAAAGAGCTTTAAGTGAAGATTGATCTACTCAATGTACTTTATACGGCACTAATGATTCTATTGGCTTTTGCTGCTGCTATAGTAATAACAAAAACAGTTTCAAAATATTTTAAATTGGATGAAAAAGTGGAGGAAGAGGAGAAAGATAAAGATAAAACAAAAAAGACTTAGTGTCTATTTTGCCTGAGCAATAAGTACACTCTCCAGTAGCTTATCTATATCTCCATCCAAGATCGCATCGACATTGGTAAAGGCTTGATTACTTCTGGTGTCTTTGACCTGTTGATAGGGTTGCAGGACGTAAGAGCGTATCTGGTGTCCCCAGCCTATTTCACTCTTTTCTATACCGTCTATGGCAGCTTGTTTTTTAGCCATTTCATATTCAAAAAGACGTGATTTGAGCATTTTCATAGCCGAGGCTTTGTTCTTGTGTTGGCTCCGGTCATTTTGACACTGAACGATAACATTGGTCGGGATATGGGTAATACGTATGGCAGAGTCAGTCGTGTTAACATGCTGCCCTCCTGCACCACTGGAACGATAGGTGTCTATACGTATATCTTTATCTTCTATAACGATGTCAATATCATCGTCTATCTCAGGGGAGACCATTACTGAGCTGAATGAGGTGTGGCGTTTGGCGTTGGAATCAAAAGGGCTGATACGCACCAGTCGATGGATGCCGTTCTCTACCTTAAGATAACCATAGGCATTCTCTCCTTTGATTATGAAAGAAACATCTTTAATACCTGCCTCTTCACCTGCTTGATAGTCAAGTCCTTCCACCTTAAAGCCGTGACGCTCTGCCCAGCGCAGATACATACGGTAGAGCATGCTTGCCCAGTCCTGTGATTCTGTACCACCGGCTCCGGGGTGAATGGAAACAATAGCGTTATTCCCATCATGCTCCCCTGAAAGCATCATTTGTACTTCAAGTGCATGTGTACTTTTCTGTAGGTTACCTGCATCTTCATAGAGCATTTCTAAAGTCTCTTCATCTTTTTCTGCCTTTGCCATCTCAAAGTACTCTATGGCGTCTTGTACGGCATCATTCGCATTATTATACGTTTCTAAAATACGTTCTGTTTTTGTTTTTTCCTGAGAGATTTTCCCTGCATGGACTGTATCATTCCAAAAGTCAGTATCTTGCTGCATCTGCTCTATCTCTTCAAGCCTTTTGGTAAGCAGGTCAGGTTTGACAATATTGGCAATATTATCCATCTTGGTAGCAAGAGATTTTAAAAGTTCGCTGTATTCGTATGTATCCACGTAAAAAAGTTCCTTTTTCATTGTAGGGTACTGTGTCCTCACAGCACCAAACAGATATTGGTACAATGGGAAATAGGCTTTTGGTATTGTCAGGGACAACACCCTACAGTAATATTTTGGTATGATTTTACCAAAATATTACAAAATAGAGGGTTAGCAATGATTATTGCAAGAACAATAGAAACACTTCAGGAAGCTAAAAAAACGTTACAGGGAAGCATTGGCTTTGTACCGACAATGGGAGCACTGCACCATGGGCATCTTTCTCTTATTCGCCAGGCCAGAGAGGAAAATGAGTATCTTATTGTCTCTATTTTTGTTAATCCCACACAATTTCTTGAGGGTGAAGATTTGGATGCCTACCCGCGCAAAGAGGAAGCAGACAGGAAGATATGTGAACTTGCAGGTGTAGACATCTTGTTTATGCCGACCATTGATCAGATGTATGAAGAAGATGAACTTTGCATAGGTGCTCCTGCAATTCGGGGATATGTACTGGAAGGGGAAAAACGTCCTGGGCATTTTGACGGAATGCTTCAGGTTGTGATGAAGTTGCTTAACCTCTCAAGCGCAACCCATGCTTACTTTGGCAAAAAAGATGCCCAGCAGTTGGCACTCATTACGCAAATGGTAAAGAATTATTTCATGGATGTAACTATTATTCCCTGTGAGATAGTACGCGATGAGAGGGGGCTGGCGCTGAGTTCTCGCAATGCCTACTTGAATCATGAAGAGAAAGAGCGTGCACTTTGTCTTTCCCGCGCTTTAAAACGTGCAACAAAAATGGTGATGGCGGGAGAGTTGCATGTAGAAAAGATCAAACAAGAGATGTCTGCAGTGTTGAGCGAAGCGGACCGTGTAGAGTATATTGCTATTGTAAACAGGGAATTTAAAGCCTTAGAGAAAGTAGAGATAGGTAATACGATTATTTTAGTCGCTGCCTGGGTAGGAAAGCCAAGGCTTATTGACAATCTGTGGATTTAAAACAGATCATCGAACATTTCGTGCGGTGATCTGTTTTTTACAGGTTGAGGCTTTGGTTTTAGCTTAGGTTTGGTTTTTATTTTAAAGAGTGATTTAACAGATTTTTTCTTGACAGGTTTCTTTTTTTCTTTTTTTACAGCAGTTTTTCTTTTTTTCATCTGTGCTCTGACGGGAGGAAGAGAAATTCCGGAATGTTCTTTGATTCGTGGACTTGCTGCTTCAATGCCACCCTCTGGCTTAAGATAATCAAGTTCTACCAAAATATCTACAATTCTTTTAAAAGTTGGTACAGCGGACTGTGATGCAAAATATTTATGGTATTTTTTTGCTTTTATGACCAGGACGCCTATGGTATATTTATGACCCTTTTTATCGTTTGCGAAACCGTAGAAACTACTATGGTACTCACGGACATAGTGCCCATGTTTAACAATATGTGCTGTTCCTGTTTTCCCGCCTATCTCAAGTCCTGGGTATTGTGCTTTTATCCCGGTTCCACGTTTGACAACTTCCAAAAGGATCTTGTGTATCTGCCTGGCAGCTCTTTTACCTACAGCTTTTAGGTCACCTACTTTTGGCTTGAGTGTATAGTGTCTTCCTTTTTCATCCTGGAGATAGGCAACAATTCGAGGAGTAACAGCAACACCATCGTTGTTAAAAGCACTGTAGGCCTTAAAAAGTTGTGCAAATGTCACCATCATTCCATAACCGTAAGAGCTGTTGGCTCTATGCATTTTGTTATTGAGAAGATATAGAGGTTTAAGCTGTCCAGGAAGATCACGGGAGAGATCAATGCCAGAAGGTTTGGCAATTCCGAATTTAAGCAGTCCATCTCTGTATTGCTCTCCTGTAAGCCTCCAGGATATTTGTGAGATACCGATATTGGAAGAGTGAACAATAATATCAGTGGCTGTTTGTGAATCAAAGAAGTCGTCATCTGTAATATAGCGTTTTTTCCCTATTTGAAATCTATCATAGCCTGTTTTGAACCAGGTATTAGGTGTAACGACTTTATGTTCCAGTGCGATTGCCAAGGTGATCGGCTTCATTACAGAACCTGGTTCATAGGGATATTCAGAAAATTTTGGATTGAGTGCAGGAATATCTTTTTGGGTAATATGTGCAGGGTCATAACGTTCAGAACTTGCTAAACTGAGTACTTTACCTGTTTTACTTTCCATCACACCCACAATGATTTCTTCAGCATCAATACTTTGTTTCATACTGTCGAGCATTAATTCTACCCTTCTTTGGAATGCCAAAGGGATATTCAAGTGCAGGTCAAGTCCGTCAACCCGCTGCATTTTAATACTGTTTTTATCATGTATCAATGTACCGACTACATCGCGTTTCCCTTTAAAATAGCCATTTTTCTTGGATGTAATATGTTTTTCATAATTGCGCTCAAGACCTTTTTTCCCTTGTGGTCTAGTATAGCGTCCATCACTTTTTTTACCGACATATCCTAAAATAGGACTCATTACATCCTTAAGTGGAAAACGTCTGGTTTCCCCGTTTTCAATAATATCCAGTCCATATAGTACCTCAATACCGTTACGGTTCTTAATAGAGCGAAATACGTCAAGTTTTCTTAACTTATAGGCGAGAGATTTTAACTGCATAGCATGTCTGGAAGTAATATGTTTAGAGAGGATGATATTGCCTTTTATATCCTTTCCTTTACGGTTTTTAAATTTTTTACGCAGTTTTTTTTCTTCAATACCGCTGTAAATACTGAAAAGTTTCAGAAAAAGTTCTTTTTTTTCAGGATCAATACTTGCACCGCGAATTACTGCCTGATAGGTTTTTTGTGAATTGCTGAGTGTATAATCATCTTCAGAGATGATACTGCCGCGAAATGAACGATCATAGATCGTTGTATTGTGAGAGGGGATATTTCTTTCTGAAATGATGGTTTTGAGTATAGAAAAGAGAAATATGAACATAGCAATGCACAAGATAAGAAAAAGTCCTGTAATTTTATATTTTCTTTGGTGTATTGCCTGGTTCTGTATTTTTCTATTCATGATTTTCCCTATCTGATATGAAATTTTATCAAAGTTATCTATTAATTTTGATAAAATACTAATTAATATTATATAAATGGAACAGATATGATCGATAAACCCCTTTTAGCCGGAGTTATGATACTTTTGACACTTTCTTTGATTATGAGTTATTCTCTTTCTGTCTATACGGTATTGCATTTCCATTATACGGATTTTCATTTTTTTATCAGGCAAAGTGTTGCTGTGTTTATAGGTTTTGTTACTATGGTCATTTTAAGTAAAATGGATCCGGATAAGTGGTTCTCAAAAGTAGGGTTATTGCTTTTTATACTCTTTTTTATTCTTATGATAGTAATGCAGTTCCTGCCTGCCTCCTTGGTTAATGCAGTAGGAGGAGCAAAACGCTGGATACATTTGGGACCTATGTCCATCGCACCTGTTGAATTTTTTAAAGTCGGATTTGTTTTTTTTCTGGCATGGAGTTTTTCACGAAAATTTCTAAGTAGAACCAATATGGGATTTTTTGAAGAACTTCGCGCTTTTTCTCCTTATCTGGCAGTATTTTTTGTAGCGGTTATGTTGATTGCTGTTTTTCAAAAGGATCTGGGACAGGTAGTGGTGCTCGGAGCAACACTTTTAGTACTTTTTTTGTTTATTGGAAGTTCGATGAAATTCTTTTTTACACTTTTAACGGGTGCTTTTATTGCGGTTATCGGACTGATATTTTTTGCACCGCACCGTATGGCAAGGATAAAAAGTTGGTGGATTACGGTACAGGACAGCATACTCTCTGTGCTGCCTTTTAAAGCAGTACAGGATCTTCGGGTAGAAGCAAGTGTAAAAGAGCCATGGCAGATATCGAACTCGCTCAATGCTATCCACAATGGCGGGTTTTTTGGCCAGGGCTTGGGAAATGGACAATTTAAATTGGGTTACCTTAGTGAAGTCCATACAGACTTTATCCTCGCAGGGATTACTGAAGAGCTCGGATTTTTAGGGTTGCTTTTGGTAACCCTTACCATACTGCTTATTATTTTCCGTATTTTCAAAATAGCTTCCAAAGTAAAAGACCCTATGTACTATCTTTTTTCTATTGGTGTTGGACTTCTCATTGCATTTTCTTTTATTTTGAATTCTTACGGAATTTCGGGGATCACACCTATTAAGGGAATCGCTGTACCGTTTTTGAGTTACGGAGGTTCACATATTTTGGCATCATGTGTAGCTATAGGTATGGTATTAATGGTATCAAAGAAAGTACCCAGAGGTGCAGACGGGAGGATATTGTGAGTATACTTATGACAGGTGGCGGAACCGGTGGACATTTAGCGATCATAAGAGCGGTAAAAGAAGCACTGGTTGCAGGTAACAGTGAACAGGTAGCAGATAGCAGTGAAATGTTAATCTATGTGGGTTCTACCAAAGGGCAAGATAAACAATGGTTTGATCATGATGAAGATTTTGCTTACAAATATTTTTTCGATACACGCGGTGTGGTAAATCAGGGGGGATTGGGAAAGATAAAATCTCTCTTCATGATGGCTGGAGCAACCCTTAAATCCATTAAGCTTATACACAAGCATAAAGCAAAAGTGGTTTTTTCTGTAGGGGGGTTTTCTGCCGCACCTATGGCATTTGCAGCCAAGCTTACGGGTACACCTCTGGTGATACATGAACAGAATGCAGCATTGGGATCACTCAATAAACTCTTAAAGCCTTATGCAACATACTTTATTTCTTCCTATCTTGAGGAGAGTCCGATCAAAGCCTATCCTGTTAAAGAGATATTTTTTAAGAATGCGCATTTGCGCAATGCGGTAAAAACTGTTATCTTTCTGGGTGGTTCTCAGGGTGCAAAGGCTATTAATACTCTTGCTCTTAGCATTGCTCCACAGTTAAAACAAAATGGGATAAGGATCATTCATCAGGCTGGGACAAACAATATCGAAGAGGTACAAAAAGCGTATGATGACTTAGATATAGAAGCGGAGGTATTTGGTTTTACGACCAAGTTGGCAGTCTACATGAATGAAGCGGATTTTGCCATTGCACGTGCAGGAGCATCAACACTCTGGGAACTCTCTGCCACAGCTGTGCCCACACTTTACATCCCTTACCCTTATGCTGCCAGCGATCATCAATACCATAATGCACAATTTTTAGTAAAGCAGAATCTTGCATGGATCATGAGAGAAAATGAAATAGATAAGGAGAAGGTATTGATACTATTGGATGAAAATATGTCAGCAGTCAGTCATGGGCTGATGGAGATCGTTGAGAAAAATGGAAGTCAAAAAATAGCAACACTTTTAAAAGATTTGGAAATATAAAAAATTGTGATATAATAAATTTATCAAAAGCTATTAAGCCTATAAGGAGAATTGATGAAAAAGATAATGATGGGTTTATTGACCTTTGGCATATTTACTTTTAATGCACAAGCATATGATCAGACAGACAGGATAAAAGATATGCAGAGTATGGAATCGGCTATGTCACAGATACAAAAGGGAATTCTTTACAATAATAAAGATATGGTACTTCAAGCTGTTGTAAAACTTAAAAAGGCTGCGAGTACGATTGAGGTAGCGCCTAACTCAGAATTGGATTATAGTACTTTTTTTGCCAAACGACAATCTTCAAATATAAAGAAATATGCTGATGGTATAAAAAAGAATATGGAATCAGGTCATAAACATGGTGCGGCGTCAAATTATACAAGAGTCTTGGATGAATGTATTTCTTGTCATAATAAGATAAGAAAATGGAATTAGATCGCGATCACCCACAAATCTAACACAATTTCTAGGCAAACTTCTATTAGATATAACAAATAGGAGTTAGTCATGAAAAAATTTATATTTTTATCTATTACGATCTTTGCTGTTCTTGCGTTAAACGGTTGCGGAAGCAGCTCTGATGACTATTATAATGATGAGATAAAATATCATGTTGTGGATCAGGACGGATACGGTGTTGCTGACATCAGATATACATGTGATGGAAACAGTGT
This sequence comes from Sulfurovum sp., assembly GCA_026990595.1. Taxonomy (GTDB): domain Bacteria; phylum Campylobacterota; class Campylobacteria; order Campylobacterales; family Sulfurovaceae; genus Sulfurovum. The sequence continues at coordinate 10,373 of JALXCZ010000003.1, forward strand.
TGAATTGACAGACGGAAGCGGTGGTTTTTATTTTTATCCCAATGATGACTGTACACTGCAGTTGGAGTTACGTATTGTTGATTCTACTGTTGATGATCTGTATATTGAAGATGATAGTGGTGCAGGTATAAGTGGTATCAAATATGAGTGTACTTCAGGTACTTTCGGTCGTACTGAAAGTAATGGTCATTTTGAGTTTGATAATGTAGGTGAAGCAGACTACTGTACATTCCAACTGTGATAAAATTGTTTTTTCACCTCCTGGTTTGGAGGTGAATTATCTCTCTTGATACAGTTACACTGTGTTTTATCTCCTAATAACCACATTTTAGATAAAATATCTTTAATTTATACAACAAAATTTTAGGATATTTAACCCATGGATATTAGAAAATCATTTCTAGACTATTTTCAAAGTAAAGGGCACAAGCTTGTACCCAGTTCACCTCTTGTTCCTGATGATCCAACACTCATGTTCACCAATGCCGGCATGGTACAGTTCAAGAACATTTTTACCGGAGAAGTACCGATCCCGAATCCGCCTCGTGCAACATCTTCCCAAACTTGTCTGAGAGCAGGGGGAAAGCACAATGACCTTGATAATGTCGGTTATACCGCACGTCATCATACACTTTTTGAAATGTTAGGTAACTTTTCTTTTGCCGACTATTTTAAAGAAGATGCTATTGCCTATGCCTGGGAATTTATTACCTCTGAAAACTACCTGAACTTACCAATGGAGAAGCTGTGGGTGACGGTGCATGATTCTGATGATGAAGCCGAAGAGATATGGAGTAGACATATCGCTAAAGACCGTATTGTACGTTTTGGGGATAAAGACAACTTTTGGCAGATGGGTGACACCGGACCTTGCGGACCATGTTCGGAGATATTCTACGATCAGGGGGAAGAACACTTTCATTCCGAAGAGGATGTGATGGGTGGAGAGGGTGACCGTTTCCTTGAAATTTGGAACCTTGTTTTCATGCAGTACGAAAGAAGTGAAGACGGTACACTCACTCCCCTGCCAAAGCCCAGCATCGATACAGGTATGGGACTTGAAAGGGTCGTTGCCATTAAAGAGGGTGTGTTGAACAATTACCACTCTTCACTCTTTATGCCGTTTTTAGACAAAATTGGTGAACTTGTCGGTACACCTTATAATTTTAATGCTGTAAATTCCGCAAGTTACCGTGTTATAGCAGACCATCTGCGTTCTTGTTCATTTTTACTTGCACAAGGGGTAAACTTTGACAAAGAGGGGCGTGGGTATGTACTCAGACGCATCATGCGTCGTGCCATTCGACATGGATACCTGTTAGGACTCCGTGAACCGTTTATGTATAAACTGGTCGATACTTTAGTCGATACCATGGGTGGGCAGTATGATTACTTAACTTCTAAATCTGAAGCAATTAAAACGTCTATGAAACTAGAAGAAGAGCGTTTCTTTGATACTATTGAGGCTGGGATCAAACTTTTTAACGAAGAGCTTAAAAACACTTCCGATATCTTTAACGGTGAAGTGGCTTTTAAACTGTATGATACCTTTGGTTTCCCTCTTGACTTGACTGAAGATATGTTGCGTGAAAAAGGTATAAAGCTTGATATGGATGCATTTAATGCCAAGATGGATGCTCAAAAAGCACAGTCTAAAGCAGGTTGGAAAGGTACAGGAGACGCAGCTACTACGGGTGATTTTAAGGCACTTAAAGAGAAGTTTGATGTCAATGAATTTGTAGGATACAGTAGTACAACAGCCACAGCGAAAGTACTCGCACTTCTTGATGAAAACTTTAAAGAAACTAGCGCTATAGATGGTAAAGGTTGGGTACTTCTTGATAAGACACCATTCTATGCTGAGTCAGGTGGTCAAGTAGGAGATTATGGAACACTTGTAGGTCGGGGTGCCCTCACCCCGACAATTAATGTGATAGATACCAAAAAATTCCTTGATATGAATCTTTCCGAAGTAGAGGGTAAACTTGCAGTTGGCGATGAGGTAGAAGCCATGGTTGATCAAAGTCGTGCAGAGATAGAAAAACACCACTCTGCAACCCACTTGCTGCATGCTGCTCTAAGGGCTGTACTTGGAGAACATATTTCCCAGGCAGGTTCACTCAATGATGACAAGCGTCTGCGTTTTGACTTCTCACATCCTCAGGCAATGACAGATGAAGAGCTTCAAAGAGTGGAGGATTGGGTCAATGACAAAATAGCACGTGCGATTCCCAGAGAGACAAAGATTATGAGTGTGGATGAAGCCAAAAACTCTGGAGCCATGGCACTGTTTGGTGAAAAATACGGTGATGAGGTACGGGTCGTCAGTTTCGGTGATGCTTCTGTAGAGCTTTGTGGCGGGACACATGTGAACAATGCTTCACAAATAGGGCTCTTTATGATTACCAAAGAGAGTGGGGTGAGTGCAGGAGTTCGCCGGATTGAAGCAATCTGTGGCAGAGCATCTGTAGAGAAGGTCAAGGTACTTAGAGATGAAATAGGGCATGTTAAAGAAGCTGTGAAGAATCAGAATCCCATAGCAGGTATTAGTAAACTCAAAGAACAGATCAAAACACTTAAAATTGAACTGCAAACAGCACTCAGCAGTACGAAAAAAGAGTTGAGTGCTTCTGAAGTGAATGGTGTCACAGTTATTATTGAAGAGGTAGAAGCCGGAGATATAAAAGAACTGATCGATGAAGCAAAGAACAAATATGAGGCTATTGCCATTATGCTTTTCCAGAAAAAGGGTGACAAAGTATTGCTTGCCGCAGGTACCAAAAATACTTCTGTAAAAGCAGGGGACTGGATCAAATCTATTGCACCGATCGTAGGCGGTGGCGGTGGTGGTCGTCCTGATTTTGCCCAGGCAGGTGGGAAAGATGCAAGTAAGATACAAACAGCACTGGAAGAGGCAAAAACGTATCTTGCAGAAGTACTTGAGGGCAGTAATTAAGATGGTTAGCCATACCGTTGTTTTCTTGCATGTACTCTCTGCTTTTGTATGGGTAGGCGGGATGATTTCTATTCGTGTGGCAGTGCATCCGGTATTCCAAAGTATAGACGAACCCAAGATCAAGCTGAGTAAAACGCTTGAGATCACAGGAAGACTTTTTCATCTTGTGATCCCTTTTATACTTATACTTCTGGTAACAGGATTAATGATGGCTATTGGCTCTAATGGACATCACGGTGATCTAAAATACTTTTTTCTTGCGAAAGAGACCATCTGGATGGTCATGACACTCAATTTTATATATATGTATTTACAGCGAAGAGCAGCATGGAAACTATTTGAAAGAGGCAGCTTGGCTGAAGCAAAAGTCAAGGTGAAATATATTCCAAATGTATTGTTGCCGGTGAATATTATGTTGGGTATATTAGCGCTCTATTTGGGCGTGAGTCTTAGAGGTTTATAGTGATCTGTTTATGTTCAAACTCTGAAAGCAGAGCACTGCTGTTACGTAAGTTTGGTGTAGACTTTATACAAAAAACAGTGGAATATGATGAAGAAAAAATTACTGCAACGATCGCCAAAGATTTTGTCTACACTGCTAGCAAAGGCAAACTTGAAGCGGCACTTGAAACATTTGGATTGGAAATGCCGCTTCTGTGTGCAGATACGGTCATTGCTGCTGCAGACGGTACGATCTTGCGTAAGGCTAAGGATAGAGAAGATGCAAGACGTATTTTAAAGATGCAGAGCGGCTCAAGCATTTCCATCATTTCCTCTCTTCATTTCAAATCGAAAAAACTGCTTTTTACAGATATTTCAGCTACCTATTACCGGTTTGCCTCCTTTGATGAGGATGATCTTGAAATCTACTTGCAGAGTGCAGAGTGGCAAGGTAAAGCAGGTGGATGTATGGTGGAAGGATTTTGTAAAAAGTATATTGCATCTGTCGAAGGATATGAGAGTACAGCGATGGGGTTACAGGTGGAAACATTGTTGCCATGGTTGAAATCAGGATATAAAGATGTATAAAAATGAACTTGACGCTCTTAAAAAAGCAGGACGTTTTAGAGAACGTATACTTTTTGATGACAGACTGAAAGATCTGGCAAGTAATGATTATCTGGGTCTGTCACAAAATAAAAAACAGTTCAATAAAGCAGTCAAACTTGTGAAAGAGTATGAGACACTAAGCTCAAAAGCCAGCATGCTTGTCAATGGCTACCATCCTATCCATCGTATCTTTGAGTTAGAAATGGCGGAACAGAACGGTTTTGAAGAAGGGTTGGCAGTGGGTTCTGGTTTTCTTGCCAATATGTCACTCATTGAGGCATTGGTAAGGAAAGGTGATATGCTTTTTATGGATGAAGAATACCATACTTCGGGTGTGATGGCAGCGCAGATTCTGGGTGAGAAAGTAGTAACTTTCAAACATAATAATGTAGAAGACCTACATCGGAAATTAGAAGACAATCCGGCTAAAAGACAGATCATTGCTGTGGAGGGTATTTATTCTATGGGTGGAGACTTATGCAAAAAAGAGATATTTGACTTAGCAGATGCTTATGAAGCACTTATGATTGTAGATGAAGCACACAGCAGTGGGGTGTTGGGTAAAAAACTTTTGGGTATTTTTGAATATTACGGTATTGCCATCCATGAACGGCATATTAAAATGGGTACATTGGGTAAAGCATATGGATCATACGGAGCATATATTTTAGCCTCTTCAGAGATTATTACATTCTTGGTGAATCGTGCAAAACCAATCATCTACTCTACTGCACCTTCAGTATTTGATACAGCATTGGCATTAGTAAATATGGAATATATACGTAAAAACGCTAAAAAATACCGTAAAAAAATTATTAAGCGTCAAAAAATGGTAAAAAAATTCATCGGAATAGAGTGTAAAAGTCTTATTTTACCAATGGTTATGCCAAATAATAAACATACACAGTTTATACAAAAAGGTTTGATGAAACAAGGGTATCTTGTTGGTGCGATCAGGCAGCCTACTGTAGATAAACCTATCATGCGGGTGATACTCAATGTGAATATCTCTGTAAAAAAGATCAAGCATGTGTTGGCACTCATTAGCCATAATACGGTAGAATAAATATAAAATTGAAGGTTTAGATGTGTTCAATCGTGTAGTCAAAGGCTCCATCATTCTAGCTATCCTCTTTGCTGTCTTGCTGATCGGAGCGTTTATCTATGCGTATGAAGAGATCTCTTTGGATGCAGATAAACTTATTAACTATAAACCTGAAACTTCCAGTATTATTTTAGACAGAAATGGTGAAAAACTGGCCTATGTTTTTAAAAAACAGCATCGTCTCTATGCACGTTATGATGAAATTCCCGGAGTACTGGTCGAAGGACTGGTCGCTATGGAAGATACCCGTTTTTTTGAACATAATGGAGTGAATCCAGATGCTATTTTGAGGGCGATCGTTAAAGATATTAAAGCAGGACATTTTGTAGAAGGGGGGAGCACCCTGACACAACAACTTATCAAAAACAAACTTTTAACCAATGAAAAAAAGTTGACCCGTAAGATCAAAGAGGCGATTCTGGCACTCAAGATAGAGCATGAACTGACCAAGGAAGAGATCCTTGAACGTTATCTTAATGAAATATCGTACGGTAACAATTATTTTGGAGTTAAAACAGCGGCGCAAGGCTACTTTCATAAAGAATTGAGTGCACTCACACTTAAGGAGTGTGCGATGCTTGTAGGTATTCCAAATGCACCGAGTTTTTACAATCCGCTACGTCATTACAAACGTGCACTCAACCGTGCTAACAATGTGCTTTACCGTATGAAGAGTATAGGGTGGATCACACAGAGTGATTATCTTAAAGCAGTCAAAGAATCCCCTAAAGTCTATAAAACTTCTCTGACACAGAATATTGCTCCCTATATTGTGGATGAAGTACTGAGACGCTTTAAGGGAAGATTGGGAGATATTCGTACAGGTGGATACCAGATATATACGACTATCGATATGAAACAGCAGGCGATTGCACGGGATGCGGTTAATTATGCCTTTCATAAAGCAGTAAAAAGATACAAAGAGAATCCGAAAAAAACCACACTCAATAGTGCTTTTGTATCAGTGGAGAGTAAAACAGGTGATATTTTGGCGATGGTGGGAGGGGTTGATTATAAAAAATCTGCTTTTAACAGAGTGACTCAGTCCAAACGCCAACCGGGTTCTGCTTTTAAACCTTTCATCTATCAGACTGCTTTGGATATGGGGTATAATCCTGCTACACCGTTAACTGACCTTGCCCGTACATTTGAATATACCTATAGAGGTAAAAAGAAGATATGGGCACCAAGAAACTACGAACGGAATTTTAAAGGTTTTATACCATTGAGGGAAGCACTGGTACATTCAAGAAATCTTGCAACTATCAATCTGGTAGCTGATCTTGGTGTCAGTACGATCCGTAACAGATTAAAATTCTTAGACGTGCCTCACATACCAAAAGATATGTCCATTGCTCTGGGAAATCTGGGGCTAAGTCCTTTAAAAATGGCACAGATATTCTCAGTCTTTGCAAATGAAGGGCATATGATAGAACCGCGATTGGTCTCTGCGATCATCTCAAGAGAGGGTGCAGTGATCTATGAGACACGCCCCAAGGAGATTTCAGATTTTACGACCCCAGAACAGGCATATTTGATGACAGACATACTCAAAGATGTCATTAAACGTGGTACAGGAAGAAATGCCCAAGTTAAAGGCATAGAGCTTGCAGGGAAAACAGGTACGACCAATAATGGGGTTGATGCCTGGTTCTGTGGATACTCCCCGACAATAGAGACAATCGTATGGTTTGGACGTGATAATAATAAACCTATAGGGAAAAAAGCTACAGGTGGTGCTTTGGCTGCGCCTGCATTTGCCTATTATTACAAAAAATTGCTTAACCTCTATCCTAATACAAAACGTACTTTTGATATTCCTCAGGGAGTATTTAGAGGAGAGTATGAGGGGAAAAGTGAACTCTATACTAAAAATTCACCCTTGCCGAACAGCTATAGAAAAAACATAAATCCTTATGCTCAGATGTTAAATGAGGAAGATGAAAACGGAACATCTGAAATGATCAATCTCGAAGACGAGACACAGATGGCAGAAACATTGCATATTGATGAAGATACAGATGAAACAAAACAAGAAGATGATCCTCTCCATCCCAGAAGAAATGTACCTAAACGGCCAGTCTCAGAAGACAGCGGCGAACTGTTTTGACAGAACACATATGAGCAAAGCTCACTATGGCTATGCAAACGCTGAGTTCACTGCAACAGTGGGTTCATGAGGCTAGCCACATTTTATTTAAAGGATACCAATGCATAGTTTTGCTCCGGAAATTGTATTGATCACCATACTGAGTTTAGTGATACTTTCAGATGCACTTGCCAATAGACTCAAAATTCCATCAGTTTTTTTACTGCTGATAGGTTCCTACCTGACATATACGTATTTCAGAGCGGCTGTACCTATTGATCTGGCAGAAAACTTTTCGACAGTGATACTTTTTTGTATCCCGCTTATTTTTATGGGAGATGCGTTGCATCTGCATTTTTCAGATATTAAAAAACATGCATGGAGTATTTTTTATTTGGCGGTGGTAGCCGTGGCACTCTCTATTGCTGCTGGTGCCAGTCTTCATTATTTTGATATTTTCAAAGGGTTGAGTCTGGGTGCCTATGTGGCACTTTTTGCCATCAATATGGCAACGGATGCTGTGAGTGTGCAGTCTGTACTTTCGCGTTTTAAAGGTATAAGTCACGATATCAAAGTACTGATAGAAGGTGAGTCTTTGGGTAATGATGCTACAGCGGTCATCGCTTTTTTCTTCATAGGACTGCCTTGGATGATGTCTGGACATATTGATGCTTCACATGCTGTGATAGATGCCCTGCGTGTATTTGCAGTAAGTACAGCTCTAGGTTTGGCTCTAGGCTTTGGGTTTTATATGATCATGAAACTCTTTTCCAACAGGAGAGGAGAGCTTTTTGCTTTTATTGTGGAAGCTTATGCAGCCTATGTACTGGCTGAAGAGTTGCATGTAAGCGGTATTTTAACTCTTATTGTAGCTATTGTTGCTACCAAAGCATGGATCGACTTTGATCTCGGAGAAGATAGTAGCAAAAAGACTAAAAGTTTTATGCGTAGCCTAAGATTGGGGAGTATACATTCCACCACATATGAGAGACTTGAATATATTTACGAAATGGCAAAAGAGTTTGGGTACATTGCTGCAGTCATGATATTTTTTGTACTGGCTGAAATGGTAGATTTTCATATGTTGTGGGAATACAGAACAGAGATCCTTACTATGTTTGTGGCAACCACACTCATACGCGCTATCTCTATGGCTAAATTTATGTATTTTGGTAATGTAAAAGTATTGACTTCCATTAAACCTGTAGGAGCAGAAGGGTGGTTCATTCTGACATTCTCTGGCATGAAGGGCGCGCTCTCTATCATTCTGGTACATATGATACCAGACAGCTTTGCTCATAAAGAGATGTTTGAGGCGGTAACGATCGGGGTAGTAGTTTTATCTATTTTTGTCTATGGTACAACACTTTGGACCTATTTTACCTTCTTTAAAAAAGAAGAAGAGAAGAGTATTTTTAAGAAGTAGTTTTATCCAGTTTCACAATTTTTTTCAATATTTTGGTTTAAAGTTTAAAAAATGTGAAGATAAAAAATGTGGGAAAAAGAGTTTCGAGCCGAAGCCCGAAAGGTTTTAGCAAGAGTAGGTAGTGATGTACTCGTGTGCAGTCGGTCTTCCCTCTACAGGAACAACGTGTCTGTCGAACATATAGTCGACATAGGTTTGAAT
>JALXCZ010000003.1:19299-30175 GCA_026990595.1 Sulfurovum sp.
AAAAGAGTTTCGAGCCGAAGCCCGAAAGGTTTTAGCAAGAGTAGGTAGTGATGTACTCGTGTGCAGTCGGTCTTCCCTCTACAGGAACAACGTGTCTGTCGAACATATAGTCGACATAGGTTTGAATATACTCTTCATCCATAATAGGAGCTAGGAAGTCATGGTCTTTTTCTAGACCTTCCAGTGCATCTCTAAATGAGTTTGGAAGCTCCGGGATACCTCTTTCAGCAATCTCTTCTCTTGTAAGTTCAAATAAGTCTTCGTTAAATGGACCTACTAAATCATAACCACCATTTTTGATGCCATCAAGCCCGGCGATCATAAGTACTGCAAATGCAAGGTAAGGACAGGCAGTAGAGTCTGGGAAACGTGTTTCAATTCTAGTTGCCGGAGCACCTGCACCATAAGGGATACGACAAGCAGCTGAACGGTTTTGGCTAGAATAAGTAAGAATACGTGGTGCTTCAAAGCCTGGAAGCAGTCTCTTAAACGAGTTTGTACTTGGGTTAGTAAATGATGCTACGGCTTCTTTGTGTCTGAAGATACCAGAAAGGTAATCAAGTGCTGTTTTGGAAAGGTTTGCGTATGCACCTTCCTCATAGAAAGTATTTACACCATCTTTCCAGAGTGATTGGTGAACGTGCATACCGTTTCCATTATCATTATAGATAGGCTTTGGCATAAATGTCGCAGTTTTACCATTAAGGTGTGCAACCATTTTTACAACATATTTGTACTTTTGTACATTATCTGCAGCAGTGATGATATCTGAGTAAACAATACCGATTTCGTGTTGACCCTGTGCTACTTCATGGTGACCAAGTACAACTTCTAAACCTACTTCTTCAAGAAGCATCATCATTTCAGCTCTTAAATCTACAGCAGAATCTGTTGGCATAACAGGGAAATAACCACCCTTGATTCTAGGTCTGTGACCCATGTTTCCATACTCTCCATAATCTTCAGCATCAGCCCAGTGACCTTCGTCTGTCTCTACTTTGAATGACTGGTGGTTGTCATTGTCAACAATTTTTACATCATCAAAGATGAAGAATTCATTCTCAGGACCAAAGTAAGCAGCATCAGCTACACCAGCATCATCCAGTGCTTTCAATGCTTTTTTAGCAATAGCTCTTGGGCATTTGGCATAAAGCTCATTTTTATAAATGTCATAGACATCACAGATGACGATCACTGTGCTGTCAGCTGTGAATGGGTCAAGGAATGCAGAACCAACATCTGGCTTAAGAATCATATCTGACTCATTAATCGGCTGCCAATTCTCAATGGATGAACCATCAAATGGTACACCAGCTTCAAGCATATCATCATCTACCGCACTTCTTCTGTATGAAATGTGGTGCCATGCCCCTTTAATGTCTGTAAATCTAAAGTCTACAAACTCTACTTCATTTTCTTCACAGTATTTGTTAAATTCTGCTAAGTTATTTACGAATTTACCCATGTTGTCATTCTCCTAAATTAAAATTTATCTTTAGATTATAACCATTATAAAATAAATATAGTCAGAAATTTTGCCTAAAAAGTAACCAATTGTTTATCTCGTCCTTGAAAAGTAACAGCTTTGTTATAACCAATGTCTTTTGCAAGTGTGACAGCAAGGTCGTAACCTGCACCGATCTGTTCAATTGCATGGGCATCTGAAGAAAAGGTAATAGGTATATCCAAACTATAAGCACTCTCAAGCAAAGCTCGAGAGGGGTACATTTCTCCTACAGGTTTACGTAGACCTGCAGTATTTATTTCGATGACCATATCTGATCGTTTAATCGCCTTAAGTGCATCCTTTGCCAGGATCTTGACATCTTCTTTTGGCATAAACTTAAAGACTTTAATAAGATCAAGATGTCCTACTATGTCAAATTTTCCAGACGTTGCCATGGCTTGTGTTGCATCAAAATAGGCTTTCCATATCTCATCTATCTTTTTGTTTTTCCAACCGCTGAGAAATTCCGGATTGTCAAATCCCCATTTGTCTAAAAAGTGTACGGATCCTATGAGGTAATCCACATCAGCATAGAGTACACGTTCATCCATATGTCCCGGAAGCCAATCGACCTCATATCCTAAAAGAATATCAATTTGATCTTTGTATTTTTCTTTGGCTGTAATTATATCGTTCACATAGGCATCCATATCACAGAATGGCAGCCTGTATTTTTCATCAAAGTCCATGGGTGCATGTTCGGAAAAACCGAAAACATTTATGTTTAATGCTATAGCTCTTTGAATATATTCATCTATTGTTCCGACTGCGTGGTTACAACGTGTGGTATGGTTATGCAGATCTATTTTCATCTTTTTTACTTTTGTTGTTTTTAACTTAGTTTACCATAATAATTGACAATTTTTTGACAATTTTGTTTTATACTTTCACTATCGTATTGAAAAAGCCAAACTTATCGTGAGGTAAGGACGGAAAGCCACGGGACTTTGTATAAAAAATTTACTATAGGAGTCAGCCGGGTTACCAATGGAACGCATTACATTTCTGTAAACGTATCCTTACTTTTTCTATGATTGAAATTTATATAAAAAGGATATCAATTGAATGGATACATGTATAGGGATAGATCGGATATAATCAGGTTGGAAAACCTTACTACATTAGAAACAAAAATACGTCAAATACGTAGTTTACATACAGAAAAATCTATACAGGAAAATGAGATCATCGATCTTTTCGTTGAAGCATTAAGTGCTCATGGTAAAGATCAGAATCAAATTCGCCAAACTTCGCAGATCAGTAGAATACTGGGGGAATCGTTAGGTTTGGGAATGAAATATTGTAGTCGTCTTGAACAGGCAGCGCGTATTTATGATATTGGTAATATTATAATCTGTAGTGACGTGTATGAGAAAGATGAAAAACTCAGTTTTGAAGAATTTGAAATCGTTAAAGAACATACACGGGCAGGATATGATATTTTGATCGCCCAAAATTTTTTAACAACAGATATGGCTGCTGTTATTTCTGCAGAACATCATGAGTGGTGGGATGGTGGAGGATACCCCCGTTGTCTGAAAGAGAAACAGATAGATATTTCTGCAGCGATCGTTGCAGTAGCAGATACAGTAGGCGCACTCTATAGGGAAAGACCTGGGAGAAAAGCCTGGGAGTATAAAAAGATTCTGGATTATATTAAAACAAGAGGTAAAATACAGTTCAATCCGGATGTTGTAGAAGTATTTTTGATCAACCAAAAGATCATTGAAGAGGTTTTACGTACAGATTTGGAGGCTATTGAGAATAAATGGTATGAGTAAAACCTACTTTTTACTACTAATAAGATAAAATAAGAGCAAAATTAATACATTTTATCTTAGGAATATCATTGACTGAACAGAACAAAGTAGAACTTTTAGCACCAGCGGGAAATTTAGAGAAGCTGAAGATTGCTCTTAATTATGGTGCAGATGCTGTCTATGGCAGTACCAGTACCTTTTCACTGCGTATTCGTTCGGGCAAAGAGTTCGATATGGAATCATATGCAAAAGGCATAGAGTATGCCCATGCAAGAGACAAAAAAGTCTATGCTACTGTAAACTCTTTTCCGTTTAATTCACAAATGAAACTCTATGAGAACCACATTGCTAAAATAGCAGAATTGAAGCCTGATGCACTCATTGTCTCAAGTCCTGGCGTGGTAAAGATCGCAGCTAAGATTGCTCCTGGTATTCCTATTCATCTCTCTACTCAGGCAAATGTAATGAATGCTATGGATGCAGAGGTCTATTATGATCTTGGCGTAAAGCGTATTATTGTGGCACGTGAGATAAGTCTTAAAGATTGTGAAGCGATAAAAGCACACCTTCCGGATCTGGAACTGGAGGTATTTGTACACGGTTCTATGTGTTTTGCCTACAGTGGACGATGTCTGGTCTCTGCACTGCAAACAGGTCGTGTGCCAAACAGAGGAAGTTGTGCCAATGACTGCCGTTTCCCATATGAGATCTATGCGCATAATCCTGAGAGCGGTACTACTTTCAGACTTGACGAAGAAGAAGATGTGGGGACATATATTATGAATGCCAAAGATATGAATATGGCTTCACATATTGATGAAATCATGCAAAGTGGTGTCATAGATTCATTGAAAATCGAGGGTAGAACAAAATCACCTTATTATGCAGGGGTTGTCACCAAAGCATACAGGCATGCCATTGATGACTACTATGCAGGTGATTTTGATGCAAAACGCTACCAACGAGAGCTTCATACTACACAAAACCGTGGTTTTACCGATGCCTATCTTACTTCTCGTCCTTTTGAAAAAAATGATACACAGGCACACAGTTTCTCTATTCAGTATGGTACCCATCAGGTTGCAGGGCTTGTCAGTGAAGATGGGCATACCTGGAAATGTAAAGACAAAACGTGCATCGGTGATGCAGTAGAGATCGTCTTGCCTGTGGGAGCTAAGGTTGAATTGGTAGATAATGAGATAGGTAAGATAGATGAGGTATCTGGGCAGTATTGGTTGACATTTAGAAAGCTTACAACCAAAGAGGGTAAAGAGTTAGAGTGTGTACACAGTGGGAATGTTAATGATATTCTTTTGCCTACTGAGCTACCGGGATATACGATCTTACGTCGTAAGATTGCAGAGGCATTGGAGAAAAAAGGGCTTATAAATGAGTCTACACCCATGAATCTGGAACCAAAATAAAAGTAGGAGAAAGTAAATGAAATTTGTATCTATTGTCATTGGAAGTAAGAGTGACTACTCTGTGATGAAAGAGTGTGCTGTTACATTGGAAAAATTTGGTGTACCGTATGAACTTATTATATCATCGGCACACAGGAGTCCTGAGAGGACTAAACAGTATATGAAAGAGGCTGAAGCAAAAGGAGCACAGGTTTTCATTGCAGCTGCAGGTATGGCAGCGCACTTGGCCGGTGCATTGGCTGCAAGCACAACCAAACCAGTACTCGGTGTTCCTATGGCATCGGGTGAGCTTAGAGGAGAAGATGCACTCCTTAGTACAGTAATGATGCCGGGAGGCATGCCTGTAGGTACATTGGCAATTGGCAAAGCTGGAGCAGTCAATTCAGCCTATATGGCGATTCAAATTATGGCATTGCAGGATGATGAACTTAAAATCAAACTCCAGGAAGACAGAATTTCAAAAGCGAAAAAAGTAGAACTTGATTCTTCTGAGATAGAAACTATATTATAAAATGAGAAAGTAGAAATTTAGAAATGAATAAAAATGCCATAACATTTAGTGAACTTTTATTAAAACTCCAACAATTTTGGGCAGAACAGGGCTGTAATATTGTACAACCTTATGACATCCCCTCAGGTGCAGGAACTTTTCATCCCGCAACACTGCTGAGAAGTCTTGACTCCAAGCCTTGGTCTGCTGCGTATGTCGCACCTAGCCGCCGTCCTACTGATGGACGTTATGGAGAGAACCCTAACAGACTTGGCGCGTACTATCAGTTTCAGGCACTCATTAAGCCTAGCCCTGACAACATTCAAGAGCTTTATCTTAAATCGCTTGAATATTTAGGACTGAATCTGCAAGAGCATGACATCCGTTTTGTTGAAGACAACTGGGAGTCACCAACACTTGGTGCCTGGGGGCTTGGCTGGGAAGTGTGGCTTGATGGTATGGAAGTAACACAGTTTACCTATTTTCAGCAGGTAGGTGGTATCGCCTGTGATCCAGTGGCAGTGGAGATTACCTATGGTACAGAGAGACTGGCCATGTACTTACAGGGAGTAGACTCGGTCTATGACCTCGTATGGAATAAAATGGGTGACACTGTGACTACGTATGGAGATGTACATAAAGAGACAGAGTATGAGTTCTCCAGGTACCACTTTGAAGTTGCCAATGTTGAGAACCTATTCCAACATTTTGAAGATGCTTCTAACGAATGTAAAGTCTGTTTAAATGCGGGACTTCCTTTGCCTGCGTACGACCAGTGTATGCTTGCTTCACATGCTTTTAACGTACTTGATGCCAGAAAAGCCATTTCTCAGGCTCAGAGACAGAACTACATATTAAAGGTACGCGAGCTTTCTATTGGGTGTGCACAATTGTATAAAGAACAAGAGGAAGAGCGTAATAAAAGGGTGAAAGCGTAGGGTGCGGTTATGAAACTACAAGAAATCTACATACATTTAGACAAAATAAGCCCTTTTGAACTCCAAAAAAAATGGGATAATTCCGGGTTGATCGTAGGTGACTTAAATCGTGAAATCTCTCAAATAGTTCTCTCCTTGGATGTTGATGCCGATATGATAGAAAAGGCAGAAGAGGGAACACTTTTTGTGGTGCATCACCCTTTGATATTTGATAAACTAACACAGCTTGACTTTGCCAAATACCCTTCTAATCTGCTAGAGAAAATGATTCTGAAAAATCAGTCATGTATCGCCCTGCATACCAATTTTGATCAGACACATCTCAATAAATATGTATTTGAAAATATTTTAGGATTTCCTATGGCATCTCAAAATGATTTTTTATGTACAGCAGAAGGGGAGTGGGAGTACAAGGCACTTTTGAAGCATATAAAAGAAAAACTCAACTTGCCTACACTCAAAGTCGTAGGTAAAAAAGAGAAGATCACTTCTATTGCACTTTGTACGGGTTCCGGAGCTTCACTCATAGATGAAGTAGAGGCAGACTGTTTTCTTACCGGGGATATTAAATACCATGATGCGATGAAAGCGATAAGTGAAGATCTGATGATGGTGGACATAGGACATTATGAAAGTGAACAGTTTTTTGCAGAGATTTTAGCGGATGAATTGAAAGTTTTACCTATTTTGGCTATAATTGCGAATTCTAAAAACCCATTTCATACTGAAACGTACTAAAATAGGTTAAAAATGCTGTGAAATCTTGCAGTATTACCCTGAAACTCCTAAAGGATAAAGATTGAACAAACACTTAAAAGAACTGATCGAACTTGCTAAAAATGATCAGGCAATAGACAGTTATAACCCACAAATTGAAGCGGCCGACAAAAAGGTAGCAAAAGTACAAAAAAAGATAGATATGGCACAAGCTGAGTTAGATGAACTTACTACGGCTATTACTGAGAATGAATCTAAAGTAAAAGGTTTTGAAGAACAGTTAACACTTCTTAATGAACAACTTGCTTCCAATGCTAAAAAACTTAAAGAGATCTCTACAGAAAAAGAGATGAAGGCACTCTCTTTGGAAGAAGATATTGCCAAAGAGAAGATGACGTTTGCAAATGAAGAGATCGAAAGACTTCAAGGCATAAATGAAACAAAAAAAGCACTGCTTGATGAAGCCAATGAAAAAGTAAATACACTTACGACAGAGTTCAATGCAGTAAACAAAGAAGTTTCTGCAGAGAAAGCTAAAATTGAAAAAAGTAAAGCAGCACTTTTTGTAACAAGAGAAGAGCTTAGTAGAAATCTTGAGCAAAAAGTACTTGCATTTTATGAGAAGATCCGTATTTGGGCAGGAAATACAGCAGTTGTTCCTGTAAAAAAACAGGCATGTTACGGTTGTTATATGAAGCTGAACGATAAAACATATGCAGAGATAATCAAGGGTGATGAAATCGTTAATTGTCCTCACTGTGGGCGTATCCTTTATCTTGAAAGTGTTACAGAAGAGGCGTAAGTCTATTCTATATCAAAGGGATGACACATGGAGAAATTTTTTTTACTTCTCTATAGTGTTCTTCTTTCTCTTGCCTACTTCATAGCACTTCCTTTTCTTTTCTTTTTCACATTTAAAGCAAAATATAAAGTATCAATTCCTGCCAGATTTTTTTTATGGAACAATACACCGCTAAAAGCAGATGGTATCTGGTTTCACTCCTGTAGTTTTGGAGAGGCGAAGGCGATCAAACCTTTGGTAGATGCTCTGCCTGAAAATGTTTTACGCATGAGTACCACAACACATACAGGCTTTGATGTCATAAGAGAGTACACGGATGAGAGTCGCTATCTTCCTTTTGAACCGTTGCTTTTTTCTTGGATCAAACCGCAAAAAGCACTGATAGTGATGGAAGCGGAGTTTTGGTATCTTCTTTTTGCTTTGGCAAAAAAAAGAGGGGCTAAGACGTTACTCATCAATGCACGTATGAGTGACCGCTCTTTTCCTAAATATCAAAAAATGGGTTGGTTGTACAAACAGATATTTAAACAGATAGATGAAGTGTATGCTCAAACAGAGTTGGACAAAGAGCGCTTGGTATCTCTGGGAGCAAAAAAAGTTTTAGTCACAGGGAATATTAAACTTGCACAACTGCCTTCTGTTTCACAAGTGATGGAGAAGCCCTCAGGTCTGCTTTTGTGTGCGGCAAGTACACATGAAAAAGAAGAAGAGCTTATCCTGAATGCTTTTGCTGATCTTAAAAAGCAGGAAAGTGAAGCAAAACTCATCGTGGTACCGCGTCATCCTGAGCGTTTTGAAAAGGTAGCTGATATGGTTGAAAAGTTTGTAAAAGCAGAAGGGCTTACTTGTCAGCAGTATTCTAAAAATAAAAAAATGCAGAGTGATATTATGGTGCTGGATGCATTGGGTGAGCTGGTTAATGTGTATGCCATTTCAGATATTGTTATTCTGGGTGGAGCATTTGAGCCTATAGGTGGGCACAATGCAGCCGAAGCTGCACAGTTTGGTTGTAAAATTATCTCTGGAAAACACTACTTTAACCAAAAAGATATTTTTGAAGCGGTGGAGGGGATAACAGTAGTGGAAGCTTCAAATCTTTCACGAAGCCTCTTGCATCATGCTCAGTTAAAAGAGACAAAGATTAAAAATAAGAGCGATATTACACCTATTATTGAGAGTCTGAAAAATGTTTTATAAAATTGAGGATAACAGAGTCAGTATACGCATAAAAGCACAACCTTCCGCAAGTAAAAATGCGTTTTGTGAGATCTATGGTGAAGATGCAATAAAGATACGTATAAAAGCACCGGCAGTGGAGGGGGCAGCAAACAAAGAGTTGGTAAAATTTCTTTCAAAAAGTTTTAAAGTCCCCAAAAGTGATATAATTTTTAAAACGGGGCAAAACTCTAAAATAAAAATAGTGGAATTCCCACTGAGTGATAAATTTATGAATTGGATTGAAGAAAATGGCTACAGATAAAGCATATAAAGTATTGGCAGAACAAAAAGAACTCTCAAACAAAAAAGCAAAAGAGCTTATAGACAGAGGTCTTGTTTTTGTGGAAGATAAAAAAGTAAAGATTGCAAGAGCCCAGATCAGTACAGAAGCGAATTTCCGTATTGAATACCCGGAAGATATAGAGATACTCTATCAGGATGAAGATATTATTGCTATCAATAAACCGGCACAGGTGGACAGTTATGATATACAGGATGCCATAGAGGGTGCAGAGTTGTTACATAGACTGGATAGAGATACCTCAGGTGTATTGTTACTTGGGAAGAACAGAACATTTATCAATCAGGCGATTAATGAGTTTAAAAGCCGCAGGGTTGAAAAACACTATGTCGCATGGGTAGATGGGGTGATCTATGAAAATATTGAGATAGATGAACCTATTTTTACGATTAAAAAAGGAAAAGCATTTTCAGTGATAGATCCTGTACGAGGTAAAAAAGCACATACTTTGGTAAAACCAGAAGAGATACAGGGTAAAAAGTCTAAAGTACATATAGAGATCACTACCGGACGAACCCATCAGATACGTGTACACCTTGCCCATGTGGGACATCCTATTATAGGGGATGAACAGTATGGGAGCAGAACACAGTCAAAAAGAGTACTTTTACACTCTGCTAAAATGAAAATTCTTGATTATGAATTCAATGCAAAAGAACCCAAAGATATTATCAGATATAAATAAAATATTTTTTAGAAAACCAATTTTAAAACGGTTTCGGAGAAGAGAATATCTGGTGTAGGTGAGAGCATCCCATGCCAGCTGAATCCATACTCTGCATTTTTCCCGTTGGCAACAGTTTTAATACCGTAGTCCTTGGTAAGCAGTACGCCGTCTGTTCTTGTACTGAAGATCATAACATTATCAGTTTTGTCCAGATGTTCAAGAAGATGCAAATATCCATATACACTGAGTATGGCAGCTATTTTTGGACTTCTTCCGTAAAGTGCATGAATATAATATGTACCATTTTCATGGGGCATACAGAAATCCTCTCTATGTAACATGAATTCACTTCTATCGTTATATGCGATCTCCTTGGCAACCCTGTTTTTTATTTTCAGCATAATAAAATGCCCTAAGTGCTGCTTTTTATGTTCACAGATAATACACAGGTTGGAGGCATGTTGACTCCATTCTTCTAAAACCTGAGGGGTGATTCTGTAATAATCTGAAGTATTAGAGGCAGTTTCTATGTCAATAATATGTTCTATATGCTCTTGTTTATGTGGAAAATCTTTTAATGTATAGAAAGTATGTTCATGGTGTATTCGTTCGGGTAAATTCCCTATGAGTGCCTGATAGTTCTTTATAAATACTTTTTCCAAGGGCATAGATAGATTTTTATATCTTTCATGGATGATCTCATAACATTTACCACTTTCAAAAGCCCCTTGTTTAAAAAAGAAACATAACAGAGTATGTTTCTTTTTTAAACTTGGAGAAGTCGTACCTGTTTCCCAACGACTGAGTGTCACACTGTTGAGTGCATGAAAATGATTTGAATGGTGTGAGAGTTTCTCTACCAGTTCCTGCTGGGTTAACTGATGTTTTTTTCTATATTCAAATAATAAATTACCAATAGTATTCATTCTCTCTGTTCCTGTAAAACATATATAATTTTTTAAATTATAGACTTCATTATTAAATAGTGATTAGGCATTTTCTATGATAAATTATATCTAAAAATGCCATGTACATGTTGAGTGTTTTTAAAT
>JALXCZ010000004.1 GCA_026990595.1 Sulfurovum sp.
CTGTTGGGAGTTTGGTGTAGCTCTCTGTGATCTGTGCCAGACGTACTTTATAGGGTGTTGCATCACTCTGCATCCACAGACTTACTCCTTCTTGTTCACAGAGCATTTGTATGAATTCAAGGTCGCTTTGTTTGTACTGGGTGGTATACTCTCTTTGTATAAAGGTATGCGGAGCAATGTTGGTACCAAAGTCTATATGTAACAAAGCCTTATAACGTCCAAGGATCTCTTGGATAATCGCATACGCACTCTTTTCTTGAAAGATTTCATAACGTTGGTTGAGTCCCAGATAAAAAAGAGGATGGACAACGGTGAGGGTATAGAGGTATTTATCGGCTACTTTATTGGCTTCTTTGGCTTGGTAGATCTTAGCAAAGATCTCTCTTTTTTTAGTAAAGTCTTTTTCATCTTGGAGCAGGAGTTTCACATCGGTATCTACTAGGTCAGCAACTTCTAGTTTGACAGGGCTTACGAAGGTGACTTCGTAGGTATAGGGTTTACCAAGGGTGTGTGTGCCTTCTAGGGTGTAGATGGAGTAGGCATTGTCATTAACATAGGGGTTCTTTTTTGCATTGAGGAGGGTGAGTCTTGCTTTGACTTTTTGCAGCTGGGTCGGGTTCATGGGTTCCCTTGAATGTTGTTTTTTTATGGTTTATTTTAGCGTAATAACTTTAGCTTTAAGTGTATTTTAGAGATAATTCTGAGGGGATGCATTTCCCCTTCCCTCCTAGAGAGCCATAACCATGGGTGGGGTTGGCTCTCTCTTTATGACATTTGAAACAATCTATTTATAAAATTTAAACTTTTTTGTTTGTATTTACCTTCAGCTATAAGCACACATTCTATTACTTTAAATCTAGGGGTCGAGTGAACATAATCATAATTGAAAAATTAACAACAAAAAACCCATAACCCTTACCAAACTATCATTCCTCACGACAAAACATTGAGCTCTTATACGTTACGTTATGACTATACCCCACCCTACAGATGAGTATATGATAGTATATTTTCTAGCATATTATTTTTTATCTCTTCTCCATCTAGTTGTAGTGCCTTGTCATAATCACCCAGCAAATGTACATGATCAGCTGAGGCAAGAAGAGGTAATAAGAAAAGCAGAAAAATACATTTTAACTGCTTCATCATTGTTACTTTTTATCGGGCATCTGATAAAGGAATATCCCTGAGGGGTGTTTGACTTGATAAATTTCTCTTTCAAGAAACCACTCATCAGTATTTATTACATTCACCTGATTGGCATCATTGACTGAGACATACAGTTCAGGGTATTTTTGTGACCATCTGACATGAAGAACCTTCCCTTTAAAGGTAAATGTTTTAATGATCTTCAGGGTTTTTGTATCAATAATTTGAATGGTAGGGAAATCCTTACCCGAATACGTGACTGCCAGGTACTTTTGATCTGGGCTAAGTGATGTAAAGACCGGTAATCCCTGTGTTTTGATATTTTGAATGAATTTAAAGTTATTATCATAGACCATCACAGCATTATCCCCGACAGCAGGGATAAAAGTTCTCTCTTTACTAAGTGACCAGAAGCCAAAATGGGGTACCTTAAGTACTGGCTTGTTTTCCTCATCAGTTACTTTAATAAGGTGATATTTCATAGTATCGAGATCTATAACACCAAACCCTTTGGTCAAAAAGAAACCGACAATATAAGTATTTTTCTTGATCATCGCATCAAAAGGCATTTTACCGACGTTGAACTCTTTGAAAGTCTTAAATTTTGGAAGCCCTTTGCCATAGTTTTCATCTTTAAGTACAGTTACCTTATCATTGTCCATTTGTGCAAAGATAAGCATATCTTTATAAATCTTGATACCCACATTTTTAGAACCTGTGACTATTTTATCAATAGGCTTCAAATCACGGGTTAAAATATCCACTGATTTATCATCGTAGTTCGCAACTGCCACATAGTTTTTCCCTATAACAAATCCAATGGCAGATTTACTTGTTTTATATTCTGCCTCTTTTTTCTCTGTTCTGGCATCAAATTTGATGATATACCCATCACGAGAGATAATATAGGCATCATTTCCATCAAATTTCATTACACCATGGTTCATATTGTGCATATGCTTCATGTGTCTTTTGGCAAGTCCATCTTCTATGACGGCAACCGATTCACTCTCTCGTTCTACTACAAAATACTTCTCTTTTGCACTTAGGGTTATTGAAAAAAATGTACTACCCAAAAGTAGTACAGATAATAAAAATCTCATTGATTTATCCTTCATTCATATAATAGTGTCTATTGTACTTAAACTTCTCTAACAAGCCTATTGACTTTTGTCAATAGATTAGAATTTTTTCCAAAAACTACGGCTAAAGAGTAAAAATACTGTATAGAATTCAAGCCTTCCTATGATCATGGCAGCAGAGAGTATCATTTTATCAGTGCTGCTAAAAAAGGCATAATTCTCAGCCGGTCCCGTTAAAGCAAATCCTGGACCAATATTTCCCACTGTTGCCAAAGCAGTAGAGACCGCTGTCATAGCATCAAATCCTCTGGCGAAGAGGTAAAGTGTTACCAGCATATTGGTCATTACAAAAAGGAAAATAAAACCGGTTGTTGAAGAGATAATCTGGGAAGAAGTCTTTTGTCCATCAATAAATACATTCAGTATGGCACTTGGGTGTAGTGTCTGTTTAAATTGCAACCTAATATTTTTAAATAAAACAATATAACGTATGACTTTTACCCCACCTGCGGTGGAGCCGGCATTTCCCCCAACAAGCATTGCCACAAAAATAATACTGATGGCAATATGCCCCCATTGGGAGTAGTCCAAAGTAGCAAATCCTGTTGTAGTCAACACTGAAGCAATCGTAAAAAAAGAGTGTGTCAAGGCATGAAAATAGCTGTCATAATCCACAAAGATATCGATACTTCCCAACAGCAGAGAAAGGATAACAAAGATCGCCAAATACCAAAGTACCTCTTCTCGTTTATAACCATCCAGTTTACCAGTAGAAAGCAGTTTCAGGTGTGCCAAAAAGTTGATTCCTGAAATGATCATAAAAAAAGTAGTGATCCATATGATCCAGGGAGACTGGTAATATCCCAGTGAACTGTTCTTTGTGGAAAACCCTCCTGTTGAAATGGTTGAAAAAGCATGGTTAATCGCATCAAATACTGTCATACCTGCCAGCTTTAAAGCCACAGCATCGACCAGTGTAAAAAGCAGATAGATTCCCCAAAGTCTTATAGCGGTATCTTTGACTTTTGGTGTAATCTTCTCCATTTTTATTCCTGTGGATTCTGCTTTAAAAAGTGCCATGGATCCACTGGGATTAATAAGCGAGAAAAGTCCCACACCCAGGACAATGATCCCCATACCTCCAAGCCAATGTGTCAGACTTCTTAAATAAAGTATGGACTTTGGCAAAGACTCTATATCGGAAAAAACTGTAGCCCCTGTCGTCGTAAAGCCGCTGACAGATTCAAAAAAGGCATCTGCAGGAGAGATACCGGTATAAAGTACAAAAGGAATCGCTCCGGCAACTCCGAGAAGTACCCAGATAAGATTCACTGAGAGTATACCGCCTTTAATACTCAGTTTCATGGTATGCCGTCTTAAAAGAAAAAAGATGAGTGCATTGAACCCAAACAAACCAAAGTCAAAATAAAGAAAATCTCTCATATTTTCATGGTAGATCCATCCCACGATAATAGCTGTAAGGAGAAACAGTGAGAGTGCTACCCCTATAACGGAAACAAACTTCCCTATATTCTTTAAAGCGTGTATATCCACTGCTCTATCTCTTCTGTTTGTTCAAATTTTCCAAAAACAACCAAAATATCACTCTGCTCCAACTGCTCGATCTTTGAAAGGGGATAAATCTTATCTTCCCTTAAGAGTACTACAAGAATATTTTCTATATTTTCTTTTTTAATAGATTTCCCTATGAGTTCTGAATCAGGATATATTTTACGCATGAAAAGAACTCCTCTTCCCCCACAAAAATGACGTTGTGTCACAATAGAGCTTGAAGATATTTTTTCTAAAATGGCATAGTGTGCACCAGCTTTACTTCCTCGTACAACCACCACCCCCATTTTATGCATCAGATCATAATAGGCTTTATCATTATTGACTGCTACTACTTTTTGTACACCATACTCTTTGGCTTCAATACATTTTACAATATTTTTTTCATCATTATGCCCTGCTGCAATAACCATGTCTGCATTTTTCAACCCCTCTTCTTCAAACAGGCGATGATCTTCATATGCTGAGTTGATAATAGTGACTTTCCCCTGTAGTACCTCTGATGCAGTTTTACAGTGATCAATATCTTTTTCGATCATTTTAATATCCAGATTTTTGTCTAAAAGAGCTTTGGCAATTTTCTGGGCTAATGTATTGGCACCGAATATCACGATCTTTTTAATAGAAGTCGGCATCTTTTCATCCAACTTTGCAGATATTTCTTCAATACTTTCAATAGAGCCAAAAAGATAAACAAGATCACCTTTTTGTATAGCAGTATTTAGCACAGGAATAAAAAATTCTTTCTCTCTTTCTATCCCTACAATAGAGACATTTTCATTGACTAATTCTTCTACCTTATAGAGCATTTGGGCATCATACTGTACTCTGATAGAGATCAGTTTATGCTTGGTCTGATGGAATGTCTTGACATTGTTTGCTTTGGGAAAGGTAAAGAGTGCTTTGACTTTGTTTGCTGTCGTGATATCGGGGAATACAGCATAGTCAATAGAGAGTTTTTTAAGCACATGGCTCTTTAAAAAACCATCATTTTTCAACCTGATGATCTTTCGTTTCACGGCTACTACATCTTCTACGATCAGAGTAGAGAGCAGATTGGCTTCATCAGAATCTGTTACCGCAATGAAAAGATCAACGGTATCAAGATTTAGTGTCTGATAGGTTTTTGGGTTTTCAATATCTCCATAGATCACCAAAATGTCAATATCTTCATCCAGTTTATTCAGTTTGTCAATATCTTTATCTATTACGATCACATTATGTTTAAAAGAAAGTGTCTGTGCCAACGAATATCCGACAGTCCCTGCACCGGCAATAATGATATCCATACTAATTCATCCTTTAAGTATAAAATCCTACTCTTTTACAACTTTAATATTACTTTTTTGATCAACATAGGTTTCATTAAATCTGTTCCATCCAAGTTAACCGCTTGGGCACAATCTTTCTTTGCCAACTGTACATAAAAACTAACCATGATAGTGTCTTCTTTTTTTAACAGTGGTGTTTTATAGTGCAATGTTTTGGTCTCTTTGGCTGCAAGATTATGGATTTTTCCGGCTGTTGCATGGTATGGTATTACAATTGGTTTCCCCTCTTTTGTAAAGCTGGCAGCAAAATAGCTTTGTTTGTCTTCTCTCGGATCCATCTGATAATTTCTCCATAGTATCTTATTCTTTCTACGGATTTCTATTTTTAGATATTTGGCACGGGCAGATTGAATGATCAGAGGGTGCGGCATTTTATTGTACATCATGATCTTTACGCTGTCACCCTCTGCTGTAACATTGATATCGACACCTTTTTTACGGAATGATGCATCATGAATCCCTAAAAACTTATGACTGGCATGATGCATTCTGGCTCTCTTGTTGATTTTATCAGCACCTCCCTGCACTTCCGGCATATGACACTTGATACACTCTTCACTGTTTTGCTTTTCATTCATGGCATGAAAAATAGTAACATTGTTTTCATTGAGTTTATGGGAATGACAGCCTGTACATACTTTTTTGGCATAAATAGGATTCTTTACAGAGGAATGCTTGTCGTTATGATCAGGATTTTCAAGTCTGCCATATAAAGATGGTTTATAATTCTCTGCCTGTTTCGCTTTTACATTAATATTAAATCTATGTGCTTTCTTGACGTAGGCTATGGTATGGCAGAAATAGCAACTCACTGCATCGGTATGTGTTTTATTGTTCTTATCAGGTCTAGCCTTTCCTGTAACGATATCTTTAAGATTATTTGCCATAGGCATATGACAGGTAGCACAGTCATACTTTTTAACGCTGACCTTGTCTGCAATTTTACGATGTAAGATATCATTAAAGTACCCGTGCGAATGATAAGAGCTCTTATACTCTTCATAAATCTTTTCATGGCACTCACTACAGGAGTAATTATCTTTATATTTATCTTTAGCTTGAAGAGAGGAGAGTAATACAAAAAAAAATGAAATGAAGAGCCAAAAAAGAGTCGTTTTTTTCATAAAATCAAAACCTTGGTAACTTATTGAAAAGATCCAAGGATCATCTCAATAAATCACCCTCTCCAAAAGGAGAGAGTAAAAATCTGATTAAGCACCAGGAACGTGTTGTCTATGCTCAACTGAGTATGTAAACGTAGGTGTTGTCAAGTTTTCAATATACTTAACAAATTTACCAGTTTCAGACTCGTAGATACCGATTCTACCAGTAGTCCACTCAGAGATCATAGTCCACTTTCCATGATTAGCAGGCTCTGCATGAAGCAACCTTGGTTGTACAGGATCTTTCACTGCTGCACCCAATTTAGCTGGCATAGGCAAGATTTTTTCTTTACCAAATGCTTTTTCATTAACAGGTACTTTTTCATGCTGGGTAGCATCCCACTCTTGAAGTACTTTTTTAGTCTTCGCATCAATCAATTGACCTTTAGTTTTACCGACTTTAATAATTCTGTCAGTCTCAAGTGTCTCTTTGTTGATTAAATATACCTGATTGTAGTTAGCTGGCTTACCAAGTACACAGTCAGACCAAATCCAAGGTGTATCTTCGCCTGTTCCAACAAATAGCCCCCCACCTGCTGTTTTAATCTTTTTAACGATTTTCCAATCAGGAGATGACCAAACAACCACTTGACCAAAGTTCATACTTTGGGTCGCATTCAGTTGTTTACCCATTTTTTTGTTAAACCAGGAAGAACCTTGACCTGGGTGCGGCTTGGATTTTTTACCGGTATATACTTTTGCAGCAAGTTTTTTTGTCTTTTGATCCACAATACCCATCAAATCAGACCCTTGAGAAGCAACTTGTACATAACGACCAAAGTCTTCACCCTCATTCTCATTTAAGAACGCATCATGAAGTACTTTACCAATATTAGGAATATCACCTACAATCGGGAAATCAGGCTTGCTATAGTCTACGATATATACATGACCTGCATCTTTAAGTGCAAATGAGAAATAAGGGCCATAAGGTGTATCTGCAATATATGCAACACGGCTTGGTTCAATCTGTCCATCCATATTAATTACACGACTTGTGTCATACACTTTAAGCGGCTCGAGTGTATGGGCGTCACAAAGTACTGCACCACCTGGATTGTAGTTACCCGCCATAACATATTTACCATCTGGAGATACTGCCAACCCACGTGATTCCTGACCTACTTGAACAGATGCCAATGCAGGCTGACCAGGAGCTGCAATATCAAACATAGTCAGTTTACCTGAACGTGAAATTGAATATGCATATCTAGGGTCATGTTTATTGGTTACTGTAACGTGAACCGCAAACCCTGCTTTGTGGCGAGACAATACTTTACCTGTTGTTGAATCAATAAAGTCAACCAATGAGGCATCTCTCTCTGTTGCAAACGTAATGTCTTTTACATCTTTTACAT
The DNA here is from genome assembly GCA_026990595.1 of Sulfurovum sp. Lineage (GTDB taxonomy): Bacteria > Campylobacterota > Campylobacteria > Campylobacterales > Sulfurovaceae > Sulfurovum. The sequence continues at coordinate 7,656 of JALXCZ010000004.1, forward strand.
CTGCTGCTTTTGGATATTTTTTAGCCAATGCTTCTCTGTCTGCCAATTTTGTCCATGACTTATGTACTTCATCAAAGCTTAGTTTAAGTTCAACAGTATTTTTCCAGTCCATCAACCAGTCAACCATACCGGAGGCATCATCTTTTGAAAACTTGCTGCTCCAAGAAGGCATTGCAGTATTTTCTCTACCGTTTAAAATAGTCTCTGCAAGAAACTCTCTACTTTTTTTCTTTAATGCCTTAGGTCTAAGGTCTGACCCCACACCACCTTGGTGAATTGGTCCGTGACACCCTTGGCACTCTTTCTCAAACACTTTAGCAAAATCCATGTTTGAAGTACCTGCCATAGCCATCGTTGCTGCCAAGCTTGTAGCCGCTGCCAAACTTAAGAGTTTATTTAATTTCATTCTTTCTCCTTTACTATCTGTTCGATTTAACTTAATTTTTTAAGTTTATCCAGATAAAATCGCGAGTCTTATTTTAAGACAACTCACACACATTTTGAGGACTCTACCCAGTCCTCATGTTTCCCTCATTACCAATTTAAAAAAATTGTTTCCAAGTGTAACATTTATTTACTTAAGTAAAATATATAATTATCATCAAACTATATGATGCTTTTTTACTTGTTAAGTCTCTTCTTTTCACTAAAATAGATCCAGAACATCGGCAAAATAATTACCGTATGTAAAAAGATCGTCAGTGTCAGAGGTCCCTGATTTAACATACCAAAAAAACTGTGATTGACATCTGTAAATGGTTCAATTAATCCAAACATTGTTTCTCCTTATTTATAAATTTGGGAACGGAAGATCCCGTACCCTTTTCTTTTAAGCTTCTTGCGCTGCTTTCGCTTGTTTACCTATAGTAAGCAGATCCCACACAAGATAGATAAACCCTACGAATGTAACCACACCCATAATGGTTCTCCATAATTGTGCTTGGACATACCAAGGTAAATCTTGTGCTACAAAGAATGCATTCCATCCAGCACCTAACTCTGCACGTTCAACAAGCACTTGCTCATATCCTGCAATGGTCAAGGCAACACCCATACCCAGTACACCAAAGGTAAGGAGGAAGATTGCCATTTTAGATTTAAATGTAGACTTTAGTCTCTCTATACCGTATGCATATTGAATACCCATATAGAACATTCCAATAAGAATTGTCGCATAAGCACCGAAGAATGACAAGTGACCATGTGCCGCAGTAAACTGTGTACCGTGTGTATAGATATTTACCTGTGGTAAAGTATGGAAGAAGCCCCATATACCAGCACCCAAGAAGTTACCAAATGCATTGGTGACAATCCATGAAAGTGCCGGTGTATTGTTGGCAACAGCCCCTTTATGACCTTCTGCTTTTGCTATGCCTTGCTCCTTACCCCAATCATAGAGTACATGAACAAACATTGCAATAAGTGGCACTGGTTCTAATGATGAGAATAATGCACCAATCTCCCACCAGTACTCAGGTGTACCGATCCAGAAGTAGTGGTGACCCAGTCCAAGAATACCTGAACCAAAGAGCATCAATACTTCGATCCATAACCACATTTCAACGATCTCACGTTTTGCTCCAATGATCTTGATCAATGCATACGCTGCAAGTGTTCCTACAAATACTTCCCAGGTAGCTTCAACCCAAAGGTGTATTACCCACCACCACCAAAATTGATCCATGGAAATATTGTCTGTAAAGAACATTCCTGCGAGATAAAGACCTGCAAGAGCCATCAAGTTGGCAACCATTACTGTCATAATACCTGTACGCTGACCTTTCATATAGGTAGCAAAAGTATTCCAATAAAAGATGAGTACCACCACAACAATACCAATATCGGCCCATCTTGGTGCTTCAAGATATTCTCTACCTTCATTGATCAGCCAAATAGATGTTTCTGTTCCTGAACCTACCTGAACAAAAATAAATACAAGCACAACGACTGTCACTGCTGCAGTGAGTACCCAGAAAGCCAGCTTTCCAAGCCCAATACCAACGGTTTCAACCCCTGTTTCATCAGGCAGCATAAAATAAACCGATCCAATCATTGCATAAAGCATCCATACAACCAATGCATTAATATGCACCATTCTGGCTACTGAAAAATCAAACACTTCAAACAAAAATCCAGGTACGATGAACTGGATAGCTGCGATGAGTCCCATCAGAAGCTGTGCACCAAAGAGTATAATTGCAACCCTAAAATACATCATTCCCAATTCTTTGGATTTGTCTCCTCTAAATTCATTCGTTTTAATACTAGTGAGCATTTGTGCCTCCTGTTTTGAATTGATCAACTGTTTTTGAGAAGTTTCTAGGGAAACCGTTCGTGTCAATACTACTCATATGTTTAAGGAAAGCCACCAAGCCTTTTGCTTCTTTTGCTGTGATCCCAAGATTTGGCATCATCCGAGCATGTGTAGGATACTGTGAAGGATGCTGTAAGAACTCAGCCATTGCCTCTTCTACTGTATTTTTTCCTGTCATACCTTGCATAGGACCACCTTTTTGCCATGCTGGATCTATCCATGCTTTCGTAAGATCTGGTGCATAATATGCTCCATTTCCTAAGAGTGTGTGACAATCCATACAGTTTTTCGCTTGAGAAGTCAGCTTACCAAGGTGTAGCAAGTCTGCTGCCTCTTGTTCACTCCACTCTTTTCCAAAAAATGGTTGTTTTTCACCAATTGTTGGTACCTCATGTCCTCTTTTTGCACTCATTTCATAACCAATTTTATAGTTAATTACTGTAGGTCCTGGTACCCTTTTGGTTACCCCATTTTTAAGATCTGCATCCGTACCCATTGAAATTTGTCCAAGCGTATCAAACGTAAGCCAGATAAGCAAAATAGTTGCAAACCCTGTGACCCATGCTGCTGAACGTCTCCAAAATGGTATACTGGTCCAAACCGAAACATTTTTGTTAGCCATGTGTTTCCTCCTTTAATTTTGTATCTTGCATGTTTTCATCTTCTTTTGTGTCATATCTTGCATCCCCAGCACTAATCAAATAAAAATAGAGGTGAGGGATAAAAAGATATGCTACCATAGTTACCATCATCACTTTTAAAGTAAAATGGTTGCTTTGGATAAGCACTGAAAAATCATACAAGAAGTAAGTTTGTAATGCCCAAAACAGATACCCTACAGGCATCCATTTTTTAGAAAAGTAACCCATTTTTGAGAGCGTGATAATGGCTGCATATCCCACCCCAAAAACAAGTACAAGCGTTGATTCTATAAAAATCGGTAAGAATTGATCTAACGCGATCTCCGGTCTGACTATCAACTTTTCTATCATAATGGTTTCCTGTTGGTCATCTATTTACTAAAAGGATCAAAACCTTAGAGCATGAAAGTATTATGACAGTTTAAAAAAGTCTTAGGATTGACATATATCAAGAAAATCGACAAAAATCATAAATATTGATGAAGGAATTAAGAAATAGTTATAATTATATTCTAGAAGTAAAAGTTATAATTGTATTGTTATAACCTATTCCACAATACATCTGGCAGAGAAGAAAGGTCTTGAATAATTGGGGGAGACAAAATTATCTCCTTCCAGAGACCATTCTTTTGATTTTTGAATATTCACACTCTGTGCTACTTTTCGTAGCATTCTACTCTCACAAATGATAGGCTGATCTTTTTCAAATGCTGCTTTTACTGCTTCCATTCTATTGCTAGTCATCTTATAGTGGGCTCCGATAAAAACAGCAAGAACCAAAGAAACCCAAAGCAACCCTCTTTTTGCTGCTCCCTTTGACATAAACGGTCTAGTCCCTACAAAAAGTGTGATAAGAAGGATGATTCCCCCCAATATAAGATATGCACCCTCTAAAAAGAAAAAATTTTTCATTATTCCGCCTATTCATTTATATTGAAGTTTAATAGTAACACACTTTAACATCAGGACTATTGATATTCATCAAGCGATTTTTATTTAAAAGGCTCTATACTAACAAAAATAAATCAGAAGGGAAACTATGAAGTCCTTTAACAAATATCTTCCTATTGCACTCTTCATAGGTTTTTTAATCTTTGGATTAAGTGCCTTTCTAGAAAGTAAACCCAGCTCTAAAAATGCACGTGTTTATAAGGCTGTACAACACTATAGTCCCTATTATCTAGATAAACGTTTCGGCGGTCTGCAGATCATGAGCAAAGAGGATCCTTCTTTTAAAGAAAAGCCAAATAATATGACACTTTTTAAAGAATTTGAAAGACTGGAACGTGAATGGGGAAAAAAACACCTTAAGATAAAGAACCATATTCTTGTCATCTCAGATAACAATGGTACACAACTTTCAACACTTGAGCTACAAACCAAAGAAGAGAATGCTTTTGTGCATCACTATTATGGGATATAGTACATGTTAAATATTATTCTAACCCTTGTCTTTTCTGTTGTCATGCTTGTATTCATGGCATTTCCTGCTATGAAGATCGTAACATGGATCAGACTCAAAACCGATTTTTCTGAAAAAACCTACAGCATACTTCAAATCCTACTCACTATTGTGTTCTCACTCTTGATAGGACTCTTCCTTGAATTTGCATAACCGACCATTAACCACAATTTAGCTAGAATGATCCATTAATTTTAGCATGCTGTTTTGCATGTTTTGGAGAATCACACAATGAATGAAGCAAAATATATCTGGATGGATGGCGATCTTGTACCCTGGGCTGAAGCAAAAATACATATCTTGACACATACCCTGCATTATGGGAATGCTGTATTTGAAGGTACACGTGCATACCAGACAGAAGATGGTCTGGCTATCTTTAAGCTTGAAGAACACTGTAAAAGACTCTATAATTCAGCAAAAATCGTTGCCATTAAACCCAATATGGATTATGAGGCAGTAAAGCAGGCACACATTGACTTACTCAAAGCCAATGACTTTAAAGGAAATGTCTATCTTAGACCACTGATCTACCTTGGATACGGACAAATGGGAATCTATCACAAAAATGTTCCGGTGAATACAAGCATTGCTGCCTGGGAATGGGGAGCATATCTCGGTGCAGATGGTTTAGAAAAAGGGATCACTACCTGTACTTCTTCCATTACAAGAAATCCCAACCGTTCTACTTTTGGTAAAGCAAAAGCGGCAGGAAACTATCTTAATTCCCAAATGGCAAAATATGAAGCGATCGAAAACGGGTTTGATGAGGCATTGATGTTAGATGAAAATGGTTTTATCGCTGAAGGAACGGGTGAGTGTATTTTCATCGTCCGTGACGGAAAACTGATCTCCCCTCCAAACGATAATTCATTAGAGTCCATTACGCAGACAACAGTACTTGAACTTGCACATGATATGGGTATAAAAGTAGAAAGACGCAATATTACAAGAGATGAAATCTATATCTCCGATGAGCTTTTTCTTACTGGAACGGCTGCAGAAGTTACTCCTGTACGATCATTTGATCACAGAATTATAGGTGAAGGCAAAAGAGGTCCTGTCACTGAAAAATTACAAAAAGCGTATTTTGATGTTGTCTTCGGACGCAATGAAAAGTATAAACACTACCTCACATACATATAAGGACTTTACATGCCAGCAGACATGAATGATTATTTTAAAAAGAAAAAACCAAGCTCTAACAACAATAACAATAGTGGAGGAAATCATTTTGAAAATCCTCTAAACAATATGCCAAAAGGTTTCCCTACTTGGGCTATTATTATTGCCATCATTGCTTTTGCACTGTTTATTTTCAAACCATTTACCATTATTAATTCCGGGGAAATAGGCATCAAGGTAACCACAGGTAAATTTGAACAAAAACCTCTAGGGGCAGGCTTACATTTTTACATCCCGATGCTGCAAAAAATTATCCCTGTTAATACACGTATCAGACTCATCACCTACTCCAACGATGTTTCCCGCGAGCTGGGTGACAATTACAAAAACTTTGAAGGAGCTCTGCGAAGAAACAGAGCTATCCCGGTACTTGACAAGCGCGGACTTACTGTCAACATTGATCTTGCAGTTCAATACAGTATCAAACCAGAATCAGCACCGGCTACAATAGAAAAATGGGGTTCAAGCTGGGAAGAGAAGATCATTAACTCTAAAGTAAGAGAAGTAGTACGTGATGTGGTAGGACAATACACAGCAGAGCAACTTCCGGAAATGAGAAATGCTATAGCTTCAGCGATCCAGACCAAGGTACGTGAAAAGGTAGATGCACTTCCAAACCAGCCGGTTATCCTCTCTTCTGTAGAACTTAGAAACATTGTACTTCCTCCAAAGATTAAAGAAAAAATCGAAGAGGTTCAAGCTGCTAAACAAGATGTAACCATAGCAGAGCAAGAGAAAGAAAAAGCTAAAGAGCAAGCACTTAAAGCTGCTGAAGTAGCAAAAGGTGTAGCACAAAAAAACCGTATTGAGGCACAGGGTGAGGCAGACAAGATTCGTATAGAAGCCGAATCACAAGCAAAAGCAAATAAACTTATCTCGAACTCACTCACCGCAGAACTTCTTCAACTAGAGCAAATTAAGACACAAGGTAAGTTCAATGAAGCTCTTAAAGTGAACAAGGATGCACAGATTTTCCTTACCCCTGGTGGTGCAGTACCTAACATCTGGGTAGATGCCAAAGGAAAACAAAAGCGTTTAATGGGACAACAATAGTTCCCTACTCTCGTTCCCACGTTGCACGTGGGAATGAATACTTCACTATATATACCAATTTGATATATGCATTCCCACGCAAAGCATGGGAACGAAAGAATTTATTTCGGAGAAATACTATGACCATTGACTGGAACAAAAACCCCCTCATCCCCGCTATTGCACAAGATGCAGAAACAAACGAAATACTTATGCTTGCCTATATGAATGAAGAGGCATATACCCTTACTTTAGAAACCGGTTATGCCCACTACTTCAGTAGAAGCAAACAGCGTATCTGGAAAAAGGGTGAAAGCTCTGACCATACACAAGAGATCAAAGATGTACTCCTCGACTGTGATGCAGATACGGTAATACTTAAGATCAAACAAAATGGTGTAGCTTGCCACACAGGACGTAAAAGCTGTTTCTTTACTTCTGTTATGCAAGAGAAGATCATTTTGGACAAAGAGGTAGATACTGATGCCATCTATGGTGTAGTAGATACCCTTTACCATACAATACTCGAACGTAAAAATGCACCAGCAGAACAAAAGTCATGGACTAAAAAGTTACTTGATGACAAAGAACTCATGCTTTCTAAAATTCGAGAAGAGGCAGATGAAGTATGCGTTGCCATCAATGAAGAGAGTGATGAACAAGTCATCTACGAATCTGCCGACCTTCTCTATCATACCTTGGTTGGTTTAGGCTACCGTGACATCTCACCTGACAGAGTCAAACAAGAGTTAGCAAGAAGATTTGGAATGTCTGGAATTACAGAGAAAGAGAGTCGTAAGAAATAGTAGGGACAGATTCAATATCTGTCCTTTTATATTAACATCCTCCAGCACATCCCGGACTCTCTGCATTTCCTCCGGCAAAATACTTACCGTCAAAACTTACCAACGAATATGTTCTATCCTTACCTAATGACTCTTTTAGTCCTTCAATAGAGAGGAACCCGAGAGAATCCGCACCCATGTTTTTGGCTATCTCTTCCGCTGTATACTTGGTAGAGACAAGTTCGTCTTTGGTTGGCGTGTCTATACCATAACGGCAAGGGTACTTAATCTCCGGTGCAGCAATACGCATATGTACCTCCTTGGCCCCTGCCTCTTTAAGCATACGTACTATCTGTTTAGAAGTAGTACCACGTACAAGTGAATCATCTATGATGGCAACTCTTTTACCTTTTATGAGATGTTTCACAGGTGAAAGCTTCAACTTCACTTTAAGATCCCTTATCTCCTGTGTTGGCTCAATAAAAGTACGCCCCACATAGTGATTTCTAACGATCCCCATCTCAAACGGTACATCAAGACCCTCAGCATATCCTTTTGCAGCCGCAACGCCACTGTCCGGAACCGGTAATACCAGATCAATATCAACAGGGGTCTCTTTAGCCAGTTGTCTTCCCATCTGCAGACGCTTCTGGTAAACATTTTTACCATCAATAATAGAATCCGGTCTTGCAAAATAGATATATTCAAAAGCACAAGGATGGTAGTCCGGTTCAAAAATCTGTTCACTTACCGGTTCTTTCCCCTCTTCAAAGATTAGCATCTCTCCAGGCTTTACATCACGCATAAATTCTGCCCCTACCAGATCGAAGGCACAAGTTTCAGATGCAACAATATAGCCACCGTCTTTGAGTTTTCCAAGACTGAGTGGTCTAATACCGAAACGGTCACGGATCACAAACATTTTAGAACGGCTTTGGATCGCCAAACAGTAAGCACCCTCTATCTTTGTCAGCATATCCTTAATACGATCAACCAACGAATCTTTTTGAGACTTTGCAATAAGATGGATGATATTTTCTGTATCCATATCCGTTTGGAAAATGGCTCCCCTGTCAATCAACTCATTACGTACTTCGTGCTTATTGACAAGATTCCCATTATGTACCACAGAGATCTCACCCAATTTGTATTTGGCAAATACAGGTTGTGCATCTCCTGCAGATTCACTTCCCGCAGTAGAATAACGGTTGTGCCCTACCGCACAGCTACCTTCCAGACTGTCAAGTGTCGCCTGTGAAAAGACATCAGCAACCATGCCACGTTTTTTATAAACAGAAATATGCTCACCATTGGCTACAGAAATACCTGTAGCTTCCTGACCACGATGCTGCATAGAAAAAAGCGAATAATACGCTACGGTAGAAGCTTTTTTTGCACCAAATACACCTACAATTGCACACATATTAAATTCCTAAACAGTCATTAATGGAGTAAAGACCACTCTCTTGGTTGACTAACCATTTCGCTGCTCTTATGGCACCTTTTGAGAATGTTTCTCTGCTTGTAGCAGTATGATTCAACTCTAAAAACTCTCCATCATTATAAAACCCGACCGTATGGCGCCCTACAATGTCACCACCACGCAGAGCCATTACAGCTATCTCATCTTTGGTTCTGGCACCTATTTGTCCGTCTCTTCCTGAGACACGTACTGTATCCAAGTCCAAACCACGTCCTTTGGCTGCAAATTCACCCAAAGTCAATGCTGTACCGCTTGGTGCATCTACCTTATGTCTGTGATGCTGCTCAACGATCTCAATATCAAAATCTTTTAATGTAGCTGAAACTTTTTCAACCAATTGCTTAAGCAATGCAATACCTGCTGACATATTGGATGCATAAAGTACAGGCATCTCTTTAGAGGCTTCTGTTAATAGATTTTGCTGGTGTGCAGTAAATCCTGTAGTGGCTATAACCAATGGTGTCGGATTTTTCAATGCTTCCTCGCAAAGTTCCTGCGTTGCTGCCGGTGCAGAAAAATCAATAATCACATCACAGGCTTCCAGCAATGCTGCCATACTGTTTGTAACCAATACATCAGCAGGAACATCTGTCTTTAATTCATCAAAGACATGTAACCCACTGAGTATTAAAGCCTCATCTTCAAGTATATTTTTAATGAGATGCTCTCCCATTCTTCCTGTACTACCTACAATACCGACTTTTGTCATTTTTTGCTTCCTTTTATGCTTGTTCTTGAATTGTTGAAATAACCTGTAATGCTGCCACTGCTCCATCACCTGCTGCCGAAACCACCTGTTTGGGTGCTTCTATACGTATGTCACCTGCTGCATACAACCCTTCAACAGATGTTTTCATACTTAGATCAACGATCACCTGTCCCCAGTCATTCACATCACAGATAAATGCTCCGTTTTCATCTTTCAACACTTCATTTTGTACATTATGCCCCACAAAGACAAAGAGCCCGGTATTTTCCATTTGTGTGAGCTCATCTGTTTTGACATTACGAATTTTGACTCCTGCCAGCCCCATAGCATCACCATAGGCTTCTTCTATAACAGAGTCTGTAATAAGGTGGATATTGGATTTTTTCTTTATACGTTCAATTGTTGGAGGTGCTGCCCTGAAGGTATCTCTTCGATGTACTACATAGACATCTGAGCAGATATTGGAGAGGTAAAGTGCCTCTTCAAGTGCCGTGTCACCCCCACCCAATACGGTCACCGGTTTGTCTTTGTAAAAAAATCCGTCACACGTTGCACAGGTGCTTACCCCTTTCCCAAAAAATGCATCTTCACCTTTAAAACCTGCTCTTTTGGGCGTACTTCCTGTACAAACTACTACTGTCATTGCCTCTACGCTTTCACCACTTTCAAGTGTTACGGTGAAATGTTCACCTGTTTTAGACACACGTTCTACTTTTTTCATTTCATGTTTAAGTCCAAAATGAAAACACTGTTTCTGCCAGGTATTCATAAAATCCATACCCGTTTTATCGTGCTCGAAAAATCCCGGGTAGTTCTCTATCTCGGAACTTTGGGTGATCTGCCCACCGGGCATTCCCATTTCAAACATGGTGACATTTTTAAGTCCGCCGCGTGTTGTATAAAGTCCTGCCGTTAAGCCTGCCGGTCCACCACCGATGATCGCACAATCTAACATTTTGAATCCTTGAAATTTTTAAACAAATAATTACTGAAATTATACACTTTAAATACTTGGTTAATAATTTTTAGAGAGGGAAAAGAAGAAGATTTAAAAGGTGGGTGAAAAGCCCACCCTGAAACACTTAAAGTTGTGCGTTGATTTTTTCTGCAAATGCATCTTTAGAAGCTGCACCTACTATTTGATCTACTACTTCACCATTTTTGAAGAAAAGGATCGCAGGGATCGATCTGATACCGTATTTTACTGCTAAGTCTTGTTGCTCATCCGTATTTACTTTAGCGATCGTTGCTTTTCCCTCAAACTCTTCAGCCAACTCTTCAACTACCGGAGCGATCATTCTACAAGGTCCGCACCATGGAGCCCAAAAGTCTACCATTGTGACACCCTCTTTTACTGTCGCATCAAAGTTTTCTGCTGTCAATTCTACATATTTTGCCATATTTAAGTCCTTTAAATTTTGTTTTGAAAATTATAGCTTAATTTCATTAATGAGTTATAACAACTTTTTATTATTTTGTCAACTATTTCTCATACATTTCATATTTATACATTTATTGTGTAGAAATAGTGTGTAATGGTATTTCATTATACTCTGTAGAGCGTGTACCTTCCAGTGCTTTATTACTACATCCTTTTACCGTATAGACAAAAGAGATCTTTGGCTCATCTGTACTGTTTTTATTGGCTCTATGCAACAGTTTACAGTGAAACAGTACTACATCACCTTTTTTTAGGGCATTGCTTACTTTCGTACCGAGTAAAGAGTGATTTTGAGGGATATTTACTGAGAAATATTCCTTCTCATCAAATTGAGACGCTTCAAATGCCATTTTATGGCTTCCCGGGATAAATTCCAGAACACCATTATCACTGTTTTCCTCATCCAGTGCCAGCCAGATACTGACAAGATTGTCATTTTCAAAATGCCAGTAACGAAAATCCTGATGCCAGGAGGTCTCTGTGGAAGTATGCGGCATTTTTGTCATAATAGAGTTATGATGGGCTATGGTGATCGTAGGGTCTTCTCCCAGTATCTGCCCAAGTATTGGACGTATCTTTTCACTCTCCATCCACTGCCTAAATACAATATCACGATGGTAGACCTGTCGAAGCCGTCTTACAGTAATACGCTCTTCCCTCTGTTCACTCTTCCCGTCAGAGATACGTTCTCTCTCCTCTTTGGACTTCCCTACATACTCTGTCTCTGTCTCAATAGGAGGTACTTTATGCTTTAAATGTGCCTTTGCTATATCTTTAATGGTGTCACAGAGTTCATGATCTGCAAAATTGGATAAAAGTAAAAATCCATCTTTGTCAAATTGTACAAGCTGCTCTTCAGTCAGTCTCATAAGTATACCTTTACACTATAGTTGACGCACATTATAGCGTAAGATTTACCAAAATCATGAAACCTCATAGCTTACATAGCATAGAGTATTTTAATTTTTAATGGCTTTTTCATAGCATGATGCGGAATAAAACAAACCAAATTTCTTTGCTCTTCCTTCTTTATATTTCTGAGTTGAATATTTGGTTGCAACCGGATTACATTCATCAATCCACTCATCTAAAGGATACACTTTTACTTGTTTGAAACCCATTTTTCTAAAAATAACTGCTTCAAGTGATGCTCTGTGTCCAGTGTTACAGACAACAATCAATTTGTCTTTTATCAATTTGTCATCATCGTCAAGTGCAAAATTTGAAATGGCTAATTCAGGTGTTTGTCTACCGACTCTTACACTTCCTTTAATATGTGCTCCGGCCCATTCCTGTACAGTTCTTACATCCACAACCAGTGTATCTTTTGATTTTAACGCCTTTTTTACCTCATCTGTTGTTGCACGCAATCCATTTTTTATATTTTGCTGCAATAATTTATCTGCTGTTTCATGATAGGAAACAAACGTTGATGCCATGCCTGAAGTAAAAAACACTGCCAATAGTACTATAATCTTAGATAATCTCATTTTTAACCTTTTGTAATAATTTAAACGGATTATAGAATAAAATTTATCATTTTAAAAATATATAAAATTTGATATAATCATTAAAATTATCAATAAGTTGGAAATATGACCCTGAGAGAATTAGAACTTTTTTATTATTTGGCAGACAATACACATGTATCTCAACTTGCCCAAAAACTTTCTATAAGCCAATCAGCCATTTCACTTTCTATCAAATCATTGGAAAAAAAGCTTTCAGAACCACTCTTTGACCGCATCGGTAAAAAGTTAATTCTCAATGAGCGTGGACGCTTTTTTAAAGAAAAAACCTATCCTCATTATCTCATACTAAAAGAAGCGGAGCACTGCTTTAAACACAATAAACTTTCAGGGATACTGCGTATCTCATCAAGTAAAAGTATTGGTGAATTCATCATGCCTCAAGTGATGTATGACTTTCTTTCAGAGTATACTGATGTCTCTTTACAGCATCAGATCCGTAATTCCGCAGATATTTTAAAAGAAGTTTTAACCGGTTCTACTGATATTGGCTTTGTTGAAATGGTCTGTAAAGAAGCTGATCTCATCAAGCATCAAATAGGAAAAGATCAACTGATTGTTGTATCAAGCGATGCCAAACTTGCAGAAAAAACATACTATATTGATCAGCTTTTTTCTAAAAAATGGCTTTTGAGAGAAGAGGGATCCGGAACAAGAGAGGTTTTTCTAAAACGTTTAGGGAAACTTGCTTCAGATCTTCCTATTTTTATGCATTTTAATGAATTTGAAGAAGTAAAGACACTGCTTTGCAATAACTCTGAGGCTATTACCTGTATCTCCCGCTTTGCTGTAGAAAAAGCACTTGAAAGTAAAGAACTCTACGAAATCAAACTACACAATATGACTTTTGAAAGAGAATTTTATATGGTCTACCATAAAAATAAATATCAAAGTAAACTCTTTGAAACATTTACATCACTTTCAAAAGAATATTTCCATTAAAGTGTAACATTCTCTATAAATTCCACCTCATCCCCACGTACTATGAGTGCATCTATACTAAATGGTATATCCAAGCCTTTGATTTTGAGATAATAGTGTGCAGAGTTAATGACTTTACGAAGCTTGGCAGGCGTTACATTGTAGACAGGATCAAAAGTATCAGACTTCCCACTTTTTACCTCTATAAAATGAAGCACCTCATCCTGCTCGGCGATAATATCTATCTCACCAAGTTTTCTGGCAAAATAGTTGCGCTCCAAAATCACAAAACCCTCCTGTTCCAAAAACTGTGTGGCAAGGGTTTCACTTTGATCTCCAAAGAGTTTGGGAAGTTCACGCATCTCGTATAAATCCCATCACTTTCTCGTCTGTCTTTTTCGTCTCATTCACTAAAGTATCTAAAATATGAAATACCTCTTTAAACTTCTTATCATTTTTACGTTCTAGTTCTATGAGTTGTTTAGCTAAGGCATTGTAATGCAAGGTAAACTCTCGAAGTTTCGTAAAGGTACGCATTATCTCTATGCTCACCTCAATAGCAACCTTACTTTTCAGTACAGCAGAGAGCATATAGACACCATTTTCTGTAAAAGCATATGGCATATACTTTCTATGTTTTCCTCGTCCATTGTCTAAGGTCACAAATTGTGACCTTAAAGAATCATATTCCTCACTAGTCAATTGAAACATAAAATCATCAGGGAATCTTTCACTATTTCTTTTTACTGCTTGGTTAAAAACTTTTGTTTCCACTTCATACAACGATGCCAAATCTTTATCTAGCATAATTTGTTTACCACGTAGTGTGTAGATTTTATGATGTATGGGGATAGTTAATTCATTCATGGGTACTCCTAACTGTTTATATTACCAAAATTCTCTAAGGCGAGTCCTTCAAAAATATACCTTGATTATGAACGCAATCATTACATCAAAAATTGAGGTATTTACTTAGTATGGTAATATTAGAAGTATAGAAGAAAAAAGAAGGAGGTAATAAAAACATGTCAAATTGTCATATTTTTCATTAAATCTCTTTTTCCTCATTCATTTTACAATAATTGCAAGCCATATATAGCTGTTATAACAAACGTATAAGCCCCAAGCAGATATACATTTCTTGGATTTCCTGAGAGTTTTGGTGTTTTGATCTCTGATACATTTAAAATGGCAAGTCCAACACCACTAAGATATAATATTATGACAAAAGTTCCATGACTGACTATGCTTTCAAATAAAAATACAAAAACCAAAATTAAGCTATTATTATCAAGTGCCAGACCTGTATATTTCGTTCCTCCTGCTAAACCATAAGTACTAAAATAACTTAGCCGTATAGCTGCAGCTGCCATCATTATAAAGGCTCCAAAAAGAAATATTGGCTCAAATTTTCCATAAGATAAAAGTAAAATTGCTGGAGTCACCCCGTAACTTACTATGTCTATTAGTACATCAAGCTGCCCGCCAAACTTTGCGTCAGTAGGTGTTCTTTTCTTTAACTTTCTTGCAACCAGTCCATCAGCCCAGTCAAAGCCAACTGCCCAAACCATACCAATCATAGCCGCAGCATAAAGACCTGTGATACTAAAATAGATAGCAAGAACGGTACAGGCTAGACCTGAGAGGGACAATAGGTTAGGGATATCTCTTACATAAGAGAGAATCATTGGTTGTTTCATTTTTACACCTTATTTTATTTTATTATATCATAATTCAGTATTTAAGCAAATATTAAATTAATTTTTAGTAGCACTCTCTTTTAAGCTTGTATGGGTATCATGGAGTAAATGAGGAAGTTTAATGAAAATAGTATATACCGTTGGTACCTTTGATATGGTTCATGTTGGTCATTTAGATCTGTTAGAATACTGTGCAACCTTAGGTGATAAGTTTGTAGTGGGAGTAGCTTCAGATGAAGTAGTAGGTTCATACAAAAGAAATGTACCTGTTGTTCCATTAGATCAAAGAATGAGAATGCTAAAAGCATTAGGATGTGTAGATGATGTTGTTTCCTATGATAAACTGGAATACGTAAGTAACTGTAAAAACTTAAATGTAGATATCTTTGTCATTGGAGAAGACTGGGGAGATAAACCACATAATATTGCCGTTGAAAAATATCTCAAAGCAAAGGGTGCAAAAATAATACAAGTCAGCTACAACCCTCTGACCTCTTCAACAAAAATAAAACAAAATGTGATTGCACAATCTCATAAAGGGAAATATTCGTCACAGATTGTTGCGTAGATATTTTGAAAAGACTCTTTATTTCCAATACCTTAAATTGTATCAGATAGTATCTTTTATAGAGTCGCGAAATGCAACCTTATACCCTACCCACAAGCCACCTCATCCCCTACAGGGATAATATCGACTTTTACGGACTTAAAACGTGCTGTCATAATGAGTTCGTCACACTCATCTCCAAAGAGGGCATTGATGTGGCTTTTGGCATGGTGAAAAGTGCAGAAGAGGGTTTTTGTTCTTATTTTGTCTGTAAACTTGACTGTAAGTGCTTCACTCTCTCCATAGGCACTTTTCAAGATGACTTTATCACCCAGTTTCTCTTCATCTTCAAGCGGAGCAAGGAGTACATCTTCATCATACTTTGTATCTAACTTGGAGCTTCGTTTGGTCTGTGCAGCATTGTTGTAGTGCGCCAGTGTACGCCCTGTGGTGAGATAATACCCTTCCAGCACATCGTTGTAGAATTTTTTCTCTACAATTTCCTGCACCATCCCTCTTGGTTCATACTGCTTATAGACATACTTCCCTAGTCCATCTTCTGTACGAAAATCAAGCAGGTGCAGTATAGGCGTGTCTTCATGATAAATTGGCCACTGCATCCCACGCTTTCTGTGACGCTCCAGCCTGTAGTAGTCTGCACCGCTGAATCTTCTAGGTGCCACCTCTCTGACCTCATTCCAGACATCTTCAGAAGTTTTGAAATGAAAGTTCTTCTCATCTCCGAGTTTGTGTGCCATCTGCGTCAACACTTCCCAGTCATCAGGTAGATTTGTCTCTACCAGTGGCTGAGAAAGGTGCAGTCTTCTCATGGCATTAACATAGACACCAGTCTTTTCATAGGCAGATTTCACCCCTATGACAATGTCCGCTTTTTGGGCGATCTCTGTCATGAAAAGTTCCTGCGTCATAATAAACTCGAGATTTTCTATAGCTTTTTCCGTCTTGTTGACATTTGGGTGAATATGGACGATATCTTCTCCCATATTGAGCAGTGCCTTAATTTTGCCATCAAACATCGCATCCATGAGTTGTGGGGTCATAAGTCCTATTTTTTCAGGTGTCTGGTAGTCAGGCAGGTAGTAAGGCAGACAGCCCATATCACACGCTCCCTGTACATTGTTCTGTCCACGAAGCGGCATAAGCCCCGCACCTGTTTTACCAATGTTACCCGTCATCAGTGCCAGATGCGTAATAGCCATCACTGCATATGAGCCATCGAGATGTTCTGTAATACCCAACCCCCAAAAAATCATTGATTTTTTTATGGCATACTCTCTGGCAATATTTGGGATCATCTTAGCCAGATACTCATACCCTTCTACTTCTTTGAAAAATGCCGGATTGGCATAGGGGTCATTCAGTATTTTCTCTTTAAATACATCAAAGTCTTTAGTACGATTTTGAATAAAACTTTTGTCATAAAGCTCTTCATCAATGATGACATACGCCATCATATTAAGCAACAACAGATTCGCCTCAAAAGGAATGATACAACTATGCTTTGCCAGTCGTGCCAGCTTGGTCTCACGCACATCAATGACAGAGAGGTTGTTATGTTTCTTTGCCATATCTACAATACGGTTAGCGATGATAGGGTGCGCCTCCATAGTGTTGGAGCCTATGACTAACATATATTCACACTCATAGATGTCATTATAGGGGTTGGTCGCAGCCCCCTCACCTATGGTCGCTCGCATCCCCTTGAGGCTTGGAGAGTGACAAACCCTTGCACAGTTGTCTACATGTGGAGACTCCATAGTCTCACGGCAGAATTTCTGAAAGGCATAGGCACTCTCACATGATGTTCTCGCACCTCCTATAGCACAAAAACTTTCACTGCCATACTGCTTTTTTATTTCGTCAAGCTTCATTGCCGCCATGCTGGTGGCTGTGTCCACGTCACAGGTCATATATGCATCATCAAAAGCTACAAGCTTTGCACCAAAAACTTTTTGAAGCTGCGGGTTTTTGGCTAAAAAAGTTTTTTTAATTCTAGGCTCACGAATACGGTCTTTGGCATCCACGAAATCATACCCGTATTTCCCCTTGATACAGAGCTTTCCCTCGGAAACCACCCCGTCTTTTTGGGCAAATATCTTAATGATCTTGTTGTCTTCCACCACTCCAGTGATGTCACATCCTACACCACAGTAGGTACAGACACTCTCTATCTCTTTACGTTGCGTATCTTTTTTTGTCATGATTGATGCCTTTTGAAACAAATGAGACTAAATTTATCCTAATTAGGCTTAAAACTTAGTCTTGTTAACTTTTCTTTGTTACTCTCGTGCAAAATTATACCTAAAGGATAGCAATGTTTACAATAAACATAGAAAAAGAGTGTGGATGTTTCAAAAAGTCCGACTTTGAAAATAACAAACGTTTTGCAAGTAAAGATGATGCACTCGTAGAAGCCATGAATATGGTAAAAGTCATGAATGACGAATGGTGCCAGAAACATGAATTTACTTTCAGTGAAGATGGACAAAATTTCCAAATAGCTGTTGATGAAAGAGCCAAAGCCCATTCAGGATGCTGCGGCGGCGGGCACTGTAGTTAAATTATAATACCTCACTCGTAGGGGTCAACCCATGTGTTGACCCTCCAATTTTGGGCAAATCCGTGTTTAAACCTAAAATTTGGGCAGACACACAGGTCTGCCACTACAACATTATTTAAAATTTCCAAACACCAACGGTGCCTTCAAATCAAGCGTCTTTACCTCAGCCATCACGGCCTGCAGATCATCTATCTTCTTACCTGACACGCGTACTTCATCCCCCTGAATAGACGGAGTTACTTTGCGTTTCATCGCTTTGATGGCTTTGACTATCTGCTTGGCTTCATCTTTATCTATCGTATCTACAATACGGTAAATCACTTTCGTGTTCCCGCCACTTATACCCTCAGTTTTCACCTCTTCGAGTGATTTTCCTGCAATGTTACGCTTAATGAGTTTAGAGATGAGTATATCTTTAAGCGCATCTATCTTCGAGTCTGTAGAAGAACTCAAAGAGAGTGTTTTTGCTTGCTCATTCAAATTTATCTCAGCCTTCACACCTTTAAAGTCAAAGCGCGTCGCTACCTCTTTCTCTGCCATAACGATAGCATTCTTCATCTCCATCATATCCAGCTTCGCCGTGATGTCAAAATAGTGGTCTTTTGCCATAGTAACTCCTTATTTCTCAATCCTCATCATAGCAATATTACCATGTACCACATCAAGTTTACCCAATGCAGTCATTGCCTCTTGCATTTCACTCTCTTTACATCTGTGTGTTGTAAAAAGAAGTTTAGCGATATCTTCACTCTTGGTTGGTTTTTGCAACATAGACTCTATAGAAATACCAAATTCACCCAATGCAGAAGTAATTGTTGCCAATACACCACTCTGATCATCTACTTCCAGTCTAAGGTAATACTGAGTCACTATCTCATCTTTACTAAGCAGTGTAAGTCCGCTCTCCAAACCTTTTTTATATCCAAGCATAGGACCGTGGTTTCCACGTACAATATCTACTATATCAGCGATCACTGCAGAAGCAGTAGCATCACCTCCGGCACCGGGTCCATAATACATCGTCTCTCCGACTCTGTCACCTACTACGGTTACAGCATTCATCACACCATCTACTTTGGCAATCATAGACTCTTGCGGTATCATCGTTGCATGTACACGCAGCTCTACACCCTGTCCCACTTTTTTAGCAATCCCAAGCAATTTTATCTCATAGCCGAACTCTTTGGCAAAAGCTACATCTGTTTGTGTAATATTTTCGATACCTTCTATAAGAATATCTTCCGGTTTTGCATCTATTCCATAAGCAATACTTGCCAAAATAAGCAGTTTGTGCGACGCATCAAAGCCCCCAACATCAAAAGTTGGATCTGCCTCAGCATACCCAAGCTCTTGTGCCTCTTTTAAAATAGCATCATACTGTGCGCCTTGACCGATCATTTTGGTAAGCATATAGTTACATGTACCATTCATGATCCCCTGAATAGATTCAATGTGATTCGCACTCAGTCCCGTACGCAGTGCACCGATGATTGGAATACCGCCTGCAGTACTTGCTTCATACATAAAGGGGATATCGCCTGCCAGTGCCTGAAGCTCATAGCGGTGATAGGCAAGCAAGGCTTTGTTGGCAGTCACTACGGCTTTGCCGTTCTCAAGTGCTTTTTTAACCAATGCATATGGCTCTTCCACCCCACCCATAAGCTCAACTACGATGTCAATCTCCGGGTCATCTATGACATCCAGCGGATTGTCAGAAATTTTAATAGAAACACCTCTGTCTTTAGCAAGATTTTTGACCACGCCGGACTTCACAACGATCTTTTTCCCTGCTCTGGCTTCAATAATATCTGCATTGGCTTCAAGAATATTGGCTACACTCGCGCCTACAGTACCGACCCCCAGGATCCCTATCTTAACCATTTTTCTTTTCCTCGTCTACTTTTTTTAGGAATTTTTTAATGTTCTTGGCTGCCTGACGGATGCGTTTTTCATTTTCAATCAGTGCGATACGTACATATTCATCACCATATTTTCCAAAACCGATACCGGGACTCACCGCCACACCTGCTTCCTGAAGCAGACGTTTCGCAAACTCCATACTTCCCATCTCGCGACAACTCTCAGGGATCTTCCCCCAGATGAACATGGAGGCATTGGGTTTACCCATTTTCCAACCGGCATTTCCAAAAGATTCCAACATTACATCACGTCTCTTCTGATACCGTGGAATAATCTGCTCATCGGGTACATATCCATGTTCATCCAGTGCTACAGTAGCAGCCACCTGGATCGGTGTGAACATACCGTAATCCAACCATGATTTGATCGCCTGTAATGCACCGATGAGCTTTTTATTTCCTACAACAAATCCAACCCGCCAACCTGCCATATTATATGATTTCGAAAGGGTATAAGATTCAACTGCCACCTCTTTGGCCCCTTCAACACTCATGATAGAGGGGGTTTTATATCCATCAAATGTAATATCTGCATAGGCAATGTCAGAAATAACATAAAAACGTTTCTCTTTTGCCAATGCCACAAGCCTCTCATAGAACTGAGGTGTAACTGTTGCCGTACTTGGGTTATGCGGGAAGTTCACTACCAAAAATTTTGCCTGAGGAACAGAGTTATCCAGTGCTTCTTCAAGATCAGACAAAAATCTTTCTTCATCTACCTCGAAAGTCTCTTCATTAAAAACAAGTTTCATCTTTTCTACATTGGCACCCGCCAAGATGAATGCCTGAGAGTGAATAGGATAGGTAGGATCGGGGACAATGGCAACATCACCCGGATTGGAAATAGCCTGTACCAGATGCACATATCCCTCTTTACTACCCATAGTAGCTACAATCTCTGTATCAGGGTCAAGATCGGCATTATATTTACGTTTATACCATTTACTCATAGCAAGACGGAGTTTATATATTCCTTTGCTTGCACTGTAGCCGTGTGTTTTTGGCTTCATTGCCGTTTCACAAAGTTTATCGACGATCGGCTGTGGTGTTGCGGCATCAGGGTTGCCCATAGAAAAATCTATGATATCCTCCCCTTTTCTTCTTAATTCCATTTTAAGATCATTGATCTCTGCAAAAAGATATTTAGGTAATCGGTTTATTTTTTCAAATTGAATTTCATCAAACATTTTTTCTCTCTTGTACTTTATTTATCTAATATGAACTGTTTGTCTCTCGATCTATACTTACACTTTGTACCTGTATCTCTGTTCCTGGAGCAGCAGTTGTTTCTGTAGGGGCTATCGCATTTTCAATATGTAACTCTTTTTGATTATTCTTTTCCTTTGGCGTGATCATTTGGCTGATCTTTTCTTCTGAAAAGGGAAGCAGTTGGCTTAACTGTTTTTTATCAAACTGTGTAAAAAAATACCAGGAAGCATATGCGAGAAGTGCCAGTACTAAAAGCAGTAACCACTTTGACTTTCCTTTTTTCTCTTCTACTACCGGCAATCCCAAAGTAACACTTTCATCAGCATTATATTGGTCATAATAGGATAATGCTTCTTTTTTTAAGGCAGAGAGATCTGCTTTGTATTCACGTTCAAGAATAGAGATAAATCCTAACGTTTTTACCTTTTTCAACTTATCAAAATCACCTGCCAGAAGTGCATCAATATTCGTTTCAGAAATATTTGTTTTCTTACTGATCGCTTTTGTACTATTCTCTTCAAGTATCTCATTTAACTGCATAACCCATCCTATGTATTAAAATTGCTGCTGCTGCACTGACATTGAGTGAGTCAAATGCATGCTTCATCTCTATGGAGACTTTATGATCTATTTTTGATCTTGCTTTTTTAGAAAGTCCCTTGTCTTCGCTCCCCAGTACAAGTACACGTTTATGCATAAAAAACATCTCTTGCACTGCTTCACCTTCCATTGCTGCACCATAAAAAGAGAAACCTACCTGCTGCAACTCATTGAACACATCCAAAATATTATGTGCTACAAGAAAAGGCATATCCAGTAGTGCTCCTGAACTGGTACGGGTAACAGCTGAGAAGTTCAACTGTTTAACCCCACTGGCAATCACAGCATCAGCACCAAGTGCATAAGCACTTCTCACGATCGCTCCTATATTCCCTACATCAGTTAAACCATCAAGCAGCACAATAAAATTATCTTTTTTGATCGAAGAGAGACTGCTTTGTTCAAAATCGGAAACTTCAAGTAAAATCCCCTGATGGTTCCCACCTTTACTCATGGACTGTGCCCATTTCTCTTCCAAAAACTTGATCTTGTCATGATGCTCATGAAAAAGCTTTTGAGGGAGTATCCCTTTTTTGGCTACATAGACAGTTGTAATGATTTCCGGGTGTTGCTCTAAAGCGTAGAGACAGACCTGCTTTCCATAAATTATCATAGGGTAGATTTTACCCTTTTTTTGCTTTTAGCGGGTTAAGGGAATTTCTAAGAATAGCTGATACCCACAACATCTAATGTATGAGTTCGTTATACCACTCTTTTACTGACTTATCACTCAGCTGTGCCAAAAGTTTTGCTTTTGGTTTTGGAGGCATATCCAACGATAAAATTTCTGAAAAATTCAAACTTTTTTCTACTGTTTTTTTTGCCCTTATCACTACAACCCACTCGCCTCTGATCGTCATATCTTTAAGCGTACAATTAAGCTCTTTTACACTGCCCCTGTAGTAGGTTTGGTACTTTTTACTGAGCTCTTTCGCTAAAAAAAGTTCTCTGTTCTCATCCAAAACTTCTATTTCATTTAAAAGCTTTTCCAAACGGTGCGGAGACTCATAAAGTATGGTGTTGTATCCATTATGCATCGCTTCACTGAGTGCTGCTGCTCTCTCTTTCCCTTTGTGCGGCAAGAAAGCATAAAAAAGAAACTTTCCCTCTTCAAATCC
Organism: Sulfurovum sp.; assembly: GCA_026990595.1. Taxonomy (GTDB): domain Bacteria; phylum Campylobacterota; class Campylobacteria; order Campylobacterales; family Sulfurovaceae; genus Sulfurovum. Next base: position 30,832 of record JALXCZ010000004.1, read on the forward strand.
TGAAGCGGCATAGGCCGTAGTAACCGCCGAGGCTCCAGGAAGTACATCATATGCTATAGCATTTTCCTGGGCATAGGCTACAAGTAACTGTCCCGGATCGGAGATAACCGGCATTCCTGCATCACTTACATAGACCACCTCCTTCTCAGACAGAACATTTCCGAACTCTTTAAGGCGCTCTTCTCCATTATGTTCGTTAAAAGAGATAAAGTCAGCCTCAGGATACGTCATACCAAACCGCTCTTCGAGCAGTCTTAAAAGCCGTTTGGTTTGACGTGTGTCTTCACATAAAAAGAGAGCTGCTTTTTCAAAAAGCCTTATCGCACGAATAGTAATATCTTGGGGATTTCCAATAGGAGTGGGGATAAATGTAATCATTTTTTTACTTTATTAAAAAGAAACAACCAGCCAAAAGTGACTAGTCACTTGAGCTTCCTGCTGAAGGAAACTTAGCGTTAGCGTAAGTGCAAGGAGCTTTTGCTCTTTGCACGTTCCATTAACTGAGTTTATATTTGCTTTTAAATTTCTCTACTCTACCTGCAGCATCAAGAATTTTCTCAGAACCTGTAAAGAATGGATGACATTCATTACAAATATCAATACTCATCTCAGGCTTATTTGATCTGACTTCAAACTTGTTTCCACAAGCACAACTTACTTTACATTCCATGTAATCCGGGTGTATATCTTTTCTCATTTTGAGACCTTTAATAGTTATTTTGTGACAGGCAACTAACCTGTTCTAGCCATTTTGACTCTTCCTCTGTATCACAGGGGGTGTTGCAACAGTCTTTGCTGAGACAACAATATTACCGCACTAAGTAAATAGGGCAGAATTATATCGAAATAATTTTAATTTTTTATAAAAGTGTTTTTGAAGCCACCGCACATGCGGCACTCTCACTTTTTAAAACCAGAGGTATATCAAATCCCACAATATCTTCAGCCTTAAAAAGTGCTACTTCTTCTTCATGAAAACCACCTTCGCACCCTATGACAATCGTATCAAAGATCCTCTGGGAAACAAAATTATTTTCTGAAAAATTAAGCATTTTACTCTCAGGGTATTGCGTGATGAATGTTTTTAGATCCTCAACCATTTCCAGCTGCATCATCTGACTTCGTCCTGATTGTTGAGAAGAATTTAAAAGTATTTTTTCCAAACGCTTAAAATCAAGTTTATAACTTTTTTGGGAGCGTTTACAGTAAATAAAAGTAATCTTCTCTACCCCCATTTCATTCAATGAGGGGAGTACTTTCTCTATATTCTTTGGATCAATCAGACACCATCCAAGATGCAGTTTCTTGGCAGCTTTGATCTCCGTAGCCATACTCTCCTGCAACATCAGTGTTGCAATTTTTTTATCTATACTATCAACAAGATAACGATGGATCAGCCCATCTTCCAAATTACGCAGATACAGGGTGTCACCAGCTTTGTGTCTGCGTACTTTAAAGATGTAGCGGTGTTCATCTCCTGTGAGCCTTAAAGAAGATTCACCTGCTGTTTTTAGGTAAAGATACAACATCTTCTTACAGTGTCACAATACCTTTGGCTTTGAGTATCATCAAAACAACCATGGCTACAACCAAAAAGATCTCAATCAGAGAGATCTTGAAAAAAGCACTTTTTAAAAGTAAATGGGTATTTCTGTTATGTAGATCTGAGAGTTTGATAAGTTTATACTTTTTGATCTCAATAAACATCAGTGCTGCCCATACTACGACCATAATAATACTTGCAGTATCCCATCCTGTATGTCCTGCATAGATTGCTACTATTCCTGCAAAAGCTATCATTGTTGCCAATGCCTGGAAGATCATCGTATAAATAAAACTTGCCTTTTTAAATCCTACTGGATTTTTTGCTGTCATAAACGGAATAGCTATCCCCGCTACCAAAAAACCCAAAAATACCTTTACCAATATGCTGTGTGCTGTGATCATTTGTTCTATCATAGAAACTCCTTAAAAGCGGATTATATCCTATTTTGTTATATAATCCTTATAATTTCCAGATTAAAAGGCATATCATGGCTATTTCAATTACTGAAGCGTTAGATATTATTTATGCGAACTGCTCCCCTGTCTCTACAGAGATCATCCCTATAGAAGAGTCTCTGGGACGTATTATGACAGAGGATTCCATTGCTACTTTTGACCTGCCACGCTTTGACAACTCTGCCATGGACGGATATGCTGTTAAGTGTACCGATGCTGATCAAATTGTCATTTCCAATGAAGTAATCTATGCTGGTGATGATCCTACTATGACACTTCAGCAGGGCACAGCAATCAGGATAATGACAGGCGCTCCACTTCCAAAAGGTTGTGAAGCCATTATCCCTATTGAAAATGTTACAGTAACAGAGGATAAGGTTTTCCTTCCCAAAAATATAGAAAAAGATGCCCATATCAGAAGAGCGGGAGAAGATGTTAAATGTGGTACTGCCTATCTTCATAAAGGAGAAAGGATCACAGCCTACAGTATTGCTCTGCTGGCTAGTCAGGGTATTACACATTTGAAAGTCTACCGTAAGATCAGAGTTGCCGTATTTGGTACAGGAGATGAACTGCGTCCCCATTTTGAGAAAATAGAACCACATCAACTCTATAATTCCAATACTCCTATGTTCTTAGCACGCGCCAAAGAATTAGGCTGTGAAACACGCTACATTCCAAGCAGTGGAGATACTATTGATGCTTTAGAAGCTTCCGTCACCTCTGCACTGGATGCAGATATCATCATTACTTCGGGTGGTGTAAGTATGGGAGACAAAGATTTCACCAAAGAGGCATTCGGAAACTTGGGAATGAAACTCTATTTTGACAAGGTAGATATTAAACCGGGAAAACCTACCGCTTTTGGGAAAATAGACAATACTGCCATCATTAATCTTCCTGGAAATCCTTTGGCTTCCATGGTCAATTATGAACTCTTTATACGTGCAGTGATCCATAAAATATCAGGAGCCAATGCCTTTTACCATACTACCGTTGAAACGACTGTGAGAGAAGATTTTAAACTGAAAAAAGGAAAATATACAGTTCGTCTGGGAACATTTGACGGGAAAACATTTATGCCACTTAAACAACAACTTCCAGGCATGGTCTCACCTATGCAAAAAGCGGATGGATTTATTATTACATTACCGGATGTAGATTTTCTTCCTAAAGGAATGAAAGTAAAGATGATTCCAATCTGTTGGGAGTTAAATAGTTCTAAAGAAGAGGATCTGTTTACACATTGATATAGAGCATATCAATATTTACAAGGTGGGCAAGTGCCCACCAAATAAATAATATCTTACAATCCTGAAATATATTCAGCCACTGCTTTCACATCTGCATCACTAAGTCCGGAAACCTGACCTTTCATCAACATCCCCATACCTGCAACATTTCTTGTACCTGCTTTATATTCAGCGATTTTTGTTTCAAGATCCGCTGCTGGTTGACCTGCAATTACTTCTGACTTTCCAAGTGCTTTTGTCTTACCGTCTTTACCGTGACATCCTGCACATTTGGCAAATGCTGCTTTTCCTGCTTCATTTGCTGCCGGAGATACTGCTGCTTTTGCCGCATCTACTGCACCTGCTGCTGCTTTTGTTGAATCAACCGCTGCTGCTGCCTTTTCTTTGGCTGCTTCAGTTGTCGCTGCTGCTCTCTCTTTGAGTGCTTGTGCCGCATCTGCCGCTTTTTGCGCTGCTGCTTCTTTTACTTCAGTTGCTTTTGCTGCTGCTGTATCTACCGCTTTAGCTGCTTCTTCTTTCACTGCTTCTGCCGCCTCAGATGCTTTTGCTTTTGTTGCTTCAACCGCATTTGCAGTTGCTTCTTTTGCTGCATCTACCGCACCTGCTGCTGTATCTTTCACTGTTTCTGTTGCTTTAGCTGTTGCCTCTGCTGCTGCTTTCTTTGCATCTTCACCACATGCAGTAAATAATACTGCTGCTGCTACCAATGCAAGTACTGTAATCTTTTTCATATCTATCCTTTGTATTTTGGTAGGCATATTATACTAAACTTTTTTAGGGTTTTTAATTAAAGTCTGTTTCAAAAGTTTTTTCCAAAGTGTACTGTCACTCCATTCACTCTGCACCTGCGGAGAAAAAATGATCTCCTCCAAATTTATTTTTCCCATCAGTTCACTATGTGCATCTTCTTCAAATCCCTGCGCATACCCTGTTTCCGTCTCATGCACAATAATACTGTGAAGTCTTACTTCTCTCTCACCATTTTGCATATTTGTACATGCCAATATACGTTCTACCATTAGATAAATCACACGTGAAAACTGCTCTGCTGAAGGGGAAACCGGTAGTTCTACCCATCTGTTAGAGTATTTTTTCATACTTTCTATATACTCTTTATCATCACCAGACCATAGTGTAATGGCATGATCAAAGGAGTCTATAAGCTCTTTTATATAAAGTTTAGTCAAGCCAAAATCATAGACCATTTGACCATTATCCAAATAGTTAGACTCCAATAAAACTTCAACTTTATAAGAGTGTCCATGGATATTTTCACTACAACGCTGTGTAGAACAGTCTCGCACAATGTGTGCATTTTCAAATTTAAAAAGTTTTCGTATTAACATTGTAATCCTTAACAGGAGTAGTTAACTCTGATTTTAACCAATATACCTTAACTTTTCGACAATTCAGCCCAGCTTCCGAGCTACTTTTTGACTCAACAATCATTTGAAATAAATGGCTATGAGAAGTGCCTTTTATATCTTACACCCTTTCCCTGCAATATCTTCCAGACTTGATTCCCGAAACATCTTTTGTAATAAAAGCTTTGGTTCCATCCACTGGTCATGAAGAGCACATTTACACATCCCATTACAAAACCCTATACCCAAAACACACTGTTCCTCCTGAATTGAATCATGAAATACATTTAAAATATCATCAACTTTAATGTCTGAAGCTTTTTTACTTAGACTATATCCACCTTCTCGCCCTCTCATTGAAATGACCAGATCTGCTTTCACTAATTCAGTCATGATTTTTGTCAAAAATTTATAAGGTATCTGTAATACTTTAGCCAATTCTGTAGCATTTATCAGTGGAGAATCTTTTTTGTCAGCCATATAAGCCAACATTCGTATCGCATATTGTGAGGTATTACTTAATTGCATATGACCCCTTTAAATTTAACTTTGTACGTCATATTATAATACAAATAGTTTAATTACTACTTTAAGGTAGTATTAAAGAATACTAGCTAATATTCCAATTACTACTAAAAGGTAGAATTTAAAAAAGGAGTATTTATGACTGAACGTATAACAAAAAGTATGGCAAAAAATATCTATTACGGTGGCGGTACCTTTGCACTGTTGATATTTATTGCTCTCTCTTTTGATACAGTACATCAAATACCAAAACGATCAAACCAGGTAAACATGACCCCATCTGTCGTTGAAGGCAAAAGAATCTGGGAGCAAAACGACTGCGTAGGATGCCATACTCTTATCGGTGAGGGAGCATACTATGCACCTGAACTCATGAATGTATTTCAAAGAAGAGGCGGTAGTGATGTAACAGCATTTAAAGCTTATATGCAAGGCTGGATGGCTGCACAACCATTAAGTACACCAAACAGAAGAAAGATGCCACAATTTAATTTGACACCTAAACAGGTAGACAATTTATCTGATTTCTTAATCTGGACGTCTAAAGTAAATGCCAATGACTGGCCACCAACCATTGAAGGATAGGAGAAAATATGAAATATAGTTCACAGGCGGTCGCAAAACCGTATTTTATTTTTGCATTAATTCTTCTCGCAGGAGAGTTATTATTTGGTATCCTCATGGGTATTCAGTATGTATATGGAGATTTCTTGTTTCCACTCATTCCATTTAATGTTTTACGAATGGTACATGTTAACCTACTGATCGTTTTACTCCTTTTTGGTTTCATGGGTGCTACATATTATTTGGTTCCTGAAGAGGCAGAGCATGAGCTATGGAGTCCAAAACTGGCAATCATTACATTTTGGGTATTTGTTGTAGCGGGTGTATTAACCATCTTGGGATATCTGTTTGTACCATATGCTGAGTTAACGAAACTTACATTTAATAATATTCTACCTACTATGGGACGGGAGTTCTTAGAACAGCCTCTACCTACTAAAGTTGGTATTGTTATCGTTGTTCTTTCATATGTCTTAAATACTGCTATGACAGTTATTAAAGGAAGAAAAACTGTTATTACGACTGTTTTACTGACAGGTCTTATAGGTCTTGCAGTCTTTTTCTTATTCTCTTTTTATGTACCTGATAACCTGATTGAAGATAAATTCTTTTGGTGGTTTACCGTTCACTTATGGGTTGAAGCTGTATGGGAACTTATTCTTGGTGCAATTTTAGCCTTTGTTGTACTCAAGGTTACAGGTGTGGACAGAGAACATATTGACAAATGGCTCTATCTGATCATTGCGATGACTATGGTCTCTGGTATTTTGGGAACAGGTCACCACTTTTTCTATATGGGTGCACCAGAATATTGGCTATGGATTGGTTCTATCTCATCTGCAGTTGAACCGTTACCATTTTTCCTGATGATTCTATTTGTATTTACCATGTCAAAAGAGCGAAAGATCCAACATGACAATGAAATAGCATTGACATGGGCAAAAGGAACAGCGGTGATCTCTTTCTTGGGTGCCGGGGTTTGGGGTTTCATGCACACACTTGCCCCTGTTGATATGTATACACACGGTACACAACTCACAGCAGCACACGGACACCTTTCATTTTATGGAGCGTATGTAATGATTGTCTTTACTGTCATCTCTTATGCTATGCCGATCTTAAGAGGTCGTCCACATGGAAACTGTAAAGCTGCTCAAAAAAGAGAACTCATTGCATTTTGGATGATGAATATAGGTATGGTAGGACTTACTTTAGCACTTACCGTTGCCGGCATTATGCAAATTATGGATCAAAGAGTGGGAACACATCTAGTTGGCTTCATGGAATCACAGGCTTCTATTAGTAGTGTTTACTTCGTGCGTCTTGGATTTGGTCTTTTGGTCTTTGCTGGTCTTTTGGTTTATTTTTCTAGTTTCTTTGTCAAAGAAGACAAAAAATAAAATGCTTAACTACTGGCTTGAGTTTGAAGAAAGTATCGGTAAAAAATGGGATAAATATCTCAATAAAAAAGTACACAAACCTCACGAAGAGGCGCGTATATTCTTTGCCGATATCACCAAATCACTCCATATTTTTTACCACCTTTTAGGTGGTGAAAAAGCAAAAGATTTACAAGTTACAGATAAAAGACATCTCAAAGTATCACGATCTATTTTAGAAAAAATTTCCTTTTTGGGAAAAGAGTTTTATCTGACATGGCAAGATGAGAAAGCCGTCTACCTTCCTGCATCATTCGCATATTTCAAGACAAAAAAAGAAAATGAGATGCTTTACTACTGGCTTGTAGCAATGGCAACAAAAACCCGGATAAACAGCTTAAATTTACAGGAACAAAACATTCAGACAAGCCATTATCTTATAAATAAATACAGTGGATTTGCACTATTTTATAAAAATGCAACAGCCTATCTCAGTCAGGAATTTGAACAATTATCTTTTATTAACTCTTTTGAAAATTTGAAAGATGAAGCGTTAATAAAAGAGTATCCAAATCCCTTATGGATATACCCCTCCCCTCTAGAAAGCAATCTTATAAAACCTGTGGAAAATGAAGATGATTTTCTAGAGGAACAAGAGCGGAATCCCAAAGATGAACTTGAAATGAAAAAACAGACAAATCAAGCTGACGATGATAGAGATACAGATGGTTTTTTGGCTTTTTTACCAGAATCATTGATGAGTATCTTTGAACAAGTCAATGTAGACAGACTTGAAGATGACAGCTTTGATGAAGACGCCTTGTATCATGCAGAAGATTTGGATGAGATCACCATAGGAAAAAAACGGGCAAATCTCTCTTCACGTATCAAAATGGATTTAGACTTAAAGCCGGATATGACCGAAATATATCCTCTTGGAAAAGGACATTTGATTAATGAATGGGATTACAGAAAGAATGACTACCTTGTTAACTATGTCCGTATCAAACCACAAATCACCATCAATGTGGAGCCTGTTAAATTACCAAACAGACTAAAAAAAACTGTACGAAAAATTCAAAATGAATTAGATTTACTTGCACTTGACAGAATCAAAAATGATAAACTACCATACGGAGATGAGCTAAATATTGATGAATGGATAAAGTATGTAAGCCATCAAAATAAATCGATGCATCATCAGAATTTCTACACAACGTATGAAAAGACAACAAGAGATATAGCAACTCTTATCCTTGCTGATGTCTCTTTGTCTACAGACGGAGGGATCACGCAGGAGATAAGAATTATAGATGTGATTAAAGATGCGCTGATGGTTTTTAGTGAAGCACTTGAACGTTTGGAAGATAACTTTGCTATCTATTCTTTTTCCTCTTTGCAAAATAAAAAAGTCTTTTTTAATATCATTAAGAACTTTAAAGAAAAATATTCAGATAGGATTCGTGGACAAATTGAGAGTATGAAATCTCAATACTATACACGCCTTGGCGCCGCTATAAGAGAGAGTACAAAAATTCTGGAAAAGCAACAAAATACAAATAAACTCCTCCTTATCATCAGCGATGGTAAGCCTAATGATGAAGACCGGTACGATGGAAGATACGGTATTGAGGATACAAAAAAAGCTATCGAAGAGGTACGCAAAAAAGGTATTACACCTTTTTGTATCACTATCGATTTAGATGCAAAAGAATATCTCAACTACCTCTTTGGACACAATGGCTATGCCATTGTGAGAAATGGAGAGAAACTTCCAAAAATACTGCCGGAAATCTATATTAATTTAACAAAATAAAGGAAACAATATGTCAAAAAGTTATTATTTACCTCAAGCAAATGAAGTGGAACTCTTTAAAGCTGCCGCACAGATGAATTTACCTATCTTGATTAAAGGTCCGACCGGATGTGGCAAGACAAGATTTATTGAGACAATGGGTGAAGAGCTTGGTAGAGATGTCTATACTGTTGTTTGTCACGATGACTTGAGTGCTGCAGACCTGCTTGGTCGTCATCTCATTAATGAAAATGGTACTTTTTGGCAGGATGGACCTCTTACAAAGGCTGTAAGACATGGTGGTATTTGCTATCTGGACGAGATTATAGAAGCAAGAAAAGACACAACTGTTATCTTACACTCCTTGGCAGATTACCGTAGAGTTTTACCTATAGACAGAACGGGAGAAGTCATAGAAGCACATCCAGACTTTATGCTTGTAGTTTCCTATAATCCAGGTTATCAAAATGTTCTAAAGGGAATGAAACCCAGTACAAAACAGAGATTTATCTCATTAAGTTTTGATTATCCAAAAGAAGAAATAGAGATACAGGTACTTATAAAAGAGAGTGGTATTGATGAAGACACAGCAAAAAAACTCGTCTCAATTGCAGGTGAAATCCGCCAACTTGATGATACCGATATACAAGAAGCAGTTTCAACAAGACTCCTTATCTATGCAGGAAAACTAATCACTAAAGGATTTAACCCCTATCAAGCCTGTATGCACTCTATAGTAGAATCACTAAGCGATGAAAATGACGTTCTGAAAGTACTTGAAAAGCTGATTGCACTTCATTTTACAAAGGATACAGATGCCTGACAATGCGGTAAAAAAAGAACTCTATCCTCCTGGGGATTTTGGCGTTTGGATCATTATTTATGTAGAACTTATTACGTTTGGTCTTTTCTTTATAGGTTATGCTTTTTCACGCAGAGCAAATCTTGAAATGTTTAACCACTCTCAACTGATGCTGGAGACAACATCAGGGTTTATCAATACCCTGTTTTTGGTAACAAGTAGCTATTTTGTGGTAAAAGCGGTCACAAGTATTCAAAACTTGACACATGATCGCCGTGAAGAGTTTAATAAAAAAGCATCCAAATGGTTACTGCTTGCTATGCTTTTTGGAGCTGGTTTTTTAGTCAATAAAATATTTGAATTTTCTCATATGTTTGGAGAAGGACTTTCCCTTAGTACGAACAAGTTCTTTATGTTTTATTTTATGTTGACCGGCTTTCACTTTATGCATGTGCTTTTAGGAACCGTTATTTTATTTAACATTTTTCAAAGAACGAGAATTCATGGCTATACCGTTGAAGACCACAAAGGCATAATAAGTGGTGCTGCCTATTGGCATATGGTCGATTTTTTATGGATTATTCTCTTTCCATTAGTATATATTATAAGATAAGGCAAAAAGATGACAAAAACTTTAGAAATTGTTTGGATAATTTTAGTGGGCTTGACTATTTTTGCTTACCTCTTGGGACATTTGCATTATATCAACAGCTTTTTTGTAGCCATACTGCTTGTAACAACATTTATAAAAGTACAGTTGGTATTGGATTATTTTATGGAACTCAAAAATGTTACGGGGAAATATAGATGGATACCAAGCATATGGCTTACCATTGTTATTTCACTTATTGCTGTGGCATATTATCTACCCGCATAGTATGCACTGACCATACCTTCGAATCTAAGGTATGACAGGCGCTTCTATCTCTTCACCCAAAAAAGCATAACTCTTGCCTATACGTGCCACAGGATCAAATGAAATAGTCAATCTCTCTTTATCGGTAATGACCTCATCATCAACAAATATATGTTTGACATTTAAAACCAAAGGAATCGTACTGCCACCTCCCAAATCTATCTCTTGATTCAGTTCACAGACATAGGCACACGGTACCCCTTTTATCATAGGAGGATAGCCCTCTGCCAAAGGCTTCGTTCCTATTGAAAAAAGTGCTGCTTCACTAAGTTCTTTATCTAATCCTTTAGAAGAAAAGTGCATCTTCTCTAAATCTTCCTCTTTTACCATACAAATAGTACATTTTTTGTGTTTACGTATGTTTGCCAATGTATCTTTAGGAGTACCATCAGGCTTATGTCCAACCGAAATAAGTACAGAAGCAGGCTCAGAGGACAATCCTATAAAGTAGGAAAAAGGAGCAATATTCACTACCCCCTCATCTTCTGTCACAACCCATGCGATAGGTCTAGGTATGATAGTTTGTGCCATCAGTTTGTAAGTTTCGTTTAACGTTTTATCTTTACATAGATCAAATATCATTTTTTTACCTTCCATGGTGTTTCTAGTCTGTTTTTAGCAGGTCTTGCCTCCTGTTTTTTGGAGGTATCTTTTTGTATCCATTGCTGCAATGTTAAAATATTCTCTTGTGTTAAGTGACTTTTAAATGCAGGCATCATCACATGAAAGCCTTCCCATTTTCCATGACTTCCATTGGCAATAGTATCTTTTATCTCTTTGGCATTCCGTTTTGCAATCCTTGAAAAAGAGGGACCTACCCCTTTTTTCTCAAAGCTATGACAGTTAAAACAACCACTTTTACGTGCTATTTGTTCCCCTTTTGGCAAGGCATCAAAATCCGCTTTTGCCTGCATCTGTTTGAGATACTTCTGCTGGTCATAAAAATCATACATATACGAAGCAATGGCTTCGAGTTCATCTTCAGTAACATTGCCTTTTTGCGATGGCATCACCCCGTAGGTTTTAAGGCTCTCTTTGTCACAGTATGATTTTTTAGCACTTGGGTGAATGACATAATCCTGCACAAAAGGGATAAACTTACTGTATTTTTCATCATCCATAGTGATCTTCATAAAATCTTTCAAATGAAAGACTACAGCCATCATAGGTGGTGCCTTCTCATCTTCATATGTACTTGGTGGCATTTTCAGGTTATGGCACACAGCACATTTTTCCTCTATCAGCGTCTCACCATCATACTTTATTTTTTTACCCTGATTAAAACACCCAGTCAATAACCATACGGCTATCATTGCTGCAACATAACGCATAGATTCTCCTTCGCTTAAAAAAGCTTTTTCACTTTATCCATCAAACCCTCTTTTTTATCAATGGTCTGTGTCTCTTCTGCTTCTTCCTGAGTATAGAATTCATCAGGTAAAGCATTTTCCGGTGTACCATCCACATTGACAACCACAAGTTCAGGATGTATTAACTCTCTTAGTTTTTTCTGTACTACCATCTTGGTAGTCATTAAACTCATAGAACATCCATGACAAGTACCGGTAAGTTCAATATACACCGTACCATCTTTGGTACCTAAAAGTTTTATATCACCTCCATGAGAGTTCACATATTCATTTACGGTAGGTAAATGATGCTTTACTGCTTCATAAATATCTTCATCTGAAAAAGTCATACTATTATCCTCTATATATTCTGCTTATTTAAGCAATTTTCTAATTTCATCTTCATTAGTTTGGGTCTCATCATATTTCACCACTACCACATGTTCCGTATCGTTAATATACCACTCTTTACATCCTTTCAACTGATGCAGATCTTGATGTTTGGCATGGTCTGTATCATCCAAATGGATGTAAGCTATCTTTGTTTTTGCAGGATTATTCATGGAGATGATCATCACAGCCCATGCCACACACAGCACTATAATACCATAAGAGATAACACTTAATGTTGTAAAATCAAGCAGCATACCGCCAATGAAACCACCAATAAAGGTTCCAAAGTATCCAAAACTGTTAAAAATACCGAGCACTCGTCCTCTTTGATGAACTTTTGCATACTTCGAAGCCAATGACTGTAAAATAGGCTCCTGCATATTGAACCCTATAAAAAAGACTATCACCCCTGCACTAAAAAGCATACTTGTATGACTCATACCAATAAGCAGATAGGAGATAGCAAGAAAAAGAACACCAAGAAGTAGAATGAGTTTATATTTTCCTTTTTTCTCTGCGATCATTGCCGCAGGTCCCATGGCTAAAATACCCACGATCATAGAAGGAAGATAAATTTTATAAAGCTCTGCCTTCTCCCAGCCATAGGTTTTAACCAATACGATCGGAATGATCATAAAGGCAAATGTCATAAACCCTTTTACCAGCATATTGGTAATATTCATCTTCATCAAATCTTTATTTTCAAACAGTTTGAATTTGTCACTTTCCAAGTAGGTATGCTTGATAACAGGAGGATTTGGAACATATTTTATCAAAATAAAAATAGAGAGCAACGCTAAAAAGGTCACAAAAAAGAAAAGGGTCGGCACACCACCAAAGTGTGCTGCAATAGTAGGACCTGCCACCATAGAAAGGGCAAATGCCATACCTATGCTTCCTCCCATGATCGCCATAGCTTTACCACGTTCTTCTTCATGTACCACATCACTAATAGTCGCTGTAATCACAGAACCTATGGCTCCAGCCCCCTGAAGCAGCCGCCCAAGAAGCAACGTATAGACATCTGTAGCTAACCCAGCCACCAATGAACCAATAGCAAAAATGATCAACCCGACAATAATGGTCTTTTTTCTTCCTATCTTGTCACTGATCGTACCAAACGGCACCTGAAACAACATTTGGGTAATAGCATACCCACCGATAATAATACCCACCATCGTATGACTGGAATTTGGCATATTGAGTGCATAAATGGACAGCACAGGAAGTACAATAAACAACCCGAACATTCTCAGGGAGATAATGAGGTTGAGCGGTAGAATTTTTTTAAACATGGTTTCTTTCCTTCTAGTATTTTTAAACATATCATTATAGATAAGTTAGGTTAATGATAATTATTACTTTATCGTATGTTACTCTTCTGATTCTTAAATCAGACTAAATTAGTCTTATTTAATTTCTTTTAACTGTCTACTAATTAAAAATCCTATACTCAATAACAGGATACTTAAAAGATATATCACCGTATAGCTGCTTACAAACTTCAAAATAACCCCGCCCAGAACCGGGAAAAAAAGTCCAAATGAGCTGATATTTGTCTGTAATGCGGTATAGACAGGGCGTTTTTCTTCCGGAGCTATCTCAATGACCAGATTCATCCCGGCAATATTGAACCCGTCCAAGGCAATACCAAAAAGCAAAAAGATAACAGCATACACATAGACACTGTTTGCGAATAATGCAATGACAAAAGCAGCAATCATAAAAAGAAAACTGAGTGAAAGCATTTTTTCATAGTCATGGATCTTCCTCCATAGAAAAGTGCTCCCCAAAATACTGCCTACCATCTGTACAGTAATAAATCCGCCCAGCATCCAACCTGTCAGTGTAAAAGTACTATTGGCATTAAGTATCACAAAAGGCATAGATAGAAAATAGCTGAAGCTAAGAAAAATCGCAAGTATCTGCTGTTGCAGTCGTTTGTCTTCTTTTAGTGTTACCGTCGCATTTTTTATAAATGTTTTAAAATGCTTCTCTTTGACAGAAACATTCTCCTTTATGGGCTCTTCTATGGTAACAAACGTCACAAACCCTATAACCATAAAGAGACTGCTTACCATGAACAGATAGGCATAATTTAGAGGTGCCTCATAATGGTTAAGCACATACCCTGCAACGCCTCCGCTGATAATAGAGGCAATGGAGCCTGCCACCTGTCTATTTGCCATCGTCTTACCGCGATATTTCTTGGAAAAGAGTTTGGCTTGAAGCTCTTTAAAATAGATAGCACCAAAGCCTGCTGAAAAAGAGAAGAAAAAGAGCCCTGAACCTATGAGAAACAGCGTCAATGGCTTGTTACTGTCACCAATAAAAAAAATACTCAATCCTATGGAGAACCAGGAGATCCAGCGAAAGAAAAAGACTTTCCTCAGATAGGGAAGCACACGCTTATATGCCTGTGCATGAAAAGCAGCATAAAGCTGTACTGTAATCGCTCCTCCACGAAGCAAAGAGGCAAAAATACCTACCATAATCACGCTGTTACTGAAGTGGTGTACCATCAAAGGCAGAATAGTTGAAGGCTCAGCAATAGTAATTGCCAAAGCCAAAAAGAAAGCATGTATTACATTCTTGATATTATTTTTAGGGTCATCAATTTTGAACATCTATTGGCTTTCTACAAACCGATCATCCGAGCGCTTCTTGCTTACCTCATCTAAACTTGCCTGCATCCATCCTGATCTTGCATCTGTCTCTACTTTATCAAAATTTTCTATATAGGGTTTAATATCCAGGAGTGGTGTACCATCTAAAATATCTACCCCTCTTATCGTTACGATATTTTTGTTTACACTCACAAGCTCTACTACTGAAAGCCCCATTCCGTTAGGATGCATTGGTGTCCGGGTAGAAAAAACACCTCTTGGGGTATTGGTCTTGTCATTAAAAGGAACCACACTCAGTTTTGGCTCTCTGACCTTATGAAAATGGTAGATAAGATACACATGGCTGAAGCCATCAAGATCTTTAAGCCCCTCTTCATACTCTTCTTTAAATTCTATGGTTGCATAGACCTCTTTTGCCCCTTTGGGCTGTACCGGCATATTGATCAAATCACAAAAGGGAGATCGAATGGTGGCAATTTGTTTTAAAGTAAAATGCATTTTTAACCTCTATTTTTAAAAAGTTTTTTTAAACACTCGGAATTGAAGGAAACCATAGGTACTTCTTTACTATACGCTTTGTACGCTTCACCAAACTTTCTCTTCACTTCCATCTCTTCAAAGATAATCACCATCACAATGATAAAAAGCATTTCCAAAGGAGCTATGACCATAATAAATGTGGGAGAACCCAGCAACAGTCCCCACCCTAACGGTAAAAGGGTCAGCCCAAACAGCATAGGGTGACGCATACAGCTAAAGAGCCCCGTAGTTACCAGTCGGTTGGTTTCCATACGTGGAATGTCGCCCACACGCCCTTTGGTCAGTTCTCTTCCCCCGTTTCCCGCAGCATTGAATGCCAGTTTGAGTATGATGATACCAAGTAGCGCACATACAATATGAAAAGCGATGTTGGAAAAAAGCGGAGTACCCCAGTCTATCATCAGTGCATACACTGCACCTCCTACAATCATCACTAACCACAAAAAAAGACGTATGACAACAGAGAATGAAGTATTGATCTTCATCATCTATTTTTTGATATAGGTAATAAAATGATCTTGGGCTACTTCCCGTGCAAAGACCTCATGTCCAGCTTTTAGCATTTCATCCATCAAAGGTTCCGGTTGAAAATCTGCTTCTATAGTAATCACATCACCCTCATCAATCGCTTTGAGTGCTTTATGAAGTTCTGCTAAAGGATTGCGTTCCTCATCAAGTATCTCATTGGCATTGAGTGTCTGCTTTGATTCTTTCAATATCCATTCCGGTGCTTCTTCTGCTTCCACTTCCCCTTTGGGTGTCGTCACATCAATCGGTGCCTGCCCCACTGCCTCACGGAGCTGGTTTAGCAGATCTACAGGATCCATTCCCCCTACTATAGCAGCCTGTTTCACCCCTGCTATTTTTGCCAAGGTGCGTCTGAGTACCGGGTTATTAAGCTTCTTGAATTTGGGATTGATTTTGATAAGAATATCTTTCATCCCTTCATAATCATTTAAAAGATCTGCGATCTTTGTTTCAAGTGTAATCTCTTTCATGGCTTATCCTTTTTTACTCTAATAAGGAGTATATTACTCCTATTTAAATATAATTTTCCTTACAAAGATAGTAAAACTTATATTTTTTATTATCTATACTTATTAAATATTTCCCTTAGGATACACTATGCATGATTACTTGATTTATACATTGATCGCTTTTCTTCTTTCTGCACTTTTTTCCATGGGCGGCACAGGATCGGGTATTGCCTTGATCCCTGTGCTCAATTTTTTTGGAATTGAATTCATTGTTGCCAAGGCAACCGGTCTCTTTGCCGGAGCCTCTACCACCATCACTTCTAGTGTTATGAATATCAAACGAAAAGTCCTTGATTTCTCTTTTGTCTGGCCTATTGCCTTTATGATGTTGATCTTTGCACCTATTGGTGCCTACAGTAGTCAGTACATCAACGAAATCCTTGTAAAGTATCTTTTTGTTCTCCTACTGTTTTACAGTGCTACGATGATGATCTTTGGAAAGAAAAAGTCTCTTACACATGCGAAAGGTAAAGCAATACTATTTACTGTAGGAGCGTTTGTGGGATTTTTGGCAGGACTGCTTGGTGTAGGCGGTGGAAATATTTTGATGCCACTGCTGATTTTACTTGGATTTGAACCTAAAAAAGTGGCCGTTACCGTCAGTTCTGTAGTACCTTTTGCCGCACTTAGCTCTTTTTTTACCTATGCCAGCTATGTCAAACTCGACTGGATACTGCTACTTTGTGTGATGCTTGCTTCCATTGCAGGAGGGTATATTGGAAACTACCTTATGCACTTTAAGCTTGATCAGATGAAAACCAAAAAACTGATGGGTATTATCCTTTATATTCTGGCATTTAAAATGCTTTATAAGTTATAGAACCCACTGAATAACCTAGACATTCAGTGAGTTCTATTGAGTTAGACACCCTGCGTTGTATCAAATACCCTGATGTGGAGTCTATCACTATAACGAAAGTTATATTTCATACAGAACTCAAAAACTGCTCTGTCATTATGCCAGATGGTATCTCTGCTCTCCCCAACAGGCATACAGAAAACATCCAGTTCTGGCAAAATTTCTCTTATCTTGTTTATTTCATCTATTGCCGTAGTCTCTACCAGTTTTTTATCAATAGTAAATTTTAAGAATGCCTCTTTTGCGTAGGTTTTTATATTATTCAATGCCTGAGGCACAATACGCTTAGAAGCAGATTCTCCACTGTTCTCAAGTTTAAGTGAAAGTGCAAAAGTGCACTGTTTGTAGGCAGGATACTTCTCAAAGTCAATCTCTACTGTACCGTTGGTCTCAAAGGTAATGTGAATGCCCTCATCCATCAACCACAAAATAATCGCATAAAAAACTTTATCATTGTGATACATCAAAGGCTCACCGCCTGTAATGACCATATGTGGTTTATAGCCTATCTTTTCAAATTCATTTTGAAGGGAAGCTATCATCTTCTTGCTATCATCTACTTTTATCCATGTTTTGGCAAAATAGCTGTCTACAGCAAAGTAAGTATCACACCCTAAGCGTACTTCACCATCCACCTCATACTCGGCACCAAAACCTGGACAAGAAAGATTACACCCCCCTGTTCTAAGAAAATAAGAGGGTACTCCCGCATATTTTCCTTCACCCTGAATGGAAAAAAACTGCTCTGTCAAATAAAACACAAACAACCTCTCTTAACACTGCTGCCTGCTATCTGCTCACTACTCACTGTTTATCCACCTGTCTCATAGAATGCACGTGTAGAAATATCTTCTTCATTAGGATTATCTTCGCTCCAACGATTCTCTTTTGGTTTATCTTTAAGTACCTGTGCAAGTACTTTTGAAGCACCTTCAATATCGCCTTCTTTCACTGCCTTAGCAATGCTCATTGCTTCATCAAAATAGAGGCAGGGAATCAAATTTCCCTCTGCAGTCAGTCTGATACGATTGCAGTTCTCACAAAAATCATGTTTATGCGGATCTATGAGCCCAAACTCATAGCCATCTTCTATTTTATAGTTAAAAGAAGGACTCGCACCTTCCCTTCCCAAGGCATGAATAGTGTGTTTTTCTTTCACTTTATCCAATATTTCTCTACCATGCATACCACGAAGATCTATATTGGCATGACGATTTTCCATATATTCAATAAATCGTACTTTGATATTTCTCTTTTTACAGTAATCCATAATATCCAATATCTCATCATCATTAATACCTTTCAGGGGTACCATATTGATCTTTACACCCAAACCAACTTCAAGTGCTTTGTCTATTCCTTTAAGTACCTGAGCCAAAACATCTTTTTGCGCTATTTTATGTGCGATTTCCGGTTTAAGCGAATCGAGAGAGATATTTAAACGTTTTAAACCTGCATCTTTAAGTCTTTGTGCAGTTTGGGGCAACAAGTAGGCATTGGTAGTAAGCGCCAGATCGATATCCGGTTTATAATCATGGATCATTTTAACAAAACTGTCAAGATCTTCTCTAAGCAGTGGTTCTCCGCCTGTAATACGGATTTTAGTCACACCCTCATCTATGGCAACTTTCATAAATAAAAAAAGTTCTTCAAAGGAAAGCAAATTCTCTTTGGGTACCCATGAAAATGGTTTTTCTGGCATACAATACTGGCATCTGAAATTACAGCGTTCTGTTACAGAAACTCTTAAATAGTTAACGGTTCTACCGTGTCCATCGATTAGCATAATTATCCATCATTTTAATTTTTATTAGAGTATCGAAATGTAGATAAAAGAGGGGTGATTTATATCAAGGTATTTACTTTGGCATGGCAAGGAATGTTATTTTGTGGTAGTTTGTAGTAGATTTGAAGGTTGTTTTGAAGGAGTGTACGCCCAGTACTCGACTGAGCAAACTCCTTCAAAGATGCTGCAAAATACAGCAAAAGGATTAATGATGTCCCTTCCACATGGATTTTTTCCATAAGAACGCAAGGAATGCAAAGATAAGGAAGAAGATTAATACTTTCGGTCCTGTCTCTTCTCTAAGTGGCTTACTAGGATCACCTGTCTTTTCAAGATAAGCAAATACTTTCTCCATACCCTCTTTGTTAAGTCCTGTTCTAGGCATTGCTGTACCTGGAAGCGTTGATTGCGGGTTTTCAATGAATGTATGCAAGAAATGCTCTGATCTCGCTCTGATCATAATAGATAAATCTGGTGGCAATGTACCAAGATAGTCAGCCAATGCTGCCTGCTCAGTTGCTACTTTTTCTTTATATTTCAGTGCATCTATGTCCTGACCTGTTTTAATATTTGACTTGGTTTTAGGAATTTCGCCCAATTGAGTCAAATGACCATAACGGTTTGCATGACATCTACCACATGCTTCTGTATATGCTTCCTTAGGAGTAACTTCTCCTGCTTTTTTAGCTTTCAAATAAGCAACTACGTTTGCAATATCCTGTGGTGTTGTTACCATAGTGGTAACACTACCCATTGGGTGCGCTATCGTACCGTTTGGATATTTATGATCTACATTCGTAGCAATCGCAGGATCTTTAATAAGTGCGATCAAGAAGTTTTTATCATAAATCGCTCCTGCATGTTCCAAGCTAGGCGGTGTTACACCACCCATGTTTGCTGCACCTTCCATGTGACATCCCGCGCACATAGCATAAGTTGCTTCACCTGCTACAGGGTCACCTTTAAGTGCTGCTATTTTCTTAACATCTGCCCAAAAAGCTGTTTTCATTGCTTTTTTGTCTTTAACTGTCTCTTCTATATCTGCTTTCCCGTCATAAACTAATCCATGACCTTCAACATGTTTGTGCATTTGTGAATGTGCAAACGGTTCAACACCCCAGTATAATACAAGAGTAAAGATGGCTACGATTCCAAATATTTTTAATTCTTTCATTCTCTACCCCTTATAGTTTTTTTTCTTTTGAAGTGATGATTGGAAGTAATATCCATAGCCCCATAAACGTTAATGCGGCAATCAGTCCCACTGTACTCCAAATTCCTTGCGGCGGCAATTTACCCATGAATGTTAACACAATCATATCGATAAGCAGTGCCCAGAACCAGTATTTAAATGCCCCTCTTCTGCTTGCCGGTGCCACGTTTGGACTTCTATCCATAAATGGAAGCGTAAAGAAAATTACCTGTGCTATAGCAAATGCGATCAGCCCAACATTTGTTGAGAATGGTCTAAGAATCTCATAACTCCACAAGAAATACCATTCAGGATAAATGTGCGTTGGTGTTTTAAGTCCATTTGCAGGGTCAAAGTTTACTGGATCCATTGCAAATTCAAAGTGGTAGAATACCAAATAGAAGAAGAAAATAAAATAGATACCCATAACAAAAACATCTTTACTCAAGAAGACTGGAGAAAATGGAATCACTTTAGACTCTTTTACTTTTCCTGCCTTATAGAGCTCTGCTGCTTCTTCAAAGTCAAACTCCTCACCATCCTGATTGTTTACATGCGGGATTCTCAATGTACCAAAGTGAAGTACGATCACACCAATAATAGCCAACGGTACCAAAAGTACATGAAGCATAAAGAATCTGTTCAGGAAGGCTTGACCTGGAACATAGTCACCTCTGATCCACTCTACCAGTCCATCGGCATGTAAAGAACCTCCAGAGAAAAGGTTGGTAATAACCATACCTGCCCAGTAAGACATTTGTCCCCAAGGAAGCATATATCCGGAAAACGCCTCTGCAGAGAAAAGTACAAAAAGAAGCATACCCGAAAGCCAGATAAGCTCTCTTCCTTTCTTGTAAGAACCATAGTAGATACCTGTAAACATATGAATATAGATAATAAGGAATACAACAGATGCGCCTACACCATGAACATGTCTCCAAAGCCATCCATACCCTACTTCAGACATGATCGTATAGTTGACAGAATCAAATGCCAATTGTGTATTTGGCTGATAATACATCAACAAGAAGATTCCAGAAACAAGAAGTACTCCAAATGTTGCAGCAAGTACCATACCCATTGCCCAAAGGAAGTTAATATTTTTAGGAATCCAATATTCTGTTGAGAGTACACGCTTTAGTGTATCTACAGCAAGTCTTTCGTTCATCCACTTATGGCTGAACGGTTTTGCATTTTCGTCAAAATGTGCCATCTAGTCCTCCTCCTTATACTGCTAATGTTGTGCCATCAGCCAACATTTTTTCATATTCTGGACCTGTTTCACCAAGCACAAGCTTTGTCCCGTCAATTCTAAATGGAGGAATATCAAGACCTCTTGGTGGCGGAGCTTTAGTTACATCTGCAGTAGCATTATACATACCCCCATGACAGGCACATAAAAAATCTTCTGTCTCAGGACGATATCCGGGGATACAACCTAAGTGGGTACAAAGTCCAACACATACCACATAATGAGAATCGCCAATATTGATCAATCTTTTTTTATCTTTATCACTTACTTTAGCCATCATCTCTTTAGACTGTTTCAAAATAAAGATCGGTTTCCCTCTCCATTTTTCTGTCACAAGCACATTGTCCTGTGCATCTTTTAGATCTATTGTGGTAAATCCAGCTGCTTTTACACTTGGCAATGGATCCCAAGTACGTTTCATCGCATAGAGTGCGCCAATACCGCCCAGGGCAGTAAAACCACCCAAAGCCATACCCATAAAGTCTCTACGACCTTTAGTATTCTTAGCCATACTAACCTTCCTTTATAATAATTTTAACCACCTATTATAGAGCAACTATAGTTATAAAAGATTGAGCTATATCAAAAAAAGATTACTTTATTGTTAATTGTTACCGGGTGAAAATTAGGAGTTTTTTACTCCTAATTTAGTTTTTGAAGGATATCTTGTACTATTTTTTCCAATTGATTGAAAGAAGTATCAATACCATTTTGTTTAAAATCGATCTCTTCAATGGTTTGAACCACTTCAATACCATTAAATTCCAAATAGCGTAACTGTGTCTCGTCTATTTTTAACAGATTTAAAAAATAAACATTCGCACCACTCATTTTGGCCTCAAAAGCCGTTTGCAAAGAGGAGGTGATGATCGTTTGACTACTCTGTATCAACTCCATATACTCCTCAGGTTCATGCAATATATTAAATATCCTGGCTAAATCATCTTCATATTTCACAAAAAAGTAGTGACCAAGCAGCAGTTCCAGCCCTTTATCTGTAAACAAAGAGGTATGATTGAGTAAGATTTTATCATAATCAGCATCATTGAGGAAAAAAAGTTTTCTTTCTACTTTTTTTGTATTTGATGCCTCTTCATATACTTTATCTACAGCCACACCATCTAATATAGTCTCAGAAAAACGTACTCTGTCTTCTGCACTCTGTCTCCATACAAAAACTGCATGAAATTCACTACAATACTTCTCTAACCTACCATGGTCATCTTCAGGAGAATCTATGATGACACTATTGCCCATTTGTGCAATCGCATCAATATCCTGTATTGTTTCAATAGTAATAGAATCAGCAATGCCGAACTCTCTGGCAGCCAATCCCGCACGAAAATCATTAACCAATAGTCTACACTCTATCCCGTTACTCTCAAGCTCTTTGATGAGAGATGCTGCTTTTTTAACTCTATCAAGTCCTATTTTGTGTCCTGTATATGCATAGTAGTAGAGCATTATTTTTGACCTTTTTGTCTCATTTTGATATGCACATGTACGATCTCCAGTGCTGCAGGTGTCACTCCCGATATTTGTGAAGCTGAAAAGAGTGTCGGTGGTGTTGCTTTTTGAAGTTTCTCTTTAATCTCATTACTCAACCCTGATATATTGTGGTATTCAAAATTCTCAGGTATCTTAACTTTAAGCATCTCATCCATATTCATAATCTGTGCTTGTTGTTTTTCTATATAGCGAGAATACTTCGCCTCAACCAATATCTGCTCCATTACATCATCATTATATTTATCAAAGTCAGGTAGTAAGGTAGTGAGTTTTTCACGGTTAAAGTCCCCACGTCCTATCACATCCATCCAACGTGTTTTTTCATTGATTTTCACTGCACCTATTTCAGACAGTTTTGCCAAGAACTCTTTGGTTGGTGTCACATAATTTTCAGATAAAAATGCCAATGCCTTATCTAACGCTGCTTTTTTTGCTTCAAATTTTGCCATATAGTCATCATCTAAAAGTCCAAGCTCTTTTCCATAACGAGAAAGTCTCATATCTGCATTATCCTCGCGTAACAGTAGTCTATACTCTGCACGACTTGTAAACATTCTGTAGGGTTCTTTTGTTCCTTTGGTCACAAGATCATCAATAAGCACACCAATATAGGCTTCATCGCGTCTAAGAATAAACGGCTCCTTATCCTGTACAGAAAGTGTAGCATTGATCCCCGCCATGAGCCCCTGCGCTGCTGCTTCTTCATAGCCTGTGGTACCGTTTATCTGTCCAGCTGTATAGAGTCCTTTTATCTTCTTTGTTTCTAGTGTATGTTTTAGCTCTGTTGGCTGAATATAGTCATATTCTATGGCATACCCGTAACGTACGATCTTTGCCTTCTCCATCCCCTCAACAGAGCGTATCATCTCTAACTGTACATCAATAGGCAAAGAGGTACTCATACCATTAATATAATACTCCGTCTCATCCATTGTCTGAGGCTCTACAAATATCTGGTGGCGAGGTCTATCTCTAAAACGATTAATCTTATCTTCTATACTTGGACAATAGCGTGGTCCCATCCCATCTATCTGCCCAGTAAAGAGTGGTGCTCTGTAGAAGTTAGACTCTATTATCTCATGTGTTGTCTCATTCGTATAGGTTACATAACAAGGTAACTGAGTTGGATTAAAAGTACGCTTGTCTGTACGAAACGAAAATGGAGGTGGAGGTGTATCACCTGGTTGTACCTCCATAATCTCTGTATTGACAGACTTGGCATCTATACGTGCACAGGTACCCGTTTTGAGTCGCCCTATCTCAAGCCCTAAAGTTTTTAAATACTCTGCCAACTCTACAGAAGCAAACTCACCTTGACGACCTGCTACTTGTTGCTTATCCCCTATGTGAATAAGCCCATTAAGGAATGTTCCTGCTGTAATGATGACTTTTGATGCCTTGTAGCTATTACCAAGTTGGGTTGTGACCCCTTTTACTTCATTTTCTTCAATAATAAGCCCATCTGCTATCTCCTGCTTAACATCTAAATTTTCAGTATCTAACACCACATTACGCATATAGATTCTATATGCATCCATATCTATCTGTGCTCTACTCCCTCTAACTGCTGGTCCTTTGGAGGCATTAAGGGTTCTAAACTGTATGCCAGTTTTATCGGTACAAAGCCCCATCTCTCCACCAAGTGCATCTACTTCACGTACCAAGTGCCCTTTTGCAAGCCCTCCTATGGCAGGGTTACAAGAACTCGCACCTATCTGTTCTGCCAGTATAGTAATAAGCAGTGTCTTTACACCCATACGTGCCGAAGCTAAAGACGCTTCTATACCTGCATGACCACCCCCAATAACGATTACATCATAATTCATTTTGTACCTCGAAATGCTACGTAAATCACGTAGCACAAATTTTTGCTATAATTAGCGAATTATATCCAAAAAAATATTTTTTCAATACGACTAGTCGTATGAGCCAACTGCTGAAGTTGACTCAGCGTCAGCGTAGCCTCTTTGTACTTTGTTCAAAAGGCGTCCAAAAAAGGAAACATCATGTTTACAGGTCTTATTCGTGAAATTGCCACTGTCAAAAGCTACAAAAACAACATCCTTACCATCGCATCCAAACACAAAGCAAAATTAGGTGACTCCATTGCCATTAATGGGGTGTGTCTGACTGTTATTAAAGTACATTCAGATGGCTTTGACCTAGAACTCGCAGATGAGACACGCAGTATCATCGATGAGAGTAAAATCACAGGACAAGTACACTTAGAACCTGCCATGCAGATGAATGACCGGTTTGAAGGGCACATCGTCCAAGGTCATGTTGACTGTGTAGGTACCGTCAGTCAAATCACACCAAGGGAAAATGCGACTGATTTTATCATCACTGTGGATAAGAAATACATTGCTCATATTATCCCTAAAGGTTCTATCACCATTGATGGCATCTCTCTTACGGTCAATGATGTAGGGGTAGATAGCTTTAGACTCACTATTATCCCCCACACTCTCAAAAATACTTTGATGAGAAACTATAAAGTAGGAACTAAACTCAACATAGAAACGGATGTTTTTGCACGATACATAGACCATATACTTGCACATCGTCAAAACAGTAAAAAAAGCTTGTCATGGGATGATGTTGATAAGATTCAGATGAGTTACTGATGAATCTTTACGAATATCTTATACCTGAAAGTGGTGAAACCTTCACCACACTCCTCGAACATAAAAATATTAAAATCAACCGTATTGTAAGCTCTTCAGATGTGAAACCTGTGGAGTATATTCAAGATGAAGATGAGTGGCTTGTTTTAGTTGAAGGGGAAGCGACTCTACTTGTAGATAATGAAGAGAAAATGCTAACAGAAGGTGAGACTCTTTTTATTCCTGCAAAAGTACCACACAAGGTTTTAAAAACTAATGCTGGTACGGTTTGGTTAACTGTGCATATCTTTTAGATACTTTCTGTCACGCATACTCCTAGCCGTAGTATTGCGCATTTTTTTTAATTCCATATCTATATACTCCAACCCCTCTAACATCTTTAAAGAAGCCACTGTAGAATAGCGCATCATCTGGGCTCTATGTACAAAAATGTAAAATCCATTTTCATACAGTCCCAAACGGATGGCTGCCGCAGTTGAATAGGTGGTGAGTATAGCATCGTCATTACAAATAGCTCTTACATCAGCAAACCACTCTTTTGTCCACAGCAGAGGATTATGAGCTGGGCTGAAAGCATCTTGAAAGACTATGTCTATCTTTTCTTGAATATGAGGAATCGTTTTTCTAGCATCACCTATGAGAATCTCTATTTTAAACTGCTCATCTTCGTAATACAAATCAGTAGCTACAACTTTGATTATATATTTTAAGAGATCAAATTCAGAGGGGAACTCGAATCTATCTAAAGAACGAACAAGTCCTTCATCAAACTCTGGAGAGAGTATATGTACTTTTGTTTTTAGGTTGTTTTTTTTAATGTAATAGAGCGTGGCGAAAGTATTGTACCCCAGTCCAAAGCAAATATCTAAAATAGTAAGCTTTTCTTTATGGGGTTTGAGAGAGAAAGAAGGCTTTACATGTTTTTCCAAACTTTCATGTAGTGCACCATCTTTGGTAGAGTGGTAAGGCTCATTAAACTCTTTGGAGTAGAGAGTATTCGTCCCATCTTCACACAGCACTACCTCTTTTTGAGGGCGTAAAGTTTCATTATACATATAAAATTACAAACCGATCTCGTCCAGCTCTTTAAATTTAAATGCCGTCATAATATCTTCAATCGTCTCTTCTTCACGTACAACCAATACCATCATACCCTCATTCATGAAGTCCATATAGTTTTCAAATTTATTGGCAAGAATCACAAAATCTACCCACTCTCCTCCTAAAGCTTCACGATTTTCATAAAATTTTATAGACTGTACTTCACCTGCATCAAAATCTACCAAAGCCCACCGGGAAGCTTTGGACTGTAGCATGATTTTAGAACTTTTTTCCTCTGTACCGTTTACAGGAATCCAGATAAGCATTAGAGCCCTTTGAGTATTTTTTTACTCAATTTTAACTCTTTATTACTCATAATACCTATACCTCTGTCCAAAACAGTTTGGGCGATCTCTTTTGCTTCTTTGAGGGAATGCATTTTATAACTTCCACACTGATAAACATTAAGCTCTGGGATATCACTCTGTTTTTTTACATTCAAGACATCTTTCATGGATTTCTTCCATGCTTTGGCAACCTTCTTCTCTTTAGGCATACCAAGCAGTGACATATAGAATCCTGTACGGCATCCCATCGGAGAGATATCAATAACTTCTACTTTTTTGGAGTTAAGATGCTCTCTCATAAAGCCTGCGAAAAGATGCTCTAATGTATGGATCCCTTTCTCTGTCAATATTTCTTTATTTGGTCTACAAAAACGAAGATCAAATACTGTAATATCGTCTCCACACGGTGTTTTCATGGTTTTAGCAACTCTCACTGCCGGGGCTATCATCTTTGTATGGTCAACGGTAAAACTGTCTAGTAATGGCATGGTATTTCCTTGTATTATAATATAATCCGATTATACATAGAAATTAAAAATTAAAAATTAAAAATTAAAAAAATATGTAAGAATCTAAAGATTTCTTTTGGTTTTGCATTGAATTTTGCTAAAAAGGTGGTGTGGAGCGAAAGAGCATACAGATAGTATGTGATTGAGAGGAACACCGCCTTTTTAGTGAAAGGCGATGTAAAAACAGAAGAAAGATTAGATTCTTGCTTCTTCGCGGCGTTGCAAGAACTCCCACTTTTCATCAATATCTTTCTGAATACGCTCAATCACGTGCTTATTCTCAGGCTTAAAGAGGTGTCTGTAACGTCCTTGAGCTCCAAGATAATCTTCTACTTTAAGAATATTTTTAGGTCTGTAAAGAATATTGAGTTCATGTCCGTCAATGATCTCATAGATAGGGAACATGAGCGTATCTGTTGCCAAATCTGTTACGTTAATAGTATCTTTTGGATCAAATTTCCACTCTGTTGTACATGCCGAAACCGTGTTAATAAAACAAGGTCCCTCAGTTTCCAATGCTTTTTGGAACCCTTTTGCCATTGACTTCCATTTGTTTGGAGCCAGCTGTGCCACATACGGAGCACCATGAGCTGCCATGATCGCTACCATATCTTTTTTCTTTTGTTTTTTACCATAAGAGTGGCTACCTGCTTGCGCTGTAGAAGTATTTGCACCTACAGGTGTTGCGGAAGATCTCTGTCCTCCTGTATTCGCATAGTTTTCATTATCTAGACAGATATAGGTAAAATCATGCCCTCTTTCCATAGCACCGGAAAGCCATTGGAAACCAATATCATAAGTAGAACCGTCTCCACCGAATGCTACAAATTTAACAGGTGCATCAGGATCTTTTAGCGTACCTTTATTTTTCCTTGCTTTGTACATTGACTCAGCACATGAAGCAGCCGTCGCAGCATTTTCAAATCCTATATGGATCCAGGAAGTATCCCATGAAGTATACGGATAGACTGCGGTTGAGACTTCAAGACATCCTGTATTGGATGCAATAACCAAATTGTCATCTGTACAGTTCATAAGCTCTCTGACGATCATAGAGTGCGCACATCCGGGACAGAGAAGGTGAGCCCCTTCAAATCTGTCATTATTGGTTGAAAATTCTTTTAAGTTTTTTATTGATGTAATTGCCATTCTTAATCCCTTCTTGTCTGGAAGAATCCAAGTTTTGGACCTCTTAGTCCAGAGAATTGTTGGATATCTGTTGTAATATGTCCAGCATCTGCATGTGCTTTTTGTTCTTTCATAATTCTTTTTGCTTCATCGACTGCAAAGTCACGTCCACCCAGACCATAAACATAGTTTGTCATCATTGGTCTTGCTTCTGTACTGTATGCAGCTGCTGAGACTTCATTAAAGAGTGCTCCCATAGCACCACCTGGTGCAGATTTATCCATACAGCATACTGCTTTAAGTGAAGGAACATCCAATGCCTCTCTTACAAGGTCATAAGGGAATGGTCTGAAACATCTTGGCGCAACAATTCCTACCTTAATACCCTCCTCTTCTCGAAGCTGTTTTGCTGCAAGAACTGCTGTCTCTACAGAAGACCCTAGAAGCACTAAAGCTACTTCAGCATCTTCCATCATATAGCTTTCTACTCTTTTGTACTCTCTACCTGTAAGCTTTTTAAAGTCTGCAAAGACTTCATCGATCACGGTACGAGAATCCATCAGTGCTTTGTGTTGTTTTGCTTTATGTTCAAAGTGCCAATCTTCTTCAGTTTGTGCACCATGTGTGACCGGTCTGCTAAAATCAAGCATATCATCTACCGGTACATATTCACCTACAAACTTATACGCTACACTGTCTTTTAACGGATAGACATTCTGTGCTTTGTGTGAGGTAGTAAATCCGTCTTGATGCATCATGACAGGAAGTCTTACATCAAGATGTTCACCAATTCTAAAGGCACAAAGTGCCAGATCATATGCTTCCTGTGCATCAAATGCATCAATTTGGATCCAGCCGCTGTCACGTCCCAAATACATATCTGAGTGGTCACCACGTACGTTCAGTGGAGATGCCAAAGCTCTGTTTACTACCGTAAGTACAATAGGGAGTCTCATTCCTGATGCCTGATACAATACTTCAGTCATCAGAGCAAACCCCTGTGAAGAGGTTGCTGTTGCAACACGTCCACCAGCAGCTGATGCGCCAACACATCCTGACATAGCACCATGTTCTGACTCAACCATAACAAATTCACCATCTACATAGCCGTTTGCTACATACGATCCATAACCTTCAACAATAGGTGTTGAAGGGGTAATAGGATATGCTGCAACAACATCGATCTGAGCCTGTCTCAGTGCTTGAGAGGCAGCATAGTTACCATCCCATACTTCTACTTCATTTAATTCAAATTCTTTTGCCATAATTATCCTTTACCTACTTCTCTTTTTTCTTTTTTTCCGGCCATGCAGAAAGTGCTTTATCGTTCTCTTCTGCTTCACCAAACATTAATAGGGATTTAGGGTTGGTAGGACATACTTCTACACATACTCCGCAACCTTTACAGTGATCATAATCAATCCCCAGCATCTGCTTATCTCTTGAGATGATAGATGTATCCGGACACCATACCCAACAATTTTGACAATCGATACAGATATCTCTGTTATAAACCGGTTTGATAATTCTCCAAGATGCTACTGTTGCAGTATAAGAGTTAAAATCATTATAATTTCTCTCTTCTGCTTTTTTATGTACAATATCTGCTGCATCACCTACAAATGAGTTGAGCGTCACACCTTGTGTAACTTCATCCCAACCTACTTTCTCTTCTGCCCCTAACTCTCTTAACCCTCTTTTATCCGTTCCTGGTACTGAACCTGTAATACTCATAGTGTTTCCTTCCTACTTCACTTCGTTATATGCTCTTGTAATTGCTTCCATATTCGCATCAATAATCTTTTGTGGGAATTTAGAGAGTACTTTTTTCATATTCTCCAGGAAAAAATCCAGATCGTACATTTTTGAAACTTTCATAAATGCTCCCAAAATCGGTGTGTTTGGCATTGCTCTACCGATCGTATCCAGTGAGATCTGCATACAGTCGACGACATGAACTCTGTCTGCTTTATCCTGCAGTGCAGGGATCTGTGAAATCAGATCTTCTTTTGAAAGATGCGTAGTAATAATATACTGTGTATCCGGCTTATCATTTTTTGTAATGTCATCTGAGAATGCCAAGGCAGGATCGATCACAAAAACAAAGTCAGGAAACATTTTTGTCTCTTGATTGGTGATAGGTTCATCATCAATTCTATTATAGGCATTCATCGCAGCACCACGTTTTGCAGAACCGTAAAGTGCATATGCCTGTACCTGTTTTCCTGTTGTTGCCACAACAGATCCTAAACCTTTGGCACCGGTTACAGCGCCTTGACCTGCACGTGAGTGCCATCTAATTTCTACCATATTTTCTCCTCGATAGTATTATCAATCATGAGGTATTGTAATGTCCGCACTCTTAAAGGGGGTTGAAATTATCATATTTTTAAGTCTATGCTATATCTTTGCTATAAATTCTACCGCTTCCAATGCATTTTGATAGACTTTATCACTACACTCTGCTAATGCTTCAATATTACCATATCCACAGGAAACTCCGATCCCGCCGACATTTGCACTTTTGGCACAGAGCATATCCATACAGGTATCTCCGATCATCCATATCTTATCTGTATCAGTTGGTAACTTTGCCAATGCTTTTTCTATAGGTTCCGGATGTGGTTTAGGATTTATAACATCTTCTCTTCCTATAAGCACTTCAAAATAGTCCATTAATCCCATATATTTCAAAAGTTCTATAGAATATTTTGCTGTCTTGGTCGTTACAACCGCCAAGGTTGCATATTGGCTTGCCAATGCTACGGCTTCTCGTGCACCAGGAAGCAGTACTGTTTTGGCACAACTTATCTTTCTGTAGTGCATTTTATAGGCATGAACATACTCCCACACCTTCTCTTCTTTAACTCCCAGTGTGATAAACATATGATCCAACGGGTGTCCGATCTCTGCTTTGATCAATTTCTCATCAGGTACTGCATCATTAAATGTTTTAAAAGCTACATTAAAACTCTCCAGTATTGCCTCTGTTGAATCTATCAGTGTTCCGTCAAGGTCAAACAGTATAATCATTTTTTTCCTTTTATATGATATATGGCAATTTAGGTGCAGATGCTAACAATATTTGCGTATAGGAATGCTGCGGATTTTCCATAACCTGTGAGACAGACCCCTGTTCAACTATTTTTCCTTCTTTCATCACTGCTACCTCATCGGCAATCGCAGGTACAATAGAGAGATCATGCGTGATAAAAAGATACGATACTCCTGATTCCTGCTGCAGTTTCCTAAGCAGTGTAAGTATCTGTGCACGGACAGAGACATCCAATGCTGAAGTGGGTTCATCACAGATAATAAGTTCCGGTTTCACAGCCAAAGCCCGGGCAATACCTATTCTCTGCCGTTGTCCTCCTGAGAACTCATGGGGGTATCGATGGATATATGCTTCTTTTAGATCAACCTTTAAGAGAAGTTCCTTTATATATACATCCTGTAATGTTCTCTCTTTGGGACCGACACCTAAACTGACCATCCCTTCACGAATAATATTCCCAATGGTCATACGGGGATTCAATGCAGAGAAAGGATCCTGAAAGATTACCTGTATCTTGCGCCGATAGGGTTTTAATGCTGTCTGGTTTAATCTGGCAAGATTCTGCTTCTCAAATATTACTGCTCCTCCCGCAATAGGAACCAATGAGAGTATCGCCCGCCCTATAGTACTTTTTCCGCTTCCAGATTCACCGACCAAAGCAAGTGTTTTACCTTTGGGAATGGACAGTGTCACACTGTCAACTGCTTTTACATAACCAACCGTTCGTTGAAAGAAACCTTTTTTAATAGGGAAATAGACTTTTAAGTTTTTCACTTCAAGCAGTCTTTCTGTATGCTGTTTTTTTTCTCTTCCCTCTTTTCTATGTGCTGCATCTTTGAGTAACTTTTTTGTATAGGGATGCCGAGGAGCATTGAAAAATACTTCACATACTGCCTGCTCCAGTATCTCTCCCTGACGCATTACTGCTATGTGATCTGCCATTTGTGAGACGACTGCCATATCATGGGTAATGAAAAGTATGGAAAGCTTTCGCTCTGCCTGTATCTTTTTGAGTAACTTCAGTACTTGCGCCTGTATGGTAACATCCAATGCTGTTGTCGGCTCATCCGCGATCAGAAGATCAGGCTCACACGCCAATGCAATAGCTATCATCACTCTTTGCTTCTGTCCGCCTGAAAGCTGGTGGGGGTACCAATGGTATCTCTCTTTGGGATCTTTAAGTGCTACTTCTTCAAAAAGTGAGATAACCTTCTTTTTAATAGCATCTTTTTTCAAACCCAAATGAATTTTAATTACTTCTGCTACCTGTTCACCAACAGTCATTACAGGATTTAAAGCACTCATAGGCTCCTGAAAGATCATAGCAATAGATTTACCGCGTACTTTTTGCATTTGGTATTCTGGCAGCACAAACAACGACCTGTTTCTGAGTTTAATATCTCCTGAGCTTACCGATATGGCATCAGGAAGCAGTCGCATGATCGCCAAAGAAGTCAAGGACTTTCCGCTTCCTGATTCACCTACCAGTGCAAATACTTCACCTTTTTTGATCTCAAAGCTTACAGCTTTCAGAAGCTTCTCTTTATCTGCTGTCAGACTTAGGTTCTCCACCTTCAGTATGCTGCCCATCATTTGTTCCTCGGATCCAAAACCGTCTGAATACGGTCTGAAAGGAGATTGGCCGCAAGTACCAGAATGAACATAAATACGAATGCAGAAAAAAGTGACCACCACACCATCGGATCTCTCGCCATTTCAAGGCGTGCCTGATTGATCATATTCCCCCAGCTGTACATAGTAGGATCCACTCCTACACCTACATAGGAGAGTACCGCCTCAGCCAATACCAGTCCTGAAAAATCAAGTACGACCGAAATTAGAATAATATGCATCAGATTGGGGACAATATGACGAAGTATGATCATCAGGTTACCTACACCAAAGGCTTTGGCTGCAGTCACAAACTCCATTTGTGAAATTCTCAAAGTCTCTGCACGCAGCATCCTGCAGAGTCCTGTCCAGGAGGTGATCCCCAGTATCATGATCAAAAACAGCAAACGGAGATCGGAACGTTCCAGCGTCGTTTCAAACCATGACGGATGTGCATCCATCATGACCTGCATCGAAAGAACCCCTGCAGCAATAAGCAAAACGCCTGGAATAGAACTGAGTGTAGTATAGAGATACTGTATCGCATCATCTACCCATCCACCGAACAAGCCGGCACTTACTCCCAGCAACACTGCCACAGGCAACATGATCAATGTCGTAAGTATCCCAATAAGCACACCTGTACGGATACTTTTAAAACTTTGGTAAAGCACATCTCCCCCTACTTTATCTGTACCCAGAACATGGTAGTCAAAACTTAGCATATAGAGCCATGTAAGCAATACCACCAAAAAAATGATCGTCAGATAGGCAGTTCGCCAGGGAAGTACACTCTGTGCTTTCCAGTTTTTCAGAAACACTGATTTGAAATTACCGCTGCTTTGCCAAAAAAGATGCAGTAGAATAATCAGGCTGCTGATAAACAGACCGACTAAAACAGCAAAAAGAGATTTTTCTACTAAATTACCTTTTTTAGACACATACCTTAACGGCAGATACCCCTGCCTGGTGACACCTTTATCGTCCACTATAACAGATTTGCTGTACTCATGTGTAGCAAAAGGTGCAGAATAGGTTCGCTCTGTACTTTTCAGGTTATGTACAAATATCAGATCAAGAAGGCTTACTGTCTCTGCTTTGTACTGTACTGTTTGTCCATTGGAAGCTGTAGCATTGGCAGTAAAATGCATATGCACAGAATCAAGTAGTGTAAACAGCAAATAAAAGAGCAGTACAATAGCTGAAGCCATGGCAATACTAGATTTAAAAACGGTATGCCACTGCTTTTGAACCTGAGAGGAGCGGGAGATAAATAGACCCCATATTGCCACTACAATGACCAAAATCCAGACAAGCATATCTGTCCAAAGCAGTACGATATTCATAATTTTACCCTCGGATCAAACAGGGTATAAGAGATATCAGTAAGGATCAGTCCCACAATATAGAGCACGGAACCCAGGAATACCATGGCTTTAACAATAGCAAAATCCTGTGCATTGATTGCATCAATAGTATAGCTTCCAAGTCCAGGGATCCCAAAAAATGACTCCATGACAAGACTTCCCATAAAAAGAGAAGGGATGATCACTACTACACCTGTCAAAATAGGCAGCATTCCATTACGAAAAACATGCCTGAAAAGTACTTTGATCTCACTCACGCCTTTAGCCCTTGCCGTACGGACATAATCCTGATTGATCTGCTCTAAAAATATACTTCTGTACCAACGCACACCTGCACCCATCCCGGCAAAAACACCGATCATCACAGGTAAAATAATAAATTTAATACTGCTCCATCCCTCTTCATAACCGGAAATAGGTACCCAATGCCAGATTTTGGAAAAAATAACCTGTCCCGCTATAATGTAGAAAAGCCCGGAGATCGACATGATCATAACAGCTATAACCATCATACCCGTATCTAAAACCGACCCTCTAAAAAGCACAAGCAACAGGGCCAGAGAGATATTGGTGATCAGCGC
The DNA here is from genome assembly GCA_026990595.1 of Sulfurovum sp. Classification (GTDB taxonomy): domain Bacteria; phylum Campylobacterota; class Campylobacteria; order Campylobacterales; family Sulfurovaceae; genus Sulfurovum. The sequence goes on from JALXCZ010000004.1 coordinate 66,241, forward strand.
TATCAAGAATGTAGGCAGTGCTATCGCCAGACTGGGCCACATTCGCTCTTTGATATCAGAGCCGATATCGCGGTTCGCATCGGAAAAACCAAAATCAAAACGAAAGAGCTTCAATGACTCTTGTACAAAAAGTGTATCTGTCACCATTGCCATACCTTTTGCATGATGGTTTATGAAAAGTGGTTTATCATATCCTTTCTCTACTTTCCATGAGCAGATCATCGCAGGTGTGATCTGTTTTGCTCCCAATTGGGCTCTTGCCATATCATCGGGACTGTTTACCATAAAAAAAAGCATAAATGTAATAAGATTGACACCGATCAGGATCGGAATAGCATAAAGTACTCTTCTGATAATATAGACAAACATTTAATGCTCCTCCCTAATAATGACAGATCGTTGGCGATTCAGATAGGCACGATAAAGAAGGAATACAGCCAGGCACATAACTAATGCCAATAGAATAAGAGGTAAAATTACCGGTCTGTTCCATGCCTGCTGCTTCCTGACCCTTAACTTGGCATCGATCCGCTTATATTTCAGTGTGTTGTTCGCCATCGCATGCGGCAGGACATTGTGATACCACTGATGGAAAAGAGCCAAAGACTTAGGATGCATTCCCCATACCCAGGGAGCATCCTCTCTGACTATTTTTAACATCTTTTGAATAATCTGCATTCTTGCAGGTGTATTCTTCATTGTTTTCATCTGATTAAAAAGTCTGTCAAACTTCGGATTCTTGTAATTGGAACTGTTAATACCAGCACCATTCGTATCAACTGCCGCATTCCCCCCATACAATAGGAAGAGAAAGTTTTCAGGGTCAGGATAATCTGCATTCCATCCCCAGGAGAAAAGCTGTACTTTTCCTTTTCTGATCTTATCCTGAAAACGGTTATAGTCCGTAGCACGTATCACCAGCTCAATACCCAGTTTATCAAACTGTTTTCGTCTCCAATCCATTAACGCTCTGTCATCAGGTCCTGTAGCTGTCGTATCATAATATAGCTTCAGATGTTTTCCTGTTTTTTCAGAGATCCCATTTGGATATCCAGCTTCAGCCAACAGCTTTTTGGCAACGACCAAAGGTTTTCGCACCCGTTTACCGTCTACCCAGTTATAGACTACAGTATTGGTTCCTGCTTCTCCCTCCTCATACCCAAAAATACCCGGGGGGATAGGCCCTTGTGCAGGAATCCCCCGTTCATTGGTAAAAATGGAGATATACTCTTCCTCATTTTGGGCAATACTGATGGCTTGCCGCAGCTTTTTCGCAGCTTTCGAGTATCCTCCCACGACCGGGTCAACCATATTGAACGCCAAATAAAAGATAGAAGGTTCCACTGACCCCTTGAGTTTAATCCCTTTTTCTTTCATTTCATCACTCAGTCCCATAGTCCCACCTGAAGATATCTGCACTGCCTGATCGAAAGCTTCAGAACTAATGCCTGATGCATCATAGTATCCCTGCAGAAATTTATTCCATAAAGGGATATTCTCTTTTTCCAGAGAGTAAACGATCTCTTTAATAAAAGGCATTTTTGCTCCACTGTCTTTAAGCAGTGCCTCTGGAATATTAAATTTTTTTTGCTCTGCTTTACTCAAAGAAGGATAGCGCTCATCATGATAATTGGGATTTATAAGCAGTCTCATTTGTCTGTTTGGATTATTCTCGGCTAAATAATACGCACCCGTTCCAACCGGAAACCAGTTGAGCGTTATATTTTTAGCTATTAAACCGGGCTGCTGATAGAATAGATCTGCCTCCCATGGGATAGGAGCAAAAAAATTCATACTGAGCCAATAAAGAAACTGTGGATACCGCCCTTTTATGGTGATCATAAGTGTCTCATCATCTATTACTTTCACACCATCAATACTATAAGGACGCAAATCTAAAACCTGCCCGTTCTTTTTTTTCTCTTTCGCTATTTGAGTGATCTTGGCAGAAAATTTCCGTAGCCCGTTGATATACGTTTGCATATTGTCCAAAATAGGTGAATGGTTCTGCCTTACTGCCATCCGTTTAATTGCATAAGCATAATCTGCCGCAACCAGATACCGTGTTGCCGTTTGCTTCAGATCATCCAAAGCATGAATAGAATCAAGCTGTTCATTGCTTAATACACCATAACGTAATCTTCCCTCTGCATCCTTCACAAAACAGGGATGGTTCTGGTACTTGATATCTTTTCTAAGATCCAGTCTATATTCGGAAAACATAACTTTATCCGAATGTTCATCAACTCTATTCCCTTTTTTGTCCAAATAACGGATAGTCGGCATTTTTGTCAGTGTTAACGGTTCAAGTTCATAGGGTCGTTTAAGATAGTTGTATTGCAAAGGCGGCTCATAGATCTGACCGATGATCGCCCATTCATTTGAAGCGTATGAGACTACAGGATCGAGTCTTTTGGGTGGTAGGGAAAAAGAAGAAAAAAGTGTGTCTTCTTTTACTTTTTTACTCTCATGCGGACTATTCCAGACCATGGCGTAGTTCGGTACAAGGAAGATGCATAACAGTAGTAAAATGTGAATATATTTGATACCCATTATTCTTTAATGATCCCTTTGCAGTGTGTTACATGTCAATTTTATCATACTTTAATTATAAAGAGCACTAACGATTAAATCAGATAAAAATACTCTGATTTTCATCAATTATATTTATTCCTTTCTAAATATAAGCTTTAGATAAAGCATATATTATAGTTTAAAGTAATTTATTAAATAAGTATTTCTAATTAAAAAGATTAAATTATAAAAATTAACTTATATTTAAATATTGTTACCCTAGAATTGATAGAACAATATTTTAACATGAAGGAATGCTATGGCACGATTAGTAATTATGGGTGGTGGAGTTTCGGGACACACAGCTGCATCATTTGCAAAAAAATGGCTCGGTAATGAGCATGAAGTAGTGGTGGTAACACCCAACTCACTCTGGAACTGGATCCCCTCCAATATTTTTGTAGGAATAGGAGAAATGACAAAAGAGGATGTAACTTTTCCTCTCGCACCAGTGTATGAGAAAGCAGGTATTGACTATAGACAGGCAAAAGCAGTTTCTATTCATCCTGAAGGAAATGCTGAAAGTGATAAAGAGTATATCACTATTGAATATACAGGACAGGGCAAAGAAGGTCAAACAGAAGCATTGGAATATGATTACCTCATCAATGCCACTGGACCAAAGCTGAACTTTGATGCAACACCGGGACTAGGAGATGGAAAAGGGCAGCTAGGTGAACATACAGTATCTGTATGTACTGCTGATCATGCGATCCATGCTTCACTTGAGCTCAAAGCACTTGCAGAAAAAATGAAAGCAGGTGAAGAGAAGCGTATACTCGTTGGTTTGGGGCACGGTATGTGTACCTGTCAGGGTGCAGCATTTGAATATATCTTTAACGTAGATCACTTCCTAAAACAGGAAGGCGTAAGAGACAAAGCAACCATTACATATATCTCCAATGAATATGAATTGGGTGACTTTGGTGTCGGGGGTATGCACATTAAAGCCGGAGGGTATGTTACCAGTGGTAAAGTCTTTGCTGAATCTCTTTATGTAGAAAGAGGGATCAAATGGATCAAGCGTGCCCATGTAAACAAAGTAGAGGCAGACAAGGTACATTACGAAACACTTGATGGTACCATGCATGAAGAAGCGTATGACTTTGCAATGCTTATCCCTCCATTTGCAGGAGCAGGGTTAACTGCTACAGCTAAAGATGGTTCAGATATGTCAAGTGTGATTTTTGCTCCAAATACAATGATGAAAGTTGATGCAGATTATGAAAGTGGTGCCAGAGGATTTGAGAACTGGTCTCCAAAAGACTGGCCAAGTACATTGCAAAACCCAACGTACAGCAACATCTTTGCTGTAGGTATTGCCTTTGCACCGCCACACTTTATCTCTAAGCCAATGAGTTCACCAAACGGTACGGCCATCAATCCTACACCTCCAAGAACAGGGATGCCAAGTGCCATGATGGGGAAAGCGGTTGCCGCTTCTATCTGTGATATGATCAAAGGTGTAACAGACAAGCCTACGCATACAGCGAATATGGCAGAAATGGGTGCTGCCTGTGTGGCAAGTACAGGAAAAGGACTTCTCAATGGTACGGCTGTTTCTATGACAATGTATCCTGTCGTTCCAGACTACGACAAGTATGAATATGGAAGAGACCTTAACGGAACATTCGGGACCATTGGTCTTGCAGGTCACTGGGTTAAGCTGTTGCTTCACTACGGATTTATCTGGAAAGCCAAGCTCAAGCCAGGCTGGACACTGATCCCTGAATAAACAAAAAAAATATTATTATAATTAAAGGAGACTCAATGAAACATATAGAACAATACGAGCAGAATGACTATACGCCGGTACCAGGGAAATTTACCCTCTTTTTAAGAAACTGTGTTATCTGGCAGATAATCCAGTTTATATGGATTAACATTAAAATGACCGTACTGATTGCTAAATCACACCACTAAAACAACTACCCAAGGTTTTATCCCTTGGGTCAGTACTACTTCTTTATATTTACTCTCTCTTATCTAACATCAATAAAAGCAACATCCCAAAGTAGAATAATCTTTCGTAAGCTTTATTTACATTTGGATTGATTTCAAGGGCTACTTTTTATTTCTTCATGTTTCCAAATTCTCATGCATATATCTTGTATCAATTAAAAGAATTATTTTTGATTTTGTTAATATTGATGAAGTAATAAAAAATGAGGGGAATGGTTTTGCAAGAGAATATCTCTTGCAAAGAAGTAAAAGTAATCGAATACCGATTAACGTTTTGAGAACTGTGGAGAACGTCTTGCTTTTTTCTTACCTGGTTTCTTACGTTCAACAACTCTGGAGTCGCGAGTAAGAAGACCTTCTGGCTTCAGAATTGCTCTAAATGTCGGTTCAAACTCTACCAACGCTTTAGTGATAGCATGTTTTAAAGCATCTGCTTGAGCAGAATAACCACCGCCAAGAGTTGTTGCTTTAATGTTCATACTGTCTAACTGTTTAGTAAGTTCAAGTGGAAGTCTCACTTTCATCTTAAGTGTCTCATGACCACCTAGCCATTGGTCAAGTGTTTTACCGTTAATAAGCATTTCACCATTACCTGGAGTTAACCAAACTTTAGCGATAGCCGCTTTTCTTTTTCCTGTTGCATAAAATGTAGCCATGGTTACGCTCCCTTATTGATTTGTGCAGTATGTGGGTGTTCGCTACCCGCGTATACTTTCATTTTTTTAATCATCTGTTTACCAAGTTTAGTCTTTGGAAGCATACCTCTCATAGCACGCATATAAAGTTTCTCAGTATGATTTTCTAGCATATCACCAAGTTTTTTACTCTTTGTAGAACCAAAGTATCCAGAGTGTGTAAAGTACTCTTTCTCTTCCAGTTTTACACCAGAGAATTTTGCTTTTTCAGCATTAATGATAACTACGTAGTCACCACAGTCTACATTTGGAGTAAATGATGGTTTATGTTTACCTCTAAGAAGTGTTGCCACATCTGTCAAAATACGACCAAAAGTTTTACCTTCTGCATCAATAAGATGCCAGTCACGTGTCACTTCAGCAGGTTTAAGTACCTTTGTCATGTTCATGATATTTCCTTGTTTTATTGTTTTACCTACACGGCTTCGCATTCGCTACGACCGTTTCGGTTCCAAAGCTAAAAACGCAAAGCAGTTTGCCTTTTTTAACGCTTTTCATCATTTGTGGACGGATTGTACCCACTTAACCTTAATATTTTTTTAAATTCAGTTTAGTTTAAGCTTGAAAGCACAATTTCCTTATCTAATAGATAAATTATCATCCCCTCTGTTCTTTTCCCTGTAATATGTGCAATTGCTTTTTTATAATATTCTACTTGATTCTGATGCTTTAATCCATATTTTTTAGAACTTTTATAGTCTATTACCAGATTATGGTTTTCATACTCCAAAAATAGATCTATCTGTTTTACTTCACCTTCAAAAGAGAGAGACTGTTCTTTACGTACTTTTGCACCCTCTAATAATGTTTGAAATGCTTCATCTGCGATTAAATCTCTTACACGTTGTGCTATCTCATCCATACTTTTCTTCGTGAGTTGCTGTCCATATCTGTTTTGCACTGCTACCCTAGCCATATGTAAACTTCTCTCATCAAATTGTGCCAACATCTCTAAAGCATAGTGCAAGGCTGTACCAAATAAAATAGCTTCATAGTCTTTTTCGTCCTCTTCAGGCTTTTCAGGGCTCTCTTGTGTACCATAGTTTGTTATCGTAATGTTTGATGCTTCTTTGATTATTTTTGGGTCAACACACGGGTTGACCCCTACAGTTTTTAACACACCTACAGACATGACCTTCATACCCAAAGCATCAAAGAGTGAATCTTTGGGCTTTCGTATCACTATCATTCCCTCCACTGCACGTGTGAGTGCAACATAGAGTACATTCATACTGTCTTTAGCAGAGGAGATTTTGCGTTCTTCCATAATCTGTGCATACTCAGAGTCAAAATTTTCTCTACCCTTTGTACGATAGAGTATCTTGTCTATATATAAACTTTCATCATAATGATACAAAAGTGCCGACTTATCAGTATTCTTTCGCGTCAATTTATCTAAGAGTATCACATACTCAAACTCCAAACCTTTGGAGCCATGTATGGTCATTATCTTTGCTCCATACACAGTGTTGGATGCCACAGCAATGCTTGAAGTATGAAACTCCTCCACAAAAGTAGGAATATCACTATAGTTGGAGGCAAACTCCAAAAGCTTCAATACATTTAAGTCTTCATCAAAGTATCCAAACTCACGTATCAGTCTATCTATCACTTGCAGTGGAGACATAAAAGCAGAGAACCAAGAGAGATCTACCTCTTCAAGTGATTTACCTACATGAAGCAGCATTGCCTGTGCATCTATCTTCTCTCCAAAGAACAAATACTCTGTCATCGCCACCAATGCTGCTATTTTTGGCATATTTTTAAGTGAAGAGGAGGTCTTAAGTAAAGTCTCTATCCCCACATTTTGACATGCCTCTTGCAGAGTCTGTCCATCTTTGTTGGTAGAGACCAAAAAGGCTATGTCATCTACATCAACCCCTAAATCTAACAATCTTTTGGCTTGTTTGACAGCTTCGTCTATAAGCTCTTCTGACTCTACTACTTCCACATACCCCTCAGATGCACCCTCTCTACTCTTTTGGGGCACATACCCCTTCATACTAGGCTCAAACCAACGGTTCACCTGCTCTACTACGTTTTTGCTACTTCTGTAGTTGGTATCCATAGGGAGTATCTCTACACCATAGTCATGGGCCACCTTATCAAACAACTCTTCTACCCCACCACGAAAACGGTAAAGCGACTGCTTGGTATCGCCCACATAGAAAAAACTTCTAAACTCACTCTGCCCTGAACCTGCAAAAATTTCATCTATGAGTGGTTTGAGAAGTAAAAACTGCAAGGTAGAGGTATCCTGAAACTCATCTAGCAATATGTGTTTAAACCTAGAGTCTATCTTAAAATACAAAAACTCCTTGCTGATACTCTCATATAAAAGCCTATAGGTGAAATAGGTCAAGTCATCAAAGCTCAACACCCCTGAACTCTTGGCATTGGTAATGTTGGCATTTCTGTAGTAGGCGTAGATATTAAAAAGGTTTTCTAGCACTATTGCTTCTCTAGCCTCAGCCCATTTCGCCAGTTCTATTTTAAGATACGCATAGAATCCCTCTATCTCATCATTGGCTACTTTTTTATACCAGCTATGCTCCCCCAAAGTCTCTTTTTCAAAGAGTGTCTTGGCAAACAGCTCTTTAATACTCTTTGTTTCAAACTGCTTCATACACCGTGTAGCCGCTCCTACGCACTCAAGTGCTTTTATCATCTTTAGTCGTAAAGCTTCACAGACCTCTTCTTGTTTAGCTAAAACCAAACTACTCTTTTTTTGCTCTGGCAGTAAAGGGTCTACCTTATAAAAGTTCTGCATCAAGTCAAAGATCTTTCCAAAACGTTTATCTTCTATGTCTATAGCCAGTTTCACAAGATTGGAAAGCAAAGCATTGGCTTGTACTTCATCTAAAAAATGTTTCTCCAGTTCATCTGTGCCCTGCTCTTTGGTCACAAAGTCAGGCTCTAACCCCAACTCCAAAGAGGCAGAACGAAGTATGCTGGAAAAAAAGCTGTCAAGTGTCACGATGAAAGAAGTATGTGAAAGAAACCGAGCCAATACCTCTGGCTGCTTCCTAAACAACTCTTCTCTACTCAACCCTGTCTCTACCAACACAGCATTCAAAAAGGCTTCATTGTCTCCAAGATTACGCAAAGAGTCCACTACCCTCTGTCGCATCTCTGCAGCTGCTTTGTTGGTAAATGTCGCTGCCAATATACTTGACGGTGACTCTCCCATGAAAAGTAGTGAGATGTAACGTACGGAGAGTGCAAAGGTTTTGCCTGAGCCTGCTGAGGCTGAATACGCTAAAAAGGGTTTAAAACTCAATTTATACTCTTTACTTTTTATTTTTCATATCATACCTATTTTCATAACATATTTACTTTATGTCACTATAATGCCATCAATAAACCATCAAGGAAACACACTATGTTCAAACAACTTTTACTCTGGACTTTAGGTACTTTTATTCTGCTTCAAGCTATTCAAATAGATATTCCAAAACCTCCTAAAACAGTTGATCCGACAAAGGAGATACAGGCACCCAAGGAGATTATGTCAATGCTTAAGACCTCTTGTTACGACTGTCACTCCTACCAGACTAAAATGCCATGGTATGGACATATTTCTCCTATGTCCCTTGAAGTAAAAAGTCATATTAAAAATGGAAGAATCGCTGTGAACTTTCAGGAATGGGGAAATTATGATGAAGCAAAAAAACAGAAGATATACAAAGGTATTGCAAAAACGATCAATTTTCAAATGCCTATGCCTATGTACTTGACCATTCATAAAGATGCCAAACTTACAAAAAAACAGCGTAACCAAATCAAAGTATGGGCAGAAAGTCACATCAAAGAGGATGAGTATTAAAGATACTCCCCTCTCTATCTCTACTCTTATTTTTAATCCACCAACATCTCTTTAATAATTTTCTTCACTTTATCTATATTTTTTTTACTAACTTTTGTATCTGTTATTTTAACTATACGTTTTACAGATATAGTCCGTATCTGGTCAAGTACCACAAAGCTATCGGGTTTAAGTTGTACTCTTGTAGGATAGTCTTTCTTTTTTGAAGTCATAGGTGCTACAATGACATTAGAATAGTTCATCTCATAGGGAGAGATGACCAAACAAGGTCTAGTTTTTTGTATCTCAGAACCGACTGTAGGATTAAGATTTACTATCACAACGCTATATTGCTTATATCTCATCCCACGCATCCACATCTAAAGTATCATCTATCAGCAGTGCATTATCACTGTCACTAAACTTATCACCCCAACCTTTCCGAGGTTCTTCTACTACATCTAGTATAATACTACCCTCTTCTATACGCAGTTCAAAGCTTTGAGGTTTATCCATTTCTTTAAGAATAGAAGATGGTATCCGTATGCCTTTACTCGTTCCTATGTTTATAAGTGAAACCTGCATAATGACTCCTTTTTATAATTATAGTATAATTATGTTTTTATGTCAAATTGAAATATTATTTTTAGAAAATTTTTAACTATATTAGCTTCAAACTATATTCATATATCTTACTAATACCTTTACTTCTACCTCTACTCTTAATTGGAAAATCAAATTTTGTTGCTACGTCAATTTTATTTTCTAACTTTTTATTTACTAAAAATATTGATGCACCTATTGTACAAGGTTTTGTTCCTAGCGGCATAATAACAATTTTTCTATCAGGATTATTTTCAATAATTTTTTCAAGAATCCTATATGTTTCATATGGATCATCAGCAGGTGCATAATGCATTTCTTTATAATTATCTATTAAGTGATAATGTTTTGATAATGAAATATTTTCCCATCCAAATTTAAAACCAGGAACAGGCATTACATAGATAAAGTCATTATATTTATTATCATCTTCATTATTTTTTTCTATTACTCTACCCAACCTATTTTCCTCAAATCCAATAAAAGTTATTAACATAGCCGTTCTATTAGTAGAAACTGCATCATGTGGGTCTTTTAGTAAAAAAGGTTTTATATATTTATGTGGATGATAATCTTCCGAAAGTTCGTATGCTTCATTATCTAAATTATTCTGTACTTTTTTGGTATATTCTAACGGTTCAGCATATAAAATACTTATTTTTATGTCCTTACTCTCTACTCCTGATAAAGATAGTAATATTTGCAATATCTCAGTATAGCCTAATGACGTAGCTTCAAGAAATATAGATGGAATATTGTTAACTTTTATAGTATCTAAAATTTGTTTTTTAAATTCAATAAAATTTTTATTATTAGCATTGACCAAAAAAGTATTAGTCTCATTCTGATAAATAATTTCTAAGTTTACTTTACATTTTTTAGAAAAAACATTTACCATCTGTGTGCTTCTATCATCTATTTTATTTCCATGAAAAAATAAACTATTTGAAATGCACTCAAGATTGTCTATAGATGAATACTCTTTAATCTTCATAAATTCTAGCTTCATTTAATCATATCCAATAAAGTAATTTCTTCAGAGTTATCATTTTCATTATTATTTTTTTCTGCATACTTTTTATGTAATTCTTGATACTCAATATCTGTACCTAAAAAAATTGTTTTAATTTCTGAATAATTAAAATCATATTTCCTTTTCTTTCTAAAGCTTATACCAAAATATGATGACAGCATTGGATGTAATCTATATTCTTTTAAAGAATTATTTTGAGAACTTTTCCATTTTTTAGTATTATCTTTTTCTGTTAATACTGACCATACAAGTAATTCTCTTAACAAAAGTTCATAATCAGCTATTTCACTACTTGATAACTTTTCTTCTTCTGCAGAAGAAATAAGTGCAAAAAGATTTACTTCTGCAAAACTTTGTGCGGGATTGTTATGCGCAAGTTCAAATAACTTACCTAATCGTTCTGCTATTTTTTTTAATTTTTTACCATACGTACCAAGATATGCAATTTTCCTATCAAATTCATTTCTACTTACATCTCGTACAACATTTGCCTGGTATTCAATATTAACTGAAATATCTTGCAAGCTTTGAAAACTACTATTTTGCTTTTCTACATAAATAAAACACTGAAGTACTAATTCTAAAGTATGTCTGATATTTAAAGCTGATTGCTCAGTAAAATGTTTAAATCCACCATAATATGGACATCTTCTATTTATTTTTTCTTTATTATATATATAGAGGATTGCTCCAAAAAGATTATTATTCTTCCATTTTGCATATTCTTCTATTTTATTAGTAAAACTATCTAATAAAATTTTTGCATTAATACTTTTTCTATGTAATAAAACAGCATTTAAAATACTTTCTTCGGGCTTATCATCATCAATAAATTGTTCTACTTTAAAATCTGTATTTCTACCTAATGCTGATTGAATTGATTTATTTACTTTTCCTCTTAGGAGAGTATCGCCCATAATAATTTTTGAAACCTCTTTTAACGATATAGATGGGAACATATTATTAATGATTTTATCAATTTTATCTTGATACTCATCATCTTTTCGTAGTTTAATAAATTCTTCATCAGACAAATAGTTTAAATCATATTCTATTAAATCTATGTATTTATCATTAAAGACTGTTTGGACTTTATTTATAATGATTTCTGCTGCAAGTAATTTAAAGTTATCCACTCCTATTAAATCAACTTCAATATTAATTTCTCTATAATCATTTCGTGGCTGAATGCTTTCACTAGCTAGTGTAGAAGCAGCAGGTTCATAATAATTTTTATATGCCACATTGTAAATTGTACTTTCTGGTACATGCTTTATCCATGTATTAACTAATTGTTGCTGTTCTTGATTTAAATTTTCAAATTCATCTATAAAAATATGAAATTTTGTATCTTTAAATACTTCGACATTTTTGATAATTTTTATAAAAAACTCAATCTTTTCTTTTGCTTTAAATGGAAAAGGGAAAGTATCTTCTGGATTACATAGCCAATCCACTAATTCAGATCGTAGCATATGTCCTTCATCTTCAAAATCTATAAATTTAATATCTTTTGGAATACCTAAAAACTTAAGTACCCTACGAGGTAATACAAGCCTACGTATTGACTCTTTAATATCATTATTTTCGTATGAAGATTGTAAAAAGGTTTTTAAAAATTTACTTAACTCAATAAAAATAGATAATCCAACATATGCATTAAATGCAGATAACCAATCTTTTCCTAAGACCGAACTTGTCATATCTATAAGTAGCTCTGAGTCTGGCTTAAAATACAACCCTATTCTCTTCAATTCAATATTACTAATCTTGTCTTTTTTAGAACTTAAAATAGTAGGATAACAATGATAAAGTAAATAAGCTGTTTTACCTATACCTCGGCCACCTGTGATGTGCGTTGATTTCTCACTCTGTAATAAATTATACTCTTTATAATTAATAGGAAGTACATACTCGCCCCAAACATCAGAAGATGATTCTTCTGCCCTATTCATAGAAAAAGAGCTAGTTAATGATTTTCTTTTCATTTCATTCCTTAAAATTTTTCATACAATGGAGACCATGAATTATCATCATTGGTACAGCGAATAAGTGGTATTGTATTATCTGGTATGCCTGTTGAAAATATTAAATTTAACCCTAAATTTCCGAATCCAAAACTATCTTCTTTATATTGTTTTAATTCTTTTCTATGAACAAGTGATATATAAAAAGTTTCTAAATCTTCAATGGAATTTTCAGCATCAAAATAGCCATCATCTTGTATTTTAAAATCCAACATATGATTATCACAAGTAATTATTTCTAATGGTTTTATAATTAATGTATTAGAATAATCTAAAGATTTAAATGTTTGATAAATACTTTTAATTCCTTTTACGTGAGCAATAAGTGGTGTAAAAATGATATAATCGTATTTTATTAAATCATTTTTATAAGCAGTTAAAAAATCATTAATTTGTTTGCCACTTGCAAGAATATCATCAATAAAAATCAAAGCTTTATGATGTTCTCTTATTTTATTAGCAGTTACTTTACAAACTAACTCTTTGGCAATAAATTTATCTCTTAATCTTCTTATATAATCATTTCCACTATCTCCAAGTTCATCAGAGGTAATAGTACTAAATGAAAAATTCATTACGTGCCTAAAGTCTTTATCTTTAAGTTTAATTCTCCATTCATTCATTGTCATATTGAACGGATATATTTTATTTTCTTCCAAAAGATTTGGTATCGTGATATGAAATAACTTACTAATCATAGAATCGATGCTTTTATCATTCCTGTATACTAATTTGTATAATATAAGTGCGGATAAATATTTTTCCTCATTTGTTTTAAAGTTCTCTAGCCATTTGTGTAGTTTTCTAATTTCAATTTTATCCCAGTAACCAATGAGAATTAATTTTTCACTTTTCCTTACCATCTCATTATAAAATTCTAAATAATTATTTGGAGCTTTAAACGCCATTATTAGCCTTTATATTTATAGGAAACTTTGTTATTTCTTCTAATGTTATATGTCTTGCAGCTACACCCTTAGCATGAGACTGAATCCACCTTTGACCCATTTCAGATTTTAGAGAGAGATATACAATATTTCGTAAATTCTTATCTTTTATTCTTATTACAAAGATACAATCAGTAACCACAAAATATCCTTTTTCTACTATACCTACATTTCCCAAACATGATGAGCCTACTCTCACTATTACAATATCATCTTTTTGAGCTATTTTGTCTTCATGTCTTTTGATTTTATTAATACTTTTGAGTCGATTACTAAATACCTCTTTCCTTAATTTAAAGTTTGTGCTATGTAGCATATGAATTTTCTCTATATCATCTAATTTATATTTTGGTCTGCCTCTAAATAATTCAATATCTAAATTCTCCAAGGTATTTATTTCATCATGAAAATTATCTATGCTTTTATAAAAACTATAATCCATCCTTTTTATAGCTTCATCTTTATCTATAGTTATGCAATTTTCATTATATGCATATAAATTTACAAAAGCATCTGTTGGTTTCCTATTTTCTAAAATTATTATATGTGTCTTAGCTTTTGTATGCTCAAAAATATTTGCTGGCAATTCAAGGACTTTGTCTATTTGGTAATTTGATAGAATAAACTTTCTAAAAGACTTTAAACAATTATTGGTAAAGAATCCATCTGGTAATATTAAAGCTAATACTCCATTTTCTTTTAGTATTTTAAAACACTGTAATATAAAAGGGACTTCTGATGAAATATGTTCAGAATTATATAAATGTTGTAAGTTAAATTCTTTTAAAAGTATTTTAATTTCATCATCTAATATTATTTTATAAAAAGGTGGGTTTCCTATACATAAATCTACACTATCTATCTCTTTCTTTATATTAACCATAGAGGAGTTTAAAAAAATATCATAATTAAACGTATGTATATCATTATAATTTTCTTCTAACTTCTTACAGCATTTTTTATCAATATCATTGCCATAATATTGTGCTTCAGTCCATTTTTCTTGTGCTTCAATTAAAAGTGAACCTTCACCCATAGCCAAATCTATAATTTTATTTGGTCTAAAATCATCTAATAGGTTTATTATTACTTGACTATATTTTTTAGGCGTAAAAAACTGTTGATATTTTTGCCGCATAGTCATTTTGTATCACTCCCAAGTATTTGTTAATATATTTTATCGTAAAAGTATCAAAGATACTCCCCTCTCCCACACATCAAAGCAAACTCACAATATTTGCACTTCTGTAAATCTTCTGTCTTTTCAGCTATAAAACTTTTAGTCTGTTTGAGTTCTACTATGACTTCTGCCAGGCGTATATTTTTCTCTTCTAAAGCAGTTATCTCTTCTATCTCTCCGTTTTCAAAGAGTTTCACAAAGGCTAGGTTCATATTTTGGTATTTGCTGCTTAGCATTTGATGGTAGATGCTCATTTGTAAGTCGTTCAGCGTTTCCAGATTCCTTGTCTTCTGAGCCTCTTTGGTACTTCCACTCTTATAATCCAATATCAGGGTGTGTGTGGCGTTTTGGTCTATGCGGTCTATGCGTCCTTTGAAACGCAGTCCGCCTATGTCACCCTGGAATTCTTTTTCTCTCTCTACCACTTTCCATTCTGCCTTGAAATGTTCTATTTGACTTTCAATAAACCCCTTGAGTTTCTCTTCCCATAGTAGTTTTTTATATTTTGTCTGTGCATCATCAATCGGCAGGAGTGTATCCAACAAAATAGCTATCTGCTTTTGCATCTCTTCTTTGCTTGTATAGCTGTTATTCTCTCTATGCAAATGCTCTAAAAGTAAATGTAAAAAAGCACCTTCATTGAGCTCATCTTCCGGCTTAGCCTGTAATTTCTGTATATACCGATAATAATACTTCCGCTTACACTCCAGATAGGTTTTCAGCCTTGAAGCTGACCAAATAATAGTAGAGGCATCAAATTCCTCTAACACAGGCTCACTCTCTTCTGTCAGCTGTGAAGCTTGAGAGTAAAGCAGATCGAGTTGCGGCTTGCTCTGTTCTGTATGCCCAAGTCCCAACTCATAGAGAAATTTTGAAGGCAACCGGTTATCTCCAGTACTGTAAATAATAACACTCTGTGAGGCCTGTTCAAGCAATCGTTTATAATACTGCTTCTGAAGTGCTTCTCTGTCACTCTTGGTCGGTAAATTTGCAAAAGAGCGTACTTGAGAATTCAAAAACTGGTCTTTACTGGATGTTGCAGGGACTATTCCCTCATTGAAATCAACAATAACAACGCCTTCAAAGCTCACACCTCTGGTCTCTAACACACCCATAACTGTAACCAACCCCCCTCTTACATCATCTATGGTGATTTTTGAGAGTGTCTTGAGCCATAAAAAGAGCCACTCTTTCAAAGAGAGCTTTTCTGTTTGAAACAGTGTCAGAAAATTTCGTGCAGCCTCATCTACCCTTTCTACACTGATTTCATGCAGTTTCATCTGCTCCAAGAAAGCAAAAAATACGTTGATTTCCATACTTTCAGAGGGAGAAATATTTTCCAAGATTTGACTCTCAACTCCATAACGCTCTAAAATCTCTTTCTTTTTTTTCTCATAACTTTGCCAATACGTATAGAGGGCTTCAAGTATTGTGTAAATACGTTTTTTACTATAGTCATACCCCATAGCAAAGTTCAGGTTATTTTGTTTATCAAACAGCATGAAATGTTCTTTAAATGTTTCATCCGGCAAAACAAGCACAATTTTTTCAGGTTTTATCCCTGAGCGTACCATCTCATCTACTTTTGCAAAAGCAACAGCAATCTGTTCTTCACGTTCCTGTACAGATAAGACTGTCGTATCAATGCATTGTCTGTTCTCCTCCACAGAGAGAATCTCTTTTTTTGAAAAATCAAATGAAACAAAACTGTTATGGAGAAGGGCAAGACCATATATTTCAAAACGCTCTTGCATTTTTGTGTTAAATCTGCTGGTTGTGTAGTGGATTATCACTTCTGTTTGTTCTGCTATCTTCTCTAAGAGCTCCAGTTCGAAACGACTGAGATAGCCTTCTAAATATATTTCTATCGTCTCATAACTTTGAATAAATCCTTCATTTAATGCATAGACATTGGGAATAAATGCCTTGTCAGTAAAACCTCTCCTGTCAAGAAGTTTCCTGTAGTTTTCTAAAAGTTTTTCCAAAACATTTAAATGGCTTTCAAACTCAGCATAAGCATCTGCATTGACTAGCATTTCAAAATTCACATGTTCTGCTGCCAATTCTTCAAAAAATTTAAAGAGTGCATCACTTTTGGTAAAGAAACGTATCAAATTACGATCCAGATTGAGTGTTTCAAAGGCTTCAAACTTCGCAGCTTCTCGTAACAGTAATATACGTTGGAGAGGATCAACCTGTACTCTGTTTTCCACAAGTACAACACGTTGCTCAAATTCATCTATACGCATGAATGTAGGCAGAAATCCATCTGACTCTTTGTGTTTTTGACTAAAGGTACGTAAAGCTCTGGAAGTAGGATATATCTGTAGTCTGTTCATGCTTTGAAGTATAGCATAAAAAGCAGTAGCTAAAGCATGTTGGCTTTGATCTTGTAAAGTAGGTATACACTAAAGAGTGAAGAGAGCAAAACATTCAGTATGATCAATATAATATCACTTGTTGTAGGTATTACAGAGAGTGATTCACCCAATTTAACATTGGAATAGAAATGTAAAAAGGTAAAGAGCTTATCGATAATAGCGTAAGTAAAATAGACAAAAAGATTAAAAAGCAGTGCAGTGGTAAATTTGGACATCATGGTATCTCATCTTAAAATATAAGGAGTATACCATGACAAGGTTAACCGATTCAAGGTTTCAGGTAGGCAGATATATTTGAATATCCGACAGCATCACCTATCTTGGCTCTTAGTTGGAGTGTATATCTTCCAGGTTTTATGACATCAATATTTTCTACTTTATACTGCCCATCTATAAAAGGTATATTTTCAATATACACATCATCTTTCCTGGTATGTGGTCTTGTCAGCAAAAAAGTAACATTTGCATCTGAGATCACTGTACCGTCTTTTTGCATAACTTTGTAAGTAAAAATATTCTTACCTTTTACCAATGCAACAGATTGACGTTCTTTTTGAACTTTTGAATGTTCTATCTTCTCTTTAAGCATTTTAGCATGTGTAAGTTCTATATTGTAATTTTTATCAAACTGCGCTTTTTTTTCTAAAATAGTATTGATATTCATATCCGCTTGCTGGTACTTCAACATATATTCATTTGATTCCTGTACAGGAATGGATGTGGCTGATTTAACAGTCCAGTATCCTAAAGTTATTCCTATTAACAAAAAACCCATGATCATATGAGGCCAGTAGGTTTTCTCTTTATTGTTTGCCATTTTTTATCCTCATCCATAGTGGTCGTAAAATAAATATCCACAGTACAAAGAATGTACCAATAAACACCAAAATCTTTACATATCCGATAATGGTTCTTGTGTCATTAGGGATTGTTGTCTTTAATTTCACATTTTTCGAAGTTGCTATTTGATCTGCCAACTCTGAAAAACCCTGTACTATACCAATATTAAACTTATCTTCTTTTGTATTTTTATCCTCAGATGCTACTACATCTATAGTCGCATCCATCACATCACTCTTAGTGTAAAGTTTCCGCAATACATCAGATGAAGGAATAAGGGCTACTCTTCCTTTCTGTCCGGATTTCTGTGTGATTATTGCATTAGGTGCAAATATTAGCATGACATAAGGCTTGCTTACATTACCTTCATATTTCTTGCTGTACGCTACCAAATTAAATCTCTCAGGGAAATTTTCATTGGTTGCCACGACATACTCATTTATACCTGTTTTTGAGAATAGTTCATCTCCCATTCGTTCAATGAGTTTTGAAGCTTCAGGTCTTAAAAGGTCATCTTTGAGAATATGTGCGGCATTCAGAAGAAGCGGAAGTAACAAAGCAAGCAAGGCGTACCTTACTTGAACTTTGGTCATTGTTTAACCTATATAAAGGTGATTTGGTGTGAGTACTGCCCATGCAGTATAAATAGCTGTAATTACCATGCCCCAACCAAGTACTTTATCCATAATTGTAATCATATTTTATCCTTTTATGAATTATTTAGCATCTTTAAATGCAAAATTTGCATTCGCTTTACTGTTTTCTTTTACATTATCCAAGTTACTCGTGATCGGCGTTGGATCATAAGGGTTGGTTGCAGATTTCTGCTGTACACCAAGACCCCATGTCGTAAGGAATGCAAGAATACTTAAAAGAAGTACTGTTGCAATCAGCATACCGGTAACACCATTGAGACCAAATACGGCTCTGTTCGTATTTTCAGTTGCTGCCATCTTATTCTCCTCTTAATGATTTAATATATGTTGCAAGTGCTTTAATCTGTATAGGAGTCATTCTGTCATGGAATGCCGGCATTGTACCGATCGCACCTTTTTTACCATGTTTGACCACATGCGTGATAAGATTTTCATCGTAGTCTGCAATATTTGCAGCCATACCGTTCATTCCTTTACCGTCTGCTCCGTGACAAGAAGCACATGCTGCAAAGGCAGCAGGCTGTTTACCTTTCATGCCTCCGGCAACATAGGTTGCAATATCTTCAGCATCTTTACCTTGAGCCATCATTGGAGGCATAGCACCCATTTGGTAACCCAATTGGTTTGAACCATTTTTAATGACTGCAAGTACCTGCTTCTTGGAAATTCTACCATCTACAAAGTCATGTGCCTTACCTGAAAGTCCATCACCGGTTGTACCATGACATGGTGCACACTGAACCAGGAAGATTGACTCACCCATTTGTTGAAGAGTTGCAGCATCTGCATTTTTGTTTGTTGCTTCAAACTTTGCATTGTATGCTTTTACCTCTTCGTTATATTGACCTATCTGACTGAAGGCATTGACAGGATATCCCATAGTCCAATACCACATTGCCCAGATCATTGTTCCTAAAAACGAAAATGCCCATCCTGAAGGAAGTTCATTCTTATATTCACCAATACCATCCCAGTTCTCTTCAGCAAGTTCTCCACTTGCTGAATCTGTTTTCATCTGGTTGATATATTTAATAGATACACCCACAGTCAATACTGCAATTGCAATTGCTCCGATCATTGTTATTAAGTTAATAGGATCACTTAGGTCAATATGCATCGAGTTTACAACATAAATTGTAGCACCGATCAATATTGCAGCAAAGAGAAGTCCTTTTGCCATTAACGCATTCATTTATTTCGCTCCTTTTTATCATTGGAAATAGGATTACTACTATTGATAGGTTTACTGTCGATTTCATCATCGAGTGCAATATTACCTAACTTTTCATAATCTTTCTCACCTTTTTTTTCACTTCTGTAAAGATATACAATATACCAATACAATACCAGTACAAATACTATGGTCATAAAGAAAGTGGCATAGCCTTGAAGTTCTCTAATATCCATTTATTTTACTTTATTCGCCTCATAACGACTTCTACCCAGACTGTTAAGATAAGAGATAAGAGCGACAACTTCTGGTACTTTACCCGCTGCTACCATATCTTTAACATCTTTATTTTTCATCTGATCAGCAACTTTTTTTGCTTCAGCCAATATTTTTGGCTTATATGCATCAAATGCTTTTTCCCCTGCTTTGATATCATCCCCATAAGGTACATGAAATACATTTTTTACAGTGACTGCTTCTGCATACGCTGTTGCAATATCGGCAGTATTTGTAAACTGATGTTTATATGCCGGCATAATAGATCCAGGTACTACAGAAGTTGGCTCCCACATATGGTTTTCATGCCAATCAGTTGTTCTATAGTTTCCTACACGGTGAAGATCCGGACCAGTTCTTTTTGAACCCCAAAGGAATGGTCTGTCATACGCATACTCACCAGAGAGTGAATACTGACCATATCTGTCAGTCTCAGCTTTAAATGGACGGATTAACTGTGAATGACACGCAATACAGTTATCTTTTTTATAGACTTCTTTCCCTGCAAGCTCAAGTACAGTATAAGGACGAAGTCCTGCTACCGGTCTTGAAGCTTCTGCAAAGTTTGGCAGGATCTCAACGAGTCCTGCAAATGCGATAACCAAAAATACTCCTACTGCAAAGAAGAATGGATTTTTTTCTAACCAATGAAACATAACCTACCTCCTTATGCCATAGGTGATTTGAACTGTGGTTCTTCAGAAAGTTCTCTTGAAGAAGTCATAGTTTTAATCATATTGTAAGCGAACATCACAAAACCTGTCACGAATAATACGCCTGCAAGTGCTCTGATCGCATAGTAAGGATGAAGTACAGTCACTGTATCGATGAATGAATACATCAAGTTACCATACTCATCTACCGCTCTCCACATCATACCCTGTGTAATACCTGCGATCCACATAGAAGTAAAGTAAAGAACAACGGCCGTTGTCTGAAGCCAGAATTGTGCTTCAATAAGCTTCTTAGAGTAAATTTCTCTCTTAAACATACGCGGAGCCATATGGAACAATGCCGCCATGATCATAAACGCAACCCAACCAAGTACACCATCGTGAACGTGTCCAGGGATCCAGTCTGTAAAGTGTGCAATCGCATTAACAGATTTTATCGCTTGGATCGGTCCTTCAAGAGTAGAAAGCATATAGAATGTAGATGCCAATACCATAAACTTGATAAGTGGGTTTTCAGTTAGCTGGTTCCACTCACCTTTCATTGTAAGAAGCATGTTGATCGCTGAACCCCATGAAGGTAAGATAAGTACTACCGAGAAGATAGAACCCATTGTCTGCATCCAGTCAGGAACTGTTGACCAGAGAAGGTGGTGCGAACCAGCCCAAAGATAAACAAACATAAGACCCCAGAAAGAGAGAAGAGAAAGTTTATAAGAATAAACCGATTGACCTGATTCTTTAGGAAGGAAGTAATAGATCATACCGACGATAGGCACAGTAAATACAAATGCAACTGCATTGTGTCCCCACCACCATTGTACCAATGCATCATTCGTACCGGAATACATAGAAACTGAGTGCATAATGCTACCTACACCACCGGATGTGAAGTATGTCGGTACAGCCATATTGTTGAAAAGGTAAAGCATAGCCACACCAAGGAAACATGCGATGAAATACCACATAGAGATATAGAGCGCTTTCTCTCTTCTGATACCGATCAGTGCAAACATTGCTACACCCCAAAGTACCCAGATTACAACAATGAGTAAATCCAGCGGCCATTCCATTTGTGCATACTCTTTAGATTGAGTATAGCCCATAAGCTCTGTAATGACCATAGCAGTCGCTGCTATAAGATAGAGGAAAAACTGTAACTTTCCTACAAACATTATGAACTTTGACTCTGCCATAGAGACCTTGAGTACTCTTTGCGCTGAATAGTAAAAAGTAGCAAATATACCACTTACCGTAAATCCATAAATAACCACGTTAGTGTGAAGTGGTCTCAATCTTGAGAAAGTCCCATATTCACCCAATAAGTAGTTTAAATCCGGAAATGCTAATTGTGCTGCGATGAGCGTACCAATTAACATACCAACAAAACCAAACAAAATTGCTGTATAAGTGTACAATTTTGCAATGGTATAATCATATTCTAATGCTGCGTTTGATTGCATGCATACCCCCTTGTAAAATTTTATGTTGTAATAAAAAATCATGTCTTGACATAATTTGACAACATTCAACTATGATTATAATACTTTTTTTAATGATTGAAGCTTAATATTTTTATTAATTTTTATGAGAGGGACAAATTGTAACACATAGTTAAGTAATGCCCTGTTTTAGGGCTATATAGGAGAAAAATACTCCTAAATAAAAATTGATCTGTATCAATTTATTTGATTTTTATAGGAGTAAAAGGGTATGAATTAGACAACTGTTTTATGCCTTGCCTTTCGCACTTTGTATAGAGTGGATATACTGATAATCTACTGTAATATTCTGCTCTTTTGGAAGATTTTTTGCGACTCTTTCAACCATCCCTTCAAAATCTTCAAAAAGATAGTTTGCCATGGAACCTGGTATCGGATTGATTTCATTCAGTAATACTTCACCATCTACAACAAAAAAATCACAACGAATAATACTTCCATTAAAAAGTGGGTCATAGATTTTTTTAAAGCTCTCTTGAATTTTGCTTTTTATCACATCATCAATATCTGCTGCAAGCACTTGTGAGTCACGTGAGAAGTCCATATATTTCTTCTCAAAATCAAGGAATGCTTCTTTATGCGGCTCTTCCACAATAGAAAGCTCCCATTCATTGGTATAGCATCCGGCCTGATTATATTCTTTTACACCCTCGATAAAAGGCTCTACAATAACATCTGTATCGAACTCAAAAGCTACATCCAATGCATAGTCAAGTTCTGAAGCTTCCTTAACAATACTTACACCGATACTTGAGCCTAAACGAACAGGTTTTATGATCACAGGGTAATCCATACCTATCTTTCTCTCATCATTTTTGGAAAGGTGTTCATAGGCAACTGTTTTTACACCTACACTCTGCACCAAAAACTTTGTATAGAGTTTATTGTAAGAGAGTGCTGAGGCTTCCATACGCGGAGAGATAAAAGGAATGCCGAAAAATTCCATCATTGAAGCTATCTTCCCATCCTCTCCATCTCTTCCATGAATAAGATTCAAGGCTACATCAAAATCAACCGCTTTACTTCCAAACATACCATCTGCAAAGAATCCATTTTTTTTAAGTGTCAACTGTTTACTCTTTTTATACGCTCCTGAAGAGAAAAGTTTGGCATTAATGGCTTTTGTATCTATAAAATAGAACTCTCTGTTACTGTCTACAAAAATGTAGGTCAATGTACTCTTTTTAAGTACTTTTTTCATAGTGATCGCAGAGACGATGCTTATTTCATGTTCAAAACTTGATCCTCCGAAAAGTATGGCGATATTCATAATGGTTTCCTAATTTCTAATTTCTAATTTCTAATTTCTAATTTTACAGCATCTTGGCAAATTCGCCAAAGATATAGGCACTCTCATGTGGTCCGGGACTTGCTTCAGGGTGGTGCTGTACTGACATGGTCGGAGAGTCATTATATTTAAGTCCCTCTATCGTATTGTCAAAGAGGTTCACGTGGGTGACTGTTGCTATTTCTGTGATATTGT
>JALXCZ010000005.1 GCA_026990595.1 Sulfurovum sp.
ACAGGCACATCTCCAGAAGCAAAGTCTGCATCATTTGTGATGATGCAGTCGCACTTCTCTTTTCTTGAAGTAAAAAGGTCTACTTAAATTCTTTAAAGTCAAAATAGACATTCTTGTACACCCTAAAGCCACTAACTAAAGCACGATACCCCTAAGTGCCTCTTGCTCTATCTCCCTGTTGAAATCACGATGAAGTACAATATCTATAGGTTTATGTAAAGCTCGTTTGAGCTTGGCAAGAGCCTCTATCTTTTGTTTAAAGGAGTTCTCTTTTGCAACAATAAAGAGATCTATATCTCCTCCCTTTTTGTTATGCTGAACACGACTGCCAAAAAGATAAATTGTAGCTTCACCAAAGATGTTGGCGATTGTTTCTTTAATTATTTCTACTTCTTGCTTTTTTAATCTCATTAAACTTCTTTTCCAATCTATTTGAAATCACAACAAGCTCACCACTTTTTTCTATAAAAAGGTTAATACTCTCAACCATTTCATCAATCTCTTCAGGGTATTCATGTGCGATTTTATTTCTTAGCTCTCTTAGTTCACTCCAACTATCAATGTCTACAATACCCTCTTTTTCTATCTCTCTTAAAATATCAAAAAAGCTCTTTTCAGCAGTTTCAAAACCACTAAAATCCAAGTATGTTCTAAATATTTTAACCCCAATTAGGTCTTGAAGTTTTGAGAATCTAAAGATAAGAGCATTGAGTGCAAATCTTTCTAGTTGATTTACAGATTCATACTCTTCTATAGGGATTTTAGGTTCTAGTACCTCCAACGATTCAGATATAAGTGCTATATGCTTTTGGGCTTCATCAAAATAATGTACCAGCCTTTTTTCATTTGTATTTTGTCTCATAATTTATTATAGCATGTTATATTATAATTTTTTAAAAAGCGTCCCACCCGTGTGTTCACCATCAACAAGAAAAGCCTTCACATCAGAAAGATCAAATCCGCTTGCCAGGAACATCTCTCTGTTATGTTTCATAAGAAAATCAGCTGATTGCAGTTTGGTAACAATGCCGCCTGTGGCAAATTCGTTGTTTGGGGTATGCTCTGCTTCTAGCTCATCTTGTGAGATTTCAGAGACTACAGCACGACGTTTTGCATCACTGTATCGGTTAGGATCTTTGTCATAAAAAGCATCTATATCAGAAAGGATGATAAGCATCTGCGCATCAAAATGGTGTGCCACATGGGCTGAGAGTCTGTCATTGTCTCCAAAGACAAGCTCTTCTACACTGACTGTATCATTTTCATTGATGATAGGTACAACACTGTTTTCCAAAAGTGTATCGATAGCTACTTTGGCATGTTTAATATGCCCACCAGAATCAAAAACATCAGCACTTAAAAGTACTTGCGAACAGAGCAATCCAAATTTGGCAAACTTCTCTTGATACATCTTTAGTAAAAGGGGTTGTCCTATAGCTGCAAGTGCTTGTTTATTGGCTACACTACTTCTATCTAAAGGCAAGAGTGTATGCCCTGCTGCAACTGCACCAGAACTTACCAATATCACTTCATACTTATGTGCTTTGAGTTCAGCAATAAGCTGTACCAATGCCAACATACGTGTACTGGCAATAGCACCCACTTCCGTAAGCACATGTGAGCCTACTTTTATCACTATACGTTTCATCTATTCTTCTTGTTCTGCTTTATTCTCTTCTTCAACCTGTCTAACAAAATCACCAATGGTATAACGTAAAGCCTCTGTATTAAGATGCGCCACAGAAGAAATAGGCAATACGAACAGTGGTTTCTCCTGTGGCAGTACCACACCGAAATCTGCTTTGAATCCGTAACTTGCGTAATTTACATCGGCTTTATACTTATTCAGAGCATTATTCGCTTCCAACCCAATGTCATTTAAGAATGTTTGAGTCAATGTATTGACCTCATCTTGTGAGAGTGAATCTATTTTTGTAATGGCTACTGCGTGTTTTCTTCTTGCCAAAGTCTGGGAGTAACGTTGCAACTCTACCAGAAGTGTTTCATACTGATACTTCATCTCTCTATAATTGGCAGCATCTATAAGAAGTAGAAGTGTTTTGGTTCTCTCAATATGCTTTAAAAATTCCAACCCTAATCCTCTTCCGTCACTGGCACCTTCAATAATACCGGGGATATCTGCCATCATAAAGGAGTCATACTCACCTATATGTACCACACCGAGTTTTGGTGTCAATGTTGTAAACTCATAGTTGGCAACCTGAGGTCTGGCATTGGAGAGTGTCGAAATGAGTGTTGATTTCCCAACATTCGGATAACCAACAAGTCCCACATCAGCAATGAGTTTCATCTCAAGTCTTATCTGCTTGGTGATCCCCGGAAGTCCCGGTTGTGCATAGGTAGGTCTTTGGTTACTTGAACTCTTAAAGTGCATATTGCCAAGTCCGCCTTTTCCACCTTCAAGAAAAAGAATTTCTTCACCCTCAGTTACCAGATCCAGTAATTCTTCCCCTGTTTCCATATCCACTACTTGTGTTCCCGGAGGTACAGTGATAATAGTATCCTGTCCTTTACGACCATAACACTTGCGTCCTTCTCCCGGACGTCCGTTCTCTGCTTTAATAACTCTTTTTCCACGAAGTGCTGAGAGGGTATCGGTATTGTTATCCACTTTAAAAAAAATTGATCCTCCGCGTCCACCATCTCCACCATCTGGACCTCCGTTTGCTACAAATTTTTCTGTCCAAAAAGAGATGGCGCCTGCACCTCCCTTACCTGAACTTATTGTAAGTTCTACACTATCTACGAACATATATTAAACCTTTAAATCTTATGAAAAAACCATCTTCTAAAACAATGATGGTAAATGAATTATGGAATTATATCTAAATTAGGGCAATTTTGATATAATTCCCCTAACTAAACTTTGGGAACTTGGATGTCTTACAAAAAAACAATAAAAACTATTTTGTCAATCAGTACTATTTCAATTTTTACAGCATGTTCATCTAATCAAGTACCGGTATCTAAAGGTGGATATTATTATAGTAATGTCTATTTTGGTACCAATTTCCCGGAAAACTATAAAAAAGGTATCCGTGACGGATGTACTACGGCTAAAGGAATCTATAAAAAATCACATTGGTTATTTAACAACAACAATGACTATAATAATGGTTGGTTCTTAGGTCGTAACAGATGTAAGCACCTGCTTGCTGTTAATGATGAATAAAATAATTAAATGAGTTTGTAAAGAGAAACGGATCCAAAAAATTTTTGGATCCAAAGAGAGGGTTCTATGCAGGTATTACTGAAACTTTCTTCTGACTGGCAGTTCTATTTTCAAATTTAACCACACCTTCAACTAATGCGAACAGGGTATGATCTTTACCCATTCCTACACCATTACCAGGGTGAACTTTAGTTCCTCTTTGTCTGATGATAATGTTACCAGGTATTACTGTTTCACCACCAAATTTTTTAACGCCTAAACGACGTCCAGCTGAGTCGCGGTTATTCTGAGTGGATCCTTGACCTTTCTTGTGTGCCATATTATGCTCCTATAATGTAATTTTTAAGCTTACGCTATTTTAGTAATTCTAACTCTGGTAAAGTCTCTTCTGAAACCTCTTTTAAGTTTTGAATCTTTTCTTCTTCTTTTTTTATAGATGATCACTTTTTTGTCTCTACCTTCATTGATCACCTCACCTTTAACCACTGCACCCTCTACGAAAGGAGTACCTACTGTTAATTCACCATTGTCCAATGCCAGAACTTCTTTGAATTCTACTGCACTTTTAGGCTCAAGACTCATATTGTCAAAACAGATAATATCACCCTCTTGAACTTTGAATTGTTGCCCACTTGCTTTAATGATTGCGTACATTGCAAACCCTTTATATCTATGTTTTTTAAAAAGTTCGTGATTATACCCAAAACTATTTTAATTTAATTTTAAACTGTAATACTATTTAAAGATTTAGCCTAAAAAGTGTAATCGGCCCCTGCAAGTGCAATACAATCTATCTCTACCAATGCATTTTTAGGCAATGTTCTTACTGCAATCGTACTGCGTGCCGGTTTATGTGTACCAAAATAATGTGAATACACATGATTAACTGTTTCAAAATCATTCATATCTGTCAAATAAATAGTTGTTTTGATCACATCATTAAAGTGTGCTCCGGCTGCTTCAAGTACATAAAAAAGATTTTTCATTACTTGGTGTGTTTGATGTTCTACACTTCTGGTCTCCATAGAACCGTCTGGCATTAAAGCGATCTGTCCTGAAGTATATACAAATCCATTTGCTTCTATGGCTTGTGAATAAGGTCCTATGGCTTTGGGTGCATCTTTTGTCTCAATAAATTTCATTGTTTATTTTCTCCTTTAGTTTCTTTCATAAAATATATAGGATGTTGAGTAATCTGAAAATTCAAAATAGACTTTCTTCTCTCCTGGGTCTTTCTTCCCGTTAAAATTAATATCATCTATCCCATATCCGTAACGGTAGGGTCTCTGTTTACTGTCATTCGTACCGTAAGCTGTAGAAAGTTTATCTATCTTGATAAATTTGTGTACCAGCTTATTTCCAGCATAGACATCCAGTACACCATTGGTTCCTGTCCAGTTCTGCAGTGAACGGCTAAGAGAGTTTTGCGTCTCCTGGGTACATCCTGCAAAAAGAAAAACAAACACTGTAAAAAGTAATATTTTCAGTTTCATATACTATCCTTTATTTTATTTTTATCATTGTAGCATATTAGACTTTTGGCATCCCGAATTTTTGGGTAATAAGTTCACCCTCATCATTAAAATAGAGATAATAGAGCTTATCTTTCATGACAGAAAGTCCTGCAAGATAACGCAGTGCAAAATTTGCCTGAAGAGAACCTATATGCATGACTATGGGTGCAGCGATACCTCCGGGTTTATGATCAGAGATGTTAAAGACTTGAAAGTTCGCTTCTTCAAAAAAACAGACCTGTCCGTTAAACTCTTCCACCGAGGCATAGATCCAAGGCGTTTTCATTTGTTTGGCATATCTGTCTATCTCTTCTCTTACCGGCAGGTTATCTGTTGCATCTAAAATGAGATCATAACGGTTCCCCATCTCTTTAAAATCTTCAAAATGCATATCAAAAGCGAGGGCTTTGACAAAAGGATTTTTTCGTTTTAGAAGTGAGCTCACTACCTTGGCTTTATTTTTCCCTTCATCTTCAAGCGTAAATGCGATCTGCCTATGTATGTTATGATTGGAAACCATATCAAAATCCACTATATGTATCTCACCTATGCCTGAAGTTCCCAGTGCCATTGCCAGAGTACAACCTAATCCACCTGCACCGATAATAGCTATTTTTTTATCCTGTAGACCTTGCTGTACATCCCGACCCCAAAGTTGGATCTGTCTATTAAAATAGGCTTCAGGCATCATAGTTCAATACCTCTCTGACCTTCAATTCTCTCTCAAATCCCCAAGATTTTCGGTGTTCTATAACTTCAGCTTTGTCTATAACTTCTACAAGCATAGACTCTTTATCTTCAAGCATCATCTCTACTTCACCTTCAGGTGAAACCAGCATCGTATCACCGTAAAATTTCCATTTGACTTCATTGTCACTATACTCACCCAAACGATTTGCCCGTAAAATGAAACATCCATGTAAGAAAGCCTTTGTTTTGACGATCTCCCGCCATCTGTTGTGTGAACCAAATGTAGAGGCAGTCGGTAACAGTACAAGGTCAACTTTTTTACGTGTCACTGCTTCCCAAAAAGGATCAAAATGCAGTTCAAACCCTGCCATGACCATGATCTTAAATCCGTTAAGATTAAATGTCATAGGATCTTTTAAAGGCTTTATTTCATTAGCAAAAAACTTTTTCTCATCCCAATGGGTATAAGGTAAAAGTATTTGCTGTTCATAATAGCGTCTGTTTTTCGGAGTGATCTTTACAATAGTCTTATGATAGCCATCTTTTTTAGTAATAATGATAGGTGCGATAAAAACAATATTATATTTAATAGAGAGCTCTTTAAGAAGTTCCAAATGTTTTTTCGTTTGTGCTTTAACCATGCTTGGTGCCATGGTAGCAAATTCCTTGAAGAAGTGGTTTAGCACATACTCTCCAAGAAGCATCACATCCGCCCCTCTCTCATGTGCTTTTTTCAGGTAGAACTCCAGTCGTGTTGCATTCATGCCCAAAGTCGGTAATTGAAGTGCAGCAACAACCAGTTTCTTAGACATAGTGTTACTCCTCTTCTTCTATGGTTTGATTGGCTTGTTCGATCACTGTGATCTTTGTCTTCGCTTCTTCTATGAGCTTTTGCGCCTCTTTAATATTCTTCAACCCTTCTTCATAAAGTTTTACGGACTCTTCCAATGTAATTTCCGGGTTCATCAATTTCTCTAAAAGTTCTTTAGAGTGTGCCAATTTTTCTTCAAACGTACTGTGTTTCATTGTAATACCTCTTTTATATTCTCTTCAAATTTATCCAGCTCAACTAAAAAAGCATCATGCCCGTAATCACTCTGAACTTCCAAATAGGTATAGGGCTGTTCATTGCGATTTAACATATTCGCAATATGTTCCATTTCAGAAGGGAAAAAGAGATAATCCGATGAAAATGTGACCATATGTATTTTGGCTTTGATCCTTGAAATAGCATCATGCAAAGAGTCATACCCGCGACTTAAATTGAATGTATTAATCGCCTTGACGATATAGAGATAAGAGAGCGGGTCAAAAATACGTGAAAAATTATTCGTATTATACTCCATATAACGCTCTACCTCATACCGTCCAAAGAGTTCAAAAAGACCATCATTGTTTACATAATTTCTACCAAATTTCTCATCCATAGACTCCGGTGCCAGGTAGGAGATATGTCCGGCAATACGACCTATGGCCAAACCGTCAAGTCCTTCTTCTTTAAAAGCATCTTTTGCATAGTTCCCATGTTCAAAACGCGGGTCTCTACGTATGGCCTCTACCGCTACTTTATTAAAAGCTATGGTCCAAGGTCTGGTCGCATAGGTGGCGGCAAGTGAGATAACATCATCTGCAAGATTCGGGTAATCCACAGCAAACTGAAGTGCTTGCATCCCCCCCATTGAACCACCAACAATAGCTCTAAGATGAAAGATCCCCAAAGAGGAAAGCAACTGCATTTGTGCCCGTACCATATCTTTGACCGTTACGACAGGAAATCCGAGTCTATAAGGCTCAACACTGGGGTAGTTTTCACTCATAGGTCCGGTACTGCCAAAACATGAGCCTACAACATTTGTACATATAACAAAATATTTTGTCGTATCTATCGCTCTACCATCACCGATGAGTCCATCCCACCAACCCGGTTTTCTGTCACCCTCATACGTACCGGCAGCATGATGCGAACCCGACAGCGCATGACAGATCAAGACAACATTGGATCGGTCATCATTGAGTTCACCATACGTTTCATAGGCTATCTCATATGGTTCTAAAATACGCCCACTTTCCAGATATAAAGGGGAACTGAAATGTGCTGTTTTGGTTTCGATTTTCATAGACTGCTTTTATGCTTAAATTTAATTGATAATATTTTATCGTATTTGTGCTTGTATTATGTAGGTCGGGGTGTCCTCACCCCGACGGTTTAAATTCAATTCCAATAAAAAAGCTTTTTTTTTGTGCAAATTTATGTCGGGGTGAGGGCACCCCGACCTGCGTTTTACCCCAAAGCTTTCTTCAAATCTTCAATCAAATCTTGCGTATCTTCCAACCCAACACTCAGTCTCACAAGCCCACCAGGGATACCTGCTTCTATAAGTTCCCTATCTGAAAGTTGTTGATGTGTCGTACTTGCGGGGTGCGTGATGATAGACTTGCTGTCACCGATGTTTACAACTACTGAGAAAATCTCCGTAGCATCTGCCATCGCTTGTGCTTCTTCTTTGCTCTCTACTTCAAAAGAAAGCAAACCACTAGCCATACCCTCTTTAAAATACTTCTGTGCCAAAGCATGTTGCTTACTTGACTTCAACCCTGGGTAATTTACTTTTTTCACCTTGGGATGTGTCTCTAAAAACTCTGCTATGGCAAGTGCAGAGCTTGAATGCTGTTTCATACGAAGTGGCAGAGTTTCAAGCCCTTGTATATGCAACCAAGAGTTAAATGGACTAGGCGCTCCTCCAAGGTCACGAAGCAATGCCAAACGTACTCTAAGAGTAAAAAGTGGCAATGGCAAGTCACTATAGACAAGCCCATGGTAGCTCTCATCAGGTGTATTAAAATGCTCATAGCGAGGATTACCCTTGATTTTCTCTACCAAGTTCTCACGCTCTACAATAATACCCCCAAGCGCAAGCCCCTGCCCTGTAGTGTATTTACTCGTACTATGCACAGTCAAATCCACACCATGTGCCAAAGGTTTACACAGCACTGGTGTCCCCACAGTATTATCTACACAAGTGATAATATTATGTTTTTGGGCTATTTCCACAATCGCATCTATATCTGCCACATCAATACTTGGGTTGGTAATGCTCTCAAAGATGATGATTTTCGTTTTATCATCCACCAAAGCCTCTATCTCACTGGGATTACGTACATCAAAGTAACGTGTCTCTATACCAAAACGTTTGATAGTATGCCCTGTAAGTGTAGTCGTCCCACCATACACCTGCTTTGCCACGATGATGTTATCTCCAGCCTCAGCCACATTGGCAATAGCATAAAAAATAGCCGCCATTCCAGAAGCAGTCCCTATGGCAGCCACTCCACCCTCAAGCGCAGCAAAACGCTTCTCAAACACATCTGTCGTTGGGTTCATAAGACGCGTATAGATATTCCCAAGCTCTTTAAGTGCAAAGAGATTTGCCGCATGTTCAGTATCTCTAAACTCATACGCAGTTGTCTGATAAATAGGAACCGCCATAGTTCCCATAGCATCTTTTTCATATCCTGCGTGTATTGCTAGTGTTTGTTCGTGCATTATTTTCCCTTATATGCTTATATTTTTTATTATATCTACATTCTCTTATGATGCGTGATACAACTCCACTTCATCTTCTATCTTCTTAGACAAAGTATCACGCGCCATCTCCAAATCATATCTATTTTGTAAATTCATCCAAAACTCTGCTGAGTTTCCAAAAAACTGGGCAAGTCTCAATGCGGTATCGGCAGTAATAGCACGTTTTTTATTGACAATCTCGTTAATGCGTCTAGGTGTCACATGCAGTGCCTTAGCCAAAGCATTTTGACTCAGACTAAAAGGCTGCATAAACTCTTCTAGGAGGATTTCTCCTGCGTGTATGGGTGTTATTTTATTCATTTTAGCTCCTTAATGATAATCAACTATCTCAACATCAAATGCAAAACCATTTTCCCACCTAAAGCAGATACGATACTGTTTGTTAATACGAATACTGTATTGCCCCACTCTATTGCCTGAAAGTTTTTCAAGTCTGTTTGCAGGTGGTATTTTCAAATCTTCCACATCTATAGAAGCTTCTATCATCAGTAGCTTCTTATAGGCTGTTCTTTGTATCTCTTGAGGTAATTTTTTAGAGAACGTTCGTTTATATATTTTATGCGTCTCTTTACACTTAAATGTCTTTATCATAAAGTAGTATAGCACATATGTCGTTATATGTAAAGTTTTATCTGCTATGCAATTCTCGTTACGTCTTTCTGAGGCTATTGTATGTTGTAATTTAATATGTTTTTTCGTTCCCATGCTTTGCGTGGGAATGCCTATGAAAATGTAACTGAATAATATAAGTTTTATTGTTATGCTGAATTGAAGTATATATTACCACGTGCACGTGGTAACTAGAAAGTTATTTTTGTGATTTTGGTTAAAGTATGCATTCCCACGTACAACGTGGGAATGAGAAAAAGCAAAATTATTCTAAAAATTTGGGAGGTGTAATACCAAGTTTTTTAAGTTTTTTTGACTCTCTTTCGAAGACATCTTTACTTACCCAAGTACCTGTATAAATATTAATACCATCTTTATTTATAATTGATAAACTTAAGAGTTTTTTCCCTCTATTTAATGTTTCTTTAATATGTATCTTTTTAAATTCATCTTTTGATCTTGCACTAGTACATCGCCAATGAAAACGTGGTTCATAAGGAATATCTATTATCCTTCTATTTCCAAGTGTATCCATTTCTATATATGCTGGATAAGATTTATGTCTTTTATAAAATGCACTTTTATTTTTAAATCTTGATTGATATTCTTTGCTAGATAACCATCTCGTAAATTTATTTTCTCTTTCTATGGAATGAATTGTATCAATAGTTGAAGCTTCCACAAAAGTTGATAAATTTTGGTTTTTTTCAGTAGAACATTTAGTAAAAGAGAAAAGTACTAATATTATTCCAATTAACGCTATTATCTTAATGTTCATTATATTCTCTCTTTTACTTGCTTATTTATTACCCGTGATAATTCGGAGATTCCTTAGTAATCGTCACATCATGCACATGACTCTCTTTAAGCCCAGCAGAGGTAATTTCAACAAATTCTGCTTTTTCCCAAAACATTTTAATACTCTCTGAACCACAGTAACCCATAGATGAACGAAGTCCACCTATCATTTGGTGTACGACATCTGCTATTTTACCACGGTAAGGTACACGACCTTCTATCCCCTCAGGGACTAGTTTATCTGCTGCTGTTCCTTCTTGGAAGTAACGGTCTGTACTTCCTTTGGTCATCGCACCGATACTTCCCATACCTCTGTACTCTTTGAACTGACGTCCGTTAAAGAGTATCATCTCCCCTGGTGCTTCGTAGGTTCCTGCAAGTGCGCTCCCAAGCATTACACAGCTTCCACCCACTGCTAATGCTTTTGCCACATCACCAGAGTATTTGATACCACCATCGGCTATCACAGGTACGCCTGCTTTATTGGCTACTTGTGCCACTTCATCAATGGCAGAGATTTGCGGTACACCTACACCTGCTACGATACGTGTCGTACAGATAGACCCAGGCCCGATACCCACTTTCACACCATCTGCACCTGCTTCTATGAGGTCAAGTGCCGCAGCTGCCGTAGCAATGTTCCCTGCTATCACATCTACATCAAGCTCTTTTTTGATAAGTTTTACCGTATCTAAAATACCTTGAGAGTGACCGTGAGCAGAGTCAAGAACAATCACGTCAACACCCGCTTCTACCAATGCTTTAGCACGGTCAAGTTGCCCTACGCCAATGGCTGCAGCCACTCTTAGACGTCCATGCTCATCTTTGTTTGCATTAGGATGTTTCTCTTTTTTCTCGATGTCTTTAATGGTAATCAGACCCATAAGTGTATCATTATCATCTACGATAGGAAGTTTTTCTATCTTGTGTTTTTGCATCTCTTTGGCAGCTTCTTCAAGCGTTGTGCCTTCTTTACCGGTCACTAATGGTGCAGCGGTCATCACTTCATGAACTTTCAAAGACATATCATTTATGAAACGCATATCACGGTTTGTAATGATACCAATAAGTTTTTTGTTTGCATCTACTACAGGTACACCTGAGATGTGGTATTCAGCCATCATCGCATCTGCTTCACCCACAGTCGCATCCGAACCGATGAAAATCGGATCGATGATGATCCCTGAAGTAGACTTTTTCACTTTTATGACTTGGAACGCCTGTGTTTCAATATCCATATTTTTATGTATCACACCGATCCCCCCAAGTCTTGCCATGGCGATCGCTGCTTTAAATTCAGTGACCGTATCCATCGCAGCAGAGACAATAGGAATATTGAGAGAAACATTTCTTGTCAGTTGACTTTTTACACTTACCTCTTTTGGAAGGACTGTGGAGTGTTGCGGTACAAGTAGTACATCTTCAAATGTGAGTGCTCTTTTTTTAATGTTCATAGGGTGATCCTTCTTAAATTATTTCGTGTAATTGACTGCTTTTTCCATACTCGCAGCACCGTTAAAGAGTGTTTTTTCATCAAACGCTTTGGCAATGAGCTGTAGTCCTACAGGCATTCCCTCATCATTTTTAGCTACCGGTACAGAAATACCAGGAAGTCCCGCAAGGTTCACACCAAGTGTATACATATCTGACTTGTACATTTCAAGCGGGTCTTTATTCGCACCTATCTTTGGAGCAACCGACGGTGCCACAGGAGAGAGAATGAGATCTGCCTCTTCAAAAATAGTATTGAATTCATCACGTATGAGGTGTCTTACCTTTTGTGCTTTGACATAATAGGCATCATAATAGCCACTTGAGAGCACAAAGTTCCCAAGCAAGATACGTCTTTTTACCTCTGTTCCAAACCCTTCACTTCTCGTGTGAAAGAAAAGCTCTTCTGTTGTCTTGGACTCTGCTCTTGCTCCGTAACGTACACCGTCGTAGCGTGCTAGGTTAGTAGCCGCTTCTGCCGTAGCCAGGATGTAATAGGTAGCAATATCATACTTGGTATTACTCATCTCTTTACGAATGATGGTATGTCCTGCAGCTTCCAGTTTGTCCACTGTCTCTTTAAATGCTTTTTGCACATCTGCATCTGCAGCCTCTACATACGAGTCTATGACTGCGATCGTCAGTTTCACATCTGGGTTCAAGTTATTCGCAATATCTTCTATCTCAAAGTCCGCTGATGTTGAGTCTTTCTCATCATGCCCTTTGATGGCATCATAGAGTATTGCCGCATCTTCTACATTCTGGGCGATAGGTCCTATCTGATCTAGGCTGGATGCATATGCTGCTAGACCAAAACGAGATACACGTCCATAAGTAGGTTTCATCCCTACCACACCACAGTACGCAGCAGGCTGTCTGATAGATCCACCCGTATCTGATCCAAGTGCAGCAATAGCAATGCCACCTGCCACAGCTGCAGCAGATCCACCCGAAGAGCCGCCTGGTACTCTGTTGTCACCATGTGGATTTACAGTTGCCCCATAAAAAGAACTCTCTGTAGTACTTCCCATAGCAAACTCATCCATATTCGCACGACCAAATGCCATCATCCCCTTAGACTTAAGGTTCGTAATAACTGTCGCCTCGTACGGAGCAATGTAGCCTTGAAGGATTTTAGATCCACCTGTAACTGACCAGCCCTTGACCTGAATATTGTCTTTTATGAGAATAGGCACACCAGCACCAGAACGTTCAAACCCGATATAGGCATTAAGCCCAGAAGCTTTTGCTTTTTCTTCAAGCTCGGAACAAAGGGCTACCATCTCTTCGTTAGATTTTGTTAATGCTTCTTTTAAAGTAATCAATTATTATCCTTAGTCTTTTGTTTCTTCTTATAATACGCTACAACCGCCAACCCAACACCGACCAATCCAAATATAAAAACAATCGAACCAACAATCACTTCCATACCTATGGGTTGTGTCATATCAAACATTATGCACCTACTACTTTGGCACAACGCTCACAGGCACGATTTTCAGCACTTGAAGTAAATCTCCAACATCTAGGACATTTCGCACACGTTGCTTTGTGTACAGTAAATGTTTTGCCTTCCAGCTCAAAGCTTGCAATTTGCTCACCTTCAGAACTTGTTTTTATAGCAGAGACCACAAACCAATCTTCCAAATCTTTTGCATCTTCTATAGGTAAGATACTTGCATCTCCGGCTATTTCAAGCTCAAGTGTTGCTTTAATGACTTTCTCTTTTTTGAGTGAATCTATGGCTTCAGAGAATTTTTCACGTGCTTCCATAAGCAATGTATCATCAAAACTTGCCTCTACTTGAGGAATTTCTGTATATACCAAATCAAAAACGTTCTCCATGCCTTCTTTAAAGCGTGTCGGAGCATATTCGAGTATCTCATCTACTGTGTAGGTAAGTACAGGTGCTACAAGACCAAGCATCGCTTTACTTATGTGTGCCATGGCTGACTGTGTCGCACGTCTTGTTTGTGAATCTTTGGCTTCGCAGTAGAGTCTGTCTTTGGTAATATCCATATAGATACCGCTTAGTTCATTGGTGATGAAGTGATTCAATGTAGCAAAACCTCTAAGGAAATCATAAGCATCAAAACTT
This sequence comes from Sulfurovum sp., assembly GCA_026990595.1. Taxonomy (GTDB): domain Bacteria; phylum Campylobacterota; class Campylobacteria; order Campylobacterales; family Sulfurovaceae; genus Sulfurovum. Next base: position 13,980 of record JALXCZ010000005.1, read on the forward strand.
GCTTTCACTGAAACAAACACATCACGTGCTTTAACAAGTATCCATCTGTCCAGCTCGCCATACTCATTTGGCTCAACATAAGTCTCCAGGTCATTCACATTGGCAAGTAAAAATCTAAACGTATTACGTATCTTTCTATACTGCTCAGCTGTCTGCTTTAAAATGCCATCTGAGATCTTCAAGTCTGTCTGATAATCACTCAATGCTACCCATAAACGTAAGATCTCAGAACCGTACTGTTTAATGACCTTGTCCGGAGCAACGACGTTACCCTTGGACTTAGACATTTTCTCACCCTTCTCATCTACGGTGAACCCGTGAGTGATAAGTGTTTTGTATGGTGAAATCTGATTAATTGCCGAACTTAACAAGAGGGAAGACTGGAACCAGCCTCTATGCTGGTCACTTCCTTCTATATACAACGATGCCGGGTATTCACCTGCATCATAGTTTCCGCTGCTCAGTACAGAGTTCCATGTCGAACCGGAGTCAAACCACACATCCAAGATATCGGAGATCTTTTCAAGATCATCAGGATTGTATTTGCTCCCTTCCGGTAGAAGTTCTGCATTGCTCATAGCATACCATGCATCTGCACCATGCACATCGAAAAGTGCTGCAATATGCTCTAATACATCTGCATCAAAGATGACTTCTTTGGTACTCTTGATTCTAAAGAATGCTATCGGCACACCCCATGAACGCTGACGAGAGATACACCAGTCAGGTCTGCCCTCTATCATCGGCTTAAGTCTGTTTTTGGAGCTTGCCGGATAGAAATCAACATCTTCTATGGCATGAAGTGCAGACTCTCTTAATGTATCACTTGCACCTTGGGGTGTATCATCTATAGAAATAAACCACTGGTTTGTTGCTCTGTAGATAAGCGGCTTTTTTGTTCTCCAACAGTGTGGGTAGGAATGTACAAATTTGCTTACTTTGAGAAGGTTATCACCAAGTATTTCCAATATAGGTTCGTTGGCTTTGAAAATATGCATTCCTACAAAGTTTTCAGGATTAGGTAAGAGATTAAGCCCTACGACTGACTCATCATAACAGCCTCTCTCATCGACAGGCATGATAACATCAAGACCGTATTTAAGTCCTACTTTATAGTCATCTTCACCATGTCCCGGAGCAGTATGTACACATCCTGTACCGCCGTCCATAAGGACATGCTCTCCCAGTACTACTGTAGAAGTACGGCCGTTTACCGGGTTTATCGCCAAAAGACCTTCCAACTCAGTAGCAGCGATCTTTCTGCTTGCATGTCCACTTACAACACCCTCTTCTATCATAGCATCATACCGTGCTTCAGCTACTATCTGACCATCTGCTGTCACCACATACATCTCATCAGGGTTAAGAGAGATACCCGTGTTAGCGGGAAGTGTCCAGGGCGTCGTTGTCCAGATGACAAGCCCTGCTTTACCTTCTAAACCTAGCGTCTCTTTGGCAGCATCACTCAATTCAAAGTGTACATAAATAGAGTAATCCTCTTTATCTTCATATTCTACCTCTGCATCCGCCAGCGCTGTACGTGCTGCCCATGACCAGAAGATAGGTTTATGCCGCTCTACGAGTAGCCCCTTTTGTGCAACTTCACAAAGTGTACGGTAAATGTTTGCTTCAAATTTAAAGTCCATCGTAACATATGGATTTTCCCAGTCCGCTATTACACCAAGCGTTTTAAATTCAGTTCTTTGTATGTCTACGAATTTCTCAGCATGTGCACGACAAAGCTCTCTGAACTTCTCTGTAGGCATTGCCTCTTTTTTACTTTTGCCAAGTTTCTCTTCGACTTTTTGCTCTATCGGTAATCCGTGACAGTCCCAACCTGGCGTCATACGTACAGCTTTACCTTGAAAATAGTTGTATTTCAAGATAATATCTTTAAGTATCTTATTGAGTGCATGACCAATATGGATGTCACCGTTGGCATACGGAGGTCCATCATGTAAAGTAAACATCTCTGCATCTGCGCGTTTAGCTTTCATCTGTTCATACATATCTGCATCAAACCATGCTTGATACTTTTTAGGTTCATTCGTTGGAAGATTTCCGCGCATCGGAAAGTCAGTTTTGGGAAGGAGGAGGGTTTCTTTGTAATCCATAGTCGATAATACCTTAGTCTTATATTATCGGGAGATTATATCCAAAAGATGATTATGATTTACTGTTATTTATATTGGTGTTGTAAGAGTACAACATCCTACAGTGCTAAAATGGGTTTGCGTAGGGTGTTGTACCCTTACAACACCATTAATTCAAATACATTACGAACAAATATTTTGATATAATATTTGCATGAAAATAAATTACAGCACTATTAAAAAAATTATAGAAAAACTGACATCACAAAATCAAACTATCTCTTTTGCAGAATCTTGTACAGGAGGAAGAATAGTTGCGTCTTTTACTTCTGTTTCCGGGGCTTCAGCTGTATTGAATGGCTCTGTGGTGACATACTCCAATGAGATAAAACATCAATGGCTAGGAGTCGAGTCACAAGTACTTGAAAAGGAGGGGGCAGTAAGCAAAGCGTGTGTGTCTCAAATGTTGGACGGCATCCAAAAAATGGTACAAAGTGACTATGCCATCGCAGTATCTGGTATAGCCGGACCTACAGGGGGGACAAAACTTAAACCTGTGGGAACAGTTTATATAGGCTTTTTAACACCGCAGGACAAAGAGATAATCCATTGCCATTTTGAAGGTAACAGAGAAGAGGTACAGGAACGATCCGTTAGATTTGCCATAGAGAAGTTAAGTCAAATCATTAAAATTTAAATTATTTCCAAAAAAGTCTAAAAATCTCTTGACAATTAAAGGTTTCTGGGCTATAATTCCGTCCACTTATTCAGTGAATGAGTGCAAAAATGTGTGACCCGTTAGCTCAGTTGGTAGAGCAATTCCCTTTTAAGGAATGGGCCCTAGGTTCGAATCCTAGACGGGTCACCACTTTAACTTTACAAATTTTGTTTTTTGGTCGCTTAGCTCAGTTGGTAGAGCGCTACCCTTACAAGGTAGATGTCACAAGTTCGAGTCTTGTAGCGACCACCATTAATAGAACACGAAATGAACAAAGTTCATCTTCAGCTATGTTAACATTGAGTTTTTTCAGCAAATACTCACAAAACTAGTTTTGTTTTATTAGATTTAACAATGTATCTATGCGGCGGTAGTTCAGTTGGTTAGAATACCTGCCTGTCACGCAGGGGGTCGCGAGTTCGAGTCTCGTCCGCCGCGCCACTACATTGTTGACCCGTTAGCTCAGTTGGTAGAGCAATTCCCTTTTAAGGAATGGGCCCTAGGTTCGAATCCTAGACGGGTCACCACTTTTAACAATTTTATGTTTAATCGGTATCTGATGACCCTTTCATCTAGTGGCCAAGGATATTACGTTTTCAACGTAAAAACAGAGGTTCAAATCCTTTAGGGGTCGCCAAAGTTATTACGATATAATCTCATTTCAAAATATGGTCGCTTAGCTCAGTTGGTAGAGCGCTACCCTTACAAGGTAGATGTCATAAGTTCGAGTCTTATAGCGACCACCATTAATAGAACGCGAAATGAACAAAGTTCATCTTCTGCTACGCTAACGCTGTGTTTACTTCAGCAGTAGGCTCACGAAACTAGTTTCGTTTGTTTCAAAGTAATAACTTTTTAGCCTTTTAATAGGTTTAGGTGCGGTGGTAGTTCAGTTGGTTAGAATACCTGCCTGTCACGCAGGGGGTCGTGGGTTCGAGCCCCATCCACCGCGCCACTTCTTTTAAATACAATCATAAATTCTAATCATACTACGCGGACATGGTGAAATTGGTAGACACGCTAGATTCAGGTTCTAGTGGGAGCAATCCCGTGGAGGTTCGAGTCCTCTTGTCCGCACCAGAGAAAACAATCATTTATTTTTTTGATTTACAGGTCATTTTTTATGGGGATAGTTCTGTCTCATAATGTATATTTATTTTCCAGATAACCCCGTAGGTCGGGGTGCCCTCACCCCGACATCAATTTGCATAAGAAAAAAGCTTTTATTTTGGAATTGAATTTAGGTAGGCATTCCCACAGGAGATGGATAGGAACGAGTTAGTTAAATGATATTGTCTGATGATATATTATTTATTTTTTCCGAATGCATCACTTGGAATAAGAATCAGACAGAGAAATACAATTAGATCAAATAGTTGAACCATCATACTTGCAGTAGTAGTCTCTGCCCCTACAGTAGCTGTGGCACTCTCTGCTGTTCTAACAACAGCTGTACTGACTTCAACAGACTGTGCCGGGAAAAGTATATTTAGTATCAGTGAGACCATTATGATACCAAAGATCGTCCAGACAGGCGGCAAGCCCATATCACGGATACGCTTAGCCAGGATATTGATCTGTGCGATCATCATCACTATCATAAAAACAAAAAAACCGATAATAGCTGCAAAACCAAAATGTTCTAGTAATATTGCCTGAGTTGCAGCGATATCTCCACCCATGATATTCTCTGTAGCACCCATAGCAAAGATACCACCAAAAATAATTGCGACAAACAATACTATGAGTAAGAGATAATATCCAAGATAAGGCAGTCTCTTTAACCTTCCGTTAGCCCACTCTCCAAAATAAACTTTTACCATTGTGATTCCTTTTTGCAGAATTAAATTTGAATTTTACTTGTTTCTCAATCGAATACGCACAGATTCCTCATGCGCCGTCAACCCCTCAGTATTCGCTATCAATGCACACTGTTCCCCTATCTCTTTCATACCTTGTTTAGACATAGAGATGATAGACGACTTCTTCAAGAAGTTGTCTACACTGAGTGGTGAGTAGAACTTCGCTGTTCCACCTGTAGGAAGTGTATGGTTAGGGCCTGCTACGTAGTCACCTATAGGCTCAGGTGTATTCTCACCTAAGAAAATGGCTCCTGCGTGTTTAATACTGTCTAGCAATACCATAGGATCTTTGGTAACCACTTCCAAGTGTTCTGGTGCTATCTCATTCATAAGAGATATCGCCTCATCCATGTCTGAAGCTACGATAATAGCACCACGCTCTTCTATGGACTTTCTTGCTATCTCTTCACGACTGAGTGTACCAAGGAACGCTTCTACTTTATCACTCACCTTGTTAGCAAGTTCCTCATCGGTAGTGATGAGGATAGACGATGCCATTTCGTCGTGTTCTGCCTGACTCAGCAGGTCAATAGCAAGGTAGTCTTCTCTTGCTGTCTCATCTGCCAATATACCTATCTCAGAAGGACCAGCTATCATGTCTATGTTTACTTCACCATAGACTAACTTTTTAGCTGTAGCTACAAAGATATTTCCCGGTCCGGTGATGACATCTACCTTGGGAATAGTCTCCGTTCCATACGCCATTGCACCTATGGCAGAGGCACCACCTACTCTGTAGACTTGTGTCACTTTACAGAGGTGACAGGCTGCCAGTAAAAGCTCATTGAGCTCATTATCTGGTGCTGGTGTACAAACCACTATCTCTTCTACACCTGCTACTTGTGCAGGAATGACGTTCATAAGAAGTGAGCTTGGGTAGGCCGCTTTTCCACCAGGGATATATAGCCCTGCTCTATCTACAGCTGTGACTTTTTGCCCGAGTATAGTTCCGTTGGCTTCTTTGTCCATCCAAGTCTTAGGCATAAGCTTTTGGTGATACGCCTCTATGCGATCGTACGCGAGGTGTAAAGCATCACGGAGTTTTGGGTCTATGTTTTCATAGGCTTTAGCCATATCGTCTGTACTTACAAGAAGTTCAGCATCCTCTTTAGGTTCCCATCTGTCAAACTTGGCTATCTGTGCTTTGAGTGCAGTGTTCCCTTCAGTTTGTATCTCTTTAAGTAGCCCAGAGACAATGCTTGTAACACCTTCAATATCCATCTTACCACGTTCTAAAAGTTCATTGAAGTTTGCTTCAAAAGTGTCGTCACTGCTATAAAATATTTTCATTTTTTATCCTGTTACATTGGTGTTGTAAGGGTACAACACCCTACATACCGTATTTTCGTTCGTATCTTGGGAGCATACTTTCATTACCTAACACACCACCTTGGTGTATGTAAAGTGTAGGCTTAGCCATAACCTCAGAATGAGCAAGTAAAGTACGCCATCCCAGTGGGTCATAAAGAAGGTCAAAGACCACTCCCGTTTGTTGTTGTAATTTTAGCCAAATTTTGTAATTTTCTCTATAGAGTTTCCCAAAATGGTGTTTTTTCTCTAGGCTTATAATGCGAGGATGATGATTTTCATCCTCTTCTAACTCAAAAAATTGCTTTTTTAAATAGTCACTATCCCCAACACAAGGGCATGTGTACACCGTAGGGTGTTGTCCCCTTACAACACCTTCAATATTCAATGATTTTTGAAGGAACAGTGCTGTAGTTCCTGTACCTGAAGGGAGAAAAATATTGAGTTCTTTAATATTATTCTCTTTTTGCCACTCTAGTATCTCTTGAGCTAATACTTTAATGCCATACTCAGCTTCTTTTTGTCGTCCACCCTCTTCTATATATAAAATATTTTGATTTGTCGGGGTAAGGATACCCCGACCTACGTGAAGTTGCATACCATTTTTAATTGCTCCAGCATAATTACCATGAGGATTATCACGTAAATAATCTGCTACATGATCCACATAATACTCAAACTCCCACCCTTTCATCTTGGCAAGAACAGAGAGTGAATACATCGCATTTGACTGTGCAGAACCATAGGAGACTATCTTGGTAATATCAGGAAAATCATTTTCTAAGAAATAGTAAAATTTACGGGCTTTATTTCCGGAGAAGTCTGCATGAAGAAGATCATCACGCTTCAAATAAAAAGAGTGTCCTTCAAAAGAAATCATTTCAACAGGAGAATTTTTTATCATGCTCTTCCTATCAAATCACGCGAATGCGTGCCTTGTCGTCCCGAACACCCTTGAAAGCAGAGCGATTTGAGAGGGACGACGCTTTTTTTGCTTCGTTTTTTTCTAAAAAAAATGAAGAGAAAACAACGCCTCAGTTAAAATAAGAGGAAATTAATTAAACAAAAATAGTTAAAGCGAAATTACTAATTTCGCCCCACACAATTCAGATCATCAAATGCCTGTTCAAGTCTTTTCACCATAGACTCTTCCCCTGCTCGAAGCCATTTACGAGGATCATAATGACTCTTATTAGGCTTATCATCCCCGTCAGGATTACCTATCTGCCCTTGCAGATAGTCATGATTCTTTGCTACGTAATTGCGTACACCATCCCAAAATGCCCATTGAGTATCGGTATCAATATTCATTTTAATCACACCATAGCCAATAGCTTCACGGATATCTGAAAGTTCAGAACCAGATCCGCCATGGAAAACAAAATTCACCGGTTTTTCACTTGTATTATATTTCTCTTGAATATACTTTTGTGAGTTATCTAAAATCTTTGGAGTAAGTGTCACATTCCCTGGCTTATAGACACCATGCACATTACCAAATGATGCTGCGATGGTGAATTTATCAGAAATTTTTGAAAGCTCTTCATAGGCATAGGCTACTTCTTCAGGCTGTGTATAGAGTAAAGCGTTATCAATGTGACTATTATCTACCCCATCCTCTTCTCCACCTGTTACACCAAGTTCGATTTCAAGGGTCATACCCATTTTAGACATACGCTCCAAATAGTTTTTACAAGTAGCGATATTTTTTTCTATAGGCTCTTCAGAAAGGTCGATCATGTGTGAAGAAAAAAGAGGCACACCGTGTGCTTTAAAATGTGCTTCACTTGCATCAAGCAAAGCATCTATCCATGGAAGCAGTTTTCTTGCTGCATGATCGGTATGAAGTACTACTGGAACTCCATAAGCACGAGCAACCGTATGCACATGCTGTGCACCGGAAATAGACCCTAAAACAGCTGCTTCATCTGATGGCAAGCCTTTACCTGCATAGTAGGCTCCACCACCGTTTGAAAACTGTACAATGACCGGAGAGTTTACTTTTTTTGCTGCCTCAAGTACAGCATTAATGGAAGATGTACTGACTACATTAACTGCAGGAAGGGCAAATCCCTCATTTTTTGCTATTTCAAAGACTTTTTGAAGGTCATCCCCTGTGATCACACCTGCATTCACGACATCTAACACTTTTGTAGACATTAAAACTTCTCCCCCGATTTTAAAATTTTTATTTTACTTTGATTTTTGCACTTTTCATAAGTCTGCTTACAACTTTTTCCTGTTTAAGCTGCATTTTAATACTGTTTTTCACTTTACTGTATGCAGGGATCTTTCTCTTGCTCTTTGCTTTTTTCGCTGCAGCCTTCATTCTGTTGTATGCTTTTTTTGCTTCACTGTCAGACACTTTTGTTTTTGACATTTTTTTCTGCATCCAAAAGCCTGCAAGTGCTGCTTCTTTTTCTTTAGAAGTTAAACCTTTTCTTGATGCAGCTGCAACCAATTTACTCGGTGCCATCATAGTAATAAGCTGTTTTTTACCCTCAGCAGGAAGTTTAGACCAAGTCATTTTTCCTTTTGTAAGTATCTTGAGCGCCTTATTGGCTTCTTTAACAGTAATTTTCATACCATTGACGGTACCTGCTGTTTGTGCTGATACGGTTGCTGTTGTAAGCGCTAACGCTAATCCCAGTGTTGCTAAAATTTTTTTCATTTCCGTTTTCCTTTGATATAAGTGTTGGTATTTTACCCAATATTTGTAAAATTGTTAATTAACTACAGTTTCATACCTGCTATTTTTTTGTTACATTTGCCTCTTTGGAAAGATCAACGATCTTTGCTTTACTTTTAAGCTCTTTTGCCACTTCTGCTATTTTTGTAGAGAATTGTTTCTGTTTCAGTGATGCAATAATCTTATTTTTTACCTGTTCATACGGTACCGGTTTTGCATCTGATTTTCCTTCAAGATAGATCACATGATAACCAAACTGCGTTTTTACCGGCTTGGTTGTAATTTTTCCTACATCAAGACCCCAAACTGCTTTTGAAAATGCCGGAACCATCTGACCTTTGGAGAAATTTCCAAGATCTCCGCCTTTTGGTCCGGAAGGTCCTGTCGATTTAGCTTTTGCCAACTCAATAAATTTTGCTTTAAGTGCTTCACCGTCCAATGATTTCAGTTCATCAATGATCGCCTGTGCCTCTTTTTCAGTTTTGACTAGAATATGTCTGGCATGCACAGACGCTTTTTGCATAAATCTCTTACTGTTCTTATCATAAAACTCTTTAGCCTCACTCTCACTGACCACTGCATTATCCATTTGGGATTTCATCCACATATTCACGAGAAGTTCCTGTTTGATCTTCTCCATATTTTTCTGAAATTCAGGCTTTTTATCAATACCTTCTTTTTTTGCCAACTCTGTAAAAAGTGCTTTTTCTACCAGTCTCTCTTTGATCATATTCTGCTGTGCTGGAGCTAACTGGGAAAAATGTGCATTAGGTGCACTCGCATTGACAAACGCTTCAGCATCCTGTTTTGTAATATTTTTACCATTGACTGTAACAAGTATGTCTGATGCAACCACTGATGTTGCCATTACAGCAACAGCAAGTAGTGACGTTTTTGCTAGTTTTAACATTATTCTAAATCCTTTTTAATAATCTTAGCATGTATCATATCCTTACAAGTTAAACAAATCATTAATAGCTTGTGATAAAATGCCAGAAACAAAAGCATAGGACAAAATTGTGGAGAAAAAGCGTACAAAAGTCAAAAAAGCAACCAAAAAAGAGATAGAAGAGATTAAAGCACTTTTTCTTGAACACTATCCGGACTCTGTGACTGAACTGCAATACAAAAACCTTTATGAACTGCTTATTGCCGTCATGCTCTCTGCACAATGTACTGATAAACGGGTTAATCTGATCACCCCTGCACTCTTTAAAACCTACCCTGACCCTGTAAGCCTTGCAAATGCCGATCTTGATGAAGTCAAAAGTTACATTAAAACCTGTTCATTCTTCAATAACAAGGCAAAGAACCTCATCAAAATGGCACAAACAGTAGTAGAAAATTATAATAATGAAATACCGTTGGAGCAAAAAGAACTTGTCAAGCTGGCAGGTGTAGGGCAGAAAACTGCCAATGTTGTGATGATAGAGTATGCTGGAGCCAATCTCATGGCTGTAGATACACACGTTTTCAGAGTTGCACACCGCTTAGGACTTAGTGATGCGAACAGTGCTGTAAAATGTGAGGAAGAACTGAGTAAAAAATTTAAAACCGATCTGCATTTACTCCATCAAGCTATGGTACTTTTCGGACGATACAGGTGCAAAGCACTTAAACCGGAATGTGAAGAGTGTTTTATGGCTGCACACTGTAGAACCTCCCAGACATTTAAGGTTTAATGCTCATCATGTGTTCTTCTGTGGTACCTTTCAACCACTTCAGGGTCATGATGTAAATTTATCTTTGCATCTTTTTTACCATCATAGGGAATTTGGGAAAGTACATAGCGTATGGATTCCAGTCTCGCTCGCTTTTTATCATTACTGTCCACAATAATCCATGGTGCAAACCCAGTATGTGTACGGCTGAACATCTCCTCTTTATAATACGTTACCTTATCCCACATCTCTTGTGCTTTCTGATCTACAGGACTTAACTTCCAGTGTTTAAGCGGATTGCTCATACGTTCTTTAAAACGTTTTTTCTGATTGTCTTTGGTAATGGAAAACCAGAATTTAATAAGAATAATACCATCATCCATAATAGCATGCTCTATTTCCGGTACTTCTTTCATAAATTTCTCATATTGTTCAGGTGTACAAAAATCAAAAACCGGCTCCACTATGGCACGGTTATACCAGCTTCTATCAAAGAAAGTAATCTCTCCAGGGTTTGGTAAATGTTGAAAATAACGCTGAAAGTAGAATTGTCCCGTTTCTACTTCCGTCGGTTTTTGAAGCGCCACGACTCTGAACTTTCTAGGATTAAGATACTGTGTAAAACGCTTGATCGATCCACCTTTCCCCGCAGCATCACGTCCTTCAAAAATAATCATTACACGCTTTTTATTATCATAAACCCAGTTTTGTAATTTTATAAGCTCAACCTGCAACTCTTTCAGTTCATTCTCATACTCTACATTACGTGTGATCTTGGCAAGTTTTTTCTTACCCATCAACTGACTTAACCCACTTTTGGTTTTTAGTAAGTGGAAATTATGTTCGAGTTCTTTAAGAATATTCTTTGATTTTTTATCTTCAATATTCTTTTTCAAATACTCGAGATCTTGAAATATTGTTTTCATTTTTATCCTTCATATCAGGCATTTCAAACCCTTGGTATTTTTTAAGCTTACTCCTACCCGGCTTGTTATGAAATTATAAAAATAATTTGTGAAAAATATTTATAAAAGTGTGAAAAAAATACACAAGTTATATCATTTTTACTCGCTTGATGACCCCCTGCAGCACTTCAAATGTTTTTTCTACGGAATCTACATTTACCATCTCTCTTGTAGAGTGAGGATAACGGATTGTCGGACCTATGGAAGCAAACTGCATCATAGAGTACTTTTCTGCGATGACACCGCACTCAAGTCCAGCATGGATCGCCATCATCTTTGTTTTGCCAAAGACAGCTTTCATTTCATCATTGACGAGATTGGTAAACGCTGAGACATCAGGTTTCCATGCTGGGTACTTGTCTTCTACCTTTACAGAAAAACCATAATCTTCGAACATCTTTACTGTCTCTTCTGTCAAATCTTCCAATGCGTCTGCTCCCATGGCACGAGCCGAAATCTCTATCTTGAGTCCACCTTTCTCATCTGATGTAATAATCGCAAGGTTAATACTCACATCAGGAATACCGAGTTTTTCATTTTGTGCCCGTACCCCATGTTTGAACCTATGTATAAGCTCTATGAGTCTGTCCCCTTCTCTCAATACTTCAGGTGCCTCTTTCAGTTTACGGACTGTGACATTTTCCTGGCTTTCCAAGAGCGTTTCACTTCGTACAATAGCTACCGCATTGGCAGGGATGGAGTTACGGCGTTCCCCTGCATACATACTTGCAAGCTGGGTCACACGGTTTTCATATAAATAGCTGCCTAGTATCTTAATGGCAGAGGGGATACCTTTATCTATATCTACACCTGAGTGACCACCGACAAGCCCTTTAACTGCCACTTCATAACAGTCACCTTCTCCTTTTTTATAATTATCCTGTTTAAATGCTGTAATATCTGCACCCCCTGCACATCCTATGTAGACTTCTGCCTCATCTTCACTGTCAAGGTTCAACATCATCGTAGCTTTCAGATCAAATGCTACTTTATTTGCACCGATGAGCCCTATCTCCTCATCTGAAGTGATCAGAAATTCCAATTCCTCACCTTCATCCATGAGTTGCATCATCATAGCAATAGCCATCCCGTTATCAGCACCCAGTGAAGCATTCTTTGCCTTTATCCACCCTTCTTCCATATAGGTCTCTATCTGCGGTGCTTTCCCCATACAGACCATATCATAGTGCGCTTGCAGACATAATTTGGGTGTACCCTTATGGATATAGATATTCTTTACCTCATCCACTTCTACTGCATATCCTCTCTCTTTGGAAAAAGCCACTAAAAAATCCAATAATTTATCCGCCTCTTTACTACAATGAGGTATTTGCGTTAGCGTTTGAAAGTGTGCAATAATTTGTGACATATCAGTCCTTTTGTGCTTTTTAGTTACTTTTTTAAAAAAAGTAGAGAATAAATATTAAACTAGAATAGCAATTTAAAATTCATAAAGAAGTATAGTATAATCCTATAAACAAAAAACTGTGAAGTATGCTGTCATCCTATTGAACTTCTGTTTAAATTCTCAGGGGAACATCTAATCAGTTTTGATGCAAAAAAAATAGAAGGGATCTAGCACTCACCTTCTAGTTTTTCAAAACGTGGTACAAGCCTACCTTCCACCTCTACTTTTTCTACAAACATCTCATAAGGACGTACCCATATTCCCCTCTGTGCATACATTGCCCTATAGACTACCATCCACTCTTCTGTTTCAGAGTGCTGTGCGGTCATAAGAACTTCATAAAGATTACCTTTATAGTGCCGGTAAATACCTTCTTTTAGTTTCACATTCAACCTTTTTCTAACTATTGAATCTTCTGAATAACCTAGATATTCAGAAAATTCTATTGTTTTCATTTTTCTTATTATAGAAATATTTGTCTACTCTACTCATCATACTCTCTCTTGTATCTCCGTTTTTATAACAGGTTACCCCAAAACTGCAGCTAATAGAAATATCCTGTTTAAAATGATGTTTCTGTATCACTTTATCAAGATGTACGGCAAAGATCAGAGCATCCTCTTCTTTGGTCTCAAGAAGTATCAGTAAAAACTCGTCTCCTCCCCATCTGCCGAAAACATCACTCTTCCTAATCGTCTTTGCTATCAGTTTGGAAAGTTCCTTTAAAATAGAATCACCCACTTTATGTCCATATCGGTCATTGATATTTTTAAAGTCATCTATATCAAAAAAGATCACACACAGCGGATTACCGTGCCTTTGTACCAAAGCTATTTCATTATCTAACGTTGCATCAAGCATATGTCTGTTAAAAATACCGGTTAAACTGTCTATGTTCACCAGTTTTTTCAACTTTTTCTCTGTTCTGTTCTTTTGGATGATCTCTTTTTTCAACAGTAAAAGCCATACACTGAAAAAGGTAAAAACAAAAAGTGCACTTGCTAGCAATGCATAAAAGTATTTACGGGGAATCTTCTGCTGACGGTGGATCGTTATCCAGCGTTTATTGATCGCATTTTTCTCTTCTTTTGTGATGGAATCGATTGCTTTGTTGATCAGGGGTACCAGCATGGCATAATCTTTTCTCAGCATAATAGCTACAGAAAAATATTCCGGAATACTTCCTGATATTTTTAACGTTTCAAAATTATTCTTGTTGATCTTGTAGGCGATCACGGGAAGAATATCGATCGTTGCAAAAGCTTCTCCTTTTTCAACAAGAGAGAGTGCATGATCTATGGAATCTGTAAATTTAATATTAAGATGAGGATAGTGTTTAAGCAAGATAGCGGTCGTTGCATATTTTTTTGGCATGACGATCACTTTATTTCTGATCAATTCGATATCATGAATAAATCCGATGTTGTTCTTTGTTGCGACCACCATAGGATATTTGGCATAAGGTTTGGAAAATACAGCATATTTCAAGCGCTCTGGCGTTGCCTGTGCAGCAATGGTCATATCGGCTGTTTTGTTTTTGATCGCATCCAATACCTGAGTCCAGTTGTTTGCTGTTTTACAACCATCTTCAATACCAAGTCGTTCACGTATCAGATCCCAATAATCAAACCCTATCCCTACAAGTTTATCATCTTCAAGTAGATTAAAAGGTGCCCAGAGTCCTGTCGATATGCATGTAAGCGGATGGATTTGAATAATCTGCTTTTCTTGCAAAGTCAAAGGCAGAGGTTGGGCATAAGCAAAGGTAAAAAGCAATAGAAAAATAATGTATTTCATCTTATACCCCCTCCTTCAAAGGTGATCGAATATAAGCATATATAATATATTCTAACATAACATTTTGTTTTTGCAAAATACCGGAAAAATGCTTCAGTCACCCAAAAGGATATAGGATTGATCCCTAAAAGTAGAAAATCGGAAAATTCCAATTTTCTGGTAGTTACTTCTCTGTTAAAGTGTTATAGAGTTCCACATACTTCGTGTCACCCTCGGCTCTTGCTTTCATGGCAGATCGTGGGTGTTCCACAAGCTGACCTGTGATCATATAGGGGATACTGTAACCCCAGTCCAGCTCTTTTTCCAAAGGAACGATGTACTTTTCTATGAACTCAAGCACAGGAAGCTGTTTATATTTCGGATTTTTCAAAAAGCCGATAAGCAGTTCCATAGGACAGTTCCCTGCCCCACGTCCGAGTCCGGATATAGTACAGTCCAAGAAGCTTGTACCATATATCATCGCTTCAATGGTATTTGCATATGCCAGCTGTATATTGTTATGCGCATGGATACCTACCTGTTTACCCTTGGGTTCTGCTACATCAAGGTATTTCCCGGTGAGCTTCTTGATCTGCTCAGGGTAGAACGACCCAAAAGTATCGGCGATGTAAATGACATCTACATTGGTCTTGCCAAGTATCTCCAATACCTCATCCAGTTCATCATTGAACGACTTGGCAATAGCCATTACATTCACCGTAGTTTCATACCCCTTGGCATGTGCTTCTTCTATGAGTTCTATTGCCTCAGGTATCTGGTGAATGTACGTGGCTATACGTATCATATCGATCACAGACTCCTCTTTAGGCAAAAGTTCCTCTTTGACCGTTCTTCCGATGTCGGACATAACAGCTATTTTCATATCGGTATCATTATTACCGACAATACGTCTGATGTCCTCTTCTTTAGAGAAGTTCCACACACCGAACTCCTCTTCACTCATGAGTGTCGGAGAGTTGTTCTTCCCTATCTCCATATAGTCCACACCAGCAGCCACACAAGTGTCATACACACCTCTTACAAACTCATCTGTAAAGTGGTAATTGTTTACCAGCCCACCGTCTCTTATGGTACAGTCAAAAACTTTTATATCTTCTCTGGCAAGAAGCATGGATCCATGTTTTTCCAGCATGCATCATCCTTATAGTATTAAAATTAGAAAAATAATATCGTTTTATGGTTTGTGTTTGTATTAAAGGAGTGGGGATTTTTAGGTAATTGTTTGGTGTTGTACCCTTACAACACCAATAATTTGAA
>JALXCZ010000006.1 GCA_026990595.1 Sulfurovum sp.
TCTATGCCCATTACCTTCTTTTTTTACAGACTATAGATTTTGACACGCTTTTAGATGTTGGTTGTGGCTCTGGAGACTTCCTCATCCAGATGCAACAAGCATTAGATATACTACAAGTCAAAGGTATTGATTTAAGCCCTGCCATGGTATCTAAAACTGTTGAAATGGGTTTAGATGCAGAGTGTGTTGACCTTTGTGCATTAAATGGGAAATATGATGTGATTACAGCAGTGTTTGATATGCTGAACTACTTGAGCACTATAAATTTAAAATCATTTTTGATGTGTGTTAAAAATCATCTTAAAGAAGATGGTGTTTTTCTCTGCGATATCAACACCTTGTATGGTTTTGAAAATGTAGCAGTAGGTTCGTTTATCGTCGATGATGACGAGCGTTTTTTGACTGTAGACAGCGAGTTTGAAGCGGGTGAATATATATCAGAATTTACACTGTTTGAAAAAGAGAATACATGTTTTAAAAAATCCCAAGAGATAATACGACAGTATTATCATACAGTAGACGATTTGGTAGAGTATTCTGGATTGAAATTGGTTGTAAGTGATGATGTGAATCTATATGGATTAGAGGAATCTGATAAAACGTTTGTGGTGTTAAAAAAGGCGTAGGTATTTTATGCTCCCACCAGATGATGGAAGCAAGTTTGAATTCGTATTATCTTACGTTTTCGAAAGGATTATCAACAACATTTTTTCTATCTACGATGTAAGGAATAAGTGCTGTTTGTCTTGCTCTTTTGATTGCTACTGTGACAAGCTCTTGGTGACGTTTACAGTTACCTGTAAGTCTTCTTGGCATGATCTTAAATCTTTCGCTCAAACTGAATTTAAGTGAAGCTAGATCTTTATAGTCGATAAAATCAACTTTTTGCTCACAATATTTACAAAATCTCTTTTTAAATTTTCTTCTTTCTGCCATGGGGTGTTCTCCTAAAACGGTATTTCATCTTCATTGATGTCAATTTCTGGGATGTTGGATGCTTGTTCCTGTTGTGGTGCAGCTTGTGGTGCCGGCTGTGAAGGTGCAGGCTGAGCATAGGTGTCTCCGGCTGGTGCATTGTTATATCCACCGCTTTGTGCATCATCTTTGCTTCCCAGCATTTGTAGGTTCTCTACAGTTACCGAGTGCTTACTTCTTTTACTTCCGTCCTGTGCTGTCCACTGGTCAAGCTTCAATCTTCCATCTACTAAAACTTTACTTCCCTTACGTAAATACTGGTTGGCAATTTCCGCAGTTCTTCCAAAGAATGTAAGATCAACAAAAAGCACTTCCTCTTTTTGCTCACCGGTTGCAGATTTGAATTTACGTGAAGTGGCAATGGCAGTATTGCCGATGGCACTTCCACTTTGTGTATATCTCACCTCTACATCTCTGGTCAGGTTGCCTGCTAAAATTATTTTATTGTACATAAGGTTGCTCCTGTAAGTCGCTTAATTACGCTTCTTCTGCTTTTGCTTCTGCCGCAGGTGTAGCTTTTTTGTTTGCTGCTGCAACAAGTTTGTCAAATTGTGCGATCTCTTTGTTTTTACTATATTTTACAGTTAAAAACTTAATGATGTCTTCATTAATTTTAAGGTTTCTTTCGATCTCAGCGATCGCTTCGCCATTTGCTTTATAGAAAAGCACTGTATAGTACCCTCTGTCATTTTTTTCAACAGGATAAGCAAGTTTTCTCATACCCATATCATCTGCAGCAACAAGTTCCGCATTTACATTTGTAAGAACGTCTTTAACTTTTGCAATCTGTGCTGTGATCTCTTCTTCTGTTAATGTAGGTTTAACTACAAACAGTGTTTCATAACAATTCATATTGTTTCCTTTTGGTTTAATAGCCCATATAAAATGCAGGTAGTTTTACAACCTGTCCAAAAATGAGCAAGAATTTTGGAACGGTAATTATATCGAAATTTACTTAGGATTGTATTATTGCCGTAATTAAGTTACAGATACCCTTGAAGTTTGATAAGCATGCTATAAAGTAAAACTTCTTTTTGTGTTGCAGACGCTCTTTTAATAGCTAGTTCACTTTCCAATAAGTGTTCATAAATTTTAAGTAGTGAGGCAGATTTGACACGCAGGGCAAGCTGTGCTTTCTGCTCTTCTATCTGTTTAGGAAGTTTGTATCCTAAAATAGCAGTAGAATCCACATGACCATTGAGTTTTATGTACGCATGAAAGAGGAAAATCTGATTGACAAAATACTGTGTAGAACGTAACAGTGATGCTTCATCTTCACCCAGGTCAAGCAGTTTGGTAATGGTATCGGTGATCGGCTTTTTGTTAAAGAGGTCTATGAGCAACTGCTCAGTTGCCAAAGGGGCGGTAGAGTAGACGAGTCTGTCTATGTCCTTACCGGTTACTTTTGTCCCCAATATAGCAAGTTTGTCAAGTTCATTGGCACACAGCGCCAGATTGTTATTGAGTAGAAGCATGAGATGTTGCAGGGCATAGTGGTCTATGTCTAGCTGTATCTGTTGTGCTTTTTGTTGCAATACTGCAATGCCGTCACGAATATTAGGCTCAAAAAAACGTACCCAAACCCCACCTTTTTTGTCTGTAAATGCACTTTGCAACCCTTTTGCATCTTTGGCTGCTCCTTCATAGCCGTAGACAAAGTAGTTGTCACTGTTCTTGTTCGCCAGTTCTACAAGCTGATCAAGCTCTTTTTTAGGAATCTTTTTGTCATGTTTGACTACGACAAGATTGGTTCCTCCAAATAGAGAAGTTTGAGAAAGGTAATTTTTTGCCTGCTCAAAATGCCACTCATCATAATAGAGTGTCAACATACTTTCTTTGGCATCAAGTTTGGTTTTGTAAAAATCAATGTAGTAGTCTATCAAGTAGTCATTATCTCCATACAGAAGTACTGCTTTTGGAAATATCTGTTTGAGTTTTTGATCGAATTCTCTTTGGTACATTAGGAGGCTGCCTTTTGGGTAAGCCCTAAACTTTGCATATCTTCCATGATTTTTTGTGCAAGATAGTAGCCTAAATAAGAAGGTACAGCATTACCAACCATTTTGTATCCAGCCATGACATTTTTATAGTAAAACTTGTGTGTATCTGGGAATGTTTGAATTCTTGCACACTCTCGCACAGAAAGTCTTCTGTATAAATGTTCTTTTGTGGGAACAAAAATACGCTTATTTTGTTCTACAAATTGCATTTTTGGTGCTTGTGGGTGTATAGGAGCATGCCTTCCCCCTGCCTGAATGGTAAAGGATGGTTCCTCCCAAGAGCGTACACGGTTACGTGACATAAACATACTAGAAAATGTACCGATAGCATATTCATGATTAGCTAATTTGCAATTGTCTCCATTGGTATAGTTTTTTTCTTTTGCAGGGAGTGCTGTATCTTTAATGTCCCAAATGACATCTTTGAGATAACGCTTTTTATCATAGCCAGTTGGAAATTCAAATTCTATATTTAAGTCTTCTCTGTATCCTACAAAGAAAACACGTTTTCTATCTTGCGGTACTTTAAAATCATGAGCATTGAGCATTTGAAATGAAAGTTTGTATCCACTCTCTTTAAAAAGTGTCTTGATATTTTCGAGTGCATTTTTATGTCGCGCGGCTAACATACCAGAGACATTTTCTGCTAAAAAGAAAAGAGGTTTTTTATCTTTTAAGAGCCGTATAAATTCAAAAAAGAGTTGTCCTCTGTGGTCATCAATACCCCTTAAACTACCTGCTTCACTCCAACTTTGACATGGAGGTCCACCGATGATACCTAGAGTTTCAGGTATTTCATTGGATGGAATTTTAGTAATGCTTCGTCTGTCAAGTTTGGTATGTGGGAAGTTTTTCTCATAGGTTTCCCAAATGTCTTTATCATATTCGTTTGCCCAAATGGTATTGAATCCAGCTTTTTCAAAACCTAAGTCTAAGCCACCTGCACCAGAGAAGAGAGAGATTATATTCATCATTTATACCTTAAATACTAATAACTTTACATCTATAAGTTGTACAGGGTTATTAGGATTTTTTATTTTAACATCTTTTACACTAATCTTGTCATTGGTTAATGCTTCAATAGCTTCTTTATCTGCATCTGGCAAAGTGTCATATTTCTCTTTTTTTAGAAGTGTAATACATTGAAATTTTGCAGTTTCATCATATGTATAGATATATGAAAATATTTTATTGGGATTGTCAATATGCCACATACCACGTATACGTAAATCTGTGATACCAAGAGGGTCAACTTTTTTAACTTTACCTAGCTCTTTTGTTTCTGTAAATTCAACATTGGCAATTGTGTTTATACCTTCTGAAATGGTATTTTTTATACGTTCATAAGTCTCTTTATCTGCACAAAAACAATCTCCATAGACAAGCCATAATGATTTAAGTGTTGTCTTTTGGGTATATCCAATAGCATAAAGCATATCTTTTTCTGTCCAAGATTCACAAGTTTTACATGCTCTTATTATCATGGGACTGTCGGCATACAGTTTTACTTTTGGATAAGAGCTATTTAAGGCTATTGCTGAATTTTTAGATTCTAGTTTCTTAATTTCAATGGCATCAGAATTTTTAAGCATTAGATCAGGTGGATTATTTTTGTTACCTTGATAGGAATATATCTTTGAAAGTGTCTCTAAGCGTAAATTTTCGTCTTGTATATTTTGCGTATTGGCAAATACATTGGTAATATACTTTTCTAAACCCTCTCCCATATTATTGGCTCTATTATTGCCATCTGTAACATTACTAATTTCTTCTTGATAGTTTTTGGCAATATTCATAAATGCTTGAATAATATTTGACATAATTCCTCTTTAGTAAGTTTATGTGTAAGTTTATCTAAAAGTAAAAAGAAAGAGCAAAAATCTTTCAAATTGACATATTTTTACAACCCCATCTCCTCTTTACTTAACTTTGTTACCAGCTCAGCCATGATGATGGCTTGGGCAATATTCACTTCTGTTATCATCACACGTATTTTATCAAAGAGAAGCAGGTTGTCACCTTTGAGATGTACCGTCACACCCTGGATGTCACCTTTGAGTACTGCTTTGGCACTCTCTCCTGCTTCTATAACCTCTGCTTCAAAGAAAGAGCCTATCTCTTTTTCTGCCCAGCGTGCGAATTTTCGGTCTCTAAAATCCCACTCTGCCTTGGTAGCTTCTCTCTCCAGCTCTGAAACCCTGACACAAAGAGGGTCTATATTTCGTAACAGATAGCTTGCTTCTTCTTCATCGCTATGTAGTTGTGTTTTGATGAGCCTGTGCAAGATAAGGTCAGCATACCTACGAATAGGGGAAGTGAAGTGGCTGTAGTGGCTAAACCCTAAGCCAAAGTGTCCGACATTGTAGGCAGAGTAGGTAGCCTGACGCAAAGATTTGATGATCATAGCATCAACTTCAGATGCCAGTCCCATTTTTTCCGCCTCTTTTTGGATAGCACGGATGAGAGAAGGAGAGTCCTCGTACTCTTTTACATAGAGTCCTATAGCAGCAAGTTCAGTGAGTAGTGTCTCTATTTTAGCAAGTTGCGGCGGTTCATGGATACGGAAGATGCTATCACCGTCCCCTTTAAAACGTTTAGCTGCTGCCTGATTGGCAAGGAGCATACACTCTTCTATGAGTGAATGAGAGGGGGTACCGGTCTCTATCTGTGTACTGACAAGAAGATGTTCTTCATTGATGGTCAGTTTGATCTCTTCACTTCTAAAATCAAAACCGTGTTTGAGACGTTCATGTCTTAGTCTTTGTGTGATCTTTTGTAGAGGCAGAAGCCAGTGTAAAATGCGTTGTATGGTAGCATTATCTCCTGTGTAGCTTTTTTTTAAAATGCCATCCACCGCTTCATAATTGAAACGGTGTTTGGAGTGGATAATGGCTTCAAAAAACTCCTCTTTTAGAGGTTTAAGTGTATTTCTGTCAAGTTCTATTTTGGCTACAAAAGCAAGTCTGTCTACCTTGGGTTTAAGTGAACATATATTTTCACTCAGTTCCCGAGGAAGCATAGGGAATGACTTGTGCGGCAGGTAGGTGGTAAAGCCTCTTTTTTTAGCCTCTTTGTCAATATTGGTGAAGTAGGGGACATAGTGACTGACATCGGCTATAGCAACATATAGAGTGTAGGTTTTCAGATCAAAATAGATGGCATCATCAAAATCTTTGGCCGTGACTGGGTCAATGGTGCAAAAATCAAGCTGGGTAAGGTCGATTCTGTCAGGGTGTTCTTCTTTGACTACTTCAGACTCTATATGCAAGGCTTCTCCTACGCATTCAGGAGGGAATTCATCTTTACGGTCAAACAGAGCCAAAGAGATCTTTTCATCTACTTTTGGATCACCCAAATGTCCAAAGACTCCCAGAACTTTGTCATCATCTACATTGACTTTAAGTACAGTGCCAAGTTTGAAGGCTTTTAAGTCCATCCCTTCCATCACGGCATGGGTCGGCTCACCTGTACGAAGGTTAAGAATAGAGAAATTTCCCTGTTCATCTCTATGGGTGTAGGCAATGGTAAAGAGGTGGGCTTTGGTAATGACTGCGATGATCTTTCCACTGGCTCGTCCGCGTCTAGCTATGATACGCTTGGCAACAACAGTATCACCATGCTTTGCTTCCCCCAGATGATCCGGTTCTACAAGCAGGTCTTTTTGCTCTTTAAACTCCGCTTCGACATACCCTCTGCCATCTTTACCGATATAGAGTCTGCCGGCTCTGTAAAGAGAATTCAGCTTCCACAGACCGTTTACCTTTTCTATAGCACCAATATGTTGTAACTTTTGAAAGCTGTTTTGGTCTTCCTGCTCAATGTCTGAAGGCAAACATCCGTTGATGAGCTGTGTAGCAAAGGCACTCATATTCCAAAACCTTTGGCTTTAGGAGTGAATAGTGAATAGTGAATAGTAGATAGTATTTGTTTCATAAAAAGATTATAGCTTATGAATGTTTCAAAGCTTCTAATCTCTCAATCCTCGCTTGGGTACTTGGATGGGTGGCAAAGAGTTGGCTGAGTGACATATTTTTACCTGTAAAAGGGTTGATGATGAACATATGGGCCGTCTGGGGGTCAGCTTCAGGCAGGATGGTTCCTCTGGCATAGTTGTCAAGTTTAACGAGTCCACTTTGTAGCCATTCAGGGTGTCCTGTCATACGGGCTGATCCTGCATCTGCCATGAATTCACGGTTACGGCTGACGGTCATCTGTATGATACTTGCAGCTATTGGCATAATGAGCATGAGTGCCAGCATTACAAAAGGATTGTTTTCTCTTTCTCTGTCTCCTCCACCAAAGAACATACCAAATTGGGCAAGCATGGCAATAGCACCTGCAATGGTCGCTGTAACTGTCCCTATGAGCATATCATAGTGTTTGATATGGCTGAGTTCATGTGCGATGACAGCTTCTACCTCCTCTTCTGTAAGCAGATTGAGCAAGCCTTCTGTCACGGCAACTGCTGCATGTTCATAGTCTCTTCCCGTAGCAAAAGCATTGGGTTGTTCTTCGGGAATGATGTACAAAGCCGGCATAGGCAGACCGGAACGCTGTGTCAGCCTCTCTACGATCTGGTAGAGTCCTGAAGCAGCATTTTCATCTACAGGTATGGCATGATAGTGTTTAAGTACCTGTTTGTCACTGTAATAGTAGGCATAAAAGTTCATCCCTGCAGCGGCAATGAATGCGATGATCATACCTGTCTGTCCGGCGATCATTCCGCCAAACCAGATAAAAAGCAGTGTAAGCCCTGTCATGAGGGCATAGGTTTTAAGTTGTTCCATCTGTTTTGTCCTTAAATTGTATGTGTTATATAAATTAATAATAGTAAAATAGTGTAAATAAAAGGTAAATATAAGAGGAGACCTATTGATGAAAAAAACAGTTATATTATTTATTATGCTATGTGTAACAGCAGTGTATGCCAAATACAGTGCAACGATCAGACCGATCAACAAATATACGAAGCAGCGTATGATAGAAGGAAAAACATGGCGTAAGAACTGCCCTGTTGATACTGATGATCTGCGCTATATACGTTTGAAACACCGGAATTTCTATCGTTCCGAAAGGATGGGTGAGATCATTGTTCATAAGGATGTTGCTGCTGAAGTTGTGGAGATATTCCGTGAACTTTATGAGATAGGTTATCCTATCCGGCAGATGCGACTGGTGAGCGATTTTAGAGGTAGTGACTATAGAAGTATAGAAGCGGACAATACTTCAGCATTTAATTGCCGTCCGGTTTCAACAGGAGGAAAGAAATGGTCAAAACATGCTTACGGAAAAGCAATAGATATCAATCCTATTGAAAATCCGTTTGTGAATAAACGGGGGCATATTGCCCATAGGGAATCGTACAAATATCAGAAGCGATCACATCAAAACAGTTCTTTTGCAGATAAGGCAATGTTGATCAGAAAAGATAAAGCAATAAAGATATTTGAAAAATACGGCTGGAAATGGGGAGGGGATTTCAGTCCCTACAAGGATTATCAGCATTTTGCTAAATAAAACTTAAATTTTTAAGATATTAAAGAGTAAGCTATTATATATGCAAGTAAACAAGAACAAGGAGAATAATATGAAAAATATAACACTTTCTGTATTGGTAATGATGGCAATAGGCAATATAAGTTATGCCGGTGGGGATATTGCACCGGTCGTAGAGCCGGAAGTAACAGTACCGGCTATAAATGAATCTGTTAGTGAAAGTGGATTTTATGTAGGTCTCGGAGTGAGTGCTGTGAGTACACGCGAATCCGGTTTGGATTTCTTCAGCGAAAAAGAGGGACAGGACAGAACAGGTGATATTACACTGCTTGGAGGATATGATTTTAATCAATACATAGCAGTGGAAGGACGCTATATGGTCTCGGTTGCAGAAGAAGATATTCTGGAGAGAAGTTCATGGGGGATTTATGTGAAGCCGCAATATCCGATATATGAAGATTTTAAAGTTTATGCACTGTTGGGGTATGGCGGGTTTGATGCAGATGGAATTGATGGATCCACAGTAAATGTGGATGAGACAAGTTTTCAATGGGGTATCGGAGCGAGTTATGAAGTAATGAATAATATCTCTATTTTTGTTGATTATCTCAATATTGCAAATGATGTAGAGACAACAACCTTTATTACCTCTCCTTCAGATGTGGATTCCGATGCGATCACAGTAGGTATGACCTATAAATTTTAATGAAAGCAGGGAGATTTCTCCGCTTTCATCGGAAAAAAATGACTACTTTTTAAATACATTCCCTAACATTCCTTTAATCGCACCTTGCAGGTCTGCTGGGTAGATGACGAATTTAGAGTTATCACTTTTAGAAATTTGCTCTAGAGAGTTGATATATCGGTCACCGAGCAGAAACATGGCAGGGAGTTCCTTGTCCTGGATATTTTCACTAATCATTTTAATGGCTTCTGCAGAGGCATTGGCCAGTGTGATCTGGGCTTTTGCTTCACGTTCCGCTGAAGCCAGTTTACCGTCTGCCTCTAAAATGGCAGCATTTTTGTTTCCCTCTGCCATGGTCTCTACTGCTCTTCTCTCACGCTCTGCCGCAGCCTGTTGCTCCATGGCTTTTTGCATGGATGGGCTTGGGTTGATGTCCTGAATCTCTACGGATTTGACTGTCACTCCCCAGTCAGCTACATCATCAATGATAGCATCTTTTAGTTTGGTTTTGATATGTTCACGGTTGGAGAGTGCTTCGTCCAGACTCATTTCTCCAAGAATGGAACGAAGTGTGGTCATGACCAGTTGTTGAATGGCAAGTTTAAAATTCTCTACCCCATAAAGTGCATTTTCAGGCTTTGTTACACGCAAAAAGGTCACTGCATTGGTGACAATGACAGCATTGTCTTTGGTAATGACCTCCTGTTGGGGGATATCGAGTATAATATCTCTGGTTGAGATCTTTTGACGTACAGCTTCAATATAGGGTATGATGAGGTTCAGTCCCGGTTTGAGAGTACGTGAGAATTTCCCCAGTCTCTCTACAACCCACTCCTCCCCCTGAGGGACGATGTTGATTCCTTTGTAAAGTGTAACAACAACAGCAATGGTCAGTAAAATAACAATATTCAATGCTTCCATATTTAACTTCCTTTTTTAAATGAATTAAACTTTTTGAACTTCTATGAGTTGACCGTTTACTTCAACGATCTTTACACGGGTGTCTTTAGGAATACTTTTCTTGGCAGTGGCATGCCAGACCGTATTACCAAGGACAGGTGTATCAAAAATGACTTTTCCTCTATCATGAGGGTGTATCTCTTCTGTGACTGTTCCCAGTGTGTCAAGTCTATAGTTTGACTGTCCGGTATGTGAAACGGTGGGCTCTTTGAACCATTTGAACCAGGCAGCTATGGAGAGGACTGAAAGTATCATCCATATAGTAAGTTCAGTGGTAAAAGAGGTATGTATCATACTGTCAAGAATACCTACAAAAATAGCCGCAATCCCAAGTCCCAGCATAATGAAAGTTCCACTGCTCATCTCAACGATCAACAAGATAATACCCAGTATAACCCAGTGCCACCACAAGACTGTTTCATTGAGAAGTGTGATCATTTTCTCTCCTTAAATCAATGTAAAAAGATTATAGCATAAAAGATTAACGGTAGGAACAGCTCTGTAAATTTAGTTTAATAAGTAAGATTTTGGTATAATCGCGAAAATTTATTAAAAACGCAAGGATAATACATGTCAACTTTAAATGTATATTATGACAAAGATTGTGATATCAATATCATTAAATCTAAAACAGTAGCAATGATCGGTTTTGGTTCACAAGGACACGCACACGCAGAAAATCTTAGAGATTCCGGTGTTGAAGTGGTTGTCGGTCTTAGAAAAGATGGTTCATCTTGGGCAAAAGCCGAAGCTAAAGGTTTTGAAACACTTACAGTAGCTGAAGCTACCGCAAAAGCTGACGTGATTATGATCCTTCTTCCAGATGAAAACCAATCTGAAATTTATGATAATGAAATTGCACCAAATCTGAAAGAGGGAGCAACGATCGCGTTTGGTCACGGGTTTAATATTCACTATGGAAGAATCAACCCAAGAAAAGATATCAATGTAACTATGATTGCACCAAAAGCACCAGGGCATACAGTACGTTCTGAGTTTGTTAGAGGTGGCGGTATTCCTGACCTTATTGCTGTTGGACAAAACCCAAGCGGTACAACTAAAGAGCTTGCACTTTCTTATGCATCAGCTATTGGTGGCGGTAGAACAGCCATCATTGAAACAACTTTTAAAGATGAAACTGAAACAGATCTGTTTGGTGAGCAGGCAGTACTTTGTGGTGGTGTTTCTTCATTGGTTCAAGCAGGTTTTGAAACATTAACTGAAGCTGGTTACGCTCCAGAGATGGCATATTTTGAATGTCTTCATGAACTCAAGCTTATTGTTGACCTTATGTTTGAAGGTGGAATCGCAGATATGAGATACTCTATCTCTAACACAGCTGAGTATGGTGATTATGTTTCAGGTAAACGTGTTATCAACGCTGAGTCAAAAGCTGCTATGAAAGAGATATTGAAAGAGATCCAAGATGGTAGATTTGCAAAAGATTTCATCTTGGAAGGTCAAGCAGGATACCCACGTATGAATGCAGAGAGAAATAATGATAAGACCAAACTTATTACGCAAACTGGTAATAAGTTACGTGAGATGATGCCGTGGATTAGTGCCAATAAAATCGTCAATCAGGACGAGAACTAATCTTTTCGTCGATTTGTATCCATCTTTGAATGATGGGTGCAGTCAGCTACAATTTGTAGCCTCCTTTACCCAAACATTCAAATCTGAATACAACTCAACAAAAACCTTAGCACTCTTAACTGATTAAAATCAGGAAACTAACTAAGCTTTTTAGTTATTTCACAGCATCTTTGGGTGATGGACTCAGTCAGCTACTATATAGCCTCCTTCGCCCAAACACCCAAATCTACTGCAAACTAACTCAAAAGCTTTAGTTAGTTGGTTATATTTCTTTTTTTGTATGTATTTTAAAATTCACTATTCATTTCACGAAGCGACACTTTGCTATAATGGGCTAAATTAAAATTTAGTGGAATTTATGGCATCTCAATCAAAAAATAGTAATAAAACTTCATCTACTAAAAAGAAACCGGTAAAAAAAATATCTCCCAAAAAAACCTCTGTTAAAAAAAGAAGACGGACAAAATCAAAAAAAATTTCATATATAAAGAGAAATATTTTTATAGCTTTCGGCTTTGTATTGATTGCGTCATTGATTGCTTTCGGATATTTTCTAGGGCAGAAAGAGATGTCAAAACAGACTTATGCAAAAGAGGTAAAAGAGCATTACACTACCAAAGAGCTTTTGAATGATCTCTCCAGAATAAAAACAAAAAAACCACAGAATCCTAAAAAAATTGTAAATAAGAATAAAACAAAAATCTCCAAAAAAGTACTGATATCCCAAAAGAAAATAGTTGAACAAGCTCCTTTGCAAGAGAGAGAAGGAAGAAGAAACGTACAGAAGCAAAAAATACAGAAGAACACGGCCTTAGCCTATCGCGGTAAGAAGCCAAAATTGGTGATTATCATCGATGATGTGCATACCAAAGCACAAGTACAGGCTATTGAGAGTTTGGGTATGAAGATCACGCCCTCTATTTTTCCTCCCTATCAATTGGCAAAGCATAGTAATCTTTTGGCTAAAAACCTAAAACATTACATGATCCATCTGCCTATGGAGTCAGGAAGCAGGCAGTTTAATAAACAGACAAAGACACTGATGACCTCCTTTTCTGATGCGCGTATAGCAGACCGTGTCATGGAGATACGCAAACTTTTTCCAAAAGCAAAATATGTCAATAACCATACAGGCTCACGCTTTACTTCAAATTATAAAGCTATGAAAAAACTCTATACTGCATTGAGGCTTGAAGGCTTTACCTTTGTTGACAGTTTTACTGCCTCAACTTCCAAGGTGCGACAGATAGCGCATGAGTTTGGTGATGCTTATGTCAGAAGAGATATTTTTATCGATAATAGACAAACGATCCCTTATATTCACGGGCAATTGAAAAAAGCTGTTGCAAAAGCTAAAAAAAATGGCTATGCCATAGCTATAGGACATCCTCATAAGGCAACGATTCAGGCTTTGAAATCTTCTAAGCAGATATTAAAAGATGTCACGTTAGTCTATATAGATGAGATCTATCAAAAGAGGTAAATCATGAAGGGAATTCTTGCAGCAATTGTTATAGGCAGCCTGTTTTTTATTTTTGCTCTGTTGGGTTTCAGTTTGCAGCATGCTATACTTCTTGGGCTGGTTGCTTTTTTAGTGACACTCTGGACAAATGAAGCTTTGCCTCTGGGTGCTGTTTCTATTCTTCCGATTATCCTTTTCCCTATCTTTGGCATACTTGACACCAATGCTGTCACTGCTAACTATTCCAAATCTATTATTTTCCTTTTTATCGGTGGATTTATGTTGGCTATTGCCATAGAAAAAACCGGATTGCATAAATATTTTTCGGCTAAATTATTAAGTTTTTTTCCCAAAACATCCAAAGGGATCATCTATGCTCTGGCAATTACCTCTGCATTGCTCAGTTCGGTACTCTCTAACACAACCATCACTTTGATGCTTATGCCTATTGCGCTCTTTTTGAGTGACAATAAAAAGCTAAAGGTACGTTTTTTACTGGCAACTGCCTATGGTGCCAGTATTGGAGGTATTTTGACACCAATAGGGACACCTCCCAATCTTATTTTAATGGGTTTTTTGGAAGATCATCATCTGCCGGCTTTAGCATTTGGTGAATGGATGATACTTATGCTTCCTGTGGTTGCACTCATGCTCTTGGTGATGCCATGGTTACTTTCTTTGGGAGTAGAAGATGAAAGTGTAGAAGATGTAAGTCACACTGTTCCTAAACTCACTAAAACTCAAAAAAGACTCTATGTCGTGGTTGTATTGCTTGCCTTTGTTTTATTGATCAATACTTTCATGAAACAACTTTTTGGTTTTTCACTGAATGAAAAACTGGTTTTATTGGGCTTTGGTCTTTTGATGTTCGTACCTAAAATAGGATTCTTGGAGTGGGAAGATACGCGAACTATGCCGTATGAGATCATTTTCCTGTTTGGGGCAGGCTTCAGTATTGCTGCAGCATTCTCTTCCACCGGTCTGGCAGCAGATATTGCAGGAAAATTAAGTTTTATCTCCTCTTTGCCTCTATTCTGGATGTTCGCCATTGTTGCACTTTTTGTGACTTTTTCTACAGAAGTTACCAGCAATACAGCTTTAACTTCCATTGCCATACCTATTTTTTATGAATTTGCAAAAAATATGCCTCAGGATGAAGGGGCTATGCTTCTCATGGTTGCAACAGTGGCAGCAAGTTATGCCTTTATGCTGCCTATAGCCACCCCTCCAAATGCTATTGTTATGAGTTCGCGCGTGATCAGTATTAAAGAGATGGCACATATCGGATTGAAGTTGAATTTTATTGGCGTGATCATCCTCTCTTTGGTTGCCTATTTTGTTTGGGGTCTATTATTCTGATCAATGAAAAGTATGACAATATGTCATATTTTTAACTCTTTTGTTTTTTCTTTGCTACCATATAATAAAAAATATCAAGGTGGTGTAATGAGTCAAAATATCACAGAGCATATTTTAGCCTTGGAAGCGATGAAAAAATATCCTAAAGAGCTTTTTTATAAAGGTAATTTGGCATTGCTTAAGCGACCAAAAGTCTCTATAGTTGGAACAAGAAGACCTTCTTTATATACACAGCAGTTTACCTATACATTAGCAAAAGCTTTGACGGACAGAGGTGTATGCGTGGTTAGTGGAGCAGCTATGGGGGTAGATGCAATTGCCCATGAGGGAGCAGGCGTGCAGAATACTGTTGCAGTGGTTGCCAACGGTTTGGATATACGCTATCCGGTGCTTAATGCACCACTTATAGAACAAATAGAAAAACAGGGTCTTATAGTAAGCCAGTTTAATGATGGTTTCAGGGCAACAGGCTGGAGTTTTGTCGTACGTAATGAGCTGGTAGTGGCACTGGGTGAGATGCTCATTGTTACTGAAGCAGATATCGACAGTGGGTCAATGCGTTCGGTAGAGTATGCTTTGAAAATGGGGAAAGAGGTATGGGTGCTGCCTCACCGTCTTAATGAGAGTCTGGGTACCAATAGGTTATTGGCTGAAGGGAAAGCGCAGGTTATACAGGATATTGAGCACTTTGTTTCTCGCTTTGGTCAAGTGGTAGAAAGTGATGTACCTAAAGATGAATTTTTCTATTTTTGTCAGACTTTACCTACACTGGATGAAACGGTAAAACGATTTGGAGAAAGAGTGTATGAGGCAGAACTCGAAGGAATGGTCACGATACACAATGGTATCGTGAGACTGGTATAGGTTATTTGGTTGTATGTGCAGGTGTTTTGGTTGAAAGTTGTTTAATAAGTGCTTCCAATGATGATTCAGGAAGCATTCCTGCTTGAACGAATTGGACATTTCCTGTTGTATCCAAAGCAACCAAAAAAGGGATGCTTCCTTTCCATTGTGCACGTTGTGCAATATAATTCACAAAATTGCCTGCTTTTTCTTCAGCAATGACAATATAGTTTATGCCTTTCTCTTTTGCAAATTCCGCCAATTGGCTATTATTTAATCCCTGTACTTCAACTGTCATGACTGCCAGTTTGTCTTTGTATTTTTTCTGTAGATCAATAAGATGAGGGATAGAAGCTAAACAAGGTGGGCATCTGTGACCGAAAAATTCTAAAAAAACAACTTTTCCTTCCAGCCCTTTGATTTTTAATCCTTCATCTGTTCCTGTTACTTCATGGGCTACCCCATTTATATCAGTAAGTGTCATAACAGGTTGTTGCGACTGTGCATACAAAGAACCAAACAGTAAAAATGCGAGTATAAAAATTTTTTTCATAAGTAAACCTTTTTTAATTTATTATAGTGATTATACATTAATGATCATGTAAAAATCGTGTAATTTCACAAAAGATAATAACTAAAATAAGTAAATGGAAAATAAAAGAGCATCTAGAAGTTTAAAAGGAGGAGGAAAAAATTCTATTGGAAAGGGAAACCAGTTTATAATCCAGAGGAAGATTTAAAAGGTAACCTTTAGATGCTCTTATGGTAGAAGTATAATCTTTCTAGGTTAACCGTACACTAATAAGAGCTGGGTAGAATTAGGTAAGAAAATTAAAAATCAGGAAAAATAATGTTTATGAAAATTTTAACTATAGTCACTTTTTTTTCAGTCTGTCTGTTTGCTGAAATTCCGCTGGAGCAGAAGATAGGGCAGATGCTTATGGTAGGGTTTCATGGTACATCTGCACCAGCAAACAGTCAGATATGCAAGGATATTAAAACATACCATATTGGTGCCGTTATTTTATTTGATTATAATCCTGTAAACAAAAATGAGCCTAAGAATATAGCTACCAGAAAGCAGTTAAAAAAACTGACTTCACAGTTGCAAGCGTGTAGTTATGACGGTAAACTGTTGATCGCTGTAGATCAGGAAGGTGGAAAAGTACAACGTCTTAAAACAAAATATGGTTTTTACGGTAAGTTCCCTAAAGCTTCTGATGTAGTAAAAATGGATCAGTCTCAGATCAAGTCCACCTATACCAAAATGAGTAAAGAGCTAAAAAATGTGGGGATCAACTATGATCTGGCACCGGTTGTTGATCTGGATATTAACCCTAAAAACCATGTGATACACGGGCTTGGACGCTCTTTTGGGAAAGATCCTGAAATTGTAGCCAAATATGCAAATATATTCATAGATGCAATGCATCATTATGGAGTTCTCACCGCACTAAAGCATTTTCCGGGACACGGCTCTTCAGTAGGAGATACCCATAAAGGATTTGTAGATGTGACGCAGCTGTGGAACAAAGTAGAGATGGAGCCTTACAGACTGCTCAACAAAAAAGCAGATACCGTGATGGTAGCCCATGTGTTCAATAAAAAACTAGACAGTAAATACCCTGCAACCCTTTCTAGAAAAACAGTACATGGATTGTTGCGTAAAGTGCTTGGATTTAATGGTGTAGTTATTACCGATGATCTGCAAATGGGAGCGATCAGTCAAAAATACAGTTTGAAAAAGACTTTGGATCTGGCGATCAATGCAGGGGATGACATTCTTCTTTTTGGGAATCAATTGGATCCTAAAAAGATCGTCAGCAGTAGGAAATTGGTCAATACCATCATTGCATTGGTTAAAAATGGGGAAGTGGGTAAAAAGCAAATAGAGAAGTCCTATATTAGAATCCAAACATTAAAAAAGAGATTATAGGTTACTGTCCTAAATAGCGCTCCAAAATAATTTTGGCAGCCACTGAGTCTAGTCGTCCGTCTCTTTTGTGTTTGAAATCTCCCATCGTAAGCTCTTTTGCTTCAAAGCTTGAGCCCTGTTCATCCTGATAGGCTACAGGAATTTCAAGTGCAAGCAAAGAGACGAAGTGTTTAATACGTCTCTCCATTTCTTCTTCACTGGAACCGCCTTTTGGAAGTCCTATAATGAGCTTTTCTATCTGCCACTCTTGGAGAAAGGTCTGTATGTCTTTTGCCGCTTGATTACGGTTTTTGCGAAGAATGGCATTTTGGGGAAGTACGATGCTGTCGTCAAGGCAGATGGCAACACCGATACGTTTGAGTCCTACGTCTATACTGGCTAATTTCATAGCCGTAGTATAGCCAATTATCGTCTAAAAAAGAATTCAAATCCTCCAATATTTCCATAGTAGTCGTTGTTAGCATAGTAATAATTCAGGATTGGTCTGTAGAATCTGTGTTCAAAAAGACCTTTTCCTCTCAGTCTATCTCTAAAAGTATAGTATCTGTCATAGCGGTAGAATTCACCTTCGAACATATATCCTCTATAGTTAAAATACCCATAGTGGTATCCGTGTCTGTCATAGAAAGAAGCTCTCTCATATCGGTATGCCAGATACCAGCTGTTACGTGTGTGTCTGTATCCACGTGCCTGATGGATTTGATGTCTTCTGTGATCTCTATAGTCATTTCTTTCATATCCCTCATCGTAATCATAGGTATTATAGTCATTTCTATAGTTACTGTAACGAGAAGCTCTTTTTAATGTTCTTACATTTTTTTCATGTTTTGTCTCATGAAAACGGTGCATTATTTTTTTATGCGGAGCATAGGATATGTTTTTGCCGGAGTGACCTTTTATTCTTCTGAATTCTTCCGCTGTTCTAAATGTTCTTTTCATTGCTTTTTTATGGGCAAATTGTCTATCCATTTTTTCCATATGTTGTTTTTGGGCTGCTTTAAGATGCTTTTGTGCCATCTTTTTTTGTAAATGTTTTTTTACTTGAGGGTGTTGCGTCTTAATACTTTGTGTATCAAAACTGTTGGCAGAAAGCATTGTTGTTAAACCAAGTGAAATAAATAAAATTGTTTTCTTCATTTATGATCCTTTTTTTTCTAAAATAGTAACAACATATTTCGTTGTTCTATTGGCATCATAGAAGAATTTTGTGGAGAGATTGTGATTAATATTGATGTTTTTAATCAATATTATTGATAGGAGAGAGAATCTCCTATCTTGGGTATTAAAGTTGAGCTCTTACTTCTTTGACAGCTTTGACCATGTTCTCAAGGCTGGGTTTCACTTCTGCCCATCCTCTGGTCTTAAGTCCACAGTCAGGATTGATCCAGAGTTGTTTTGCGGGAAGGACTTCCATCAACTCTTTGATCTGTGCTACCATCTCTTCTGTGCTTGGGACTCTTGGAGAGTGAATGTCATAGACTCCCGGTCCTATCTCTTGCAGGTATCCTGTTCTGGCAAAGACTTTAAGAAGAACATTACCGCTACGTGCTGTTTCTATGGAGATCACATCAGCATCCATCTCTTCAATCGTTCGAATGATGTCATTGAATTCTGAGTAACACATGTGGGTGTGTATCTGTGTGGTTTCCTTGGCGACATTGGTGCTGATCCAGAAACTTTTGACTGCAAATTCTTCATAGGCAGGGCGCTTGGAGGCTCTGAGTGGATACCCCTCTTTAAAGGCTGCTTCATCGACCTGGATCATCTCTATCCCTGCATTTTGCAGATCATCTATCTCATCTCTGATCCCCAGTGAAATTTGATAGCAGGTCTCGCTTCTTGGCTGGTCATCACGCACGAAAGACCAGTTGAGGATGGTCACTGCTCCCGTGAGCATCCCTTTCATTGGTTTGTCTGTCAGACTTTGTGCATAGCTACTCCAAAAAACGGTCATAGGCTCGGGACGGCTGACATCTCCATAAATAAGTGGTGGTTTGACACAGCGGCTTCCGTAACTCTGTACCCAGCCGTTTTGGCTGAATGCCACACCGCTAAGCTGTTCACCGAAATACTCTACCATGTCATTACGTTCAAACTCTCCATGTACAAGAACATCTAGACCGATCTCGTCCTGCCATAGGACACATGCTTTGGTAAATGTTTTCATCTGCTCAATATAGCTTTCCTCATCAATCTCCCCATTTTTAAAAGCACGTCTTGCTTTACGTACTTCCGGTGTTTGAGGGAAAGAACCAATGGTTGTTGTCGCAAGTTCAGGATAGTTGAACTTCTCATGCTGTTTAACGATACGTGTCTCATACGGCACCCTTTTGACTTTAAGGC
Organism: Sulfurovum sp.; assembly: GCA_026990595.1. Classification (GTDB taxonomy): domain Bacteria; phylum Campylobacterota; class Campylobacteria; order Campylobacterales; family Sulfurovaceae; genus Sulfurovum. The sequence goes on from JALXCZ010000006.1 coordinate 19,656, forward strand.
TTTCAAGCTCTTTTATGCGTGCCTGTACTGCCTCATCATGGATCTTGCTTGAGGTTCTTCTGCTTTGGTTGGCTGCTCTGTTTGCATCCAGTGCTTTTTGTTCTTCAATGCTGAGTGCATCGCTGAAGAAACATTTTGCAGTAAGATTCAGTTCATCTAACTTCTCCACCGAATAGGCTAACCATGATTTCACTTCAGTATCCAGCTTCTCTTCATATTTCAGTGTAAAAGGTACATGCAGCAAAGAGCATGAGGTAGAGACGATGATGTTTTCTTTGTCAATATCTTGTGCCAACTCTTCAAGCAGTGCTACTTTGGCATCAATATCCGAGATCCATATATTACGTCCGTCTATTACTCCGGCAATGAGTTTTTTCCCTGCATCGGCAATGATTTTCACTACTTCTTTATTCTCCTTGGCATACACAAAGTCAAGTCCTATCCCTGCTACATCTGTAGTACATAGTGCTTTGGTCGCCTCTTTGGCATGGTCAAAATAGGTAATGACAAAAAGCTCTACATTGGTAGCTACCGATGTAAGCTCACTGTAGGCTTTTTTGATGAGCAGCCCAAGTTCTGCTGCTTTGTCTGTGACCAATACCGGTTCATCTATCTGAATGAGTATCTTTTCATCAAGGGTGGCTATCTGGGCGAGGAGTGCCTTGTATTTGGCAAGTATATCTTCAAAAAGCTCAAATGGAGCATCTTCACCATTACTTTTTTTCGCATTGGCAATGAAGGTAAGCGGTCCGATGAGGTTGACTTTTGGTGTGATGCCCTCTGCTTTGGCTGCGATATACTCAGCTTTGATCTTGGTGATGTCCACCTCTTTGTCAGTGGTCTCATCCAGTACGGGTACAATGTAGTGGTAATTGGTATTGAACCACTTGGTCATTTCCAGTGCACGGTGTTGGTCATCCCCTCTGGCAATGGCAAAGTAGCGTGCTGTCTTATCTGTGATGTCCTGATGACTTTTCGGCTCAAGACCAAGGGCTACCATAGTATCCAAAGTAGTGTCATAGAGTGAAAAATCATTGATACTCACTGCATCTATATTTGCTTCTTTTTGGTAGTTCCAGTGTCTTTGTTTAAGCTCGGTTGCTACTTTTTCTACTTCAGAAAAAGGCTGTTCGCCTTTCCAAAATCTTTCAAGTGCGAATTTAAGTTCTCTCTGTTCCCCTATACGAGGGAATCCTGTAACAAATGTTTTCATTTTGTAATCCTGTTCTTATTTATTGAAATATAATGCTGTAATTGCAAGCAGGTTGATCGTGGTTTGTTTTTAAAATGAAAAGGAAAGAGGTGGTGCTAGCCCGGATTTGGTTTTTCTGCAGGGACAGAGTTTTTGAATGAAAAAGCGGAGTTGATGAAAAAGTTGAAGGGTACGTTGCAAAAAGACAATAGAACAGTGGCACGCTTTTTTGGCAACAGGGTTTTTACGAAGGTCCAGGGTACAGGCTTCCAGTAATAGTACATCTAAAGGAGGGGGAGATTCAGATTCACTTTCTTTTGAGGCAAACTGGGGATGCTGCTGTATGAAGCTGCTGTTTTGGGCATGCAGGGTGGTTGCATTTGTCGTTGCAGCTATGGCTGACAATGAAAAGTACCGACCTTTAAAGCCCTTGATGATCTTCACACTATTTCCTGAAACTTTTTTGGAAGTGTAACACAAAACAATGACAAACGCAAATGTAATCAAAATGTTATCAATTGATATTACTATAATACTATGCAAAAAGAGAATATAGAAATTGTTGTCATTGAAGATGAATCTGATATTTTGGAACTCATAGAGTATCATCTTCAAAAAGAAGGCTATAGTGCTACAGGATTTCTCTCTACAGAGAATGTCGAACAATTTATTGAAGAAGAGTCTCCGGCACTGATGATTGTTGACAGAAACCTCCCCGGTGTAGAAGGCAGTGAGTTTGTTGCCTACCTTCGAGAGCAGGGATATAATATCCCCGTGATCTTTCTTACTGCGAGAGATAAAGATTCTGATCTTGAAGAAGGATTTAGATCTGGCGGTGATGACTATATGACCAAGCCGTTTAAATCTAAAGAACTATTGCTGCGTATTGCAGCTCTTTTAAAGCGTAGCGGTACTCAGACCGGAGATAAAGTAAAATATAGAGATATGGTACTGGATATGCATCAGCATACACTCAGCATAGAAGGGAAAAAAATAGAATTAACCAATTTAGAGTTTAGACTCTTGCATACCTTTATTAAAAATCCACATCAAGCACTTGATAGAGATTTTTTGCGTGATGAAGTATGGGGTGATGACAGTGTAGATTTTCATGACAAGACCATCAATGTTGCTATGAATCGTTTGAAAAAGAAGATAGACCCTGATGCTGAAAAAGAGTATATTGCTCCGGTATGGGGTGTGGGGTATAGATTAAATTAATGTTTCCAAATTGTTTCCAACTTATTTTATACTTCGGCAACCCAAATGGGAAACTAAACTTTTCGAAGGAAAAATAGAATGACTTTCAAAAAAATCGTAACAGCAGCAGTAGTAGCTTCAGTAGCACTTACGGCAGTACATGCAAGTGAACTTAAAGGTAGAGGAGCTTCTTTCCCTGGTCCGGTATATAAAGCTTGGACAGCTGAGTATTTTAAAGCAACAGGAAAAAAAGTAAACTATACACCAACAGGTTCAGGTGACGGAATTAAATCTATTAAAAAAAGAATGGTAGACTTCGCAGGTTCGGATAAACCATTGAAGCCGGAAAAATTAAGAGAAGCAAAATTGTATATGTTCCCAACAGTTGTAGGGTCTATCGTACTTGCGTATAACCTTGATGGTGTTAAAGATGGTGAGCTTAAACTTAGCCGTGCAGCCATTGATGCAATTTTTACAGGGAAAGCAAGTTTTTGGGATGATGCTATCATCGCCAAAGACAATGCAGGACTTAAGTTGCCACACGAAGCTATCACTACATGTGTAAGAGCAGATAAATCTGGTACAACTTTTAACTTTACATACTTCTTGAATAAAATTGATGATGCTATTAAAGTAAGTAAAAAACCAACATGGACAGCGACGAAAGTGGTTGCAGGTAAATCTAATTCAGGTGTATCGGCAAATATTCAACAAATCAAAGGTGCTATAGGTTACATAGAGTACTCTTACAAAACAAAACTTGGTCTTCCTGCAGCACAGGTTGAGAACAAAGAGGGGCACTTCATCAACCCAACGGTTAAATCTTTCCAAGATGCAGCAAAATATGCTTCATGGACAGCAGAAAAAGATTTCTATGCAGTCATCGGTGACCCGGCTGGTGCAACTTCTTACCCAATTGTAGCAGCAACATTCCTTCTTTTACCAGCAGAAAAAACTGTTACCAACAAAGAGGTAACAGCATTTATGGAATGGGCATATACACATGGTGACAAAGCAGCAGCAGACTTAGGATATGTACCTCTTCCCGCAACTACTAAAGATGCGATCAGAGGATACTGGGAAACTAAAAAAATAAAATAATTCTAACTGTTATCAAATTGTTACCAAGATGATATACAATCCACCCATTAAAATAAAGGTTAGATATGGGTGGTAAACTTTTTCGAAATTTCTCTTTCTTCTCAGCAACACTCTCTTTTTTCTTGCTTGTAGGTATCTTTGCCATACTTTTTCATTATGCACAGGAATCTATGCATACGTTTGGATTTGATTTCCTTTGGACAGAGAAGTGGGAACCGGGAGAAGACGATGAAGGCGGTATTTTTGGCGGATATATTCCTATGGTAGGGACACTGCTGAGTACTATTATTGCTATGGTGCTTGCAACACCACTAGCAATGGGAATTGCTATCTTTCTTACTGAAATTGCCTCTGTTAATGTTGCCAAACCAGTCTCTATAGCTATTGAACTTTTGGCGGCTATTCCTAGTATTATTTACGGGATGTGGGGGTTGTTTTACTTTGCACCCATCGTACAGGCTACGTTTGGTGGAAATGGGGTAGGGCTTCTTACTGCAGGTATTGTGTTAGCCATTATGATTATCCCTTTTATGGCAGCGATTACGCGTGACTCTATGAACACGACACCCTCTGTACTTAAAGAGTCAGCGTATGCTATGGGGGCTACGAAGTTTGAAGTCATTAAAGATGTGATTATGCCTTATTCTAAAGGAGGTATCATTGGGTCTATTATCTTGGCACTTGGACGTGCACTGGGTGAGACGATGGCAGTGGCATTCCTTATAGGTTCAGTCATGCATTTACCGAGTAAGATCACAGATCCTACGACATCTATACCAGTACTTTTGGCAAACAACTTTGCAGAAGCAGAAGACTTGGAAATGAGTTCTATGTACTTTTTGGCTCTCATTCTTTTTGTGGTTAGTTTTATTATTATTTCATTGGCAAAATTTTATTTTTTAGGTAGAAAGGTTAACTAATGAATAGACTTTTACTCAATAAAATTATCTTAACCCTCTCTATACTTTCAGCATTGATCGGGATAAGCTTTTTGTTTTGGATCTTGGCAACACTAAGTTATAAAGGTATTACGAGTATCCACTGGAGTACTTTTACCAATGACTTGGTAGAAGGTGGTATACGAAACCTTTTAGTTGGGCAGTTTACCATGGCACTTATTGCTACCCTTGTCGCCGTACCTGTAGGGATGATGGCCGGAATTTACCTCAGAGAGTATGGATATGGAAGTAAACTTGCTTCTGTGATTCGTAACCTTTCAGATGTGATGATGTCTGCACCTTCCATCGTTATTGGAGTCTTTGTATATGCATTACTCGTAGATCCGTTTGGTGGGTACAATGGTTGGGCAGGTGCTGTGGCACTTGCGATTATGATGATACCTATCATCATCTCAACGACTGACAATATGCTAGCGCTTGTACCGACCGAATTACGTGAGGCAGGGATGGCATTGGGTGGCTCTAAACATAAGATTATTTTGCAGATTGTTGTACGTGCTGCAAAAGTGGGCATTACAACAGGTGTTTTACTCTCTTTTGCACGTATTATTGGTGAGACGGCACCGCTTCTCTTTACTTCTGCGAACAACCAGTTTTTTACGATGGATTTAACAGGACAGTTTCCGTCACTCACCGTAAGTATCTATAATTTGGCTACCTATCCTGATGAGGCCAGTCGTGAGTTGGCATGGGCAGCTTCATTTATCTTGACGATGATTGTACTCATCATCAATCTACTTGGTAGATTTGTAATAAGAAATAAAAAATAAGGAAAGAGTATGGCAAAAGACAATTTGGTAATGGAGTTAAAAGATTTTAGCTTTACCTATGCAGGTGCGCCCAAGCCTTCACTGAGAAATATTAATCTTCCTATAGAAGAAAATATGATCACGGCAATGATAGGTCCGAGTGGTTGCGGTAAATCTACACTGCTTAGAGCGATGAACCGTATTCATGACCTGTATCCCGGTAATACCTACGAAGGGAAAATTAATCTCTATAGAGAAGACGGTATAAAAGAGAATATATTGGAGCTCAAAAAAGAGAATGATTTCATCAAGCTTCGTCAGGAAGTAGGGATGATTTTCCAAAAGCCAACACCGTTCCCTATGAGTATCTTCGATAATGTAGCCTATGGATTGAGACTCTCTGGGATTAAAAAGAAGAGTGAACTCGAAGGCAGAGTTGAAAAAGCACTTAAAGGTGCTGCCATTTGGGATGAAACAAAAGACAGACTCAATGAATCTGCCTTGGGAATGTCCGGTGGACAACAGCAACGTCTTTGTATCGCAAGAGCAGTAGCATTGAAACCTAGAGTGCTTCTGTTTGATGAACCTACCTCTGCCCTAGATCCCATCTCTACGGGTGCTATAGAGGAGCTGATTGCAGAACTGAAGCAGGAAGTCTCTGTGGTAATAGTCACACATAATATGCAACAAGCCAGTCGTCTTAGTGACTATACAGCATTTATGTACTTAGGTGACTTGGCAGAGTTTGATAAAACAGATAAGATATTTCTCAATCCTAAAGAGAAATTGACAGAAGATTATATAACAGGTAGATTTGGATAAGGAGAAACTATGTTACCAGGATACAGTGAAGCCAGACACGAAGTAAGAGAAGCAGTAGTCGATACCCTGCAGGGATTGGCAACAGCCAACAAAGCAGGGCTTGAAGCCCTAAAGGTAAAAGATGCACAGGCATTGGAAAAAGCAAGAAAAGAGTTGAAAGAGATTTCTAAAACCACGGAAAAAATAGACAATGATATTGTCCTTATTTTTGCAAAGTTTACACCAGAAGCAAGAGATTTAAGAGAGATGGTCTCTTATCTAAAAATCACATCAGCGATGAACCGTATACGTGCCAATATCAATAATTATTTGAAAAATATGCAAAGCATGCTGATGGAAGATAATGCAACGATTATTGAATTGATTGAAAATTCTTTAGTGATCAATAGATGTACAGTGAATGCCTTTGAATACTCACTGACAATGTTTCAAACATTTGATGACAATGATAAGATCAAAAATCTGGCATCTAAAATAGATGTAGAGTATTCAAAAACAGACGACATCTATACTTTGCTTGAAAAAGAAGTCATACAAAAAATATGTGGTGCAGATGGACTTGCCGAGGAGTACTTTAATCTGCTGAAATATATTCGTAAGAACCTTAAAATCATCGATAGACTTGACTCGATGGCACAAAGGGTTATTTTTTCCAGAATGGGTGGAAAACTATAGAAATTCTCCATCCACATAAAGCCATTTGCCATTTTTTTTCAGAAATCGACTTTTTTCTTTTAGCTCACCTGAAGAGAGCATGGTAGAAAAAGTCACATAAGCTTCTTCTTTTCCATCTATAAATTGCAAGACTGTTAATTTTAAAAAATCTGTATTTTTACAGAATAGTGCTATATCTTCTTTCCATTGCTTGGTATCTTCTGTATAGTCAGAATTATCCGGATGGGTTGTTTTGATGATGTAGTCAATTTCACCTGCGGCATAGGCACTGTATCTGGACTTCATTAATGTAAGTGCATCAGGAGCCAAGGCTCCTTTGTGGTATTTGGAGCAACATTTTTTATATTTTATGCCAGATCCGCAGGGGCAGAAAGTGTTGGCAGGGTGTTTCACTTATCTGATCTCTGCGATGAAGGCATCCGGTTGGATCTGTGCTCTTACCTGAAGGAGTGCCTGTGTAGCCTCTGCTCTGCTCAAATACGGACCTATAAGAAGTTTGGAGACAGGTCTGCCTTCTTTAGGGAATTCAATGAGTTTATAGGTAAATCCTTTTCTTGTAATGGTATAGAGCAGTTGTTTTTTCGGTTTACCTGCAAATGAACCGACTTGTACATAGAAATTACCTTGAGGAGACTTTTGTTCGATCTCTTGCATTGGTGACTTTATCACAATCGCTTTACTGGCAGCAGTTTCTTTAGGTACTTTCGTCTGTGGAGCCGTAGTAGTGGCTACAGATGCTGTCGGTTGCGGCTGTAGAGATACAGCAGGGACTGTCTTTGCTGTTTCCCACGGAGTAGCAGATGCGATATGTGTAGGCGTGGTGGTAGAGGGTAAATATCTGCGGCAGATGCGCAGTCTCTTTTTATAGTAGGGTGATGTGTAAAGATTGGAATAGATCACTTCATGTTTTGTGGTACTGGCATGGGTGAACCATCCGTCACCCAGATACATACCGACATGGGTGATCCTTCTTCTGTGTCTTTTATTGGTTGCAAAAAAGATAAGATCGCCATACTCTAATTCATTAATGCCGATACGTTTTCCAACTTTTGCCTGTTCTCTTGCGACACGGGGGATCTCTATACCCATGCTGCCATAGAGGTAGTAGGTAAACCCGGAACAGTCAAACTTGTTTGGTCCCTCTTCAGCCCAGACATAAGGAGTTCCCTGAAGTTTTTTTACCATTTTGTCAAGATTCTTTCTACTTGGTGTGTACTTGACCTTTGGTTTTTTAATGGAGTAGTCAGGATGTTTTGGGTAGTGGTTCACTTTTTGGCTACAGGCAGTTAAGATAAATATGATCAGGGGTAAAAAGAGTATTATTGTTTTTTTCATAACGATAATTATAGACGAATGGTTTTAAAATAGACTAAAATATAGAGGTTCTCTATTATTTTTTATCTTGGTACTGCTCTTCTTGGAAGTTT
>JALXCZ010000007.1 GCA_026990595.1 Sulfurovum sp.
TCTGAATAACCTAGACATTCACAATGGGTTTTGCAAATGTAAGATTGTGCAAGAGATTTACAAGTCCTAGCCGTAGCTAAGTCGAAGTAAATATCTTGTGCAAGATTGCGTTTGCAAAGCCCACCCAAAGGGCATCACTAGCTTTCGTATATGCGTCGTTACTCTTTTTTGACTTAGCTAAGGCTAGGACTGCAAAAGAGTGCCTAGCCTAGACAAAAGCTAGAGATGTTGTGAACGCCTAGGTTATTCAGAGGGTTCTATAAGTTTAACATAGATTAGTTATAATATTACTATTACAAAATGATTATTTTTTAATCAAATCATAAATATAAAAAGCACTTATATGGAACAATTTTTCACCAACTCAGAGCAAGTACAAAATATTATTAAAGGGTTTAATCTTACCAAGACCCTTTTTGTCTCTTCTATTATCATAGGTGAGCCTCATATCGGCAAGAAATCATTAGCAAGATACCTCTTTCCTGAAACACCTTTAGTCTCAGGGGGAAATCAGGAAGAGGTAGTAAAAATGCTAAGTGAAGTTGACGAACTTATCATCACAGATTTTGAAAAACTTAGTAATCAAGAGTCACTCAATTTGGATAACAAGCGTATTATTGCTACAGCAAACTATATAGGCAATCAACAAACCATAGACAATCTTTTTGCTTTTATTTATGCACTTCCGTCACTCAAAGAGCGTGCTGAAGATACAAACTTTATTAAAAAAATGTTCATTAAAGAAGCACAGTCAAATCTTATGCTCAAAACAGTGGATATTCCCATAGAAGAGCTCCCCGTTGACCTAAGAGAGAACAGTAAAAGTCTTAAAAGAACAATCTATCGCTATATGATGAATCATTCCATGAAAGCGGAAGATATACAAGAAGCTATCTACCATTACATCCTTGAAGAACTCAATGGCAATAATGGCTATAAGGAGCATCTAGGACTTTATGAAAAACCTCTTATTAAAGCCGGTCTAAAAAAGTTCGGTTCCCAATTGCAGCTTTCACAGGTATTGGGTATTAACAGAAATACACTTAGGAAAAAAATACATGAACACCATATCGATTGATTTTCAAAAATTCATAGACTGGGATAACAGCCCTTTTATACTCTTTAGTGCACAGGGTAAGATACTCTACCTAAACAATACAGCAGAAATACTCTTTGGTTATGTCTCCAAAAAAGAGCTTTATGACTTAGCACTAGCCTATGCCCCGAAAAGTTTTGGACATAAGACAACCACCCTTGCACTCAACTACGACTCATTCAGTTTTTATGCTATTACCGTAGGATATGAGGATGAAGAGCAGATTTCTATACGTTTTTACAACGCACCGCGTACCAAATCTGCAACACCCATAGAACAAGACAAACTGGTAACTACAGATATCAACCTTCTGCTTGAAGCAAATATCACACTCTTTAAGACAAAGAACAACAATACTTTAAGACTTTTAGCAGACCCGGATATCCCCTCTTTTAAAATAGATCAGAACAGATTTTCCAAACTGCTTAGAAAAACCCTGGATACATTCAGATCTTCTGACTCTATTCATATTACACTTAAACTCTTAGTAGGTGAGCATGTCATCATTTCAGGCAAAAAAAAGCCTATTGTTCAACTCAGCATTGAAGCAAACGGACGTTACAATGAGAGCGATGAAGAGATACGTACACTGGCAACACAAAGCCACATTACCCTGCTTCTCAAAGAGAGAACCATTAAATTGGAGATCCCTCTTATTCAAGATTGATTAAAAATTAATCATGACTCTGATAAAAAGCATCTCTTTTAGATGTTATTATTTCTTTGAAAATTATTTTAAAGGAAAACAGCATGAAGTTAAAACTTTTCGCTCTACTGGCATCGTTGATGCCGATCGCCGCTATGGCAGAAGACAAACTCGATACGGGTGACACAGCATGGATGATGATCTCCACTGCACTGGTACTGCTCATGACACCTGCAGGTCTTGCACTGTTCTACGCAGGTATGACAAGAAGTAAAAATGCATTGAACACTTACGCTATGGTCATGGGTGCGTTTGTGCTTGCTTTTGTGGTATGGATCATTGCCGGATATTCCATTGCCTTCGGTACCTCGGAAGCAGCCGGAATCCAAAAATTCATTGGTGGATTTGGAAATGTCTTCCTAAACGGTATTAAATGGACTGATCTTAGTGGAACCTATCCTACATATGTATTTGTTGCATTTCAAGGTACATTTGCGGCTATTACTGTAGCGATTGCTTCAGGTTCAGTCATCGGACGTATGAAATTCTCAACATGGATGGTGATCGTAGCGCTTTGGGGTCTGGTTGTTTATGCACCTATTACACATATGGTATGGGGTGGAGACGGTGCCCTTCTTTTTGATGCAGGTGCACTTGACTTTGCCGGTGGTACAGTTGTACATATGAATGGTGGTTTAGCAGGTCTTGTACTTGCCATCCTTATAGGTAAAAGAGCAGGATACCCTAAAGTTGCAATGCAGCCATTCAGTATTCTCTTTACGGCTGCTGGTGCTGCTATTTTATGGTTTGGTTGGTATGGATTTAATGCTGGTTCAGCATTTGGTGCCAATGCAGTTGCAGGTGTTGCACTGCTTACTACCACCATTGCCACAGCAGCTGCAGGTCTTACATGGTTGATCGTTGAGTGGATAGTCTATAAGAAACCAACCCTTCTCGGTATCGCTTCAGGAATTGTTGCAGGACTTGTTGCCATTACACCTGCTGCAGGATTTGTAGGTATCGGTGGTGCATTCATTGTAGGTATCGGTGGATCACTTATTGGATTCTTCGGTGTAGTTAAACTGAAGAAAATATTTGGTTATGATGATTCTCTTGATGCATTTGGTATTCACTTCCTAGCTGGTCTCTGGGGTGCATTAATGACAGGTGTACTTGCATTGAATGATAAAGATCTTCTTTGGGATGGTCCGATGAAAGCCAGTGGTGACAGAATGGGACAATTCATGGTTCAGGTTGAGTCAGTAGTTGTTGTTGGTCTATGGACACTCATCGGTACAGTGGTAGTTTATTATGTTGCGTCTGCACTCACAGGTGGAGCAAGAGTAGATGAAGAGACAGAATATAACGGTCTTGATGAAGCTATACATGGAGAAAAAGGAATTAACATTTAATTAAAGGTTAATTTACTCTCGTTCCTATCGTCCTCGATGGGAACGCATATTGTATTACAGTATGAAAATATAATAATAAATCAAATGCTCATATGTATTCCCACGAAAAGTATGGGAACAAGAGTTACAAAAAAGGAAATAAAATGAAAAAAATCGAAGCAATTATTAAACCATTTAAACTCGAAGATGTTAAAGAAGCATTGGTCGAGGCAGGTATCGAAGGAATGACAGTTTCTGAAGTCAAAGGATACGGAAGACAACAAGGGCACTCAGAACTCTATAGAGGAGCAGAGTATGTTGTAGAGTTTATTCCAAAGATCAAAATAGAGATCGTAGTCAGTGCAGACGAGTATCTGGATAAAGCAATCGAAGCCATTAAATCTGCTGCAAAAACAGGTAAAATAGGTGACGGTAAAATATTTGTCAGTGATATTGAAAAAACAATTCGTATCAGAACAGATGAAGAAGATGCTGATGCACTCTAACTCTAAAAGGTCGATAGAATCGACCTTTTAGAAGATTTACTACTATGAACTGATTAAAAATTAATCAGTTTTTTCTACTGTTTTTAAAAAAAAACTATTTTTTTGCCTAAATATCAATCACTTTATCGGAAAATACCCTTTTTATTTTCTATACACTAATACTATTCAAGTTTATTAGGAGAAAAAATGGAAATGAATTATGTGATAGACACATTCTTTGCACTTTTTACCATGACCCTTATTATTTTCATGGTACCCGGTTTTGCTATGCTAGAAGCAGGATTGGTAAGAACAAAGAATGTTACTTCGGTATTGACAGTCAATGTTATGATCTATGCTGTGGCATCAATGGCCTTTTTACTGATAGGATATAAGTACGCTTTTGGAAGTTGGGATCATCAGGACAGCATCAACAAATATGCTTTTTTTCTCTTTCAAATGGCTTTTGTAGGCAAAGTGGTCAATATAATGAGTGGGGGTGTAAGTGAACGTTCCCGTATTATTCCTCTGGTACTCTTTACTGTTATCGTAGGTGCTTTTCTCTACCCAACCATTGTCAATCTGACATGGGGTGCAAACTTTTTGGCAGGTACCGCTTTTGATATTTCTGCCATGCATGATCTTGCGGGCTCGACAGTCATACACTCTACAGGAGGATGGGCTCTTCTTGCAGCAATACTGATCATGGGTCCAAGACGTGGAAGATACAAAAAAAATGGAGCCATTCAGGTTATTCCGGCTTCCAATATTCCTCTTGTCGTACTGGGTGCCTTTCTCCTATGGATAGGATGGTTCGGTTTTAACGGTGGATCAGTCGGAGCTATCTCAAGCAAGGAGAATGCTGATGCCGTTGCACTGACTATTATGAATACCAATACAGCCGGACTTGCAGGAGCGATCATCGGCTGGTTGATCACCTATTTCCGCTATAAAAAATTCGATGTGACCATGATCTTGAATGGTGCGTTGGGCGGATTGGTAGCTATTACAGCAGGTCCTGATCTCTATGATATATATACCCCTATACTCATTGGAGCGATCGGTGGTACCTTGGTTGTCTTTTTTGTACCGTTTTTCGACAAACTCAGAATGGATGATCCTGTTGGTGCACTTTCAGTGCATTTGGTCAACGGTATTTGGGGGACACTGGCAGTAGGTATCTTTGCTGATGTCAGTTTTCTGGCACAACTTAAAGGTGTAGTGATGACGGGGGTTATTGTTTTTCCACTCTCATTTGTCATTATCTACAGTATCAACAAAGTCTTCTCTCTTCGTGCAGAAGATGAAGAGCAGCTCGAAGGAATCGATGCAACCGAGTGTGGTATAGAATCCTATCCTGAATTTAAGCGCAGTATCTAAAAATATATAAAAAGGATTAAATTATGAAAAAAATAGAAGCAATTATTAAACCGTTCAAACTGGATGATGTCAAAGAGGCATTGATAGAAGCAGGTATCGAAGGGATGACCATCTCTGAAGTCAAAGGGTACGGAAGACAACAGGGACACTCGGAACTCTACAGAGGTGCAGAATATGTGGTTGAATTCATTCCTAAAGTAAAACTGGAGATCGTTGTAAGCTCTCAGGAATATGCAGACAAAGCCGTAGAAGCCATTAAAGAAGCGGCAAAGACCGGTAAGATAGGTGATGGGAAGATCTTTGTATCAGATATTTCCAGAACCATCCGTATCCGTACAGATGAAGAGAATGAAGAAGCATTGTAAGGTTGGCTTTAGCCAACCTGTAATTTTTTAAACTTTTCTATTTTATCTTCACTCCCTATAATCCCCCACATTACACTGTCAACACCAAAATCACGTTCATACTGCGTAATACCAAGTTTTTTAAGCCTATAAAGTGTTTTGTCTACCCCACTGTAAGGAGTAGAAAAAGAATGCTTTACCTCTTTTTCATAATGTACAAAATTTGCTTCGGTTAGTACATTTTTAACAGCCAAAGCATAAGCTCTTGCCATACCAGCTGTTCCAAGTTTGATCCCGCCAAAATAACGTACAATCAATACAGCACAGTTTATAAGCTCTTCTCCACGCAGAACATTAAGTGCCGGAACACCTGCACACCCCTTTGGTTCACCATCATCCGAACTGTTCTCCACAACTTGATCAAACTCATTTAAATAACGAAGTGCATAAATTACGTGATTGGCTTTTGGATGTTCAGCTTTCAGTCTCTTCTGCAATCCACCATATTCGGATATAGGCACTAAATGGACAATAAATTTTGAACGATTGACCTCAGTCGTATAGAAACAGGAACACTTAATTATCTGCATCAAATCACTCTACGCAAATACTTATAAAGTTTCAAACCGATAAAACTTCCTATTGTATCTGCAGCAATATCTGCCCAGTCACTGCTTCTGCTAATACTGAAAAGCTGTGAAACTTCTATGAAGCCACCATAGGCTATAAGAAGTAACAATGCAGTCCAATAATGTACACGGTAAGACAATCTCAGTAATATTCCCAATACAATAAATGCCAGTATATGATGTGCTTTATCATTCAAATTTCCTATGTGTGGTGCTATCTCCTGTGGTACCACTGCAGCTATATAACTGACCATAAGTGCCAGCCAAAACAGTACTTTAAATTGGGAACGATACTTATAAAGTTTTGATCTTTTCAACCACAAACTCCACAAATTTCTCAGAATCATTCAAACATTTGGCTACCACATAATCATCATACTTTAACTTATCGGCAATTTCACGATGCTCTATATCCAATTCAAACAGTGTCTCAGAATTATCTATGGTAAATGCCAAAGGGTAAATAATTACTTTCTTATGGCTGGGATTTCGAAGTACATTAGCAAGATTTGGTTCAAGCCATGCCGCACTTCCTACTTTAGACTGATAAACAAGCTTAATATCATGGAACTCTATCCCTTTGCATGTTAAATAGGTTTTTATAGCAGAAACATTCCCTTCAACCTGATTCTGATAAGGATCACCTGCTTTGATGATACTAAGAGGAAGTCCATGTGCAGAAAGAAGCAGATCATACATTTTTGTCTCTTTGCCCTTCATGGCTTCCATAATCTTTTCACAACTTGCTTCTATATAACGATAGTCATCATAATATGGATCTATCACTGTTATTTTAGGTCTATACCCCATTGCTTTACATCTGGACTCTATATCTACTACAGATGAAAGTGTAGTAGTCGTTGAGTATTGCGGATACATAGGGAAAAGGATCAGTTCCTCTACCCCATCATTCTTACACATTTCCAATGTTCTATCAGCAAAAGGAGGTACATATCGCATAGCAGGATAGACAGGTATATCAAGATGCTCTTTTAATTTCTTTATAAGCCTATTTGTAAGTTCGGGAAGTGGTGACTTCCCTCCTAACAACCTATAATTCTCTTTCACATCTCCCAGACGTTCTGAGATAATAATGTTGGCAACAAATTTACGCGCATAAGGGTTCATCGTCAATATATTTTTATCGGCAAACATATTACGTAGAAAGAGTTCAACCTCTTCAATGTTATTTGGTCCACCCATGTTAAGCAGTAAAAGTGCCTGTTTTTTGTAATTCATTCTTATTATCCCTTGGTTGCTTGCTATTTTAGCATAGAGAGTGTAAAATCATACATAATATTACACAAAAGGTACTCTATGATCATTATTCCTGCACGTATCGGATCAAGTCGTTTTCCTAATAAGGTATTGGCTGACATTGGCGGTATGCCTATGGTGGTAAAAACAGCTAAAAGTGTCGAAGAGATTGATGCTGTTGTGATCGCAACAGATTCACAGGAGGTAATCAATATTGCCAAAGAACACGACATCCAAGCTGTACTTACCTCGACAGAACATCAAAGTGGTACAGACCGTATCTATGAAGCGGCACAAAAGCTTGGTTTGAATGAAAATGAGATCATTATCAATGTACAGGGAGATGAACCTTTTATTGAGACTGACGTTGTACAGGCTATTTATGATCTAACCAAAAAGAACAGGAATAATGAAAATATCATGATGAATTCATGCTACAAGACCATCTCCAATCCTGAGGCAGATGATCCCAATATTGTCAAAGTTGTAACAGACAAAGAAGATATCGCACTCTATTTTTCAAGAGCTAAAATTCCTTACCCAAGAGATCATCATTTTGATCAGTATAAAGGACATTTGGGAATTTACGGTTTTACCGTAAGATCATTACAAAAATTTTGTACCCTTACCTCTGCCCCGCTTGAAGAGATAGAAAAATTGGAACAATTACGAGCCCTCTACCACGGTTACCGGGTAGCCATGATAGAAGTAGATACAGAAAGTTTTGGGATAGACACGCCCGAAGATCTGGAAAAAGCTATTAAGCATCATAGACTTTAATAGTTTTTATATGAAAACTATTAAAGAGAAAGAAAAAACCTTTTTCTTTCTTAACCTTTAACTGCTTTACCAAGATCCCACATTGGCATAAATATACCCAGTGCCATCAGAAGTACCAACCCTGCAATAAAGAACATCATAATTGGCTCTATATATGTAGAAAGGTTATCAATAAGATCCTGAAATTGCATATCATAATACTGCGTGACCTTATCCAGCATTGCATCCAATTGTCCACCTGCTTCTCCGGCTTTGATCATTTGAAGCAGCATATTTTCATACAGACCCGTGATCTCAAAGGCTTCAGCAAGATTCATTCCTCGACCGATATTTGCATTGACTGTCAAAAGTTGTTCTTTTATTGCCAGATTATCAACCATTCCAACTGCTGTGCTTAACGCTTCAGAGACAGGAATTCCCGATTTTACCAACTCACCGAAAACCAGATTATATTTGTGCATCGTAGAGAGAAATATTGCCTTATTAATAAGATAAAATTTAGGATGTATCATCAACTTATCCATGCTGTATTTGAAATCTCTATTGTTTTTATAAAAATATTTAACGGAAAAAATAGAAGCAAATAAAATAACTAAAAGCAATATTCCATAATTACTGAATGCCCACTCTAATTTAAGAAGTATCTGTGTTGGCAATGGAAGTTCTGTTTTAAACTTAGAAAAAATATCTTTAAATTTTGGTACAACCACCATAATAAGTATGGTAAAAGCAATTCCCATTGCAGTCAGTGTAATAAGAGGTGAACGAATTGCTTTTTTGAATTTAGCTGTGTTATCTCTGATATTCTCTAAAATATCTGCAAGTTTATGATAAGATTCAGAAATATTACCTGTTCTCTCACCAAGATTTGTCATAGCAAGTGCCACATGTCCAAACTCTTCCGTATAAGGTTCCATGGCATCAGACATACTGTTTCCGGCATTAATATCACTGTTTATTTTTGTATAGATCTCTTTAAGCTGTTTATTGTGGGTATTGTCAGCAACATCTTCAAGAGTATCATTGATCGCAATACCCGCATCAGTCATAACAGCAATCTGTCTAATAGTAGATATTTTATCATTAATAGGAATTTTTGATTTAAAAGATTTTTTAAGCCCGTCAAACAATTCAGATATACTATCTTCAAGTGGCGCTGATGTCTCAACTGCTTTCATTACCATTGTACGGGGAAACTTGTTTTTGGCCAATTTAACCGCAGTCATTCGCGAATCAGCTTTAATCAGTTCCTCCCGCTTTTTGCCCTTATCCATGATCGTAACATTAAAATATCCCATTATAACCTCGCTACCCTGTAGATTTCTTCAATGGTTGTTTTACCCTCTAGTGCTTTATGCACTCCATCTTCAAACATATTGATAAATCCTTCTTCCATTGCCTGTTTTGTCATCTCTTCTTTGGATGCACTTCTTGCGATCATACGGGAAAATGTCTCACTGATCGTTAAAACTTCCGAGATCATCTCTCTTCCTGCATATCCGCTGTGTCCACACTCTTTACATCCCTCACCTACATAAAATACAGGATTTTCAGGAAGATACTGCTTGACATCTTTTAAAAGTGTCTCCGGGAGTATGGTCTCTTTTTTACAATGTGTGCATATTTTACGTACGAGTCTCTGCGCCTGTATCGCGACCAAAGCCCCACTTACCAAATACTCTTCAATACCCATATCCAATATTCTGGTTACTGCGGAAATCGCATCATTTGTATGCAGTGTAGATAGTACTAGGTGCCCTGTAAGTGCTGCTTGAATAGCAATACGAAGCGTTTCCTGATCACGGATCTCTCCGATCATAATCTTGTCCGGATCCTGTCTCAATATAGATTTTAATGCATCTGCAAAACTTAAGCCGACATTTGCTCTTACTTGCACCTGCTGAAGACCACTCATTTGATATTCTACAGGATCTTCAACTGTAATGATCTTGTCTTTTACATCTTTGATCGCGTTCAAGGCACCGTAAAGCGTGGTTGTTTTTCCTGATCCCGTAGGACCTGTTACCAATACAATACCATAAGGAACTTTGATAGACTCAGCGAACCTGTCATAACAGAATTTACTCATTCCTGCATCTTCAAGGCGTATCATAGCTTTGGATTTATCCAAGATCCTCAAAACGATCGATTCTCCATAAATTGTCGGAAGAGTAGAAACCCTGAAGTCAAAATCTCTTTTATTGATCGTTGCAGAGAATCTGCCATCCTGAGGTTTTCTCTTTTCTGCAATATCCAAATTTGAAAGCAATTTCATACGTGAAGCAAGTGGGTTAAAAATATCTTTATCAAATGTGAAACTTTGACGTAGCATACCATCCACACGTTCCCGTACAATACAGCTTTTTTCTGTTGCCTCAATATGAATATCACTTGCACCAATATAAATGGCTGATTTAAGAATAATGTCGATCAGTTTTAATACGGCAGGAGACTCACCTTCTTCCTCCTCCATATTTCCTTCTTGACTGAGATCTTTTCGTATATCTGATACCAGACCTTTAATACTCTCATTGATCTCCAAACGCTGCAAATGCTGTTGGATCTGCTTGGGTTTAGAGATAGCGATTCTTATAGGTTTTTTAGGAAATAAACGTTGTATCGCATCTTGTGCTGCCATATCCAACGGATCATCAAAAACAATAAGTACATTAAGATCATTCTCTTCAATAGGTATAACATTATATTTAATAAGCTGTCTATAGGGTACTTGTGAAAAAAGTTTCATATCTATTTCCACTTCATCCAGATCAACGTATTCAACATGAAGTGCTTTTGCAACCTCTTTAATGATCGGATCAATATCAATACCTTCTATTTTTTCCAAATGGGATAAAGTAATAACTCCCTGCCTTATTTTTTTTGCCAAAAAGATCTCAACAGTATGCAGATCAATCATTTTTTCAGCTATAAGATTGGCAAACGAAATCTTTTTAGGTGGTCTGCTTTTGACCAATGCAGAAATAGCATCCTTGGTTATAAGATTTTCATCAAGCATGATTTCAATAAGTTTTACCATTCAACTACTCCTATTTTATCTATTTAGTATACCATTATATGATAACAGTCAAGCTAAATAATATTTTATAAATTGCCTTTTTGAATCTTATATAAAAGTCTTCTTGCGTTTTTTGAATTTGATCTTTTTATATAAGACATTAAAAGACGGATCGCTTCATTTTTATGACCCAGTTTTACTTTGGATTTTGTAAAGATCAGCCAACTCTCCTCGATATTTCCATTAACTTTGTTCGTTTCCAAAGCCCAGTGCTCTGCCTTTTTATAAAGACCTTTACTGTAATAACTCTTCGCCAGGAAAAGTGAATCATCAGTATCATGTGATGCGTAAAAACGTTTTTCAACATCTTTATAGGCACTCACACTTGTTGTTTCTATAATATTCAGATGCATTTTTTTATGGGGTTTTTGCACCATTTTTACTTTTGATTTTATTCTAGGTTTTTTAATCTTCTTCTCTTTAACATATACTTCAGAATTTCCCATTGGATCATCATAAGAAGTTATAGTTGTGGGCTTAATCTCCAAAGTTTTTGCAATAACATTCTTTTTAGATTTTTCCAATTCAAGTGTTGCTAACGATTTATCCATCAAAATGGAACTTGACCCGCCTTTCTCTACTTTACTGAATGTTTCAACACTCTTGTTTTGATCACTGGATTTAAAAGAATCCGTTATGTTGAATTTAAAAATAACAAAAAATATGATGGTTGACACAATAATACCTAGACCCAACAGGTACCACGGCTTTCTCTTTTTTTTATTATATTTATTCCACTCTTCCTCTAAGGGTTTGATATCATACATGAATATACCCCAATTTCAGTGCAGCCATTTCAATAATTCTTTGTGGGATATGTTCGTAATTGATTTTAGACGGTTCATTTTTATCATAATATTCACAAATTTCAAATATAGTAAAAAGTAATTTGTTACACTCTCGAAAGTTTCCTTTAGTAAAAGCATGAATCAATTTCATATCTTTGTCTTTTATACTGTTAGCTATTTCAAAAAGATTTTTTTTCAAAAGTTTTTTATGGATATAAGTAGTCTGATCCGCTTTTGTTGCATTCTTAAGTTCTATCACTTCCCAAATACGAGATTGAAAATGCTCTTTTGCAATAAGATCTTCATCTTCTGTTTTATGCAGAGACACAACGAATTTGACTGCGCGGCTGTCTGAAAGAAGTCTGATCTTCTCCATCATTTCAATACCATACATCTGCGCTTCATCCAAAAGAATGACAATTTCTCTTTTCCCTCTCAACTCTTTACAAAAATCAACTAAAGCAGAAAAATTAACTTCTGTATTGTTAGGAAGATCTTTCTTGGTTAGGACTTTAAACAGTTTATGAAAAAACTCTTTTTCATTAATTGCCGGTGTATCAAAATAATGAATCTCTTTTTGATGTTTCAGCTTTTCTGAGATCCTGTTAAGAAGTATACTTTTCCCTGTACCGGGACGTCCAAAAAGCAATATCATTTTTAATGGTTTATCCATACTGTGATGTAGTTGCTTATAGGCTGTAACAGAAGATTCTAACTCAATGTAGTCATCGACATCTACTGAATCGATGAATACATTTTTAGCAGCTTCGTATCTACTTTTCATTTAACTTTGTATATCCTAGATCTTTCAATGATACAGATTTGGCATTTTTAATAATATGTGGTGTAATAATCAAAACCAATTCTTCTACAGTATTGATCTTCTCTTCATGTTTAAACGCATATTCCAAAAGGGGAAGATCCCCAAGTAAAGGCACTTTATTGATTTTTACACCCGTTTTGGAGGAGATCAGTCCTCCAAGAATAGCATGCTGTCCATCTCTCACTTTTATCACTGATGCGATTTGTCTTCTTACAAGATCAGGTGGAATAGATCTTACACCTCCATCACTTTTTACGGTATTCACTGTATCTGATATAGATGGATTGATTTTCAATGTAATCATACCATGTGAATCTATTTCCGGGGTAATATCTAATAAGATACCTGCAAACACAGAATCTACCAATTCCCCTTCTGAAGAGGTGGAACCGCCGCCACTGCTTGTTGTACTGCTGGATTTTATTTTATAGAACAATTCCTTACCCACACTGATAAGTGCCGGCTGATTATTCAGTGTCATCACTCTTGGACTTGAAATAGATTTAACATCTCCCTGTGTTCCTAAGAATTTTACAACATCTGTCACTTTTGCATTTCCTGTAATATTGACCAACTGTGCATTTCTTGGTCTTGTTCCTTCAGAAAATGTTGTATCTGTAATTCCTTCCAGATTATCAAAAGTGAAAGACGAAATATTTTTTTGTGCCATAGCCAGTGTATTTATTGTGAAATTCTGCAATCCATATAGCTGAGACCAATCCACACCAGTTGTTTTACTGTCATCGAATGTAACAGTCAAAATACGTACATCTATCAGTACTTGCGTTTTAATCTGTTTAGCTAACGTACGGATATAACGTGCGACTCTGTTTATCTGTCTTTCTGTACCTGTTACCGTCACCATTCCGGCTTCCGGATTTACGATCGGTGCCAACGGATTATATTCCCACACCTGTCCATCAGGACCTGTCCATCCGTCACCTGTTTTCGTATAATGCGTACTTCCGTCTGCTGCACCGATCAAGATACGCTGTACTTCATTTTCAACCGTTTTCCAAAACTTGAAATCATCATTACTTTCTATGGAAATACCTGTTTTAGAAGCGCCACTGCCCCCACCGGTACTACTCCCTCCAGATGCAGCTGAATTGTTTGAATTTGCTATAGTCACATGTGCGTTACTTTTCCCTGTTCTCTGTCCTGAAATATAGTGTATACGAAATGTACGTGTAATCAGATAAGAAATTTTAAGTTTATTGCCATTCAGTGTATAGTGAAGATCATTGTCCTGCAGTATCGTATTTAAAAAACCTTTCAGTGTACTGTTCTTTAATTTTACATAATAGAGTTTTTTATTCATTCTTTTTTTTGCTGCATCATCTTTTACAACAACTGTTAATCCGCAGGTTTCTGCCAGATTATCAATAACATCTCCAATTGTAAGCTTACTGTCAATGGTAACACTAAACAGTTTATTAGAACAACTACCCGCAACAAGAGTATTTGTAACACCTAACAGCATAAAAAATGCTATAATGATCTTTACCCCTAACTTTTCTACTCTTTTCATCCTCTTACCTCTCTTCTAATGTAATAAAACTATCTCTTTTTTCATGTAGAAATAATTTCTTAATATGATTACCGTTTCTAAGTACCACACCTCTTTTCCCTACATACTTCAATGTATATCCCATGATCGTATCATCAACACTTTTCCAGGCATCATTAATGTAAGCTTTTCCATTTACAATAGCATGCAGTGATAACTTTGCCTCTTCTGCTTTTACAGGAATAACAAAGGTTGTAATATTATTATCTTCTTCCAAACGGACGAATGGCTCTTTTGTTGTTTCCAGTGTTTCCAGTTTTACACCTTCACGCTTTTCATGTATTTTACTTACCATCTGCTGTATTTGCTCAACAGAAAGATCTGCATACAGTGAGAATGTCAAACTTAAAACTATCAATAGTGTCTTTTTCATCAATGATTTATCCCCCATACAGAAATATTAATATCCGCTACGATTTGTGATGAATTATTATCCAGAGAAAATTTCGTACCGTAAATATCAGTGACAAGTACATTTTGTTCTAACTCATTCATGAATTTTACGATTCCCTTATATTCACCTTTACAGCCTACACCAACTTCAAGAACATATCCGAAACTACCGTTATTATCTACATATTTATTTGTAATATACTGAATATCAACATTCTGTGCTTCAGCATTGTCTGTAATAGAATTAATGAACTTGGACCAGCTTTTTTGATTAAAAAGCATATCTGAAAGTCTGTTCATTTTATCATCTATAAAATTTATTTTTTTATTATACTTAACAATGTTTTCTTTTTTTGTAACGATATCCCGATCAAATTTCTTCACATAAAATTCACGATCACCACCAACCGTAATAGAATTAAGATATGTATTGTTGTCTGCTATACTTTTTTGTATACTTTTTTTACTTGTTTCACTTTTTTTGTACATTTTTTCAGTATACGGTAAAATATACGCATAGGCGAGATAGGCAATAATACCTGCAACACCTAATATAACCAACCATTTCTCACTCTCTTTTTTTGGTGCAAAATAGGCATCAAGTTCTTCTAATTTATCTTCTATGAATTTCATCTTAAATCAACCTTTAACAGACCTTTATAATAATGGTTCTCCGGGTCTTTTTGGATTCTCTCAATATCTATTTGATCGATCTCATCAAAATGATGATCAGAGATATACTGAATAAGTTCGGTGAGTTTTCTGTCATCTGAACTCACCAATGAGATCCATAAAGTATCCTCTTTACTGTAAAGCATATCAACATTCACACCAAATTTACTTAGCTCTTCCGCAATCGTATGGAACGTTCCTGATTTCAGACGATAATTCACTTTTTTGTCATAAATGGAGGTCAGCGTTTTTGTTTTTCCCTGATATCTTTTTGAAAGATTTCCTATCTCTTTATCCAAAACACTTATTTTCTGTTTCTTGTCACTCAATATTTTTTTGTATTTATTTGCTTCTGTACTCAGTTTATTATTTTCTATTTTAAGTGCATAGATCTTTGCATCATTGATATATGAACCGATAAGGTAAACCAAAGGATATGCCAGACCCAATGAGATTGCAGCAAAAGTTGCAATAATAAATTGTCCACTTGCACGATTTACAAAAGCTGGTGCACGTGGGAACATAGTAAGATTGACAATGGAAGATTCATCTTCCATATAATCAAAGGAACTAAGCAACATTAAATACTGTAATTGATCTATATACCATTCATCGTTGCTTACATTATAGTTAAAATTGAGGTCCGCTGATTGCAATCCCAAATAGTTTTGACTATACTCATCCAGTCCAATAATAGGACCCTGTACACTGCCTATATACATGTGATCGATACTTTCTAACTGGAAAGCTCTTTTTGCATAAATAATAATATCATTGATAGTGATAAACACTTCACCAAAGATCTTCATGAAATTTTGTTGATAATCACTATTGGTTGTCTTTAAACCTTCTGCCTCTAAAATGGAAAAGAACTCTTTCTCATCGATCTTCTCTCCCACCATTTCACAATATTTTTCATAGATCTGTTCCAGTGAATATTCTATTGATTTTGAATAAAGATATTCCCCGTTTTTATAAAATGTTACAAAGGCATCCTGTTTTGTAAAATAGATAAAACAGTGTGTACCGTTATCCTGTAATATTTCTTTTTTATAAAGTGCTTTATAAAGAAGTGGTGCAGGGACAATAAGATCTATATATTTTGTTTGTTGCTTTATCGGAGAGAAAAGTTCATCCAGAACTTCAGGTTGTGCTACAAAAATATGATATTCCCGCTCTTCTCCTGCATTTTCAACTTCTACTGATGAAATAATATAATTACTTGCCTGATCCAGTCCCAACTCTTCATATGCTTTAATGTCAAGAATATCAGGAATGTCTTCCTGGGGAATACTGCGGCTTAAATGTACCGTAGTAGTGATCATGTCTTTATTACTTACATAAGATGTAATAAAGTTTGACGTGTTATAACTGAGTTTATTTAAAGATTGAAATGAATCACCTTTAAAGATATATTTCTTATCAGTATAAGCATTAAGTGTAACAATATTTTTTACAGCCGATTTGGACTTTTTCGACGAACTTTTTTTCAAAAACATTCTAAACTTCCTTGTTTGTTAAACAATTATATATGTTATAATATTAAAAGTATCTTACAAAAATAAAATTTTCTTTAAAATATAACTTTTTTTAATTATTAATCTTTCAATATAAAGTTTAATTTCTTGTTTATAAGGAATAGAACAGTGCATTATTTCATTTAAGAAAATATAAAATTCAAAGCATATTTAAATGATATATCCGAATTCTTCTAAACTTTCTCTATTTTTACTCCAACCTTTTTTCACGGAAACATGCAGATCCAAAAAGATTTTTTTACCGGAGAAGTATTCCATTTGTTCACGTGCCAATTTTCCCACCCTTTTAATGGTTGCACCTTTTTGCCCGACGATCATCCCCTTTTGTGTCTCTTTTTCTACCACGATCGTAGCATACACTTTATCTATATTTTCTTCTTCATAGATCTTTTCAATAGTTACATCACTTTCATAGGGTATCTCATCACTAAGATTTTCAAAAATAGACTCACGGATGAGCTCTTTGTAAATATCACGTATATTATCTGTAGTAAGGATCTCTGTATCATAAAAGAATGGAGATTCCGGGAGATGTTTTCTTATCTCATCAAGTAACTGTTTCTTTCCTACTTTTTTATTGACAGAAAAAGGGATGATTGCTTCAAACTGATCTTGATACTTTTGATACTCCCCAAGTTTAGCCAAAATATCACCCTGTTTGGCATGATCTATTTTAGTAAGTACCACTATATGTTTTACCCCTTTTGCCTGTGCCAGTTTCAAAAATTTCTCATACTCCGTCAGCTTATCTGTTACCGGTGCAAGAAATACAATGAGATCACTGTCACCCATTGCTTTTAATGCTTCATCAAGCATGAACTGGTTAAGCAGTCTTTCTTTTTCATGAATCCCCGGGGTATCAACAAAAATGACTTGGGCATTCTCATGCATAACAATAATATTCATACGCTTACGTGTTGCCTGAGCCTTTTTTGAAACCATAGCAAGCTTCTCTCCCACCAAATGGTTCAGCAAAGTACTTTTCCCTGCATTGGGTCGTCCTACTACGGCTACAAAACCTGCTTTTGTACCGGTCATCTTTTTATTAAACATCTATACCCTTATAATATATATCTGGTAGTATCTTCATCTTCCACTACTTTTTCTAGCTTCTCTTCTACTAAATCTTTATCTATAGTCACCCTATCACCTGAATGTTCATCAGCTGTAAAGCTGATCTCTTCAAGTATCTTTTCCATTACCGTATGCAGACGTCTTGCACCGATATCTTCTGTTTTCTCATTTGCAAGCAATGAATAGTGGGCAATAGCACTTAATGCCTCTTCATCAAATACCAGTTCAACATCTTCTACTTTCATAAGTGCCTGATACTGCTTAATGAGTGAATTTTTCGGTTCTGTCAATATACGATAAAGTGTCTCTTCATTTAAACTGTCCAACTCTACACGCAGAGGAAAGCGCCCTTGAAGCTCAGGCATAAGGTCACTGGGTTTTGAGACATGGAACGCCCCTGCGGCAATGAAGAGTATATGGTCCGTTTTTACCATACCCAGTTTTGTATGTACCGTTGATCCCTCAACAATAGGAAGAAGATCTCTCTGTACCCCTTCCTTACTAGGATCCTGTCTTCCCTGCGAATTAGCAGAAACTGCTACTTTGTCTATCTCATCAAGAAAAACAATACCGCCCTTCTCTACTTTTTCAAGTGCCAAAGCTTTGAGTTGCTCTTCATCAAGAAGCGCTTCACTCGCTTCTTGTGCCAATATTTTTTTGGCGTCAGCTACAGTCACCTCTTTTTCGGGGCCTTTTTTCCCCATACCACCAAGTACTTTTACGATGGACTCCTGCACCTGTATCATTTGAGGAGGGAGTCCCTCTTCAGGCATCTGAGGATTGTTTGGCATAGTTATCTTCACTTTGAGATGATCAAGTTCTCCTTTAGTAAACTTCTCCTGCATACGGGCAAAAGATGCATCATACTCTGCCTGCTTCTGTTCACTTGCACCCTTTGGAAGTGGTGGAAGCAGTTTTTCAATGATCTTGTTTTCGATATAATTGGCTATCTTTTCTTTGTTCTTCTCATTCTCTCTTTCACGAACGATGCTTGAAGCAGTAGCCGCCAGATCACGGATCATCGACTCTACATCACGCCCGACAAAACCTACTTCTGTATATTTGCTTGCTTCTACTTTAATGAACGGCAAGTTCATCATATTTGCCAAACGTCTGGCGATCTCTGTTTTACCTACTCCTGTACTTCCTATCATCAAGATATTTTTTGGCGTAACGTCTTTCTGCATCTCTTCATCTAACTGCATGCGTCTGTAACGGTTACGCAGTGCCACTGCGATAGTCTTTTTGGCATCACTCTGCCCTATCACATATCTATCCAGGTGTGCTACGATCTCTTTTGGTGTTAACTTATCCAAATTTTATTTCCTTACTTCTTTGTTCTCTTTACAACTCTAATATTTTAATATTTTTATTGGTATAGATACAGAGCTCACCTGCTACTTCCAGTGATTCCTGCACCAACTCTCTAGGCTCAAGATCTGCATGTTTTTCCAGAGCACGTGCCGCTGAGATGGCATAGTTCCCACCGCTTCCGATGGCTGCGATCTTCCCATCCTGAGGCTCAACCACATCACCCGTACCTGAAAGAATGAAGATATGCTCTTTATTCAGCACGATCATCATTGCTTCAAGCTGACGTAGATGCTTGTCTTTTCTCCACATTTTGGAAAATCCTATCACAGACTTAAAAAGATCACCCTTTTTCTCTGCTAGAATACCTTCGAACATATCAAAAAGATTGAATGCATCGGCAGTACTTCCGGCAAACCCAGCCAAGATCTTTCCCTCATACAATGTTCTTATCTTTGTTGCATTACTCTTAAGTACCGTATCTCCAAAAGTAACTTGACCGTCACCGCCGATAACCGCCTTTCCATCACCTTTGTAACCCAGTATCGTAGTCGCATCAAACATAACTAGACACCTACTACTTCTACTTTAAGTGCTGCATGGATACCGTGTCCCAGTTTTGCATCTACCTCATGGACACCGGTTGATTTGAGTGCTTTTTTAAGATTGATATGTTTTTTATCCAACTCAATATTCAACTGATCCAGGATCGCTGCAGAAATATCTGCATTTCCGACTGAACCCTTTATTCCTACCGGTGCCAAAGGTTTTTCTATTTTGATCGTTGCAGCTTCAAGGGTGATCTTCTCCGCTTCGAGACGTGCCAGATCATCTTTAAGCTCCTGCTCCATACGTGCTTGTTCAGCTTTCCAGTTCTCAACCACATCAGGAGTCGCCAATTTGGCAAGCCCTTTGTTTATGAGAAAATTCTGACCATATCCGTCTTTCACCTCTTTGATCTCCCCTGCTTTCCCAAGTGTTTTTACATCTTTAATTAATAATACTTTCATTCTATGTCCTTATGACTTTATAATTCATATATTTTATCTAAACTTTGTTAATAAATGCGTTTACCAAATCAGTTTACAATAACTATTACTCCGATAAAATAGTATTGATATTATACAAAAAGGAATATTGTGCTGACAGATAACTTATATACCATAGAATTTAAAGATGACACAAAAGCTGTAGTTACATTGAGCAATGAAGATCATCCGGTTTTTAAAGCACATTTTCCAAACAATCCCGTCTTACCGGGATTTGTCCATTTTGACATTGTATCAGATGCGTTTAACATAGAGTTAACCACCATTAAAAAAGCTAAATTTGTAAAGATAGCTCTCCCTTCACAAACATTGGTATATGAAAGAAACAACAATAGATTCAAAATTACCTGCAACGATAAGGAGATAGCGAGCTTCAATCTATGAAAACATGTATTGTTGTTCCTGTATACAACTCTCCTTATATTACAGAAGTGATAGATGATCTTTTAAACTATGACTACAGAATCATTGTTGTGGATGATGGTTCAGACACCAAAGTAGAGATAGATCATCCAAATATAGAGTTGCAAAGACACCCGGTAAATATGGGGAAAGGCGAAGCTATACTCACAGGAGCCAAAAAAGCCAAAGCCTTGGGATACGAGAGTTTTGTAACCATTGATGCAGACAAACAGCATTTAAGCTCTGAGATCATTAAACTGCTCAACACGTATCAGCCAAACACTATTGTCATAGGCAATCGAAACTTTGAACATGCACATGTACCGAACAGTTCAAAATTCGGACGTAAATTCAGTAACTTCTGGGTCATGCTGGAAACCTTTCAAAAACTAGGTGATACACAAAGCGGTTTTCGAATGTACCCAGTCTCGATACTGGACTTGAATATCAAGAATAAACGCTTTGATTTTGAAATAGAGGTCTTGGCACTGCATGCCTACAGAAAAGGACGGATCATCGATATTGAAGTGGAGTGTTACTATCCACCTGAGGATGAGAGAATATCGCATTTTGACAAGATAAAAGATAATATACGTCTCTCTTTGTTACATTCAAAACTCATAACCCAAAGATTTTTACTTCTCAGAGGGTTTTTGTGGCACTAATGATACAATTACCAAAAAAATAATAACGGATTAAAATATGTTTCAAGCATTTAAAATAAATAACCTCAATACATTTCCTAAAGATCTGGACAGACTGCTCAATAAACAACGTAAGACCATCCATAACATTACACATAGTGAGGATAGTACATATGACAAAATACTCAAACCCCTTCAGGATCTGGATGAAGAATTAGGACTCTTTTTTACACCACTCTCTCACCTTAACTCTGTCATGAACTCCGATGAAACGCAAAAGGCTTATGAAGCATCACTCCCTTTACTCTCTAAATTCAGTTCTGAAATGGCACAGAATGTAGCACTCTTTCAAAAAATAGAGCAGATAAAATCTGAAGATGAGGAAGCTAAAACGGTAGTAGCACATGATATAAGAGATTTTGTACTCTCCGGTATCAACCTGCCTGAAGAGAAGAAAAAAAGAATGGAGGAGATAAGCCTTAAACTCTCGGAACTCTCTAACAATTTTTCACAGAACCTGCTTGATTCAACCAATGCTTATGAGCTCATCATAAAAGATGCCAAAGATGTAGAGGGTATGCCTCAGTCTGACATTGATGCAGCTAAAGAAGAGTTAGAAGGAAAAGCTGTGTACAAATTTACACTGCAAATCCCAAGCTACCTTGCCTACATGACCTACGGACCAAACAGAGAATACAGAAAAGAGCTCTCAAAAGCATACAGTACAAGAGCACCCCAGAATGCAGAAGTGATCGACCAGATACTCTCCCTCAAACAGGAGAAAGCAAAACTCCTTGGCTTTGAGAACTATGCGAAGTATGCACTTGAAACCAGAGATGCTTCTACACAGGAGGAAGTAACAGGGTTCTTAAATAAGTTGGCAGATGCAGCACTCCCACAGGCAAAAAGTGAACTTGCAGAACTTAAGGATTTTGCTGATAAAGTCGATGGTATTGACGATTTGGCAACCTATGATATAGCGTATTACTCTGAAAAACTCAAAAAAGAAAAGTTTGATTTCGATGACACTATGACCAAACCCTATTTTCTGCAGAACAAAGTACTTGAGGGACTATTGGGTATCGTCTCCGATCTCTTTGGTGTAACCTTTAAGCCAGCCGATGTACCTACCTGGCATGACTGTGTGAAACCTTTTGATATCTACGAAGACAGTAAATTAAGTGGTCGTATCTACTTTGATCTTGAGGCACGCAAAGAAAAACGAGGTGGTGCCTGGATGAATGACTGGGAGACACACTTTGTGGACAGCAAAGGCAAAACACATCTTGCCTCAGCCTTTGTGGTCTGTAACTTCTCCCCTGCCACTGAAACAACACCCTCTCTTCTGCGTCATGATGATGTCGTCACGCTCTTCCATGAAATGGGACATGCTATCCATCATCTTTTTGGAAAATGTCATGAGCGTTCAGTCTCCGGTATCAATGGTGTGGCATGGGATGTAGTAGAGTTTCCTTCACAGTTTTTGGAAAATTTTGCCTATGAATCTGCTATTTTAAAACGCTTTGGCTTTCATTATGAAACAGGAGATCCCATACCCCAAACGTTAATGAATAAAATCAAAGAGACCAAGAACTTTCAAGCTGCACTTGGTATTCTCAGACAAGTGGAATTTTCTCTTTTTGATTTTAAACTACACCAAAAGCTCTATCAGGGAGAAGAAGTACAGGCACTGCTTGACAGCATCAGAGAAAAGACTTCCCTGCTTAAACCACCAAGCTACAACAAGTTCCAGCACGGTTTTGCACACATCTTTGCGGGTGGATATGCGGCAGGGTACTACAGCTACAAATGGGCAGAGGTACTCAGTGCCGATGCTTTCTTTAGCTGTTTGGATGAGAAACACGGATTTGACAAAGTACATGCAAAAGGATATAAAGAGATCATACTTGCCAACGGTGGAGCCAAAGAGATGAGTGAGCTTTATAAAGAGTGGCTTGGACGCAAGGCAGATGTAAAAAGCCTTATTAAATTGTATGAAATAGATTAATTTTTGGATACCCACAAGGGGCATCCCTACACAAAACACAAATACCGTAGGGGCAATCCCTCGTGGTTGCCCTTTATAAAAAAGGAATAGATGTGAAAGAATATCGCTCTCTTGTTTTTATTATTTTATCTATCTTCGCTATCACCCTTCTAGGTGCATACTTCAGCCCAACATTCCAAGAACAAAAAACCTTCCTTGAACTCTTTTTCCTAATGGGAAGCCTGCTTTTCATTTTCTCTGTACTCGTTATTTTTGCCACAATAGGGTTTGGTTCATTTGCTCTTTACGGTGCTGTTTTCCTGGCTGCTGTCATGGGTATGTATGGCATAGAGGGGGCTTTACTTGTTACAGGCATGACCTACTTTGTATGGGGTTCCATGTTTGCCATGGAAGTACTGCTTGTTTACAATGGTCTTAAAAGTGCTCAGGAATGGTTCAAGCAACGCTATACTTTCAAATCATTCAAACTTGAATACAAAGTCTTTTACCCTATGCTTATAGTGGCTTATATTTTTCTGGAAATCATTCCGAGTATTTTTTACAGAGAAAGTTTTTTAAAGTTCTCGCCTTCAAAAGTTTTGAAGGCAATGGAGAAATTGCTGGACTAGATCCTAATCCTCTCCTCCAACTAACTTTTTAAAGAATCTTTTGATCTTTTGACAGATCGTAGTCGATCCTGTTTCAATGTGACATACTTCAACTTCATTATAGTTTCCTATAAGTGATTCTATACGCTCAGGCTGTTTCTTCCCTTCAATGATGAATCTAAGTGCATTAAGTCTGATGAACCCTTCTGCATCTTTTTGGTTATAGACTTCATCTTCTTCAAAAGTCGAGTGTTCTTCTGAGTAGAGAGAAAGATCAGACTTTCTA
This sequence comes from Sulfurovum sp., assembly GCA_026990595.1. Classification (GTDB taxonomy): domain Bacteria; phylum Campylobacterota; class Campylobacteria; order Campylobacterales; family Sulfurovaceae; genus Sulfurovum. The sequence continues at coordinate 24,230 of JALXCZ010000007.1, forward strand.
CCCACTACAATGACATTCCCTTTGTAGAGTTTAAGTTTTACATCACCCTGTACTTGTTCTTGTGTTGTATCTATGGCAGCCTGGAGCATCTTACGCTCTGCCGACCACCATAGTCCGTTGTAGATGAGTTTGGCATACTTTGGCATAAGCTCATCTTTCATATGAGCCTCTTCTCTGTCAAGTGTGATAGACTCAATGGCACGATGAGCTTTAAGCATAATGGTTCCACCCGGAGTCTCGTAACATCCTCTGGCTTTCATCCCTACCATACGATTCTCTACGATGTCAATACGTCCGATACCGTGTTTTTTACCAAGCGTGTTCAATGTCTCCAAAATAGTTGCCGGACTCATCTCTTCACCATTGATGGCTACCGGGTCACCTTTTTCATAGCTAATGGTAATATACTCAGCCTCATCGGGTGCTTTTTCAGGACTCACCGACCAGAGCCACATATCTTCTTCAGGTTCATTGAACGGGTTCTCCAACCACTCACCTTCATAAGAGATGTGAAGCAGGTTCGCATCCATAGAGTAAGGCTTTGCCTGCCCTTTCCCATCAATGTCAATACCATGTGCCTTAGCATATTCGAGTAACTTCGTACGTGAATTCAAGTCCCACTCTCTCCATGGAGCGATCACTGCAATGTCCGGGTCAAGTGCAAGGTATCCAAGCTCAAAACGTACCTGGTCATTCCCCTTGCCTGTAGCCCCATGAGAGACTGCATCAGCACCTGTCTCATGTGCTATTTCTATCTGCTTTTTAGAGATAAGCGGACGGGCAATAGACGTACCAAGCAAGTACTCACCCTCATAAATAGCATTGGCTCTAAACATAGGAAATACAAAGTCTTTTACAAACTCTTCACGCAGATCTAAAATGAAGATATTCTCTTCTTTTATCCCCATATCTAACGCTTTTTGACGCGCAGGCTCTACCTCTTCCCCCTGTCCAAGATCAGCAGTAAAAGTCACTACTTCACACGCATATTCGTCTTGTAACCACTTTAAAATAATACTCGTATCAAGCCCACCAGAGTAAGCCAGTACTGCTTTTTTAATTGTTCTTTTTGCCATTATATAAGCCTTGTAATAATATTGTCGCGATTTTAGCGTAATTTTGGTTAAGGACTACACAAACCCCCACTTCTTCAAAATAATCTCCAACACAGGCTTCTTATATGCTCCAGTATGCCGAAATATTTCATTGCCTGCTGCATCAAAAAAGATCTGTGTCGGCATCTCTTTGAGTTTGTAGGTATCGCGGGCAATGATACGTTCTTTTTGTCCGTCTATGGCATAGATCTGAAATTCCGGATGCTCTTGCAGTACTTCAGCAAAAACCTTGGACATCGCCAAACAGCTGTAACAATGGCTCATACCAAAGGCTAAAATGACTGGTTTCCCGTTACCTATGTAATGTTTAATGTCTTTATATGCGTTGATGGGTAATAGTTTTTTTTCAGACATGCTACTGAAGGACTATGACAAAAGAACCAGTTAGCACAGGTACAGTGTCATCATAAATAGTAAAAGACAAATAACGAAGATCGTCTGCTTTAAGGTCTAAATGTATCTTTACTTGAAAAGTGGTTGTGTAGGGTGTTTGTAAAAGTTTAATGTTTTTAAGGGTGACCAAAAAACCTATGCGTCCATTGATCTCATCATTAAGAATACCCGATGAACTCTGTGTCGCAGCCTCAATGAGCATACCAAGAGACGGTACATCATCAAATCCTATTTCAACGATTGCATCCTCAGTCGTTGCTTCAATCCGCCGCTTGACAAATCTAAGTGGTGCAAGATGGGGAATAGCAAAATCAGACATAAGAAGAAAACCTGATTATGCTTTCTGTTCGTTAATGTAATTTACCAGAGTGTTCGGTGTTTCAAAGATGTTTTTGTTCTCATCCATATTGGTGACTTTTACACCAAACTCTTTTTCTAAAATAAGCGTGATCTCAATAGCATCTACACTGTCAAGTCCCAAGCCATCATCCCCAAAAAGTGCCATATCATCACCGATCTCATCAGGCTCCATATCTTCAAGACCCAAACCTGCTATGATCTTCTCTTTTAAATCATGTGTTGTTACCAAAGTAAAACTCCTGCGCAATATTTTTGACATTATACCCTATGAAGCTGAGTTGATGGGACTACTGTTCTATCCCTATTTTTTTACCGACTGAACTTCTAAGAATTTTCATATTATTATGTATCTTAAATGGTATGTGAATCGTACCTAATGCTTTTTTCAGTTCTGCTCGTACTGTTTTTGCATCTAAGACATAAATGCCTTCTACGTAAATATCCAGAATTTCATCTTTGAGTGCCTTGTCATCTCTTCTGATCTTAATAAGTACAGCATCCACCCCCTCAATATGCTCAATAAGAGACTCTATCTGCATCGTTGAAATCCGCTTGCCTGCTATTTTTGCCAAGTTCGAACTGCGACCCAAAAGCTTGAACCGCTTTTCATTGACGATCTCAATAATATCTTCTGTCTGAAACGGCAACATAATATCTTCTTTGACACCATTGTTAATGACCTTTTTTGTCACAAGTGGTGAACTCACACAGAGTCTATCGTTGTTTTGGGAAACTTGCACAATATCATAGGCAGTAAGAATAGTCTCATCATCTGTTTTGTAGGAGATCAATCCTGTTTCTGTTGAGGCGAACATTTGTATTACACTGGCACCATAATGCTCTTTGAAAGCTTTTGCTTCCTCTGCCGGAAGCGGTGCCGTAGAAGTGAGAAAAAGTGTATTAGTGAACTTTACATCTTTTTTTATGCGGTTGAGTGCCTTGATAAAAAGTGGTGTCGTCACAACAAGTGTATGCTCCTTTTGTGCTTCCAAGGCCAACTCTTCAGGTAAAAAATTCTCTTTTACCCAAATATCTATATCTAACTCAAAAGGTACCACACCCCCTATATCTATGCCATAAATATGTACAAAAGGAACTGTTGTCACTACTCTGTCAAACTTCATCCCTTTGAATGTTTTAATAAGTGCCTGCGCCTGCTCATAGGAGTTTTGCTTTGTTTTATAGACACCTGTCGGTGTTCCTGTTGTGCCCGATGTAAAAAAGAGCCACTGCATCTTCTCTTCATGTAACAAAGCATTATCTAAAGTAGCTATATAACTTTTTAAAGCCGGTTGAGACTGATCATATACCACTTTAAAAATATTATGTTGATAGCAATAGAGTGAATCAGCCAGTTGTTCTGCCTTTGTTGCAGGATCGTCATACTTGACAATATCCACATAACATTTTTTATCTATATCATATATTCTCATATCTCTCTCCAATGTGGGGTATCATCTGTCTGATGTTCCCCAAAGTAAAATAAAAATAGCCCCTATTCCTACAGTGATCACAAGCCCTATGGAATGAAGCGCAACGGTATGACTGAATATCAGCACCCCAAATCCTGCCAATGTACTCAAGAGTGCATATTTAATAGCTGTTCTGGTCTCTGTCTGTGTTGTAGTCCTGTGCATATAGACACCGTAATCTATGCCTATCGCTATAAGTATGATCATCGCAAACAGATGCATAATATTGATCTTTCCAAAAAATGTAATACAAAAGAGTACCACACTTAACGGAAAAATAATATAGACCAAAGGGTACAAAATATGAATACCGCTGACAAAAACAAGCATCATAACAATAAAAACAATAGAAACTGTCATGAATTTTACTATCGTCTGCTTAGAGTTCTGCATATCCTGTGATAAATGCTTTGCAATATCCAGTATTTCAACCCCCTCCATTTTAGCCACTGTTTCATTTTTAGGAATAAACACTGCTGTGTAGTAGCTGCTGTTCTCTTTGACTATTTTAAAGCCCATATCATCAAAAGCATGCATTCTGTCACAGTTCATATTTTCCAACCCTGCATAAAGATGTTCAAAGACATTGGTAAAACCGATTTTCTTTGCCTGGGTTCGTATGGTCTCTCTGACCTTTTCAAAATCATACATTTTAAGCTGATGCAAACGCGCTTCACATTTACCTCTGCTGAAAAGAAATTTTCCAATGCCCTGCATATCCGGATACATTTTCTCAACCTTCTCATACTTTTCCAACAACAACTCCTGTGTGCTGGCATGCAGTAATACAGTCTGATAGTTGCTTTGCATCAGTCCTTCTCTAAATTGTTGTGACAATGCCAAAAGTTTCTCATTTTTATAGTCAAGATTTCGAAGATCATCATCAAATTTCAAATGTGTATAGCTATAGCCAAACAGTACAAAGGAAATAAAAAGCACATAGAGTGGGTTCACTTTTTTGAAAGTATGTTTACTCTGACCTAACTTTGGTTTTTCTATCTCCAGGTAGCTAAATACCCAGCTAAACAATATATAAGCGACCAACAAAGAGACTGCAGAAAAAAATGCAAGTTCATAAAAAAGCCTGATAGAGATAAAACTAAAGATCACAAAAACACCAAATGTCGTTAAAAATCCAAAAAATACCCTCTTTTGTTTTATGAACCCTTTTGTAGCAAAATCTCCATGAAAATAGTAATGGAACATATAGTCAATAGAGATAGTTGTAATACTGATACCAAAAGCAAGTACCATGATATTGACACTGCCAAAAATGTAAGCACTTGCAATGATAGCAGCAAGTACAGAACTTCCTATCGCAATGATGGTGTGAAACAGAAGTCTGTAGTTCCTTAACATGAAAAAGTAAAGAAGTAACAGCAGCACAGTAGCCAGTGTAATGATCTTTTGCGTATCACTGCGTATATAGGAGGAGTTTTCAACCAAAAAGAAAAAAGGTGCATAGACAAGCAGATCTTTATGATCTTTTAAAAGTGTATTTACTTTAGTATAAAGTTGTTTTGCTTCTGCTGCAGAAGATGTATCGACAGATACACTTGCTTTTAAGACATAGCCGTAATTTTTCAGTTTTAAATACGCATGATCTTCACCGGCTTTAACCGAAAAAATCCCCAGAGGATCATTGGTATCTAATGGCATATATATAAATGCCTCTTGCAGTGCAGTATAGGCTCTCTGTAACCTATAATGTATCTCCTGTGTAGAAAGTTTCGTATCATTGAAATCGGCAAGAAGGTAATAGTTCTTTTTATAATACTCCCTAAGCTCTTTTGAGGGAGACACAGAGAGTTGTACTTTCGAGATACCTTCTACTTTTTGAAGTTTATCAGCTATGCTTCGAAGTGCTTTCAGCGATTCATCACTGAAACCCTTTTTAGCAACATATATGTTATTCGAGAGTCCCAGTTTGGAAGTGACATTCAGAAGCGTTGTGCTCTCTTTTGAAAAAAAGACTTCTAAGAAATTGGTAGAAAATTTTATCTGTGAAGAGAAGATCAAAAAGATCACAGACAAAATAAAGAAAATAAAGAGATTTAAATGCTTCATCTCTTCACAATTTCAAGGGTGTCACCATTGTTCATAAAGAGTTTAAAGCTTTTTACTTTTGTACCTTGTGTTTCTACTTCCGCTTTGGGCAGCATTCGTTTCAAGTCACCTTTAAATGTTAAAATATATCTTTCACCTTCTTTTTTAACATCAAAATCTTTATTCTCTTTTATCTCGTTATATTGACCCAATCGTATCATAATATCTATGAACGCTTTCGTATGGGAGAGGGCTTTACCTTTGAGGTAGTACTTCTTCCCGGAACTGCCCTCTATACTTATGTTATTATCCGCTTTAACGATCTGTTTGTATCGTGGATGACTGTAGGTGATCGTAGCTTTTTCTTTTGTATAGGTAATATTTCCTACTTTATGGAATGTATTCCCCAGTGCAAAAACAAATTTATTTTCATCAAAATCATAAGAATTTGCAAAAATAAATGTCGTAAAAACCAATATTAAGAGAGATCGCATAATGTGTCCTTTTGTTCTTGCATTATTTTTTGTATATATTTCATCAATGCTATATCACTGTCAAATTCCTGAGGATAAACAGGTCTCAGAATTTTTACATGTACCACAGTTTTTTTGTTTGTTCTAAAACAGAAACTCTTTCTAGGCAGGATTTGTGTCAATCCTTCTATGACTACAGGAACAATAGGTTTTTCTGTCTTTACGGACAACCTGAAAGCACCTCTTTTAAAAGGCTCAAGGTCTCTTCCTGTATGTCGTGTACCTTCCGGGAAAAATATAATATTATTATTATTTACCAACATATCTTCGAACTCTTGGTATATTTTACTCACTTCGTCTATACTTTTCCCTGCAAAATATCTCACACCAACAAGATTGGAAATGAATGCCACAAACGGTACGGCACCCAAATTCACCTTGGCAACAATGAGATGTTTTTTGATCAGCAGACTAAGTATAGGGTAATCCAAAATAGACTGGTGTGTAGAGAGGTAGATCGCACTTTCGGGAAGATCTTTTTGAAGATCGAACTGGAGTTTGATCTTAGGTACCAGAAAGAAAAAAATTCTATTACTCAGAGCAAACCCTTTTTGAAAAAAATATTCAGGCTCTTTTAAAAACGGCTTTATCAGCACATAAATAACAACAGCAACAGGCAGAGAAATTACTATCAGTCCAAAAAAGAGAAGATGTGAAAAACTACCTATAATACATTTTAACAGCATAGAGTTTCCCATAAATAATTTGTGCAAGTAAAGATACAAAAAACAGAATGTACCAACCAATAGAAGTATAGAATGCCCATAACAGATCATCTCCGTAATAGATCACAAAGATCTGTATCAAAGTATTGATCAAAGTAACCCATGCCCAATAACCATCACCATTTTTGACAAATGCCTCTTCAGCCTCTGTAAGTTTCTTTTTGTAAAATTGTTTTGTAAATCCCCATATCATATGTTTTTTAGTCAGTGTCGCATCTACAAAGAGTGCAAAGAAGATAATAGAGAGTGTCACAGGTACAAATTTAACCACAGAAAAAGAAGAGTAATAATAGGCTATACTCAATGCTATAAGATAGATAGTAGGCATCAACATATCTCTGAGGGTCTCTTTTTTATAATGCATATAGATAAAAAATATCACAGCAACAAACAGATAAAAGGTAACGACTAAATTGAATTCAAAATAGTGCAACAGTATGACAAATACAGGAGCAAAAAGTATAGAAAACAAATTGGTCATATTCTGTTACCTTACTAATCCGCCACTGATATTGAGTACCTCACCCGTAATATAAGACGCCTTATCTGCCAAAAAGAAAACAGACTCTGCCACCTCTTCAGGTCTGCCTATCCGTTTAAGTGGAATTGTTTTTTTCATCTCTTTAAGATCTAGTGCTTCTGTCATTTCAGACTCTATCAACCCTGGGGCAACAGCATTTACTCTTATTTTATAACGTGCAACTTCTGCAGAAAGCGCCTTGGTAAATGCTATTATTGCTCCTTTGGCAGCAGAATAGTTTGTTTGTCCCGGATTTCCTACAATGCCAGAGATAGAAGCAACATTAACAATGGATCCTTTTTTATTTCGGATCATATTTTTAAGTACTGCTTTGGTGACATAATACGTTCCGTTTACTGAAGTATCTATCACACTTTCCCACTCTTCATTACTCATAAAAAAGAAAAGATTGTCTTTGGTCATTCCTGCATTATTGACTAGAACATCCAACTCAAGATCCTGTAGCTTTTGTAAGACATCTTCTCTGTTGGTAATATCAAATCCGATGATCCGGGAATGCTCCAACGCTTCATGTAATGCTTGTGCTTTTGTTTCCTGACTCCTATAGTGCAGATAGACAAAATATCCGTTATTATGAAAATATCTGGCACAGGCTTCCCCTATAGCTCCGGTTGCTCCTGTGATCAAAACTTTATTCATGCCAATTCACCTTTAAGCAATAGTGTATTCACTGCCTGAATATCCAGGTCTGTTCTTCGATCTTCTACCAACACATCCACCACTTCTCTAATACGTGAATAATTCTGTTTTAAATAGTCTGAACATTGATCAACCCCTCTAATATCAGCAGCCTGTGCCATACCAATAAATGCTATACTAAGCATATTGGCTAGATCAGGAAGCTGTTTGGCAAAGTTCAATGCGGCCGTCGTTCCCATACTTACTTTATCTTGATTAAGTGATTCTGTAGGACGTGAATGCAGCGATGCAGCCGTTGTATTCATAATCACATCCGCTGCCAATGAGCTGAGTGTTACCTGAATCAGTTTAAGACCATGGTGTGTAGATTTTTCATTGATCTTTAGACTCTCACCTAAACCTTTATTAAATTTATGGTCTATCAGAAGTGCAAATTCCTTATCAAGAAGATCTGCTACATTTCCGGCACAAACTCTCATACTGTCCATCGCCTGTGCAATGTATCCGCCGTAAAAATTACCTGAAGTATAAATTTTCTGATTCACATGATCAATGAGAGGGTTGTCATTCACACCGTTTATCTCTGTCTGTATCCATTTTTTAGCTACTTCCAGAGAATCACGTACGACCCCTAAAACTTGTGGTGCACAACGAATGGAATATCTATCTTGGATATTCTGCTCTTTTTCCAAATGAAAATTTTCATATCTGCTAAATGCCTGATGTGTCAGTTTTGAATTTTGACATTTTGCAAAAATATTGGCTGCACTCTTCATCTGTCCATCAAATGGTTTACTTTCATGTACAAATGGTTCCAATGGCGTTGTATCACAAAGTAGAAGTTCAAAGACGGAGGCGACAAAACTCTCCATACTTTCAAGCAGAAGTTCAAATTTCTGTATGGCATCTATGGCAATAGCACTCATCGCTGCTGTTCCATTGATGACACCCAATGCCTCTTTTGCTTTGAAAACATAAGGTTCTATACCTAACTCTTGATAGACATCCGCTGTATTTCTCTCTTCACCTTTATAGATGACTTCCCGCTCACCTGCTATCACTGCTGCAATATAAGACAAAGGAGCCAGATCACCACTGGCACCGACTGATCCCTGTGATGGGATAAGTGGATAGATCTCATTTTCAATCAGTATTTCAAACCTTTTTAAAAGGTTGTAACTTACGCCGCTTTTACCTTTACTGAGACTTATCAATCGTATTGTAAGCATGATCTTCACAACATTGGCACTCAAATACTTACCTACACCCACACCGCAAAAGCGATAAAGATTTTTTTGAAGCTCTTCTGCCTCTTCAAATGCAGCATAATTGCTTCCAGCTTCTCCATATCCTGTTGTAATACCATAGATAGGTCTTCCATCACGTATTTGATCAAGTAAGAACTGGTGTCCTTCATTAATAAAATCAATAAACTTTTGATCACTGCTCAGTCTTATTTTTTCATTATGCGTAAATTTTTCATAACTTGCAACACTGTTATCTATTATCATTTTTTCTATTTTCCCCTAAAATTAAAGTTCAACCAGGATTTTTTCTGTTCCCTGTTCATGCATCATGACTACACACATAAGATCTTGCAAAGAGTCTATTACACCCGGAATACCTATATCTTCCAACTCTTTTGCATCCTCTGTGTTTTGGGCTATTTCCAACACAATTGCTGCACCTGCTTCAAGATACTCTGTGCACCTGTTTATCTCATCTATATTTTTAATATTGATACACTCTATAGCCACACAAAAAATCTTTTCTCCGGAGACCAGTGCCTGTAATGCCGCAGTTTTGAGTGTATCCAAGGATGTTTTCATTCCTGAAGAGACTGTAATAATCTCATCTTGATCTTTATGAATAAGTGAAAAATACGATGGTGCTGTATTGTAGACACTGTTTTGAAAAGAGATGGGTGAGGGTAACTCTTTCATTAAAACAGAATTTGCAATATTGGCAGTCTCTTCAAGTTCACTGTAACAACTGCCATAAACTACTTTACCATTGTTTGCAGCACATTTGTCAGCCAAATAAAGCATCACTTTGGCATTTCGTGTCAAACGGCGACGTACCATCATATTAGGTACGATTCTTTTTTCTTCCAGATCTTCCAGTTTAACAGGAGCATATACTTTTGCTGAAGCTGTGATCTTGATCGCTACTTTTTTCATCTAAACTCCCAAAACAATAGAGGTATTATTCCCGCCAAAAGCAAAAGAGTTGCTCATCACATTTTGAATATCCGTTTCGATACTTTGAAGAGGTACATTAATATTTTGATTTTCAAGCTCTTTTAAGCCTGTTTGAGGCGGAATCATAGAGCGTTTTAACACTTCACATGAGACAATCGCTTCTACTGCTCCCGCTGCACCCAGAGTATGCCCAGTGATCGCCTTGGTTGAGCTCACATAAACACTTTTACCAAAAAGCTTTTCAATGGCCAAAGATTCAACCCTGTCGTTGGCAAGCGTCGCAGTACCATGTGCATTGATATAATCAATTTCATCTGTTTCAAGACCAGCATCAGCCATAGCATTTTTCATGGAGGCAATAGCTCCCCCTGCCTCAGGGTCAGGGTTGGTCATATGGTAAGCATCACTGCTTGCACCTGCCCCTTTAAGTTCTATCGAGCTATCCTGTTTTACATTTTGTATCAAAAGTGCACTCACCGCTTCAGCAACATTCATACCGTTTCTATGTGTATCAAAAGGAGTACATCTTTTATCAGACAATACACCTAATGCATAAAAACCCAGTACAGTTGAATAACATAACCCGTCTACTCCCATAACTAAAATATTGTCGTAGGCCTCTACCTCTATGAGGCGCTTTGCTAACAACAGAGCATTTGCACTTGAAGTACATGCTGTTGAGAGTGCCCTTGTATCATAAAAATGAAATTTTTTCATAAGATGATCAGTCAGTGCATTCATAGAGTATCTATTTGAATCTATATTTTTAAAACTTTTTTCACTGTAGAAAATCTGTTCACACTCTTGCATTCCACCCACAGATGAACCTAAAATAAGTAAAGTATTATGAAAATTTTCAAGATTTGAATTTTTGAGTACTTTTGCTGTCACTTCATCCATCGCAGTGAAAATATTTTCATATTCCATTTTTCCCAAACCTGCTGATGCATCTTCAATGTAAGAATTGTCGATCACAAGTGCGGATTCTTTACTATAGATAGCTTCCATTAAACTTTTTGTATCTCCTGCATCACATAACAATTCATACGTGTTGATATAGGCATTCATCTCAAACTCTTTACTTTTAATATTTTATATTTTTCTTCAAAACAATCTATATAGACCATATCTTCATTTTTTTTCATCGCATCATTTAAAGCGTAACTGGCCATGGTTTCGAAAAGTTTTGGCTCTTTAGACTTCTCTAATTCCATACATCGTACAGAGGTTAAAATATTTCTGTTCTCTTCTTTTAAGATGGCATTTATTTCATCTAAATTGTATGTTCTTATATCAAACTCCACTTCTGCTACGGCATCCCTGGCATCAAGTGAAAATTTTTGATAATTCACACTGCTGATGACCTCTATCTCCTCATTCACTCCCAAAACCCTCTTACTAACTTCTGTAGGGTTGCTCGTTAGATCTATAGCACATAGTATAGCATCTTTTTGGCTATTCTTTATTGATGCATACAATGAAATAAGTGAATTTATATAAGTAAAATGATCTGAAATTTGAAATATATTTTTACCACTTATATTCAATGATTTAGCAATATAATAACTTGTAGTATTTCCCAAGAGGTTAATAAAATCAAATAGTTTGACAGCCTGTTTTTCCTTATTGACATAGGTATTGGTACGCTGTACTACATCTACATCCCCGTAACCACTTGTGACATAAAGCTCATCATCTGCATGGATCACTGTTTTTTCTTTTAACAATTGAGCTCCATAGAGTGCCAAATGAATGAAATCATCCTGTCTTCTTGTATCAAGCTGATACTTCTGCTTTAAAACTTTTTTAATATCTACAGCTTCTTGGTCACTGCGATAGCTGCTATAGTTTTTAACATACATTTTCATGATAACTCTTTTTTAATGATCAATGAAATATTGTTACCGCCAAAACCAAAATAGTTGCACATAAAAAGTCCTCTATCGCACTTTTTATGCTCAGATATCGGTCTGTATTCAGGAAGTATCGGTTTTTCACAAAAATATGTTTTAGGAATGAACCCTTCATCTACAGCTGCCATCAACAGAGCGATCTCCAGTACCCCGGAGGCTCCTATGGTGTGTCCTACATAAGGTTTTAATGCTGTAAAAGTCAGGGAAGGCTCAAACACTTTGCTTATGGCATTGAGTTCTGCCAGGTCATTACTGTGTGAACCGGTGGCATGTGCTTTAAGTGCAGTGATCTCTTTTGCTTCTACACCACAGTTTTGCAGTGCTTTTTGCATCACTTCTACACACTCATCACCACTTTGGCTTACAGAAGTGATCGTTTGAGAATGACAGTTACTGAAACCACCCTCCAATGACCATTTTGTATCATCTTTACCAAGTACTATTCCAGCTAACGCTTCACCTAAGATTAACCCATCTCTGTCAATATCAAACGGTTTTACGATATCGTTTGCAATAAGATCCATCGCATAAAATCCGCTGCTCATAATAGGAGAGAATATCTCTACTCCAATAACAATGGCATATTCGAACAATCCGATATTGATCATATTCGATGCTTCCAAAAGTGCATTGGCACTTGAAGTACATGCAGTATTTATGGTCATGGTAAAATCATTGAGACCAAACTCTTTAGAGAGCTCTTTTGCGTAAGAATCAATACTCTGTTTTTGGGAAGTGTAAGGTTCTTTTTCATCATCATAGACGGTAGCATTGATCGCATCAACAAGATGCCAATCTACCAAAGAGGTTCCGACAATCAATGCTGTTTGGCTTCGATTACTCTCTTCCGGTAACAGCTTTAGAAGCATATCTCTCATAGCATGATAAATACTTCTTTGTTCCTGCTTGATCTCTTCCTTAAGAAGATAATAGGGAATCTCTACCTCTTCCATGGATGCCTGTATTTTTTTAATTGATCTGACTATCCGGTCATTTTTAATGGCATTTAAAGTTTGCTGCAAATTTCCTTGTGAAGCATTAACTTCATACTTTAAAATGTTTACTTTAGCCATTATGCTCACTTACATACTTTGCCAAGGCATCAATCGTAGTGACAGTTCTTCTAAAATCTTTAGAATCTCCCAATCTTACATTGTATCTGTTTAAAAGCCCCATTGAAATTTGCAGTGCATCCAGTGAATCCAACTCCAATCCACTCTCATCTGAAAAAAGCATCACATGATCATCTATCTCTTCAGGGGTAATATCTTCTTTTTCACACTCTTGTATTATTAATTCTTTTATATCATATTTTAATGCTTCAAAATCCATCAAATTCCCCTGTTTAATCTTCTGCGTAATAGTATCATAGATAGGATTAACAAGATAACACCAAAAAGCAGTAACATACACGATTCATTTAAGATCATTGAAAAATCCCCGCCTTTTAAAAAAATATCAAGAAATCCATCCAGTCCCCATGACATAGGAGAGATATTTGCCAGGGTCTGCATAGATTCCGGCATAAAGAATTTTGGAACCATCACACCGCCTATGGAGCCTAAAAGTATGTTGGATATACCACCTATGGTTGTTGCCTGTTCTGTAGATTTTGCTGTAACTGCTATGAGACTGGAGAGCCCGACAGCAGCAACACTCAGTGCAAAAGAGAGGAATGTAAGTCCGGCTACAGAGCCATTTATCTCCAAGGCAGGGGTATGAAACAAAGGAACAATGAACATTCCTACAGCTATCATTACCCAAACCTGGATCTGTGCAATAAATAGATAAGGAACAACTTTGGAAAGTGTGATAGAGAATGCAGAGACATTCATAGAGTTTAATCTTGCCAATGTATGCTGTTTTCGTTCATTGATATAGATCGTTGACATAGGGATGACAATAAAGAACATTCCAAATACGATCCATGTCGGAACACTCTGCTGTGTAGCATTGGGTACCTCTTTTTTTTCATTGTAACGCAGATCGAAAAGTGCATCTGTAGAAAGTTTTACAGAACCGACTGCAGCTGCCGCTTCATCAGAGAATTCACTTAAACGTTCAGTAATGATGCCTAATTTCAAGTCAACAACCTCTTTAAGAAGTTTTGCTTTAAAAAGTTCTATCACATCACTTTTGGCAGAGCCTTTGACCTGTATCTCTATTTTAGGGTTTTTTACACTGTTTTGTTCATCACCATACCCTTTTGGTATATGAATAATAAACTCCGCTTCATTCTGATCTACAAGATGAAAACTTTTATTCTTCCTGATGTCTTTTGTAAGGGTTCTACTGATACTGCTTTGATCCAAATCTACAATCGCAGTATTAAAATGGATACTCTCCTGGGAAAAAATATCTCTCATGGCAACAGACATGATCAAAATAAAAATAGCCGGCATGACAAAAAGTGCCATGAGTGCCTGCTTGTCTCTAAGTACAAGAATAAACTCTTTTTTCACCAATGCACTAAACATCTTGAGACTCACTGGTCAATGCTAAAAAATGTTTTTCAAGTGTTTCACTTTTACTTTGCAGTATCGCTTTAAGTGTGCCCTGTTCGATCAGTTTTCCCTTTGCTATGACAGCAACATCATCACATATCTTCTCGATCTCATTCATATAGTGGCTGGTATAAACAACGGTGATCCCAAGATCTTTGTAAGATCTTATGGAATCTAAAATATCATTCCTGCTTTTAGGGTCTATCCCCACGGTTGGTTCATCAAAGTAGATGATCTTCGGATCATTCAACAGTCCTATTGCCATATTGAGTCTTCTTTTCTGTCCGCCTGAAAGGGTTGAAGCTTCCTGATTCAAAAGTTTTGAGAGATCATTGATCTCTATAGCTTTGGCAAAATTCTCTTTGGATGCCTGTTGTACATTGGAGAAAAACTCCAAATTCTCTTTGACAGTAAGTTTTTCGTAAAAAGCCAGATTTTGAGGTACGATGGAGCTGATATTTCTAATTTCTCGAATCTTTTTTTTAAGATCAAGCCCAAAAATTTCTACACTGCCTTCATCAATATCTGTTAAACCGTTCAATACGGACAAAAGTGTACTTTTCCCTGCACCATTTACACCCAAAAGACCAAATATTCTACCTTTTTTGATCTCTAAAGAGAGCCCATCCAATGCTAAGATATCACCATATCTTTTAGTCACATTCGATACTTTGATGAGCATTTAAACAGCTGCCTTGAATTCGAGCATTTTTTTATATACTTTAGCTTCATTCTCACTGATGTGCATCAGTTTATCCGAAATAGCCCTGTAATCTATCGGATTTTTTGACTTAATTGATTTTGCTATCATAAGAGCAAACTCTCTCCATTCATCTCCCACGGCAAGCATTAACTTTGATGCTTCTGCCAAGATAGGGTCATTCTCAAAAAGTTCACTTGCTTCCTGAAGAAAGGAAGCATACATAAATCTGAATCCTGCACCGCCTGTACCTATCTCTTCCTGCATCCTGACAATATGCCCAAGAAAAAGTTTGGCATATTTTTTTTCTTTGGATTCCAGTTTTAAAATCGATTTTGCCAAATACCTCATACCACGCAGTCCGGCAATAGGTACTGGTGTACCCAGCATCGTTTTTGCGATCTTTTTTATATTTTTTGTAACAACCGGTTTAAGATCGATCTCATTAGGCACAGAGACCGGATAATAGAGTAAGCCCTTAGGTGCCATCACACCTTTTGCAAAACGTGCTTTGGTAAGAGATGCCCGCGAACAGGTGACACTTTTATCAAAAACGGGGTCACTAATGGAATACTCATCTCCGTCTCTGTCATAGATCAACAGGTTATGTGCATTAAAATGGAAACGTATCTCTTTGGGGAAATATTCAAGCCAATAGACAGAACTCTGAGCTCCTACTATTTTTCCCTCTTCCAAAAGTTCATCAAGCCTTTTTTCACCCTTTTCTTTAGAAGAAAATCTCTCAAGTTTCATCTCTATCTTCAGGTTTTTCTGTATGTTTTTAATAATAGATTTTGGCATACTTCTGTAAGCAATCAGCGGCATGCCTCCTATCTTTACAAAAGGAATATAGGCAAAATTCAATGCATTGGCAAGTCCAAAGACCATGGGTTCACTCAGGTTCACTCCATGATGCCTTAACATGGAAGAGACAACACCACTTTCACAATGTGCGTGGTGTGTATGCTCAAAATTATTCATCTCTGTCCTTGGGTATCGTTTTTATTTCATCCAGTCTTTTACCTAGCACATCACAATACGCCAACAGTCTCTTTTCACTAAGCTTCTTAAATATCTCCGGTTTGAAGTGTCTCTTGATCGTCCATTGAAAAAAACCTGTAGATTGTGCTAGTACCAGCAGATCCATCCTAGCATCATACATATGATAGTAAAGCGGGGATCTTCTTCCTGCCTTTACCTCTTCATATGCATTCTCAATACTCTTTTCTATATCTTCAAGTGCTGCTTTGGTAGCGATCTCTTCGACTTCCCATCCAGTTGAGCCTACCGTTTGCATTTTACCGTCTTTGTCTCGTGCATAGATAGCTTTTTTCATATTTGCATAGGTTTCGCTATTATCCTGAGGAACGCTGTTAATATCCATTAAACAGCCTCTAACAACATGAACGCTGTAGAAAAACGTCCGCTCTCAGGAATATAACATAAAAGTTTCTCACCTTTTTTGATCTTACCTGAATTGAACAGCTCTTCCAAAATAATATAAATAGAAGCTGAACCGGTATTTCCTTTGGTTTCAAGATTTGTAAACCATTTCTCCTGAGGAATATCACATCCGACATCTTTCATCGTATCATAAAGCTTATCTCTGAAATACCCTGATGAGTAATGCGGAAGGAACCAGTCTATCTCTTCAGGTTTGAACATCTCTTTTTGAAGCATCTCTTCAAGTGGTTTGTAGACTGTATACTCCAAGATATTTGCATTTAAAAGCTTTACATCCTGCTTTACTGCAAAGATAGATTTTGTGAGCCACTCTTCAGGTACATATTCTCTATACCCTCTGGTTGTACCGTCTTTCAGTTTTTCACAACCTGAATACATACATGTTTCCAATTCACTGGCATAGGATCTTGAAAATATTTTATCGATCCGCAAAGAGAGCGAGTCACTGTTTGGTTTACTGCTTGTACCTATGGCTCCGGCTCCGTCACTGAGCATCCATCGTAAAAAATCTTTTTCAAAAGTCAGTTCTTTATTACGTCTGACCATTTCTACCTTGCTTTGCACTTCAGGCTCAAAATTCCTTCCACGCATAGAAGCAGATACATTCTCACTGCCTGTGGTAATAGCACTTTCAATATCTCCCGATTTGATGGCATTGTAGGCATATTTAAGTGCCATCAAGCCACTGAGACAGATCCCTGCTATACTCACCACTTCCAGTGGTTTCAGATTTGTCTCACCATGTACCATCAGTGCATGCCCCGGCAATAACTGATCAGGGGTTGTCGTTCCACATGCCAACACTTCAGCACTATTTATATCAAATCCCGCATCTTCAAGATTTTCAATAGCCGCTGCCGCCATTTGTGCATTAGAATGTGTTGTCTCATTGCTCACAGGGTCAATAGCATAATATCTTGTTTTGATCTTGTTGGATTTGAGTACGATCCTTTTAACCAAAGAGGGATTGCCGTCTACCATACCCAAAACTTCTTCTATATGATCATTATCTACCGGTTCATTTGGAAAAAATGCTGCCATTTTATTAATATATACTTCCCTCACCTCAACTCCTATCTGCCACTTGGCTTTTCATATTTTACTTCCAGTGCTTTCAATTTTTCTTCTTGAAACAGATTCAACACTTTTCTCACTAAGATGTTTAACGGTACAACGGTAAAGACCAGTAAAACCAAAAAAACAGAATAGAGCGTCAATCCGACTCTGCGCCCAAAACTTCTTTTTTTTCCAAAAAGCTTAATGATTTTAGCCCATATTTTAGAACTTCTTGTTGCTATCATTTCTGAAGCTATCAACTTTCCATTAACATTGACCGCACCCAGATTTTGAAGCAAAGGTTCACCCTGCTTTTCCCTGTTTTCTTTTAATGCTTTCTTTAAACGTTCTCCAAATCTTGAAGCTGCCTCTATCTCACTTGGCAAGATCCCCGCAGGAGGAAAGATAGAAAATGCATCTTTCTTTCCCGTAAGCAGCCATCTTGGCGTGGTCACAAAAGAGTAGATACCCTTTCCCTGATCCGTCAAAGCGACATTGTCTAAGAGCCGTGCATCTACGGCTCTTAAAAGCCCCTTCATCTTTTCTTGGGCCATAACCCACATATCACGACATGCGATCAGTGTGACAACCGGTTTGTCTTTTAATATTCTTTTAGCCTGATTTGACTTCAAAAAACCGACTATAGGCGTAGATGGAGCTAAAAACCAGATCGTATATCCCAAAATAATCAGATCATAACTCTCTTCAAGATTTTCAAGTTCCTTTACTTTACAACCATCCATCTGTACAGCTTCAGGAAACTCATCTGCAAACTTATAAAACGACCATGGATAAGGATAGGTCTCGACTGGTTCTATTCTTCTCACATCTACCTTGATCTTTTCATCCGCCAACTTAGAGATAAAACTCTCAACTACACTCCCCAACTGTCCCGACTGAGAATAGTAAAGTACTAAAACTTTTTTCAATTATAGTCCCATTATTTTTCATAATATTATACAACAAAGATCATTAAAATTTTATGCTACGATCACGGCAGCATTGAGAAAGGAAAGATATTTGATGATATGATATATTTAAATCATACAAACCTTTTGATATAATCAAACGAATCTTACTCATTGGAGTTTTAACTATGTTATTAGGCGTGAATATTGACCACATCGCAGTTTTAAGAGAAGCCAGAAAAGTAGCAGATCCTGACCCTTTGGATGCACTTGGCATCTGTAAACGCTCAGGTGCAGACCAAATTACTATACATTTACGTGAAGACAGACGTCATATGCAGGACAGTGACGCAAAAAACATCATAGAACTCTCGACTTTACCTGTAAACCTTGAGTGCGCCATTGCTTCAGAGATGATAGACCTTGCCTGTGAACTCAAACCACATCGTGTCACACTTGTACCGGAAAAACGTGAGGAAGTAACGACCGAGGGTGGACTTGCAGTCACAGGAGAACAGCCTAAACTTAAAGTTGCAATAAAAAGGCTGCAAAAAGAGGAAATAGAAGTTTCACTCTTCATAGACCCTACCCTTGATGCAGTCAGAGCTGCAGTTGATCTGCATGTAGAATGGATAGAGTTTCATACCGGGAAATATGCCAATATTCATACGATGCTCTACTCCAATCTTGCCAAAACACACCACAGCATCCCTGAACTGGAGCTTTCGCGTAAAGTGCTTAAACAAATGCTAGATGATGAACTCAGAAACCTGCGGCTTCTCAGTTGTGATGCTATGGAACTTGGACTCAGAGTTGCAGCAGGCCACGGACTGAATATGCAAAATGTCAGTGATATCGTAGAGATAGAGACCATAGAAGAGTTAAACATTGGACAAAGCATTATTGCACGTTCTGTTTATGTGGGTTTGGAACAAGCGATTTTGGATATGAGAGCAAAATTGATCAGGTAAGGTAGGGTGTTGTGTGCCCCTACAACACCTTTTTAATATTTTATTTTTTGGTGTTGTAAGGGCACAACACCCTACGAGGAAAACATGAAGAAAAAAATAGCTATTTCAATTGGTGATCTTAACGGTATAGGCATACAACTAGCCCTAGAAAACCATGATACTGTTTCACAAACAGTTTCACCTATGTACTGCATAGATAAAATTATGTTAGAACAAGCTGCCAAGAAACTAGGGCTTACTATCCCTGATGATTTTCAAACCATCGAAAACATCGCTCCATATTTTGAGATAGAGGCAGGAGAAGTTAGTAAAGAGAGTGGTGCGTATGCCTATGCCTCTTTTGTGAAAGCCGTGGAACTTGCTAAAGAAAAAGAAGTTGATGCCATATGCACCCTTCCTATCAACAAAAAAGCATGGGAAGTAGCAGGTATAAACTACAAAGGTCATACCGATGCCCTGCGTGACTTTTTTGATGCAAAGGCAATTATGATGCTTGGATGCCCCCAGATGTATGTAGCACTCTTTACAGAGCATATCCCACTCAGAGAGGTAGCCAGTAGCATCAACGAAGAGGATCTGACACACTTTTTGATAGATTTTTATCATACTGCCAAACCTACTTCAACCGTAGCTGTACTGGGGCTGAATCCCCATGCTGGAGATAATGGGGTACTTGGAGATGAAGAACTTATCATCCAAAAAGCCATAAACAACGCAACAACTATTCTAAAAAAAGAAATACCATCACTATTCACTATTCACTATTCACTATTCACTACACCCATGGTGCCCGATGTAGCTTTTACCCCAAATGTTCGTAAAAACTACACACACTATATCGCCATGTATCATGACCAGGGCTTAGCACCACTTAAAGCCCTCTACTTTGACGAAGGCATTAATGTAAGCCTAAACCTACCTGTCCTACGCACCTCTGTAGACCACGGTACAGCATTTGATATTGCATACAAAAGAATTGAATTAAATAATCTAAGCTATTTAAATGCAATAAAATACATAAGAGAAAACTAAAAATAAGAAGAAACTAATACATCAAAAGAAAAGGAACAAAGAAAAACCTAAAAAAAGTATTGAGAAAGATCACTTTAACAAAAAAGCCCAACATCCTCTTCTCTCACGATCTCACACTCCTCATTCATCTGTGAGCAGAGCTTCTCCTTGCAACAATCACAAAGATAGCGGTAATTCTGCATATCATAATGGATCGTATCGCCTTCATTAATATCATTATAACATTCACCACATACATTCGTGACACGTAAAAGTATCTCTTTGGTTGCAGTCTGGGTTACAAAACATGCATTACTCATCATCTACTCCGATAATTCTTTGATCATTTTCTTGGCAACTTCCAGTTCACTGTCCAGTGCAAAAGCTTTTTTATACTCAATCAATGCTTCTTCTTTACATCCTAGATCATAAAGTGTGTTGGCATAATTGAAATGATGTGGTGCATACTCAGGGTCTAGAGCAATAGCTCTTTCATGATGTTGTTTAGCACCTTCTTCATCACCCAACTGATGCAGAGCATTGGCTAAAGAGGCATGCGCCATATCATCACTCTCATCCAGAGAAAGTATTTTTTCAAAATACTCTTTCGCCTCCTGGTATTTTTTCTGCTGCATGGCTACATAACCGCTTCTTTGGAGTGCTTCAATACTGTTTTCATCTAAAATAAGTGCACTTTGGAGTGCCTTTTCTGCCTCTTGCAGATCCTCTTTTTCTATGGCAGCATCTGCCATTTTTAAAAGTTGTTCCATACGTGTTGGCTGCACTGCAGGGGTAGAGAATGTTTTATCAGGACGGTTGATCCCACCTATCTGTTCATCTGCCCTTTTGGCTTCGAAATCCACACCACGTTTGGGAAAACTTCCTGAAAAAAGTTGCTTAAAGAAGAGGTAAAAAATTGCTCCTGCAAGCACTAAAAGTAAAAGTTGAAAAGTAGACATATATTCTCCAAAAGTTAATAAGCAATAATAGGATAATCTAACTTAAAGCCAAAGAAATAATTACCAACCCTCAGCAAGATCGATCAGTTTATATCCTTCTTGCTGACGTTTTTCAAACTTTTTCGTAAATGCTTCCATGGTTGCAGCTGTTTCATAACCTTGCGCTGCATTATTTTTGGATCTGTAAAAAACAACCATCCATTTCCCCAATGTATATTCTATATTACTGATGTGGTATCCTTTTTTCCAATACTTTTCTATCGCTCTCACCATATCACGCCAGGCAGAACGTATGATCATTGCCTGACCTTTGTATTCTGTTCCTTCAGCAAATATCCCTGTCCAACGTCCTTCTCCATACTCAAGGTCAATAAGATCAAAATTCTCTTTCCATCGCTTATTGACAGCATCTACAAAAACATCCAACTTCTTTCTTCTCTCAAATGCCTGGTTAGTATAAGAAGTGTTTTTTTCAAAGATAACGATCCATTCTGCCAAGCCATGCTCCACATTGGTAATATAATACCCCTTGTCCCAATACTTTTTAAGTAAATTATTAACAACAGAAAAACGTCTGGCAACAATATAGGTTTGATGTGTCTCTTTGGGATTTTTGGTAAAAACGGCTATCCATTTTCCATTACCATATTTGATCTCATTGATATCATACCCTTCTACCCAGCGTTTTCGAATACTCTTTTGCAAATTTTCCAGACTCATTGTACTCTCTATTTTCTGATTGCTCTTCTTTTTTTCAAAGGTACCTATATATTTGTAATGTGATGCACTATATTTGGATGTTTTTGCAGAGAGTTGTGTTGCAAAAAACATCATACCCATAATCAGTAAGTATATTATTTTTCTCATATGTGATCCTATCTGTTTAATTGTGTAGCAATGGCTCCTATCTCTTCTTCCATCGCCTCTTTGGTATCATATATAAAAGTATGTTTATCTTCTTCACCTAAATGCAGAAAGATTCCATAGCCTACGACTTCCACTTTGTCTTTTGCTTCACTCTCAAGCCACTCAAGACTCACTTGTGTAGTCTCATCCTCAAATCCGGTTCTAATCACTGCGGCAGGGTAAAGCTGTGTTATCTTTGCTGTATCAAACTCTTTGTTTTGTATGGTAATAATCATACATTCATTATAGTATAATTGTCTAAAATTATATGGGAGATCATAAATGCGTTTAAAAGAACAGATCAAAAACGACATAAAAGAAGCAATGCGGGCGAAAGAGACAGCAAAAAGAGATACTCTCAGAAACATTCAAGCCGCTATTAAGCAGATAGAAGTAGATGAAAGAAGAGAACTGGGTGATGCTGATGTGGAAGCGATCTTAATGAAATATGCCAAACAACGTGAAGATGCCAAAGTACAGTTTGCTAAGGGTGGGCGTGATGATCTTGTGGCTAAGGAAGAGGCAGAGTTAGCCCTTATTAAAACCTATCTGCCTGAACCTATGGATGACACGGAACTGGAGTCCATACTCAAAGAGGTCATTGCCTCCGTAGGTGCACAGAGTATGAAAGACATGGGTAAAGTCATGGGTGCAGCCAAAAGTACCATAGGAAGCCGTGCAGATGGTGGACGTATTAATGTGATGGTGAAGAAGCTGTTATCATAAAAATATATGTGTAACCACGTGTAGCCACATATATTTTATTGTTTTTCTGTTTTATATCCAAGGCAGCATAGGCAAGTGGTATAGTTTGTATTGCTTTACCATTATGTCTATTTAACACATATAAATAATCTTGATGTGCTGTTAAACCATAGCCTGTAACAATAATATCATCTGTTACAACAAAACTAGTATTACTTTTTTGTTCTTGGCTTCTCCATAGTATTGCATTTGTTTTTAAATCAATAGCCGTTAAAAAACCTGTTTTGCCATTGACCTCTCTAGGAAATCCTCCTGAAGTAGAAATATATAAAATATTATCTTCTATCTCAGCCCAATCCAAAGATTGTCTCGCCCATGCTTTACGTACATGATACACGGAAGGATACTCATAATTTTTTAAATCAAAACTTTTTTGAATTGTATGTGTTTTCTTATCATAAATAACCAAATAAGCACCAGGTCTGTCAAGCTGTGATTTATAATAGACAAAATAAGAAGACTTTAGATTCAAAATTCTTTCAAGTAAAATACCTTTATAGCTAGGCTTTATGCCTGTAGGGTAGTGTCCACCTTTAGGTCTTATGCGTCCACATGTACGTATAGTGGAAGGTTCAAACCCATATTGTTGATACCATTTGTTACAATTTTTATATGATTTTACAAAGCTTTCTGTCTTAATTCTTTTTAATTTAGAAGTTGCCACTCTGTCGTTCTGACTCTGAGACAATAAAAAACTATGCTCAGGTGGCTTTACTAAAACAGTAGCACTTTTTCCACTTTTTATATTGGGTTGAGCACAACCAAACAAAACAAATAATCCTACAAATAAAAAAGATATTTTAAGATTGACCATACTTCACCTCTTTAATGGCAGCAGTAATATCATCTTGACGCATAAAGTGCTCACCAACTAAAAATGCATCTGCTCCCATTTTAGAAATTTCAACTACTGTTTCGTGCTCATTGATGCCACTCTCGGCTACAATAATCTTACCGTTTGGAATAAGTGGGATAAGTTTTTCAGTCAAACGCATATCCATCTCAAAACTCTCAAGGTTTCGGTGGTTAATACCGATGATATCTGCTCCTGCAAAGATGGCTTTTACCAAATCGGTTTTATTGTGTACCTCCACCAATACATCAAGCCCTAGGTGTAGAGCATAGTCATGCAACTCTTTCAGCTCTTTACGACTCAATGCCATAGCTATGAGCAAGATATAGTCTGCTCCAAAAGCAAGTGCTTCAAGAACTTGATATTTATCTACGATAAAGTCTTTTCTAAGAAGGGGAATACTTACATAACGGCGTACCATCCCCAGATACTCTTTGTCACCCTTAAAGAAATGTGGTTCTGTAAGAATAGAGAGTGAATCAGCCCCGCCTTTTTCGTAAGCTTGTGCTATCTTCATAGGGTCAAAGTCTTCACGAATAATACCTTTGGATGGGCTTGCTTTTTTTACCTCTGCAATAATACGATAGGGATTTTCTTCGGTTGAACGAAGTGCTGATTTCACATCTTTAGGCACAAAAGGGTTAAACGCCAAAGAGCGTCCCAACCACTCCATAGGATAATCTACTTTACGCTTCTCTAAATCTGTTTTTGTTTTTTTAATGATTTCATCTAATATCTGAGCCATCTATCTGCCTTAGGCTGAATTTTCGCGTATTATAGCCTATTTACACTTTTGAATGGCATCCCAGTGTTCTATAATCTCGGGTTCTTCCAAGCCCTCTTTATCTACTACTTTTTTCATTAATTTATATGCTTTTTTACACTGATGTTTCCTATAGTATCCCCAAGCCAAAGAATCCAGATAATAGGTATTATCAGGTTGCTGTATCAACGCCTCTTTAACGATCTTTATCCCTTTTTTAATATCTATTTTTTTTTCAATCAGGGTATAACCGTAATAGTTCAGATAAAGACTGTCATCTACACCTTCAGATAAAGCTTTCTCAAAAAAGGAGACTACTTTATCTAGCATTTTTTTATCATTTTTATCTTTTGCATTTTCAAAAAGCAAAATTGCTTTTTCTGCTAGCCATTTAGGGTCATGGTCTTTTGCATAAAGTTTTGCTTCAAGACGTAGTGCTTTGTCATATTCTTTATTTGCTTTGTAGAGTGCATAAAGTGTTTTGTTTTCTATATGTTTTTTCTCCAAAAAGGCAATTGCCCCGTTCATATCCCCTTTATAGGCATAAGCATCAATGATTTTGGAAAGATATTTCTCATTAGGATCATGGTCATAAAGGATCTTATAGACTTCCAGTACCCCATCTACATCATTTTCTTTGACATACAATGCCAGCAGTTTATAATAAAGTTGATTGCTTACTGTCACATTCATACGACGGTGCATTTCCAAGAGCTGTATCGCTTTTTTTCTCTCACCGGTATACTCATCCATGATGACACTCATGCGTAAAAGTACATCTTCATTGTGTGTTTTTTCATAAACTTTATTAAGCAGATGCAATGCTTTTTTGAATTCACCTGTATAAAGATATGGGTTGGATGCCAGATCCAGGTCTCTTGGCTTGGATGATCTTTCAACAAGTCCCTCTGCCTGATTTCTTGCCTCTTGTATTTGTTGATTGGTAAGATAGAGTGGAATAAGCAGCCGTTTTACTTCCAGTGTATCAGGATGTGCTTTATCCCAGTGTTTAAGCCTTTCTATACTCTGTGCAATATGACTTCTGCTTAACAGAGATGATGTTACTTCTCTGAAAAGATACTCTTTGGCTCCCGTACTGTCATACAGTTTACCAAAAATCTCTCTACTGTTCTCATAAGCCTTGTATTCATCATACAGCAAGCCCTGAATGATCAGTTCATCTTCACTCAGAACCCTGAGTTCTCTGGCTTGCACTACTCCAAGAAAAAGAAATAAAACAGTAATAATACTGGCTGCTAAACGATACCTGGACACTCTTTTCTTACCTCATCTTCATCATTTTTAAACTGCTCCCAAAAAGGAAATGTACGACACTGTAAAGGTCGTACAGGGTAGATAGAACAGCGATTCTTGGTTTCATCAAAAAAGATACAGGCATAATTATTTTCAGCCAGTTTCTTTTCTGTCAGTGAATAACGGTGCTTCACTTTTCGTAAATACATTGTAGCAAAATCTTCTACACTAAGGTTAACAAAGTCTGCCATTTTCTCTATTTCGGCATATTTTGCCCAGATATAACCGCTCTCACCCGTGCAGCAATGTCCGCCGCAAGCTTCACATTCACTTGGTCTAAATTTATAGTTATATCCTTCTTGTTCCATGAGTTCCATTAAAAATCACCTTTTATACTATATGTATTTGCCTTGTTGAAAGCCTCCCTAGCCTGTGGCATATAAACACTCTTACTATCAAATACCACAAACGGAGGCAATATTTGTGTCATGGATCTTGAGTTATTTCTGGCTGCGATCATCACCAGTTTGGACTCTCTGTCTATTTTGGAGTGAACAAACTGTATCTTCTCAGGATTTATACCATTTATTTTCAAATGATACAAGAGTGCATCTAACTGTCTGGCATCATAACAAAAGATAAACCACCCTTTTGGCTTTAAAAAAGTCTTTACACGTCGAATGAAACTCTCTATAGGCAGATGATGTGCATATCGCGCAGTATTAAGATGTGTATCTTTGCTCTGTGTTGTATTAGAGTCATAAAAAGGAGGATTTGAGATGATATAGTCATACCGCTGTTCTGTAACAATATCCTTAGTAAAATCACCTAAATAACTCTCTACTTCAAGATCATTGAGTGCATAATTATGCTGTGCATAGTGGAGCATCTTCTCTTGTTTATCTATAATCGTTGGCTCTATGTTAAAATCGCGACTTAAAAGCAGAGAGATAATTCCTACACCACACCCAACATCAAGCAGTTTACCTTTAGGTTTGAAGGCTGAAATAAAATCATATAAAAAAATAGAATCACTGTTGTAACAGTAACCACTGGTAGGTTGATAAAGAAACACAAACTCTCCTGAATAAATATATGAATTTTACTATATTTTCAGTATAATCGCGATTATGAATGAAGAACTAGATTTGCTTAATCCCCCATCAACAGATTTTTCTATGCTGGACTATGACTGTGCCTATATTCCCGGAAACTTTGTACGTATGCATTACAAATATGTTGACAAGGCATCCAAGACCTTTGCAACAGCTGTCATAGCCAGAGGATGGAGACGTTTTGGAAAATACTATTTCCACCCTATCTGCAACGGATGTGATGCATGTAAAAGTCTTCGTATCGATGTAAACAGCTACCACTACACCAAATCACAGAAAAAAGCGATCAAACGAAACAAAGAGACACAGATCATTGTACAAAAACCTACGCTTACTACAGCTCATATAGACCTTTACAACCAATATCATGCATTCAAACACCAAAAAGACGGCTGGAGTCATCGTAATATCTCCCAAAGAGAGTACTATGAGAATTTTGTAGACGGTGCACATGATTTTGGCAAAGAGGTACTTTATATTATAGATGGAAAGCTTGTAGGAGTTGATCTTATTGATATTCTTAATGATGGTATCAGCGCCATCTATTTCTATTATGATCCCGACTATGCCCATCTTTCACTGGGTACTTTCTCTCTACTTTACCAAATAAAACTCGCCAAAATTCTGGAACTTCCCTGGATCTATCTGGGTTACTGGGTAGAAGGGTGCAAAGCCTTTGCCTACAAATCAAAGTTTCAACCTGAAGAGATACTTGACGGTTTTCCTCATGTATCAGAACAACCCTTGTGGGAAACATGGGATAAACCGACAGATTAAAATCCACATTATCGGTGTTGTCATGGGACAACACCCTACACCCTCATAATATTTAAGCTATCATAAAATTTCAAAATCCCTAGGGTGTTGTACCCTTACAACACCAATCACCCATGCAAAGATAAATATTACAATTTCCTACACCATTTCAAGAACAATCTATCTGGGTTTATTCTCTTATCTATCTCTTTACCTTCTACTATAGACTCTGCCAATATTTCAGCCATCAAAGGAGCAAAGACAAATCCCCGCCCGCCAACACCATTGAGTACATAAAGATTATCTATATGTTTAAGCTCTGGCTTTGCCCCTCTTACTATGGCAGGATAGGTCTCTAACATATAAGGCACATCTATCACTTTTCCTACCAAAGGAAAGTAATCTTTCGACCCTGCACGCATCCCGCAGAAAGTCTCTTTAAGTACAAAATCACTGCTATCTACCATCTCTTTTGCTCTCTCTTCAAGACTTTGAAGTGGTTTACCATTACAGACCATACAAGGATTTTTAGCTTTATTGTGTGTAGCACCTAACTTAATAATGCCATCTATATTTGCAGAGACAGAGATACTTTTATGCATACTCACATCTAGTCTCAATTTGGAGTAGTAGTCTCCACGGCTTCCCCATGTACCTCTTACCCCCATATATCGCATATCAAAGAGGGTGTTTTGGTATCCTGTTGCTAAGACTATGTTTTTGGCTTGAATTGACTCTTCATTATTCCCCTCGTTCCCACTCTCCTGAGTGGGAATGCATACATTCACTCTCTGTGGTTCAGAACTTTTACTACTCTTTGCATTGTCATATGCATTCCCACGCAGAGCATGGGAACGGGCTTTTACATGCCAAACATTTTCGCTAAACTCCAGACTCTCCACATCCATCTGCATAAAAGGAACCTGCTCCCAGATAGCCCTGCACATTGCAGGGGCATCACATACCCCTGCTTCATCAAATATAAAACTCTCTTTGGCATTAGTAATACCAATGGCTTCTAACTCTTCTTTACTTACCCAGCTGTATTTTGTATGGTTAAAAGGTTCATAAAGTCTGAATTTCTCAGCATCTTCTGCATCTTTGGGTATGCGTATAACACCAGTTTGAGAAAAGTGTTCAGGAAAGTGTTTAAGGTAGAAGTCTTTGGCATATTCATAAGCTTCATTGGTAAGTGTTTGAAGGGGAGAACCTTTACCTATTTTAGGAGAGACAAAAGCCCCGGCAGCCCCACTTCCACCACTGGCAGGCACAGCACTTCTGTCCACCAAAAGAACCTTTTGTCCTTTTTGCTGCAAAGCATACGCAGCACAACACCCTGCTATACCCGCTCCGATGATGATGGTGTCGTAGGTTTTAGGCATATGACCTAAACCGTAATCTCTTTAATATCTGCTATATTTTTAAATGTCTTATACACAGACCCAATCGTATGTAAACGGTTATTCTTCAACATTTCGTCTTCTGTATTGACCATCACATCATCAAAATATCCATCAAGCTCACGCTTGAGTCCAAAAAGAGCTTCGAGTTGTGTTTTGTAGTCCGGGTAGTCTTGGTTAATGACTTTTTCATAGGCATCGTAGAGGGTGACTTCTGCATCCTCCTTAAAGCATGTAGTATCTATGCTCAAGTCTGCATCCAGATCTACATCTTTAGAGATGTTGGCTACACGTTTGAAGGTAGAAAACTGCTCTTTAAAGGTATCTGAAGAGACAATATCATTCAGCGCAACTACTTTTTTAGCTATCTCGTTGATATCTCTCTCGCCGGATGCCAATACTGCAGCAATAACCGACGGGTTTGCATCAAGTGATTTGTAAATACGCTCTATCATAAAATCTGTCAATAATTTCGTATCAAAATCATTATAGGTATCTTTCAGCAGGACAATGACATCATCTATGTTAAATGCCAAGTCATACTCGGTGACAATACGCACAATACCGTTCACTGCACGACGCAATGCGAATGGGTCTTTGCTTCCTGTAGGTATCATCCCCACAGAAAAAAGTCCCATAAGTGTGTCAAGTTTTGCAGACATTGCCACAATAGAGGAGAAGATGGAACTTGGCAACTGCGCACCCTCACCTACAGGCATATACTGCTCTTTAATGGCAGTGTAAACCAACTCATCTTCTCCCAGTGCTTTGGCATAGTAATAGCCCATCAGCCCTTGGAGTTCGGTAAACTCGTAGACCATCTCAGACATGAGGTCAGCTTTGGCAAGATTGACTGCTCTGTCCATCAGTTTTTCTAGTTCTGCATTGTTTTTCCCAGTTTGTGCTTCTACTTTCTCCATATAGAGCCCTAGCAGACGTGTAGCAATGTTTTTCTCTCTTACTATCTTATCTGCCAATGTACCAAGACCATCGATGAACTGTACTTTTTCAAGCCCATCGGTACTGAGTCCATTTTTCAAGTCATTTTTGTAGAAAAAGAGTCCATCTGCTAGACGTGGCTTAAGTACACGTTCATTTCCTGCCACTACTTTAGAGTAGTCATCTGTGTACGCATTGGAAACCACTACAAACTTGTTGGCTATCTTACCACCCTCAAATACAGGGAAATAACGCTGATGCTCTTTCATAGAGGTAATGATGACTTCAGGTGGAAGCTCTAAGAAAAGCTCATCAAATGTACCTACTAAAGCTTTAGGATTTTCAGTAATCGCCACGACTTCAGCAAGTAAAGCATTGTCACGTTCTATAACGATGTTATGCTCAGCCTCTAGCGCATCAAACTCTGCCAAGATAACTGCTTCACGTTCGCTAGGCTGAAGCATCACAGCACCCTCTTTGAGAATATCCTCATAGGCATCAATATTTGGTACTTCTACTGCATCATAACTTACCATACGGTGTACATAGGTTTTTGTATCTGACTGCACACCATAGAGTTCTACAGGTACAGAGCTTTCACCCATACGTACCTGAAGCCATCGAATAGGACGGATAAACTCATCACTTCTGTCTCCCCATCGCATCATCTTTCCAAATGCCATAGAGCCGATCCATTTTTCTATCATCTCCTGAAGAAGAGAAGCTGTCTGGGCACCTTTTTCTTCTTTTTTGAAATACAGTACCTCTTTGCCATTTTTCTCACCACGTCCAAGTTCGTCAAAACTCACACCACATTTACGGGCAAACCCTTGGGCTGCTTTGGTAGGTTCACCATCTTTAAGTGCAGCCACCATTGGCGGACCGAAAAACTCAACTGTCGCGTCTGCTTGGCTTACAGGCATAGCAGAATGCTTAAGTACCAATCTTCTAGGGGTATAAATAAAGTCAAAGTCATTGGCTAAATTATATTC
The DNA here is from genome assembly GCA_026990595.1 of Sulfurovum sp. Lineage (GTDB taxonomy): Bacteria > Campylobacterota > Campylobacteria > Campylobacterales > Sulfurovaceae > Sulfurovum. The sequence continues at coordinate 55,484 of JALXCZ010000007.1, forward strand.
ACCAAGTATCTTTGTCCATGATTTTTCAATGTTAGCTACGATTTTAAGTAGTGGTATCGCGGGTAGTTCTTCTACACCTATTTCGATAAGTAGTGGTTGTGTCATGTGGATGATCCTAATAAGTAACGTCACCCTCGTTCCTATGCAAAGCATGGGAACGAGAAAATTGACAATATTTTATCTAAAAGTTGGTAAATAGGGGGTTAGTCTTTTGTAGTGGTCTTATCTTCCTTCTTTTCAGACCTATCAAAAACATAGTCCTCTTCATACTCATCTACAAGGTCTTTACGTCTCTGCTCTTCATCAAACTTGGAAAGAAAGTTATTTCTAATGATTGTAAAGGTCATAAAAGAAAAGGCAATGGCTACAAAAATATAGAAGTAATCTCCAAATGACATCTATTTATCCTCTAACGTATTGGCTATGGTGATCTTCTCAAAGCCTTCATAATTCTGACGCAAGGCATCATAGACAACTACTCCTACACTCACTCCAAGATTCAAACTTCTCCCTTTACCACCCATAGGGATGGTAATACACTGTTCAGGATGTGCAAGAAGCACTTTTTCATCTATACCTCTTGTTTCCGCACCAAATAGAATATGATCACCTTTTTTAAAAGGAGCATTGAAGTAAAGATTGTCTGTTTTGGTTGTACCCATATAAGAGTTTTTACCTATAGGATACTCTTTTAAATAATCATCAAAACTTTCCCATACTACCAGATTAAGGTATTTCCAGTAGTCCAGCCCTGCACGTTTGACAGCTTTGTCATCGATGTCAAAGCCTAGAGGTTTAATGAGATGGAGTGTTGCTCCTAGATTTACACATAGTCTACCTATGGTACCTGTATTTTGGGGGATTTGAGGTTCAACTAATACAATATTAAACATGAAGTATCCTTATTTCTTTTCCAATAATCGCACGATAGTGCGCCTTGTCGTGGCGAACGCCCTTGAAAGCGGAGCGATTCGAGAGCCACGACGATTTTTTGCTTCGTTTTTTCAAAAAAAATGAAGAGAGAAACAACGCCTCAATTCAAATACAAGGAAGTTAAAGAGAACCAATTAAAATATTACAGTCTTATTGCCATTGACAAAAACTCTGTCATGCAGTACTAATGCCAATGCACGGGAAAGTACTATCTTCTCTCCGTCTCGTCCGGCACGTTGCATATCTTTCCATGAAAGACGGTGGTTTACAGGGATGACATCCTGTGCTATAATCGGTCCTTCATCCAGATCATTGGTAACATAATGTGCTGTTGCACCAATGATCTTTACCCCTCGTTCATAAGCCTGTTTATAAGGATTGGCTCCTATGAATGCGGGGAGAAAGGAGTGGTGGATATTAATGATCTTTTGATCATAGACTTTTACAAATGTTGAGGTCAGGATACGCATATACTTGGCAAGAACGATGTAATCAAAACTATACCGATCAATACACTCCATTACTTTTGCCTCATGCTTTTCTCTGCTCAACCCCTCAGCAGGAACATGGAAAAAGGGAATATCAAAACGTTCAACCAGTTCTCTTAATGTATTATGATTACCGATCACACACTCTATCTTGGCACCCAATTCACCATCTGCATGACGGATCAGAATATCTCCTAAAGCATGAGACTCTTTCGTGACCATAAGTACAATCTTTTTATCTTTGGGCTCGATAACCCTTATATGTGCCTCTTTTGGTGTAATAGCATGAAGTTCTGCAAGCAACTCTTCTATATCAAATATTCCTGAGACTATGGTACGCATAAAGAAACGTTTATGCTCTTTATCTACAAATTCACGGTTATTATCTATATTCAGCCCTCTGTCATAAAAAACTTTGGAGATATTATAGACCAACCCTTTTGCATCTTTACAGTCTATTAAAACTCTCGCTCTTTTTTCCATTTTTCCCTCTTTCCCTGCTTTTAAAAAATTATCAAAATTATAGCACTTTTTCTTTCAACTCTTTTATTTTCTGTTCCGTTCTTCTTTCAAGCTCTTCTCCTAAAGCCTTACCGCTAAACCCTTCTTCCAGCAATTCAGTGGGTGTCACACCTCTGTCAAACACGCTATCCCATACATTTAGACTTTTTGCAATACGTATAACTTCAGGATGCCAGTTACCTGCATATTCCATGATCGGCTCTTTTAAGGACTGACGGGCGACAAAAGTACACGTTACTTTTACAGGCAATGCAACATCAGTTACTTTTTTATAGTAACTGTTGGGAGCACCTATACTTTCAAGTATCTTATAAATATCTGTTTTAAAATAATTTCTGGAGATAAAAAGAAAATAGTAAGGTCTCAGTTTTTCCATAAAGCACTTTTGACTCTTTTGTAAAACCCTTCCTAACTGTATAAAGTTTCCTTTACTGACCTCTTCGCCAAAGAGATGATTCGCAATTCCCAAAGCAAAAAGGTAATAAAGTCCGTAATGCAGATAGGAAGCTCTGAACATCTTTTCAAACTCTCTGAAGATACGTTCTTTAGGTAGATCATCAAGCCTAATATTCTGACAAAGTCGGCAACTTTCACTCTCTACTTTAAATCCGAGTCGTGCAGCAAACTGCATAGCTCGAAGCACACGAAGAGAATCTTCTGTAAAAGAGCTTTTGTCAACCACTCTAAGTATTCTGTTCTCCAGATCATCCAAGCCTTGCCAGAAATCCAATATCTCTTCATTCTGAATATCATACATCAAGGCATTGACTGTAAAATCACGTCTTTTTGAAGCCTCTTTTTCCTTTTTTGCCAAAGTAACTTCAAAGCCTTTATGCCCAGTTCCCACTTTCGTTTCTAAACGCGGAAGGGAAAAATCTATTTCTTTGTATTTGTAGACAAAAAAACTTTTTCCTACCCCTTGCCCACCCAAATAATGCATCGCACTTTCAAAATCTTCTACAGAGATACCAAAACACTCTATGTCATAATCATTGCACTCCTGTCCCAGTAAATGGTCACGCACCGCACCACCTACCACATAACATTTTGCACCATACTGTTCCCAAAGATAATCTGTTACTCTCTTAATATTTTGCAGTTGCTGTGAATTTGTTTGAGAAAAAAAATTTGGAGAAGTTTTTATTGTGGGCATTCTATCCCTTTTATTATAATGAGGGTGGAAAGAAACATACCCCCCCTTATTGACTATCTGCTTGCATAATCCGCAATGATATCACCCATCATGGAACAGGTCACGATCTCCTGGGCATCATAATCCCCTATATCACCGGTTCGGTATCCCTCGCTCAAAGCTTTTTTGATCGCCTCATCAATTTTCTCTGCTGCCTCTTGCTCATTAAGTGCATAACGCAACATCATACTGGCACTCGAAATGGTTGCCAAAGGATTGGCGATCCCCTGTCCTGCAATATCCGGTGCTGAACCGTGGATCGGTTCAAACAACCCGACACCCTTACCGGTACTCGCACTTGGCAAAAGCCCAATAGAACCGCTTAGCATGCTTGCCGCATCAGAGAGAATATCCCCAAAGATATTTCCGGTCAAGATCACATCAAACTGTTTAGGATCACGGATCAGCTGCATCGCTGCATTATCTACATACATATGTGAAAGCTCTACTTCAGGGTAGTCTTTCGCAACTTCTTCCACGATCTCTCTCCAAAACTGACTGACTTCAAGTACATTGGCTTTATCGACAGAACAGACACGTTTTTCACGTTTCATAGCAATATCAAATGCCACTATCGCAATACGTTTCACTTCTTCTCTTGTATAGATCATTGTATTGAATGCTTTATCTTCATGCAACTCTCTTGGCTGACCAAAGTAAATGCCACCGGTAAGTTCACGTACCACCATAATATCTACACCCTGAATGACTGCAGGTTTCAGACTTGAAGCATTGACCAACTCATCATAGACCATTGCCGGTCTGAGGTTGGCAAAAGTTCCCATCTCTTTACGGAGTCCAAGAAGTCCGGTTTCTGGTCGTAAATGTCTCTCCAAATTATCCCACTTTGGACCACCAATCGAACCAAAAAGCACTGCATTACACTTTTTCACACCCTGAATTGTCTCTTCAGGAAGCGGTACACCCGTTTCATCAATTGCCGCACCACCCAAAAGCATCTCTTCATATTTAAGGTTAAACCCTTGTGCTACAGAAACTGCGTCAAGTACTTTGATGGCTTCATCAATGATTTCAGGACCAATACCGTCACCTTTAATGACACCTATTCTATAATTTTTCATACGTTACGCCTTTTGACTTATTTCTTTTTTGGCAAATTCTATCAATCCGCCTGCATCGACCAATTCCTGCATAAATTCCGGGATCGGTGTAAATTTGTAGGTTTTAGCCTGAGTGACATTGATCACTTCACCGGCATCCATATCGACTCTTACAGTATCACCTTCGTTGATCTCTGCTGCTTCTGCAAGTTCAAAAATAGGCAATCCCATGTTAAAGGAATTTCTGTAAAAAATACGTGCAAATGTAGGAGCAATAATCGCATTGATACCTGCTGCTTTAAGTGCAATGGGTGCATGCTCACGACTTGAACCGCAACCAAAATTCTCACCTGCTACGATGATGTCACCTTCACTCATTTTAGAAGCAAATTCAGGGTCTGCATCTTCCATAACATGTTTCGCCAATTGGCTTGGTTCACTTGTATTAAGATATCTTGCTGCGATAATAAGATCTGTATCGATATTATCACCAAATTTCCAAACTTTACCTTGCAAAGTCAATCCTTATATAAGAGGTTATCCTCTTTAAAATTTTCGCGATTATAGCTAAAAAAACAGAATTTGCCAAATTTTGTACCATTTTCTAATAGAATTTCGGTATAATCCACCTTAATAACAACTTAGAGATATTTCATCTCAAAACTCAAGGATTTATATTGGCAGCAAAAGATAGTATGAAAAATATAGAAGCACTCTTAAAGTCTAAGAAAAAAGGGGATGTCGTTACTCTTGAGAATATCGCAAAAGAGTTTGGCAAACAGCCTACTGCTGCCCAGGCGAAGAAAATACATAAACTGGCAACTGATGCCAAAGTAGAGATCATCTCAGCCTCTGAATATGCAAAATATCTTACAGAGAAAGAAGCAAAGAAACGTGCAGATGCAAGAAAAAAACTTGCTGAGGGTGAGGGAGAAGATGAATTTGATCTTCATAAAGAAAAAGAGCTTCTGGAGTGGAGCCGTTCTGACTCTCCCGTAAGGATGTACCTGCGTGAAATGGGGAAAATACCGCTTCTTACAAAAGAGGAGGAGGTTGACCTCTCCATGCGTATTGAAGAGGGAGAAGATATCATCATCGATGCGATCTGTTCTGTTCCTTACCTTATAGGATATATCTTAAACTATAAAGAACCTCTGCTTAACCGTGAAAGACGTGTAAAAGAGCTTTTTAAAAGCTTTGAAGATGACAAGGGTGATACAGAGGACGAGGCAGAGGGAGATGGTGCAGACACTGCCCCCAAAGATGATAAACGTGTCAAGCAGGTTATAGAGAGTTTTAAGAGACTTGAAAAAGCAAAAAAAGAGTGGATGAGATCACGTGATGAACTTGATACGTTCATGGCTACGGAAACTGACCCTGTAAAAATTCTTCATGAGCGTCTCAAGATCGCATTTAAAAAAGGTCAGCTTAAAGCCGCTCTTCTTGACCTTGGACCAACCTCAAAACTTATTAATGAACTGGTAAAAGCCATGGAGACCGCACTGACTTCTGATGACAGTTTTGACAAGGAATTAAAAAGACTTGAATACAAACTCCCTCTCTTTAATGATACATTAAGAGAGAATCATCAAAAGATCCTCAGCAATATCATCAATATGGATAAAGATGATATCATCGATGCAGTACCTGAAACAACCATGGTCAGTACGTATGTGGAGATCAAAAAACTTTTTGAAACAAGAGAAGCATCTAAAGGCGGATTTGATCTCAGCGAAGAGAAACTCCAAGATATTCTTGGGCAGATACGCCAGGGGAAAGCCAAGTCAGAAGTAGCCAAAACACGTATGGCAAAGTCTAACCTTAGATTGGTTGTATCTATTGCAAAAAGATATACAAACCGTGGACTTCCATTCCTTGACCTTATCCAAGAGGGTAACATCGGACTTATGAAAGCGGTTGACAAGTTTGAATATGAAAAAGGGTACAAGTTCTCTACCTACGCAACATGGTGGATCCGTCAGGCCATTTCTCGTGCCATTGCCGATCAGGCAAGAACTATTCGTATCCCTATCCACATGATCGAAACGATTAACCGTATCAACAAGATCATCAGAAAACACCTTCAAGAGACAGGAAAAGAGCCAGATCTAGACACTATTGCCCAAGAAGTTGGTCTTTCAGTTGATAAAGTTAAGAACGTTATCAAAATCACTAAAGAGCCTGTATCGTTAGAGACACCCGTAGGTGATGAAGATGATGGTAGATTTGGTGACTTCATCGAAGACAAAACTACACTCAGCCCGACAGATGTTGTACTTAAAGATGACCTCAACAACCAAATTGATGATGTTCTAGACCAGTTGAACGAAAGAGAAAAAGCCGTTATCCGTATGCGTTTTGGTCTGCTTGAAGACGAGAGTGACAGAACACTGGAAGAGATTGGTAAAGAACTCTCTGTAACACGTGAAAGAGTAAGACAGATAGAATCATCTGCTATCAAAAAACTTAAACACCCTAAGGTTGGGCGTAAGCTTAAGAACTATATTGAGGAATAGACTTTGTCTTCTCCTCACTTCTTTACCCTCATCATAGGCACTGAGATCCTCAACCGACGAAGAACTGATGCACATTTTGACTTCGTAACTAAAGCTCTTGCAGCTAAAGGGTATAAACTTACAGGGTCTTTCATTATTGAAGATGACCCTGCTCTCATCATTCAGACTATTAAATTTATAGCATCTCAGCCCAACCCTGTACTTTTTTCTTTTGGTGGCATAGGTTCTACACCTGATGACCATACACGTAAATGTGCGGCTATCGCTCTACGTAGTGGTGATTTTGTGGTGCATAAAGAAGCCAAACGTATCATAGAGGAAAAGCTGGGAGAGGCTGCCTTCCCTCACCCTATTAAGATGGCAGAGCTGCCACGTGGAGCAAAGCTTCTTGATAACCCAGTCAATAAGATGCCGGCATTCTCTTTGGATGAGAGATTTTTCTTCATGCCAGGCTTTCCTGAAATGAGCCACCCCATGGTAGAAGAGATACTTGAAAAACTTATACCTGAGAAAAAAATATACTATCGTCATACACTTACTGCTCTATGTAAAGAAAATGAACTTATAGAAGTGATGGAACAGATGCCAAGGGATGTAGAATTCTCTTCTCTTCCAAAATTGTATGATGATGGATGGCGCGTAAGCATCTCTGTCGCATCCCATGATAAAGCGTTGGCAGATGAAGCATTCCAAATGTATATTGATACATTAAAAATAAAAAACATCTACTACTCTTTACAAGACCAAGCATAATTTGAACTATATAGAAACCCTTCAACACCCTGTTATCAGAAGACTGTCATTCATACAGCTTATCTCCTACTTTGGTACATGGTTCTCTCAAGTTGCGATCTACTCAATGCTTGTCAGTTTTCATGCCGATGCCGTTACCATTGCAATAACTGCTGCCATGTCTATGCTTCCTGCTGTAGTACTGGCTCCTCTTATAGGGATCATTATAGACAAAATAGCCTTTAAAAGGCTTATGCTTACGCTTCTACTTGTAGAGATAAGTATGACTCTCGGTTTTATTTTTATCAATTCTTTGAAATATATTTGGATACTAATGATTCTTATTTTCATACGTTCCTCAGCTGCAAGTATGCTTTTTTCTGCACAGATGTCACTTTTCCCAAAAATTCTTAAAGGAAAGATGCTTAAGAATACCAATGAAATACATTCTATCATCTGGTCTTTCACCTATGCTGCAGGTATGGCAGTCGGAGGAATGGTCACACATTATCTTGGGGTTGATCTTGCTTTCAGTATAGATGCAACACTCTATATAATTGCCGTACTCCTCCTTTTGGGCTTGAAATTAAGTCTTGAAAAAGTGATCTATGCAGATTCAAACTGGATAATGTTCATTGATGGGTTCAAATATCTTTTTAAACATAAAAAACTACTGCACCTTATCTTGCTGCATGCTGCCATCGGACTTACAAGTTTTGATGCACTCACTACCCTGCTTTCTGACTATCAGTACAAAAAACTCATAGCCGTACCACTCGCAATTGGCTGGATGAATGCTACTAGAGCCTTAGGACTGATGATCGGTCCTTTCTTTATAGGCAGAGTGATCTCCAAAGAAAACTTGCACTACTTCTTTGTTTTACAAGGACTTGCCATACTCTTATGGTCAGTATTGGAATTTAATTTTTACTATGCACTTTTTGCTCTCTTTGTAACAGGATTCTTTATTACCACACTCTGGTCATACACCTACCTACTCATTCAGGAAGAGACAGAGTCAAAATATATGGGAAGAGTGATCTCTTATAACGATATGTTCTTCATGCTCTCCAATATTGCTACGGCACTCTTCATAGGATATGCCGCTAAATGGGGGATGGCTTTAGAGGAAATAACATTTATCCTTGGGCTAGGCTTCATTGCCACAGCAGGTTATTATATATGGTTTAAAAAGAGCTATTTGTCATGAAACTTGACCACAGAACAGTCTGTTACAATTGTTACAGACCCAAAAGCTCCTGTATGTGCGCCTACATCACACCCATTGAGACCAAAACAAAATTTATCATCTTAATGCACCCAAAAGAGTTTAGAAAAACAAAAAACGGTACAGGTCACTTCACCCATCTTTCATTACCAAATAGTGAACTTTATGTTGGCATAGACTTTACAGAGCATGACAGGATCAATGAGATCATTCATAATCCACACTACAGCTGCTACGTACTCTACCCTTCAAAAGAGAGTATTGTACTCAATAATAAGCCGATTGGAGAAGAAAGAAAAAAAAGTGTGATCTTTCTTATTGATGCTACATGGCCATGCTCCAGAGCCATGTTGCGTGCAAGTTCAAATATTGACAGACTGCCAAAAGTAAGTTTCAGGCATACAAAAACTTCTGCATTTACTTTCAAAGAACAGCCAAAAGCCTATTGTCTCAGTACAATGGAAAGTACTCTTTGTCTGCTTGAACTGCTAAACAGTCATCATATAGAAAATCTGGATAAAAAAAGTTTAGAAAATTTTTTAAATCCATTCTATCAAATGGTTTCCTATCAACTCTCTTGCAACTTATAAATGTTTCTCTATCAGTTTAAGTACCGCAGGTATTTCTTTTCTGCCTACCTTCCCGAATTTTTTATAGATAAGCTTTCCTCTCTTGTTAAAAATCAAAATATCTGAATTATCATCTGCAAGCTGCCACTTATCTACCAATACTTTCTTTTTGTCTTTTACATAAATAGTATCGGGAAACTTTTTTTGTTTACTCTTGAGTTTGGATGCGATGAGTACATTGGGCATCCATGTTGCAGCAAGATTGATAATAGCGATTGAACCATACTTTTTTCTGTTAAAATGACGTTTTTTCAGAGCATTACTCAGATCTTCATTGAGATCTTTCTTATCCGGATCAACATAAAAAACAATATATACTTTTCCTCTGAGCATTTTGGAACTCCAGGGTGTACCGTCAACCTTACCACCATTTTTACCATCAATGGAAACACTACTTGGCATTTTACCCAACTCGATAGCCATACTGTTTCCGATTATCAACAAAACACCCAAAATGATCTTCTTCATACTTTTTCCTTTTTTAAAAAGTTTATATTACAGATACTACCATGATTTGATGAACCATTAATGAATTTTATGTTAGAATCACCAAAATTTAACCTAATGGAGATACACTTATGGATATTAGTAAAATCGGACACGGCGATTGCCCTGATGCAGTAAAAGCGATCATTGAAGTACCATTAAACTCAAACATTAAATATGAGTTTGACAAAGAAGCGGGTGGTATTGCTGTAGACAGAGTCCTCTACTCAGCTGTTCACTATCCGGCAAACTACGGTTTTGTAGCAAATACACTTTCTGATGATGGTGACCCGGCAGATATTCTTGTGCTTTGTGACTATACACTTCAAGCAGGTTCATACATCAAATGTAGACTCGTAGGTGTGCTTATGACTGAAGATGAGTCAGGTGGTGATGAGAAGCTTCTTGCAGTACCGACTGAAAAGATAGACCCGACTTATGCAAATATTCAAGATCTTTCTGATATTCCGGAAGCAACACTTAACCGTATCAAAAACTTCTTTGAAACCTACAAAATGCTTGAACCTAACAAATGGGTAAAAGTAGCAGGGTTCAAAGACAAAAAAGCAGCAACTGAAATACTCGAAAAAGCAATCAAAAACTACAAATAACCTATATAGGTCGGGGTGTCTCCACCCCGACAAAGCATTTTAAGAAACCTTAAAACCCCATCTCTCTTTTACGATTATCCAAATAATGCCCTGCACCCTTTACGATGCCTTCTGCAATACGTTTTTGATACTCTGAAGAAAAAAGCCTATGACGTTCTTTTGTATTGGTAATATACCCTACTTCAACAAGAATAGAAGGTCTACTTGCACCTACAAGTACATAGAAAGGTGCCGGCTTTGCTCCACCATTTTTTGTATCTGCATATTCCTCTCTAAGAGACTTCATAATATGTCTCTGCACATCAATGGCAAGTTTGTTTGACTCTATGATCTTTGGTCCATTGAGAACAGAGTCGATAATAACATTCTTGCTTAAACTGTCTGTACCCTGTAAAACCGCAGCATTCTCTTTAGCCGCAATACGTTGTGATCTTGCATCTCTCGTTTTTTGTAAAAAGTAAGTCTCTACCCCCTCTACAGCTTCAAAACGATTTCTGTCTGCGATGGCATTGGCGTGGATAGAAATGAAAAGATCGGCATTTTTTCTATCTGCAATACGTGTACGTTCTCCCAAAGTCAAAAAGTGGTCACTACCGCGGGTAAGATAGACTTGATAGCCTTTGTTTTTAAATATTTTTGCAACCTTGCTGGCAATTTGAAGTACAATGTCTTTCTCACATTTTCCAGCACAGACTGCTCCACTGTCATGTCCTCCATGTCCCGCATCAATCACAACCAAAGCATTTGATCTGTCAACACCAGGATTTCCACAGCCGATCAACAACAACATGAAAACAAATCCAAACACTATCTTTATCATCTCTTTTCCCTTATTCAATATCTATCTCTTTTTTTCTATTGTTTAAATAACTGTCTACACCTTCTGCAATACCTTTGGCGATCAATTTTTGATATTTTTGGGTAAAGAGTCTTTTTCTCTCTCTTGGATTTGAAATATACCCTACTTCAACGAGTATAGAAGGACGACTTGCCCCTACCAAAACATAAAAAGGTGCATGTCTGACACCCCCGTCCCTGACACCTTTATAAGAACAGCGCAAATTTGTAATGATCCTTCTTTGTACATCAATAGCCAATTTATTGGATTGGACAATTTTTGGACCGTTAAGTACAGAGTCGATGATCACCTTTTTGCTCAATCTACTTCCTGCACCTTTAAGCACTGCTGCATTTTCCCTTGCTGCAATACGTTGTGATTTTGCATCTCTTGTATTCTGTAAATAGAATGTCTCCACACCATGTGCAGTCAAGCGATGTTTTTTAGGGACAGAATTTGCATGGATAGAAATAAAAGCAACTGAGCCTTTTTTATCTGCAATACGTGTACGCTGAGAAAGTTTTAAAAAACGGTTGGTAGATCTTGTCAAATAAACAGAATAGCCTCTTTTTTTGATCTCTTTTGCCACTTTTTTAGCGATCTGAAGTACAAGATCCTTCTCTCTTTTCCCTCCTCCTATAGCACCGGTATCCTTTCCTCCGTGTCCTGCATCAATGACGATAAGTTCATTTTTATGATAACTTTTTGTAGGAGCAATAAGATAAGGCTTGTTTTTCTTATGTTTTTTTGTAATTTTTCTTGTTTTAAGAGATTTTCTACTTGCATATCTGGAAGATCTGGCTGTTGGGTTCAAAGTAAATTTAGGTAAAGGAATATGATAGCTTTTCCATGAAAAGAGCGGTTTATACGGTGTACAGACATACGATCTATCTGTTTCAATCACCACTCTTACAATATTTCTTTTATATTGTGAAACTCTTAGTGATCGACAGTGGTTGCTTTTAAGATTTTTACCTACATACTTACCGGCTAAGCGTGTATTTTTGATATCAAACACTTCTCTGTAGGGTTTTCTCAGTGTAAAATGTCTAATTTGCTTTTTATCATACGACTGGCTGAATTCCAATCGTAACTCCCCCTTCTGCAGTGTCACTTTCTTTAAAAGTGTGACAGAAGAGAAAAGGGTTGTTGCGCTTATCATAAATAAAAGAAAGATCTTAAGAAGTTTCACTTTATTTATCTTCCCCTTCCATCAACTTATGCATAAGCTCTTTAACTGTAATGATCTCACTTAAACGGTATCCGTTCGCTCCTGTAAAAAAAAGTCCGGTGTCAATCAATCCGTCATAGGCATCGGTCAATCTGTCAGCAATACAGTATCCTACCACTTTTGCTTCTTTCCCGCGTTCACAAGGGGCAACACAATTAGAGATACATGCAACCTTGGGTGCAGTACCCTCTTCTATACTTTTGTGAAGATTTGTCTTTACCCCACGTGCAGGATACCCTACCGGTGATTTAAAAAGTTTGATCGTATCTTCCGTTGAATCAATAATAACCTGTTTCATCACTTCAGAAGCATCACACTCAACCGTACCGATAAAACGTGTTCCCATTTGCACAGCATCTGCACCGATTTCCATCATCTTTACAATATCATCATGGTTCCATATTCCACCTGCAGCAATCACTGGCATAGAACCCCAGTTTTTTGCTTCTTCTATCACAGGAGCAAGAATATTTTCAAGTTGATTCTCTTCTAAAAAACATTCATCATATTTAAACCCCTGATGTCCACCGGAAAGAGGTCCTTCAACGATCACAGCATCTGGGAGTCTGTTATGTGTTTTTTTCCAGCGACGACACAAAATCCTCAATGCTTTTGCCGTTGAGACAATAGGCACCAAGGCAACATCAGGATAATCTTTGGCTGCTTCAGGCATGGTCAATGGTAGACCTGCACCGGTAATGATGATATTTGCACCTGCTTTACAGGCATCCTGAACCACACGGTCATAGTCGCTTTGTGCATACAGGACATTGGCTGCCAACGGCTTGTCTCCACATATTTTTCTTGCATTTTTAAAAATATGCTCAAGTGCCTCATAAGAATAAAAATTGATCGCTTCAAGCGGTCTGTGCTCTTTGCCTACCATCTCATTTCCATGAAGATATTTTCTTTTTTTATAGACACCTGTACCTACAGCTGAGATCACACCGAGTCCCCCCTCCTTTGAGACAGTGCCCGCCAATTGATCCCAGGAGATACCTACACCCATACCACCTTGAATAATAGGTTTTTCAATAGTATATTTTCCGATTTTAAAAGATTTAAATGCCATTACCCCACCTTTACTTTTGCAAATTTTCTTTTTCCAACCTGCAAAATATATTCTCCAGAATCAAGGTTCAGTTTCTCATCAGAAATTTTTTCCTGATCCACTCTCACTGCACCCTGTTTAATGTCCCTTCTCGCCTGAGAAGTTGAAGGCTCTATGCCTGCATCTACCAAGGCTTTACATATCCAGATCCCTTCTTCTACTTCTACTTCATTCATATCAGAAGGAAGCTGGTTAGCTTTAAAGACATTATCGAATTCTGCTTTAGCTAGTGTAGCCAACTCTTCATTATAGAACCTTGTAACCAATTCAAGAGCCAGGTTCTCTTTAGCAATTTTAGGATGAAGTACACCATTTTGGACATCTTCTTTCATCTTAGCGATCTCTTCAAGTGATCTTTCACTCAAAAGTTCGTAATAACGCCACATCAACGTATCGGATACAGAAAGTGTCTTCGCATAAATATCTTTAGGCTCTTCTGTGATCCCAATATAGTTGTTCAAAGATTTACTCATCTTCTGAACACCGTCAAGTCCTTCCAGGATAGGCATCATCAATACTGCTTGTTCTTTACCTGTTCCATAGGCTCTTTGAAGGTGTCTTCCCATTAAAAGGTTAAATTTTTGGTCAGTACCGCCTATTTCAATATCGGATTTTAATTCTACAGAATCATACCCTTGCAGCAAAGGGTAGATAAATTCAGAAATAGAAATACTATGTCCAGCCTTATAACGCTTTTCAAAGTCATCACGTTCAAGCATACGTGCTACATTGAATGTAGTTGTGAGTGCTACCATACCCGCCGCACCCAAATCTTCAAGCCATGCAGAGTTGAATACCACGTCTGTTTTACCCTCATCCAGTATGTTAAACACCTGATCCTGATAAGTTTTGGCATTGGCCAAGATAGTTTCTCTATCAAGTACTTTTCTTGTTTCACTTTTACCGGTAGGATCCCCTATGGTTGCTGTAAAATCACCAATAAGAAGCTGTACCCGTCCTCCATGGTTCTGAAATGCTCTAAGTTTTTGAAGCAGTACCGTATGTCCAAGATGCAGGTCGGCTCCTGTAGGATCAAATCCTGCTTTGACTGTATACGTGGTACCATCTTCATAATATTTTGAAACCAATTTCTCAATACGCTCCATATCTATGATCTCAGCGGTACCTCTGTTTATCTCTTCTAACGCTTTTTCTGTCAACATTTCTTTATCATCCCCTACTATTTGTTATATGCATCGTCTAAACTGATCATCTCGATCAGCTTGAATTTTTGTGAGATCTTTTCTGCAAGCAAACTCTTTTTGCTCTCATTACTTTCCACTTCTATTTGGCAATATTCCGCACTCTCAGAACTATGGATACCAAGTTCTATACTGACAACATTCAAATCAAGATCAGAAAGCTTTGTCAAAAGATCTGCAAGTATTCCTTTTTGGTTCTGCAAACTGATAGTCAACCGATAGCGTGAAAGTTTCGTTGTGTTCCAATGCACATAGATCATTGGTTCCCCTGCAACTATTTTTTCATATGCTTTCTTACATAATTTATGGTGTATAATAACCTTACTGTCCTTATAAAATGCAACAATCTGGTCACCTACTTTAGGATGACAGCAATAATCAAACTCCACACCGTCCAAAGACTTATTTGTAAAAAACTTAAAGTGTTCGATCTCTTTGAGTTTGGGTTTTTTGTAGCCCCTTTTGAGAAACTCCCAGAAACGCACTTCTTTTGCTCCCATATATTCTGCTATCTTATGGATGACATCTTTATAATAGTCCAACTGTACCGGTAATTTATGAATAGAATCTTGAAGCTCCAATACCTTTGCAAGCTCTTTCATCTCACTATTATTTTGTGCAAACAGCGTTGCAAGTATATTATAGGCACTCAAAGTATCTGACTCTTTGATACGAGCACGGCACTCACTTCTTATGCCGTCTTTTGCCTTAGATGTCTTCACTGTGTCTAACCAGGAGCAGTGCAGATGGACTTTGTCATCTTTGATGATCTTGACAATATCTCCATTCTTCAATACGGTCAGCAAAGATACATTGCGTTTGTTGATCAAGGCATCCACAGCATTGCTGCCCACTTCTGAATGAATCGCATAGGCAAAATCAAGCGCCGTTGAGCCTTTGGGGAGAGTATAGTAGTCTCCTTTGGGTGAAAAAACTGTAATATCTTCAGAAAAGAGATCACTCTTTGCAAGTTCATAAAACTCTTCAATAGATTCATTCTGGTAGTGCAGACTCTCCAACCACTCCAAGTTTACCCCATCTCCTCCATCTTTATATTTCCAGTGTGCCGCAACTCCATACTCTGCAAGTCTATGCATCTGTACCGTTCGTATCTGTGCTTCAACAATACCTTCTTCATTAAAAAGAGTTGTATGGATAGTCTTATACCCATTCTCTTTAGGTACGGCTATATAATCTTTAAAACGGGAGATCAAAGGGGTAAACTCTAGGTGCATAAGCCCTAATACTTTGTAGCATTCAATAGGTTCATCCACGATGATACGTACTGCCAGAAGATCCAGTACTTCTTCTATACTTACTCCCTTTCTGTGCATTTTCATATAGATGGAGTAATAATGCTTTACTCTGCCGAAAATTTCAAACTCATCTTCATCAAATCCGTTTTGGACCATGGCTTTTTTGACTTTCTGAATGAAGGCATTAAGTTTAAACTGTAAGTTTTGTGCATTATTTTTAATGTAAGTATCGATCTCTTTGTAATCTTCAGGATAGATATAGTAGAAACTCAGATCTTCCAGAGCATTTTTTAATCTGGCGATACCAAGTCTATGGGCAATAGGTGCATACACAACCAGTGTCTCTTCTGCAATACGCTTCTGTTTATCCGGACTTAAAGCATCTAGCGTAAGCATATTATGCAGTCTGTCACAGAGCTTAATCACCAGTACACGAATATCTTTAATAGAGGCGATCAGCATCTTTCTGAATGTAAGTGCTGAGTTAATAAGCCTTTCACTGGAACCTGACGGAACCAATTCAACATCACGTATTTCTACGATCTTTGTCAGCCCTTCAACCATATGTGAAACATCATCACCAAATTCTTGTTCGAGATCTTCAATATCAAAACTGGTATCCTCAACAACATCATGAAGCAATGCTGCCTGTACCATAGTCTCATCATTGGAGAAAGCTGCGGTGATCGCTGCCACTAAAATAGGATGGACGATATAAGGTTCGCCGCTTTTACGTTGTTGACCATCATGAGCGGTCAATGCAAGCTCAAGGGCTCTGATGGTTGCAGGCAGAGGAGAGGGGACTTGTTCCCACAGAAGGGCTTTAGCCTCTTCTATAGTATGAATCTCTTTGGCTTTTAATAAAAAAGCATCCAAAGGTTTTTAGCCTTCTATACTTACAGTGATCTTACCTTCAGCAATCTCTTGAAGTGCGATATCAGTATATTTCATACCTGCTGTATCTATATCAAGTAGAGTTTGGGCACCATTTGCTATTTTCTCTGCTCTTTTACCTACAGCATTCGCTAAAAGATATTTGTCGAAATCTACTTTTTCAAGTGCTTTTGCTGTTAATTCTTCTGTTCTCATTTTATTCCTTCATCAATAATATTTATTTGTACTGTTCACTATTTCACGATAGAACAAAGACTCATATCGCCTTTAATAATAGAGAGCAGATTACCTTTTTCAAACATATTACACACAACGATCGGTAATCTATTTTCTCTTGCCAAGGCAATAGAAGTATCGTCCATCACTTTAATATGATCTGTCAATGCCTGATCATAGGTCAGTGTATCAAGTTTCACTGCATCATCAAACTTGTTTGGATCTTTATCATAAACACCATCTACTTTTGTTGCCTTAATAAGCAACCCTGCGTCAATCTCAGAAGCTCTAAGCGTTGCAGCCGTATCTGTTGTAAAATATGGATTACCTGTACCTCCGGCAAATACAACCACACGACCTTTTTCCAAATGTCTTCTTGCACGACGAACGATAAATGCTTCACCTATCTCCTGCATATCTATAGCCGACTGAAGTCTAGCCTCAAGTCCACAATATTCCAATGCTTCCTGAATAGCAACACCATTAATGACCGTGGCAAGCATACCCATATAGTCACCTGAAGTTCTTTTAATGATCCCGTCAGCTGCAGCACTTACACCACGAATAATATTTCCGCCACCTACAACAACAGCAACTTCCACACCTGCATCTACAAGATCTTTGATCTCACTTGCAATAAAGTTAAGGATCTGAGTATCGATCCCATATCCTTCTTCACCCGCCAACGCTTCACCGGAAAATTTTACTAATACTCTTTTTGTCACAGATACACCTCTTTATAATTTCGCGATTATAGCTAAAAGAGGTTTAGGAGGGGTTTAAATCAGATACGGATCAATTTTAACGGGTTGATATGTTTAGAATTCTTCGTTGCCTGAAACATTAGCTTACTTGTTACTTTACCGACAACATACCCTTTGCGTATCTTGCTTCCAACATGAATCGTCGGTGCGATCTTGGAGAGTCCTGCATAGACAGTATGCATTTTCCCACTATGTGCAACGACTACCACTTTTCCAAGCATACTGCTTTTCCCTGCAAAAACTACTTTTCCGTTAAGAACATTTTGCACTTTTGCATTGGAAGAAGGCGCTTTAAGGGTGATAGATTCATTAAAAATCTTGATCTTGTATATAGGGTCGATATAGGTACCGAACTTCTTGATAAGCCTCGCTCCAGGAATAGGTGAAATGGTCTTACCTCCCCGGTAGGCATAGACCGGTGCTTTATGATAGGAAGAATTGATATTTCTTACTTTTGTACTTTCTTTATAAACTGCTTTTCTCTCTTTCTCTGCCTCTTTTGCAGCCAGTCTTGCTATTTTTCTTGCCTCTGCCGTTTTTGCTCTACGCAAAGCTTCTTTAGCCTTTTTGGCTTTGGCACGTACTAAAGCCTTGGCTTTTCTAAGACGTTCTTTACGTTCTCTTTCAAGACGTATCGCCTTCTTTCTGGCAGCTGCCTGTTTGCGTGCTTCTTCTACCTCTTGAGTATGCAAAATATTAAGTTTGGCCAGTGTTGCACGCAATGAGTTTTGTTTGTCAACAATCTTTTCGAGTTTTGCATTGTATTTCTCTTCATCTTTGGCAAGTTTTTCAAGCAGTTTCTTTTTAGCTGCTTTTTTCTGCGCATAAGCTTCTCTTTTTTTAATGATCCTCTTGATCTGATTTTTTGTTTTATTATGCAGATAGAGCTTATCTTGTTTACGTTTTTTGAGTGTGTTTATCTCTGCTCTGAGCGCAGCAAGTTCTTTTGCATTATGCTTTTTATAGGCTTTGTAGACTTCCTGTGAAATGATCGACTCACGTGTGGGTTCATGCGCCTGCTCCATTGCAAAGATAACAGAGAACTGCTTGGAGAGCAAGGAAATGAACGCTTTGTGTTTTCGTTCCAACGCTTTACTCGTTTTGGAAAAATCTTCTTTTGATCTCTTCAACTCAACTTTCAGTGCCCGGTACTCTGCTTCTGTCTTGTTCTGGTCACGACTAAGTGCATCTATCTTTTTATCAAGATAGACAAGATCTTTTTCTGCTTTATGGATATCATTTGCTATCTTCTCCAGCTGTCTGCTTGCCTGTTTCTTTTGAGATACAGCAGTAGAAAGGTCTTTTTTGGAATTTTTGATCTTACTAACAGTTGTTGCACCCTGCAACAGCCCGATGATTAAAAAACAGTAGAGTAGGACAGATCTCACTCCTCTACTCCCTTACTTGAAAAAACCACTGAATAAACGGCAATGATCACAATAAACAGTGCCGATACCAAAAGAATAGCTATATCTGTCATTTTAAAAAGCTCTGTTTTGTTTTGCATCATAATATCTATGCCACTGTTCGCTGCCCATTGAAATTTTATATAAAGAAAAATAGCTGTAGTCAGCAGTGTTGCAAGAAAAGCATCGACTATCGCTACTCTAAAAAGTACACCCGAGCGTAACATCAGTGGTGCACCGAATATCTCCATCACCTGCATGCGCTCTTTATGTGCGTATTTCCATATTTCCATCTGTTTAATGATAAGAAAAAGGCTCACTACTCCCATAAAGACAATAAAGAGTTTCAACGTAAATTTAATAAAAGAGAAGAGTCTGTAACTCGAACTGTAGCTGCTTCCAAATGTCTCTACTTTTTTCACATTCTTATCTTTTTCAAGATCAGTTTTTATTTTCTCTAACCCTGAAGTACTAAGGTAAGAATCTAACCTGACATTATAAAAATACGGCAAAGCTGCAAGTATCTCTTTGTTACTGTTTTTACTTACCCCTTTTGCGATTTCAGAGACAATATTTTCTCTTTTGATCTTTTCTGAACTGCTGATATGTCTGTTGAGTGCCTGAAACATAGAAAGCTTCATGGGTTTTTTGGTTACAACAAGCATAGAATAGCCTTCTTTTAGGCCTTTTTCATACGAGTTTGTCGTACGGTCAAAGACAAGGTAGAACTCTATACCAAGCAGTATCGCCATGAGAGGCAAAATAAACATGAGATGGTTTTTAATGAACTTCATACACACCCTTGCTTTCAATAATAAAATGTCTATACGGCAACGAAAAGATCGTTGGTATTTTATGTGTGACTACCAGCACTGTTGTATCAAGCTGCTGACAGGCATTCTCCATAAGATCCCAAATCACATTGGAAGAGTAGTCATCCAAGTTACCTGTGGGCTCATCTGCAAGTATCACTACCGGATTTTTGGAAAGTGCTCTTGCTACACCAACGCGTTGCTGCTCTCCACCACTAAGTTCCAAAGGATACTTATCAGCATGTTCTGAGAGTTTTACATGTTTAAGCAGTCTTTGCGCCTGCGTATTCTGCACATCGACAGAATAGCCGGCTATCATCAAAGGCAATACAACATTTTTTGCCACGCTCCATTCATTGACCAGTTTATAGTCCTGAAAGATGATCCCCAAATGTGTTCTTAACTCCTGCAGTTTACTCTGTCCTACACTTGCCAGGTCCAACCCACCCACCACAAGGCTTCCCTCAGTAGGCTTTAGTGCCCCGTAAAGCGCTTTAAGGAGTGTTGATTTACCCGAACCACTCGGACCGGTAATAAAAACGAACTCTCCTTTTTTAATGGTGAAACTTGCATCTTTAATGATCTCTTTTGCACCGCCGTCATAGGCAAGTGTGAGATGTTGGGCATTGATTACATTGGACATCCTAGATTTCCTTTAAGATAAAAGTTCCATTATTTTTTGATGTGCTTCGTTGTTGACCGTTGTCTTCACCGGAGGAGAGACAAAGTACCGACAGCTGTTCTCTTCTATCAAAATATATTTATGTTCAGGTCTGTCAAAACTTCCAAATGCACACTTGATCAGGAGTTTTTCATCCCCTATTTTATACATACGTTCAAAGTGTACAAAGTATCCGTCAAAGACCAATGCTTTTTTGGGTAAAGTTTCTTCCAAACCTTTTCTATATTTTACAATATTAAAATTAAAATCTATATTCAGTTCTTTAGTCTCTGATTTTTCTCTGCATCTTACATAGACATCATAGATATCTTTCTCCTGTCTGCGCCATCTTGCTTCATATTTACTGGTCACTTCCAAGGCTTCATTCTTCCGTACTTCCACCTCTACTTTTGGCACAGCAAAGAAAGTCTCAAGAGAATACCAGAAGTATTTGTCACTGTCTGTACGAAGTTCCAACTGTCCACCCTCCCTAAGTACACGTATTGATTCATCCAGAAAAGAGGAGCTGATCACACGCCTATGCGGTTTTTTATCCCAAGGCACAGGGAAATGGACAAATATCTTCTCACAGGCATTCGAAGGCAGCATCTCCAAAAAGAGTCTGGCATCATAGTTGACCACCCAAATGTTATCCAGCCCCTGTAGTTCTATCTGTTTGAGTACCTGTTGTGCCGAGGGAGTATGTATTTCAAGCCCTATAAAAAGAGTATCAGGATTCTTTTTTGCCTGATAGAGCAAATGTCTTCCTGAACCGAACCCTACCTCAACGGAGATCTTCTCTTTGGGAAAAATGATCTTTTCAAAATCCTCTATTTTCTTAAAATATGCCGAAGAGAGTACCGGCTTTGTATTGGAAAGAGCAATATTTGAACTCTCAATATTAAGCTCCAACACTTTGGAGACTCTGTCTAGCGCCTCTTTTAAAAGATTAACCTTCAGTGGTCTGGTCACCTTGTCATATTTTACAAGGGTTGCTTTGGTATCGGGTTTGATCTGAAGAAGAAACTCTTCTCCTCCGTGTTCCACACCAAGTAACTCATCCTCACCTTTGAGTGCTTTTGCCCTAAAAGTAATGATATCACTTTGCAGGATTCTCTGTTCTATGTCAGAGCTGTCGAATGGAGTAACTTTTAAATGTGGCATAAATGCTTTTGTCCTTAAAGTGAAATACGTGTGACTTGACTTGGTTGAGATCGGATCTTGTCATATCCCCGTGCAAAAATACGGTAGGCATAGCTATTCCCCGCTCTTACACGTCCATCCACATATTCTGCCATCAGCTGTCCTTTGACAATTGCCATATATTTCCATGGTCCTCCATTGACAGAACGCTCAATAATATAAGAATTCACCCTTTCATTCGGGTGTGGTCTCCATAAAAGTTTTACGACATTAGGTGCCACTTTATATGCCTGAACGAAAGAGATACCCGCAAAAGGCGGTTTTGTTTTTACCTTAAGCACAGCACCGTGTTTTGATTCTTTTCCAAGAGAGTATGTCGTAAAAGTATACAAATAAGTTGTATTTGGTTTTACATGAGTATCAACAAAGTGCGTACCGTAACGGTTACCCACTGAGCCTACACGTTTAAAGCCTTGATCTGTTTTATATCTGTCTGTAGGCAAACCTCTGTAGATATTGACACCATGGACACGTCTGTCTTTAATGGTTTGCCATTCAAAGCCCACAGAACTGCTCATTGGCAATGCCCGCACCTGGGTGATTGTTTTAAGTGTCGGATCTGTTTTATACAGAAGCAGTCCTTTAATGCCGCCACATCCGTTAAGAACCAGTAAAGTTAGAGCCGAGAGTAAGAGGGTTGATTTTTTCATCTATTTCACCTTGATCAAAATATTTTGTCATATATGTTGTCATATCGTCAAAAAGTGGAGCTTCAAACTCCATTTTTTCACCGCTGATCGGGTGGACTAAATATAGTAGATATGCATGCAGATAAACTCTTGGAATTTTATCTCTTTTGGTCTTAAAACCATATAAATCATCCCCCAGAATGTGCCGTCCCAAAGTGTTCAGATGCACGCGTATCTGATGGGTACGTCCTGTAAAGAGTTTTGCTGCTATCAGTTCTACATTATAGTCCGATGTCAAAAGCTTTTTAAATGCTGTTTTTGCAGGTTTTCCATGAGGCACAATATCCATCTTTAGCCTGTTCTTCGGGTTACGCCCTATGGGCTTATCTACTATAGTATCATCTTTAAGTGGACAGTCTATAAGTGCCAGATAGTAACGCCCCATACTTTTGTCCTGTAGCTGAAGACTCAGCTTCTCATGTGCCTCATTGGTTTTAGCCACCACCAAAGCCCCCGTCGTCTCTTTGTCTATACGATGCACTATTCCGTGTCGTTCTTCCCCGCTTATGGTAGAGAGGGAGATACCTTTATGAATGAGCCAGTCAACCAGCGTAGGCTCTTTCACTGATGGAGCAGGATGTACTACAAGTCCCGATGGCTTATTAACCACAAGCAAGTAGTCATCTTCGTACAACACTTCCACATCGAAGTCCACCTCCACAGGCTTCCGTTTCTCTGCTTCTTTAAATTCATAAGCTATCTCATCACCTTGAGAGACTTTAAAACTCGTCTTGGTAACTTTTTTATTATTGACTGAAACAAGCCCATCCTTTACAAGTTTTTCAACTTGGTTGCGGCTGACATCTAATTCCTGGGCTAGAACCTTGTCTATTCTACCGGGTTTTTCAACCCTTAACTGCTCACTGCTCACTGTTCATTGCTCACTAAAATATCATCCCTGTCCCAACGCTCAGGGTCTAAAAATGTATCATCATGAATATGTTTAAAGGAGGCTTTGAACATTTTAAAAGCATCTTTATTTTTAGCCTCTATCTCTGCCAACCATACTTTCGTACTTGCTCTGGCATGAGGCATCTTCACATCTTTCATCATCGCAGGACAGGCTTCATCACCGATAATCTGTAGATTGTTTTCTGTAGCAAAATCACGCAGTTGACGTTCACGTACCTGAATAAGCGGACGTATGAGGTGTACTCCTCTGCTCGTTTTATATATAGGTGCCAAAGCTCTCATACTTCCGTTGTAAAACATATTCATAAAAAAACTCTCTACTGTGTCGTCAAAGTGATGACCAAGGGCTATTTTATTAAATCCATGTTCTTCTGAAAAACTATAAAGTGCTCCACGTCTCATACGTGAAAAATAGCTACAAAAAGAGGAGTTTTCACGTATAGTATCTTGTGAAACATCAAAAATATTGGTATCGTAGACTGTATGTTTTATTTCATACTCTTCACAATGTTTAGTAAGAAATTCGTAATGCTCATCTGGCATTCCATACTTGATGGTACACGCTTCAAACTCAAAACGAAAGGGCGCATGACGTTGTATGTGTTTCATGGCATGAATCAATGCAAGAGAATCTTTTCCTCCACTCAGCCCCACAAGTATCTTGTCCCCCTCGCCAATGAGTTTAAACTCAGCATTGGTTTTACCTATGACTTTTAAGAGTTTCTTACTCATTGGGATAGTTTTAGATTTACTTCGTCTTTGGTTATCAAGCATTATATAGTCCTCATCAATCAATCACACGATAGTGTGCTCTGTCATTCCGAACACCCTTGAAAGCAGAGCGATTTGAAAGGAACGACACTTTTTTTGCTTCGTTTTTTTCTAAAAAAAATGAAGAGAATAACAATGCCACAATCCAAATAAATGGAAATATGACATGAGATTATTTTATAGTATCTACCATTGATAAAATAAAATCTGCCGAAATTTTTGCGGAAGATTCCAAAAATTCATCAAAAGAGAAACTGGCATCCATATCGGCTGCATCCGAAATGGCTCGCAATACAAAGAAGGGTACATTCAATGCTGAGCATACCACAGCAACCGCTGCACCTTCCATCTCCAAAGCATCCGCTTTGAAGGTCTCACCTATCCAATTCTTACGTGCTTCATCCGCAACGAACTGGTCACCCGTAGCAATGATACCTTCTTTAAGTCTCAAGCCCTTTTGTGAAGCAACCTGTTTCGCAACCTCTCTCAAATGCTCATCCGCAGCTACACATACATCGCCTTCAGGTACATACCCGTAAGGATGTCCAAAAGCCGTAATGTCCAAGTCATGCTGACACAGACCTTCTGCAATAATCAGATCACCGACTTTAAGTTCAGGGGAGATCGCTCCTGCAACACCTGAGAAAAGTAACGTGTCACACTTAAACTTCTCTATAAGGATCGTAGCTGTCAGAGTAGCAAAAACTTTACCTATTTTAGAATATGCTACAAGCACATCCTGACCGTTATAGCTTCCCTCATAGTACTTGTTCGCTGCATACTCTACTATATTCAGGTTATCCAACTTGGAGACAATCGGTTCTACTTCCTCGGGCATCGCACCCATGATCGCTATTTTACGACTCATCATGAACCTAAATTTTTTATTTCTTCAATAGCAGTTGCCAAAGAAGCCATATCTGAAACCACAAAATGAGGCTTCTTCGTAGCCCTACGATTCAAGCCCTTAAGCACTCCGCCATGACCAAACTCAACATAACAATCCACCTCATCATCAAAATCAGCAATGGACTGCTTATAAAGTACAGGCGAGACCAACTGCTTTGGAAGAAGATCAAGGGCTTCTTCTTTTGTGCTGTACCCTTTTGCCGTTACATTGGAGATGACCGGTGCAGTCAACTCGTCTTTGAGGACCTCTGCAAGTTTTTCGGCTAACGGTGCCGTAGCAGACGCAAGAAGCGGACAGTGACTTGCCACAGACATATTGAGCAGCATTGCACGTCTGGCTTTTGCTTCTTTGAGGATAGGCTCAAGCTTTTCAAGATCGGGTTTGATCCCTGCAATGACTATCTGACCTTCGGCATTGTAATTCACAGGCCACACTTTCATCCCTGCATCTCTCTGAGCTGCACAGATATCTTCAACCGTTTTGTCATCAAGACCAAGTGATACCAACATTCCCACATCCTGACCTGCACATGCTTCAGCCATAAGCTTACCGCGAAGGTTTACAAGTTCTACTGCATCTATGGCATCCAGAGCACCCACACTTACCAGTGCAGAGAACTCACCCAGAGAATGACCCAAAGCATACACAGGCTTGATCGGCATCTCATCTTCAAACAACTTGTGCGCTATGGCAGATACAAGTAAAATAGCCGGTTGCGTAAATTCTGTTTTTTCAAGATCATCATTCTCCGTGAAAAGAAGATTCTCAAAATCTATCCCTGTTCTACTGCTGGCATCAGCTACCATCTGCTTTGCTATATCAGAGTTGTTAAAAAAGTCTTGTCCCATTCCCACAGCTTGTGAACCTTGCCCCGGAAATAAAAATGCACATTTGATCGACATACGGTGTCCTTTTGAAGTAAAAATATTTATCGTATTTTACCATGTTAAGATTACACTCAAATTCAACACAGATTACACACTGGGTAAGTATATTTTTTAAAAGGATAAATAATGAGCCAAAAATACATTTGTACCGTATGTGAATATATTTATGATCCTGCCGTAGGTGATCCCGACAGTGGTATAGTAGCAGGAACAGCATTTGAAGATATTCTTGATGACTGGAAGTGTCCTGATTGTGGCGTGAGTAAAGAGGATTTTGAGGTCTATGAGAAAAATTAATTGCATCCTCTGAATAACCCAGGTGTTCAATTGATCATCTTAACCAATTCTTCTCCATTGATAAGGATCATATTTTTCCCCTCAATGAACTTGTAACACTCTTTTGTGAAACGACTCGTGGTTACGATGTAAGCTTTATCGACATTGTGTTCATGCAACAACCCATACATCTCTCTAACGACTTTTATGGTTACCATGGCATCATCATACCGTTTGCACTGTACAATGGCTGAGATATTTTTTTTAGTTAAAGAACGTTTTTTCATCCAAATATCCACCCCGCCGTCAGCACCCTTCTTTTCATTACCAAGCACTCTCCAGCCTTGCTTGGCAAACAGCTCCATACACAAAAGCTCAAAATCTTCCCAACTTAGACGCTTTAACTTTTTAAGTGTTCGGTTACGGCTAAGCAGACTTTTGTCTTTAATTTTTTTATAGAACCGTCTAAGTTTATAGAGGAAGTAAAGAAACAATATAACAAGTACGGCAACAGACTGTATCTGAAGTGTTGTATAGTTTTGCATAATGGTATTATAGTTGGAAAAACCAAAAAGAGAAAAAAATATGTCAGATTGTCATAGATTTATAAAAGAAAATATTTGAATACTCAATATTTTCTTTGAGTAAGTGACCGAACGAAGCACCATTCTTTTATACAAAAATGATGCTACATCAAATAAAAATTAGTGTCCGCAGCCGCATGCACCGTCGTCACAGTGTCCACCACCGACTTGACCGGAAGTTGCTTCATCTTCTGTTGCTGCTCTTTCACTAAGAACAGTAACCGCAAACTCTAAGTCTTTACCGGCCAATGGATGGTTAAAGTCTACATTAACGTTTTTATCATCAAATGAAGTCACTGTTACTTGAACAGTCTGACCATCTTCACCTTGACCATAAAGTGTCATACCTTCTTTCAGATCCACACCTTCAAACTGCTCTACTGGCAATGTTTGCTGTGCTTCTGGATTGACTTCACCGTAAGCATCTGCTGCTTTTACTGTAATATCCTTACTTTCACCCTCATTCATACCTACAAGTGCACTCTCAAGACCAGGAATAATCTGACCTTTACCCATAATAAACTCTAGTGGCTGACCACCTTTATTTGTATCTACAACTTCAGTTGTCCCTGCTTCTTTTACTTCGTACTCGATCCCTACTACACTGTTTTCAGCTTGAATTGCCATTATTATTCCTCTATATTAAATTTGTGATATTCTAGCTAATGAAACTTTAGTCAAACTTATCTGGTCTTACCATTCTATAGATTACACCTCAAATTGGTTTTTAATATTTCCATAGTATAATCATTTATTATCAAAGTGATAATTATCTTGAATGTTTTAAATATTTAAGTATACAAATAAAAAAGGAGTAAACTATGTTACGAATTATAAAAAGAGGTGTGTTCGCATTTTTAATTGCTATATTGGGACTTTCAAGTTTATTACATGCAGTTGTGGGACAAGGTGTTACACATGGAGTAGC
>JALXCZ010000008.1:0-176362 GCA_026990595.1 Sulfurovum sp.
GGAGACGTTTTAGAAGTCCTGAAGACAACGGTAGAGAAATGATGGAAATATTTACACTGGATCAGGATGATAAACATGTACCTATAGCTGGACAAGCATTAAAGAACTGGAAACTCAATACAGACAGTGATACGCTGGAAGTGAGTCTGAACCAGAATACACAACCCTTACAACTTTTCGGAACCACTATCTATAATGGTGATGATTTTTACCGTGAGCTTGCTAAATCTGATGCATTTACCAAAGGGGTAACAAAAAGACTGGTTGATTTTTTCTTCCCTGAAACAAGTGATACCAAAAAACAGCAGATCGCAGATACAATTGTTGCAAGTAAGCCGGAAACATGGCAGGATATTTTATTGCAGATCGTTTTCTCTGAAGAGTATCTGTTACATACGCATCGCGCAAAAAGTGCGGAAGAGACTTTTTACTCATTGGCTAAAAAAATGAATTATAAACATCGTAAAAGTACCATCGCATATTTCAAAGAGGGCTTGGAAGAGATGCATCAGGCGACCATGAAATATAAACTTGGAAAATTAAAACGTGTACCTTTAGACACACTCTCTTTTGCATACTATAATAAATTCATCAGAGAGCAGGTATTACTTAGACGATCAAACCCTGAAAAAACAGATGATTTTAGTGCATGGGACAGACAGGGATGGAGCGATGATTTCATAGCAAATGATAATTTCAATCTCGATAGCAATAATGATATAACAAGCCTAAATACTTTCGTAAATTACCTCTTTAAAGCCACTATCGCAAGAGAAGCGACAAATGAAGAATTAAAACTTTTCAGAGACCATATGATAGAAAGCAGGGATGGGAAACAACTCTTCCGCGATGAGTTCAACCTTTTCTCTACCTATGATGATATACAAAAACAAACAAAACGACGAGAAGAGCATAAAAGAAATATCGCATTTATTGTATTGGATTATATTTCAAGATTAGATATAACATACACACAAAGAGAGGTGAAATAAAATGAAAAGAAGAGACTTTATAAAATTATCATTGGCAGCCGGCTCAGCTATATTACTGCCTGATTTTACCTATGCTGCAACATTAGACGTAAGCAAGATCAATTTTTCACAAAATGACAACAATGCGCAAACGATCGTTATCTTCATGTATGGAGGCGCAAGTCAGCTGGCCGGGAATATTACAAATATCGAAGAGATCAAGAAAAAATCCCAAAGTAGCTATGATGACTATTTCAGAGGTATAACACCAACAAAAAACGGTTGTTGGCAGGAGGCAGGCGGCACTGCAATGGAATCCCTTATAGACAATGGAGATATGACGATCTTTAGATGCTGCTATTCAGCTGTCAGAGAGGCTGCCGGGAATAAAGCACATGGAGAATGTACGGCTCAGAATCAGAAAGGTTCATTTGATGAAGACAGTGCAGGCATACTTGCCAACCTTGCACAGATTCTTGAAGCCAATAAGGTAGTCAATGAAAATACCCTTATGCCATTTGTCACCATGGAAGGAGAATCCAAGTTTTATCTTGAAGGGAACAAACCGATCCCTGGCTATCTAAAGCCTATTGGGATCAATGAAGGTTTTGAAAATCCCTATAAACGAGATGTGAGACGGTGGACTTATTATACCGAAGCTGAACGGGAAATAGAAAACTATAATGAAAACAACAGTAGTGGTTTTGACCCTGCCTTGGACGGGAAAATGAATACATTGGCACAACAGAATAATGTACCGGGAAAAATAAAAGATGCTTTTGGGAAAAGAGATAAATTAAGTACTTTCATTGACTCCATAGCAAGTTCTACAACACCAGACCTGGGTGCTGATGCCTATCCTGATAATGATTTTTCCAAAAAAATAGAAGCAGCCGTCAAACTTCTTGTTAAAAACCCTGACACAAAAGTCTTGACCCTAGGCACAGGCGGTCTTGGCGGATGGGATGACCATAATGAAGCAAGAGACTATGTTACACGAATGGAAAACCTTTTTGGATCGTTAAAATCGGCTATGGCACACCTTAAAGCAGAAGGGAAAGAACAAAATATCAATATTATGGTCTTTGGTGAATTCGGCAGAAATGTCAATCTAAACTCTGCTAAAGGCTGGGATCACGGAAATCTTCAGAACTTCTATGTACTTGGAGGCAAAGGATACTTTAACCATAAAGGCGTGCTTGGTGAAACCATTGTTGATGACCCCCAAAGTATCAATAGACTTTGGCTGAAACCAAAAAGTGGTACTTACTGGTTTGAACCTTTGAGTATTGCTGCAACACTCTATAAAATCTATGGTATTGAAAATCCGGAAATCTTAACCAACAACAATAAAGCTATTGATCAACTATTTAGCTAAACAACCTATATCTTCACTCTCGCTTCCAAAGCACGCGAGAGTGACATTACATCTATATTCTCCAGCTCCACACCGGTAGGAACACCTTGGGCTATTTTGGTAAACTGTATATCCAATCCATTTAATTTATCTTCAATATACAGGATCATTGTATCGGTTGCAATACTTGGAGGAAACGCAAAGATCACTTCATCTACCCCGCCAACAGCATAAAAAAGATGTGCTTCATCAAGGTCACGTATTTCTGAAACTACGTAGTACACACCATCAAATTGCCCACTCTCTTCAATGGTCAATATATCTTTTGCACTTTGGACAATACAGAGTTTAGAACTGTCACGGTATGGGTCAGAGCAGATGGAACAAAGTTCATCTTCACTCATATTATGACACTTACTGCACTTTTGGATCGTGTTGATCCCTGTTTCCAGTGCATGTGCCAATTTCATGGCAGCAAATCCATCTTCCATCACCGCATGGTATGCCAGACGGATCGCTGTTTTTTTACCTATGGATGGTAAAGAGGAAAAAGCATCTACCAAATTTTCAAATGCTTCTATTTTATATTTTTTCATAATCTACGACTTTTGAATACTCCACAACTGTTTTAATGAAATCAACCACTTTAAGATGTTCAGGATGCACAGCATAGGCATCAAGCCCTTCTTTACTTTCAAATACAGTAATAATACTCATGTCCATCGACCGTTCTTCCGTGGAAAAATTCATTCCAACATCTATGCTTCGCAGTGTAGGTACTGCTCCCATAAGATTCTCCAGCATCTGTTTGGCTTGGATCATATTGGCTTTTTTATGTGCATCTTTGAATTGAAACAGGACGATATGAACAATCATCACTCTACCCCTTGAAAAACTTTTCGCCATTATAACAAAATTATGGTAGAATTCGCCAAAATTATTCCCACTACAATGGAGAAACAGTAATGACAGAAATGGATTATTATGAAGTACTTGAAGTCAGTAAAGACTGTTCGGGCGCTGAACTGAAAAAGGCCTATAGAAAACTGGCACTGAAATATCATCCGGACAGAAACCCGGATGATAAAGAAGCTGAAGATAAATTCAAAGTGGTCAATGAAGCCTATCAAGTTCTTTCGGATGATGAGAAGAGAAGTATCTATGACCGTTACGGAAAAGCTGGACTTGAAGGTCAAGGCGGCATGGGTAGCGGCTTTGGCGGAGCCAATATGGATGACATTATGGATATCTTCAACTCTATGTTCGGAGGTTCGGGTGGTTTTGGCGGAGGTTTTGGACATGCAAGACGTGACCCAAGCCAAAAATATGCTCTGGACTTTGAGATAGAACTTCCTTTAGCCTTTCATGAAGCGGTTTTTGGATGTGAAAAGAAAATAGATATCACATATAAGACCCCGTGTAATGACTGTAAAGGTACCGGTGCCAAAGATGCGAAACTGCAAACCTGTGAATACTGTGGCGGTCAAGGTCAGGTACTGATGAGACAAGGACCTATGCAGTTTGCACAAACCTGTCCAAAATGTCATGGTGAAGGTAAAACAGTTGCTCAAAAATGTACAAGTTGTAATGGCAAAGGGTATCATGAAGAAGAAGATACTGTTACCATCAAAATCCCTGCAGGGGTCGACAGTGGCAACAGACTACGTGCCCAAGGATATGGAAATGAGGCCAAGAATGGACAACGTGGTGACCTATACCTTACTTTCTATGTAGAAGAGGATGAGCACTTCATCCGTAACGGCAATGACATTTATATTGAAGTCCCTGTCTTCTTTACGCAGGCAATTTTGGGAGAAACCATCTCCATACCTGCACTTGACGGTGAGTTGGAACTTGAACTTAAACAAAGCACCAAAGACAAAGAACAGTTTGTCTTTGAACAAGAAGGGGTACCCGACGTCCATAGTGGAAGAAAAGGTCGTCTTATCGCTCAAGTACGTATGATACTTCCCAAGAAGATCAACGAGGAACAAAAAGGACTTCTTGAAAAGCTTCAGGAGAGCTACGGTGTAGAGAGCCGTCCGCACAAAAGTACTTTTGAATCTGCTTTTGACAGAGTTAAAAGCTGGTTTAAAAATTAATTTTTCTTCCTGTATGGACAAATGTCCATACACCCCATTTACAAACGATCTATTTTTCATTGACTTTTTTACTCTATACTAGACAATATTATAGAGCTTTAAATTTTTTAAAAGATAATTATTTTCCTTTAAGTTTAAAGAAGCTATACTTTCTAAAGGATAATTTTTATCCTTATATAAAATATAAAAGGAGTCATGATGGCACGAAGAGGAAATTCTATTATTAAAGGAATAGAGATTAGTGAGATCATCACCTTACTTAATAAGGCGTATGCAGATGAATGGTTGGCATATTACCAGTACTTCATTGAAGCAAAAGTGATCAAAGGAATTATGAAAGATGCAGCTATTGCTGAGCTCACACAACATGCAACAGATGAACTGAGACATGCCAATATGGTAGCTGACCGTATTTTACAGCTGGGAGGTACCCCCTTGCTTAATCCTAAAGATTGGTTCACTCATACCAACTGCGGCTATGAAGAACCAAAGGCGTTTGATGTCGTAAAGATACTGGAAGACTCCATTAAAGGTGAGCAGTGTGCTATCTCTGTCTATTCCAACTTGGCAGAGTTGACAAAAGACAAAGATATCGTTACCTATGACATTGTCTCTGAAATACTGGCAGATGAAGTAGAACATGAAGAGGATCTTCAGGCACTGCATGATGATATTACAGAATTCATCATAGATATTAAGAAAAATTTGAACTAAAAAATAAAAACAAGGAAAAAAAATGAAACAGTACGAAACATATAAATGTAACAAATGCGGTAATGAGGTAGAGGTACAGGAAGTAGGAGGCGGAACACTGGTCTGTTGCGGAGAAGAGATGGCATGTATCACAGAAAATCTTACTGCTGTAAATTTAATGAAAGCATTTGCCGGGGAATCTCAGGCTAGAAACAAATATGAATTCTTTGCCGACGTCGCTTATACTGAGGGACTACACCGCATTGCAAAACATTTTCAGGAAGCAGCGAACAATGAAAAATACCATGCTATGGCAGAATACAAAGCCTACAATAAACTGGTGAAAAATATTGAGCTGGACACGACACAAAAAAATCTAATGGTTGCTGCAGATGGTGAACGGTATGAACATGAGGAGATGTATCCTAATTTTGCTGTTATCGCCAAAGAGGAAGGTTTAAATGATATTGCCAGACTCTTTAGAGCCATTGGTAAAGTAGAAGTTGAGCATGAAGCGGAATATTTGGAACTCAAACGCATTCTTGAAGCTGAAGGTTTCTTTGACAGTGAAAACAATGAAGAGTGGATCTGTGAAGTCTGCGGACATGTACATAGAGGAAAACGTCCTCCTGAAAAATGTCCACTCTGTAAAGCAGACAAAGAGTACTTCAAGAAGAAGTGTCAGGACTCAAGCAGAGGGTAATAACTTCTACCTACAGTACTTTTTGATGCAGTATGATCTTAGTCTCAGATGGCTCTAACCCGGAGTCATCTTTTGTTCTATCGTAAGCGATCACATAGATTTCATCACCACTTTGCAAATAATTTTTCTCTCCAAATTCTGCATAGGCAGTTGCACCTATAGAAATAAATGCCTGATGAGGATAGCTGCATGCTCTTAGATGTTCTGCAATATTTTCTAATGGTCCAAAATCAATTTGTGTATTCATCTTATCGATAAGCCATGATTTAAGCTTACCATAGAAGTAAGAGTAACCAACTAACGGGGCATCCACCCCATAAGGATACAAAATACCATTACGTTGCAAAAAAGAACAGAGATGGTACTTATCCATCACCCCGCCCTTTTCAAACTTGTTTATAACAATCCATTTATCGCCTATGCCTTTAGAGTAAGAACCCCATGATTTCTTTTCTGAGATCTTTTTTGCACCCTCTTTTCTAATCGTACAGTCATTAAAGGTTGTAAATTTTTTTGCTATCAGATCAATGACTTGTTTATCTTCATCATAAACAATATCAAAAAGTACTGCTATTTCCGGTTCAACCTGGGCATTTGCTTCGTAGTTTGGAAGTTCAAGTCTGTCTGTTCCAATGCAATATTGACCTAAAAAAGAATCTGATCCGGGGAGATAAAAAGGAAATATTCCTTTAGGAGCATTCGCTTCAGCAGTGACTACATTCTCAAAATCTTTAAGTTCTCCAGCCTGTTCCAGATGGTGTGCAAAATTCCCTGCCACACCTAAACCTATGACATTTTCTAAATTCATCTCAACTCTTTTAATTTTTATAAAAGTATACCATCTAATCACTATCAAACCAATGCACACATAATACACGCAAAAATTTTATACTTGTATATTCTTTCCCAAGAAGGAGTAACTATGCCAAAGAATAAAAAGGATAATAAAAATATGATTTTAGTAGCAGTTATTATAGGTATATTTTTATTCTTTATGTTTGCTACTGTAGTCTATGTCACAAGTCAGGTTTCAAATTGCTCAAGTGGGAAAAAACTCAGAAAACAATGCACAGTAATCATTCCTGATCAAAAGTTAAATCATAGGCTCAATTTTTCACTCTTTACACTTTAAAGAGTACAGTCACACAATCCTACTGTAATAAATGTCTCAAGTCACTTTTCACTTCTTTTGGCTGTTGGTATGTTTTTACCTGCACTTATATGTGATAGTTTTATGTATTGGCGATGGAGAAAGACTACTTCTGTTTAATGGTTCGATATATACCAATAAAAAAGAGAGTCAAAAGAATAATACTCAGATAGATATCTGCATTGAATCCACAACTGCACTCTCCCACATATCCGTCTACAGCTTGCATATATGTATCTTGACAGAATATTCTTCCTATAAAATCAGAGATATACCCTGTGGTTCGGTCTATTAGCCATATAGAAAAAGAAAGTATCGAAATTTGTATATTAACATTCTTTAGTATCATACTTTATTGAACTCTCGATACAGAAAACTTATCTCCCAGTTCTCTGGCTAAAACAGTATTGAAATCCATACTGTTATGTATCATAGTAATGAGTGAAGCATTGTTTTCTGGACTAAAGATACCACAGGTTACTTCAAAACTTTGTTTAAACTGTTCATACAGCGCAGGATACCCACTGTTTGGCATACGATTAGCAGTTTGTTTGTTGAGTATTTGTAAGGCTGTACGGGCATTCTTTTTATCAGCTTCTGTACTGTTTTTATTGTGTAAAATATCTTGAAAATGGTGAATATTTTTATGGTTAATCTCTGTAGCATGTCTAAAGTTTTCTATTTGTTTCGTGAGTAGTGTACATTTTTGATTTAATGTATCATTGTCATATATCTGAATATTTGCAGCTTTCAGAAAGAGGTTTAGACTTCTTACCTGCGCATCGTTTGTCCCTACAATGTATGTGGTGTTTGTTTTGAGATTGGTTGTAACATAAGATTCAAACCCGAACGTCTGTCCACCATGCCCATAGAAATCTCCAACTTTCATGACCCCATAGCCATAGGTTATCGCTTTAATATTGGGATCCATAGTATGAAAGCCTTGTGTGAGTTGGGTATGTAGGGTATTTGTTTTTTTATAGTATTTTCCCTCTCTCCAAGCATTGATGAGTATGTCCAAATCACTTAATGTCGATATTATTTCCCCTGCACTGCTAGCGAGAGACATAGGCATATGTGTAGGATGAGACTTATTATACCCTTTTGGCATCTGTGCTCGCAGTATTTTAGAAATGCGTGTACCAAAATAGGTATGTTTTACGCCTGCAACATCAAAGATGTGTGTTTGTATATAGTCATGCCACTCCATGCCTGAACGCTTAGAGATGATGTCACCTAAGAGTAAATACCCTGTATTGCAATAACGAAATTGCTCCCCTGGCTTGAAATTAACCTCACCAAAATTGAGTGTGAGGTCGATGATACTTTCAAAAGTATACACTTTAGCCTTTTTACTAAAAACATCTATTGCCTTATCATCATTGCCATAAACATTAAGATAGTCAACAAGTCCTGAAGTATGATTAAGTAACATACCCACAGTAATCTTGCTCCAATAGTTTTTGCCCTTATAGTTCGCCAAGTTTTGTATCTTCCCTGTCGGGTAGAGTGTATCAAGCGTGGTATCTAGGCTTAGCTTTCCTTCTTCTATCAGCTGAAAGACCGCTATAGCTGTAAAAATTTTACTCGCAGACCCTATCTCAAACATATCATCTGTTTTTATGGGTATTTGTTTTTCTCTATCTGCAAAACCTGAAGCACTTTTATGGATGTCTCCGTGCTTATCTTCTAGTAAAAGAATGGCTGTTTGATTATTCCCTTCTGTATATCTTTGTACTAGAGTATCGAGTTGTGTTTGTCTCGTATTGTTGTTTGCATAGAGTGCAGGAGAAAGTAATAATATTGTGTATACTAGTGTCTTAAACATTTTTTGCCTGTATATATTTTTTCATCTTAATTTTTATATCTATTTTTTATAGCTGTATCACGTTGTGCATTAGCAATATTTTTCATAAGTTGTTTCTCTTCGGAATGACATACTTTGTATCCATCATCCCATCCTTCTTTGTACTTATGGTTGCTGTCATATTGTTGTACATTTTTTGTAAATTGGTCTAGCATTGAACCACCAGCTTTACGTCCACTGTGGCATCCATCTTCATATCCATGAGAATAGTATGGTCCATACCCTTGTTGCATCATTGTCTCCGAAGTACTTGCACAACCCGTAAAAGCTATAGTTGCTACTACAGCTATAGTACCTAGTAAATATTTTCTTTTCATCATGTTATTCCTTTTATTTTAATGTATTGAGTGCAGCAATATCTTGGCTTGACAGGCTGTTCATCTCAGAAGATATAGTATTGTTAATCGCCTTTTCATTTGGGTCTTGATAGACATATCCTCCATTGTAGCTATTACCCGCACATGCGCTAAGTAAAAATATAGATGAAATAGTCAGTGTTCTTGTTAATAGAAGTTTTCTAATCATATGATTTATGTTCCTTTTGTAATATTAAAAAATAATAACACGCATCGTTTTAAAATGATAAGGGAATCCTCTCTGCTATTATCACATCCCCCGTAAAAATCTTTTTTGCGACAGATTTAATCTCGTCTGATGTAAGATTTTTTACCTCTTCGTTGATATGCAAGTACGCTTCTAGTGGTGTATCAAAATTGGCGGCAACTTGTAATGTTGAAAGCCAATAGGCATTATTTTTTATAGTTTGTTTATAGGCTACTGCAAACTCCGTTTGATAGTTTGTAAGTTCCTCTCTAGTCGGTCCTTTCTCTATAAAGTCTTTTATGGCTTTATACAGCGCAGCAAGAAGTTCATCTTTACGTTTAGGATCAGCTGCAAAATTTATATCACAAACGGCAGTGTTTTGTAATTGACGTATGAACGTACAAGCAACACCTATACCATATGTACCAGATTTGTCTTCTCGAATGATATTGCGAAGGCGAATGGTTAAAATGCTTTGTAAGGCATCTAATGTGGCTGTTGTATGTACTGAAAATGGTAGTATTGTTCTATATTTCAGTGAAATATTGGCTATATTTTCTGTATTGAATTTTTTGATAAAGTGTTGTTTTCCTTTTCGATAATCATACGGTATACCGTTGTATGTCTCTTTTTTCTTAGCCGTGGGAAGCGTACCCAAATAGCGTTGTATAAGTGTTTCAAGTTTTTTAGTCGTTATGTCACCCACAATCACAAAATGAAAATGGTTCATATCTGTAAATTTTTCTTTAAAAATGCTAAGCATCTGTTTGGCATCAAGCTTTTCAATACTTTCTTTTGTATCAAAAAAGAGGCGTGGATTGTTTTTATAGTAAAATGCTGTAAATGCCTTTAGAAAGCGGTATGTAGGGTTTCTTCTCCCTTCTGGCAGTTGTGCCAAGAGTTGGTTGCGTAACTGTTTTGTCACACTCGCGTCAATTTTA
The DNA here is from genome assembly GCA_026990595.1 of Sulfurovum sp. Taxonomy (GTDB): domain Bacteria; phylum Campylobacterota; class Campylobacteria; order Campylobacterales; family Sulfurovaceae; genus Sulfurovum. Next base: position 10,328 of record JALXCZ010000008.1, read on the forward strand.
GGTTGCGTAACCTGAAGATAGATAAGATGTAGTAAACTTTCAAAATCTTTTGTCACGCTTTCGCCTTTAATACTCTCATTAAAACGTTCTATTATAAAATCATAGTGAAGTTTTTTATCTGCCAGTAGTGCACCCATATTATAGCTTTTTATCTTCCACGGAGCAGAGTTGACCACCCAGTTTGCCGCTTTGTGTGCGTTGTCTAACTCCGATACAGGAAGTGTAGACTCCCCTCCTTGGCTCAGTGCAAAAAGTACCACTTCATTTTTCTGTGATTGTGTCGGTTTAAAATCCACAGTGACATTGTTTTCAAGTGTATAGCTATAAATATTTAGTTTTTTGTTATACTTTTTATCTATGATTTTTGCAAGTTTATCTGGCTTGGGAGGCAAGGAAGTCTCTTTTGCCTCTGTTGGTTTCTTACTGTTTTCGACACTCTTCTTTGCTTTTTCTATGAGCCCTAATGCTTCTTCTTTAGAGACATTGTTTTCATCCGTCCCCATAAAAAGTATTGCTCTGTCTTTAATGTTAAGTATGTGTCGGTATCTGGCATTGACTTCTTCTAGGGTTATTTCTTTGAGTAGTTTTTTTGCAAGTGTGTAGTCATACTCTTCATCAATAAAGACATCACCTGTAAGTAACGTATGTACAATATCGGTGGCATAGCTAGATGATAGTGTGTTCGCTTTTCCTTTGTGACTGTTTTCATTGAGTGTTAGAAGTTGTTTTTTAATGTTTTTAAAGGTACTTTGCTTGAAACCAAAACGTGCATAGGTGTAGACAATACGGTTAAGCTTTTCAAAAGCCTCTTCTCTATCTTCTTTTTTATAGGATGCAGAAAAAACAGTTGCTTTTTTTGAAGAATTGATATTTTCATTTTCCATGGAGAGTTCTAAAAGTTTTGTGTTTGTAGCAAGAAGATGTTTTTGTATGTTAATGTTAAACATAAGTGTAGTCATCCAATTTATCATCTGGGCTTTTAGCGCTTGCGATGTTATAATACCTTTTTGATTTTCCAAGAAAAACATTTGCACACTGTTTGCACTTAATTCTTTATCTGTTACCGTTAAAATACGCGTAGTATTATTTTCGGGAATAGTTCTACTTGTAAGTGCTGCATGATTTGTATTCTTTAAATCACTAAACATTGTTTGTATTTTTTTCTCTATCTTCTTAGGCTCTATATCTCCCACGATAACTAGTGCCATATGTTCAGGACGATACCACTTGTTATAAAAGTCTATAGCACGCTGTACAGGGGCATGTTTTAAAATGTCTTCTTTTCCTATGACTGTTTTATCTGCATATTTTGAGTGTGCGTAAAAAAGAGGAGCGAACTTGCGTAAAATACGATAGTTGGCATCATTACGCAGACGTTTTTCTTCGAGTACAACGCCACGCTCTTTGTTGAACTCATTTTTGTTAAAATTTAAACCTCCTGCCCAATCACGCATAATCTGTAAAGATGTATCAATATTATCAGCTTTCACAGGTACTCTCAACTTATAAAGTGTACGTTCATAGTCGGTGTTTGCATTCAAATCACCACCAAAAGTGAGCCCAATAGACTCCAAATAGCTAACAAGGTCATTTTTCTTAAAATGCGTTGTGCCATTAAATGCCATATGCTCTATAAAGTGTGCCAAACCACGTTGGTCATCCTCTTCTTCTAGAGAACCTGCATGCACAAAAAGACGAAATGAAGCGATATTTTTGGGCTTTTCATTGTGCATGATATAGTAATGCAACCCATTGGAAAGTCTACCTGAGACAAGCCGCTTGTCTGTAGGCAGCACCTCTGCACTTAATAAGATAAATAAAAATGATAATGTGAGGAGTATAAAACGATACATAAATAACCTTGTAAACTTTAGATGCAATAATGGTATAACATCTTTCACTTGATTTTGCTTTTTGTTTTGCCTTTAACATAGAATTTATCATATTTATTTGCAATCCTAAAATTGGATGATAAGTCTTAAAGATTCTCTCTTGTTTCCCTTATGCCGATGAACATATTGAGCATATTATCAACACCAAGAAGACTATTACCAATGTAGAGAGCTACTACTGCCATCATCTGTGAATGTAAAGTCAGTATCTGGGACATTTTGTGATCTTAAAATTAAACGATAATATTGGATAGTATCCTTAAAACAAAAAAAGAACTCAATAAAAAATATGCACAGATCAAAAAATTAAAATAAGATAAAAAGAAACAAAGCAAAAAAATAGATACTATAACTGTTGAGAATGAAGAGTTAAGAACTGTTATCTGTGAAATGGAAATGAAATCAAAAATAAAGCTATATTTTAACGGGATAAATAATCGAATTTAAGAAGTGTTTTTGAAGAAAATAATTGTACTATTTGATAGTACACAATTAAAGCCCCGCCAGAAGGGGACTTAATGCACTATAATTACGCGTTCGCCACAGCGTCTTTAAGAATACTTATAAAAAGTAATAGTGATAGTACAATTATTTATGTGCAAACACCGTTACGGTAAGCATTTAATGTACTATTATTTTTTAAAGGATAACTTTACTATATTCATTTGGACATACAAGTCCTAATTGTTTAAGACTTTGTTTATATTGTAGGAACATGCTTTGATACATACGGTTATCAACCAAAACCTCTTCAACAACAGTACTCCAATTAAAATCTAAAGTGCATGTATGGAATGGTTTTGTACCATTAATATTGATATTTTTTTAACAAAATCATTATTATCTGGGTTATAATTATACAATATGCGAATCTTTTTTTCTGATCTCCACCCAGAATTTTGGACAATTTAAAAGTAGAGTTTTTTCTGTAAAATAGAACTAGAATAATAGGAGAAACCAATGAGAAAATCAAAGTTTACAGATGAACAGATTGCGTTTGCACTGAGACAGGCAGAAGGTGGTACAATGGTAGATGAGATTTGCAGAAAGATGAGAGAACAGCATTACCCTTATACACTCTATCGCTTTTCATCAAATTTTAGTATCCTGGCAAACCGAAAAAATGGCTTGTGATAGTCCATAAATATTTTATTTGTTTGATCTAAGCTATCAGAGGTAAAAAGGTGTACAACATCCTGCTGCATTTGGAATATAGAACGCATCATAGCACATATTGCGTCTGACTCTTCAAGCTTCAATACTTCAGTATAGTTTTCACTCCAAAACACAATCCTGCTCAACTGAGAATTCTCGATTATCATTTGGGGTACTTTCAGCACTACATCTAGGAACCTATAAGCATCTTCTTGTTCCCAAAACCTCAATGAATCGTTCAACTCTTTATCAATACAATCTTCGAATAGTAAGTGTACTTGTGCAAGAATCATTTTAGCAATATCTCGCATATTACTCACTTTAGCAAAGTCAACATAAAGTACTTTATAGGACTTACTTAAATGTTCCCTAAATGCCTCGATAAACTGTTGCTCTTCTTTGTTTTTATGAACCTTTACAATCACCGTACCTTGCCCAAACTCACGGATAAGGATATCCAGTTCTTTCCATTTTTTTTCTAAAATACCATTCCTTTTGATTGCTACCAATAATGGTATTGAAAATAAATACTTTTTGGTATCTAAATGTTTATTTTAACTTCAATACTTTTTAGTATTTATTTTCAATACTCTTTGCGACATGATAACATTTAATCTATGCCCGCAATATCCATAGTTCTATTTTTATCAAATATATTTGCAATTGTCGGCAGGGACTCCTCAGTGATAAATATTTCTTTTTTACGCCTTTTTTCCTCAATTCTTACTGAGGTTACATAAAGGCTAAAGTACTCCATTAGTTTCTCTGGTTCAATTTTTATTTCCATATTCTTTTTCATGATTGACTTGCTTTCTAGATGCAGTATAGCAATAAGTAATGCTGATGATGGGGTCTCTTCAGTAGTGTTGTTATCAATTGCATCTGCTTCACGTATCATCCTATGCAGGATCTCATCTGTTAAGTTCTGTGGCAGCAGACACTTGATGCCGTTTTTTTTTATAAGCTTTAGTAGTTTTTGTGTCGGATGTTTATTGTCTTTCATATTTACCTACCTATAGTTAGTTGATAATAAGTTGTAGCAAACATATACTTATAGTTAGTTTATCTATGGGTAGGTATAGAAATGAAAGAGTGTACTATTTCTGATGAAAGAATGAAGACGATATATAAGAAAATTGGAGCAAACGTAAAAGAGATACGTCAATCTAAGAATATTTCTCAGCTTGCACTGGCTTTGGCAATTGGTCATAAAGCAGTTGGTGTAGTTTCCATGGCAGAACTGTGCATAAACAATAAACATTTCAATATAGAACATTTAGTGAAAATAGCAGAAGTACTAGAAGTCGATGTGTGTGATTTCTTTATAGGTTTGGACACATAATTGTCATCTACAAAAGTAAATGCAAAACAACAGATAAAAAAGAATTATTTTTGGCGAAATATTACAATGATAATTGAGAAGAGAACATTAGATAGTAAGAACAAGACACTTAGTACAATATATAGTGCAAATACAAGTAAACTTGGACGTAGATAAAAAAGGTATAAGGTGTACCTAGCCGCTGTCACAACTAGGAACGGTAACTCTTGAACTCCGTTTGTCAATTAAGAGTTGTTTTTCCAAAGGATATAAAGCTTAGTCACTTTATATGTAATTCCTAAAAGCAATGATGTAACTGTTAGATAAAATATTATCTCCATAAGACTCACTCATAAGGTATAAGATCCCCCAACCCCACACACTACTTTTGTTAAATCGCATTATCTTTTATAAATGAGAATAATGGTATCTAAGGAATCTCTTTCTGCTGCAAGCAATATATTTTACACGAAAAGAGAAATTCAATTTACTGCCTCAAAAAAATGGACGATACCAATGAGGATTTTTTCATAAGACAATTGGGCTTAATATAAAAAAAGAGAGAAGAAAGGATTGTCACAGTTGCAGCTATCTCAAATGATAGGACATAAATCTCTCACTATTATTTCAAGGGCTGAGATTTTTTATAGAGGGCAACACTTTAATATCGAGCATCTTGTAAAAATTGCATTTGTTTTAAATATTGATATTGAAGTACTTCTACCTAATATTATTTTAGACGATATTAATCATCATCTTTCCAACCTATTTTTCCTCTTTCCCCAATCAGGCATAAAGAGGTTCAAATAATTATAGAACTTGGCACTATGATCCGCATAAACCAAATGAGCCAACTCATGAAACACTACATACTCTATACATTCCGTAGGCTTCTCAATCAGTTTTAGATTCAGATTGATATAGCCTTTACTTGGATTACAGCTTCCCCATCTGGTTTTCATTTCTCGTATGCGTACCGTTTCTATCTCTTGTTTAACTATGGGTTTGTATTTTTCTATAGCTTTTTGAAAGTGTATCTTTGCCTTTTGGGTGTACCAAGCTTTTATGAGTCTCTGCTTCTTCTCATAGTTTGAAGTATTCTTCACAAAAACCTGCAAGTAACCTTTTTGAAGCTTCACGCCCTCTTCTTTACTCTCTATTACTTTCAGACGATAGTTTCGCCCCAAATAACGAAAGTTCTCTCCACTTACATACTCTTTGACATGCACCTCTCTATGAGCATCAAAAAAAGCAATCTTCTTATCTATCCAGTCAGCTCTTTTTTTAAGTACGTACTCTATATCTCTTTCGTTACTATCAGTAGGAGCTGTAAGTATTACCTCTCCACTTGGTTTGACTTTGAGGTTGATGTGTTTGACATCTTTTTTAATTATATGTACATTCATCAGTAGTTATTTATACCTATTTGCTGTATGGTTGCCAGTAGTTCATCGGTGTTTGTAAACTTCAGACCATACTTATCTTCCATCTCCCAAAAAAGATCATCTATCTGCCCTTCTATCTTGTTACGCATATCAGAGTTATTTTTCCAGTCAGGCTTCTTCGATGCCTCTTGAAATATCTCTACTATCTTCATTACCGTTTGTGTGAGCAGATCTTCTTCTGCTTTACTTCTATACCCTAGAGGTGCTTCTGCCACCAAGATACGCTCATCCACATTGTTCATCGCTTCACCAAAACGCTCTTCCAAGTTATCATAAAATGCTCTTGCATGGATATTGTGCTTAATACTCTCTGGATAATTAGATTCTTCCTCCACTTCATCTTTAAGAAGTAAGTCTCTTATCTCTTTCGCGTGCTTGAGCTTCTCCTCTTCCGTCAGTCGTTTCTCTCTATACTCTTCTATAATCTCTGCAATGCGTTTAGAGAGCTTATCATAGTACGCAGGGTTACTCTCACGCTTTTCGGTGATGACTGCTGTTGTGGCATTCAGTATGCTGTCTGCTCTGGCATTGTCACCCACCACTCTTTCTAATTCTTTTTCAAACTCTTCATCAAAGATGTTTACCAGTTTCGTCAACTGATTCACTTCATCCGCAGAGATGAACGTATCAAGTAATTTTTGCATCTGCTTCTCGTACTTCCCAAAATCTACTTGTTCATGGTAACGTATGCGTATCGCTTTACGCAACTCTGCATAGAACTTCATCTTCTCTTTATAGTTTGCTATTTCTTTATCGCTAAAGACTTCACTTATCTTGTCACTAGAGAGTGCTAGCTTTAATGCTCTGGCATAATGCGAGAGATACTCATAAAAGAGTTTTCGTTTCTCTTCGTCTGCCAAGTAGACTTCATAGCTCTCTTGGTCTTGCTTATTCTTCACCTCTTTAAACAGCTCTTCCAAATACTCATAATAGGTCTTAACCCTAGCTATCTCTTCTTTTATGTCAAACACTGCCCCTGCAATATCCTCTTCATCAAAGTCAGCCAATCCAGAGTAGTCGTTAAGTGCTTTATCCAAATCACCTAGCAATCCACGGTAATCTACTATGAATCCAAAGTCTTTCCCCTCATATAGACGGTTTACCCTTGCTATGGCTTGCAAGAGGTTATGCTCTTTAAGCAGTTTGTCTATGTAAAGTACCGCAGCTCTTGGGGCATCAAATCCTGTAAGGAGTTTGTCTACCACGATGAGAAGTTCTATCTCTTCACCATTAATAAACTCATCTTTGACTTTATCTAAGTACTTCTCTTCATCCCCATACTTCTTCATCACTCTTGACCACTCTTCTTGGATAAATGCTTTATTTTCATCATCCACCTCAGAGTGTCCTTCTCTACTGTCAGGTGCAGAGATGACAAATGCCGTGCGTATGTCTCCCATCTCTTCAAAAAGTTTATGGTACTTGATGGCTTCATACTTAGAACTCGTAGCAAGCATGGCTTTAAAGTCTGTACCTTGCAGGCGTTTGCGTACATCTTCGTTGATGTCTAGCATGATCATCTCAAGCCGTCTCTCACTAGAAGCCACTTTTTGAAACCTCGCCCACTTCTTTTTGAGGTCAAGCACTTGCTCTTCTTCTAGGTGTCTGGCTATCTGCTCAAAGCGTCTGTCTAGTCCTTTTTCATCGTTCACCCATTGGTCTACCAGTCGTCCTTCATAAAGTAGTGGCAGTACAGCTTTGTCTTCCACTGCTTGGTTGATGGTATAACGGTGTATCTCTCCACCAAACTTAGCAAAAGAGTTCTTCTCTCTTCTCATCAAAGGTGTCCCTGTAAACCCAAGGTAACACGCTTCGGGGAAGACTTTTTTCATAGCCTTATGCATATCTCCACCCTGTGTACGGTGTGACTCATCTACAAGTATAAACGTATTTGGGTCATCAAATGTGACGTTCTCATTTTTAACCTTCTCAAACTTATGTATGAGTGTGGTAATGACAGACTTTCCTGACCGCAACAACGCTACCAAGTCTTTACCAGACCTTGCCCTTACAGCTTTAACTTCGGAGTTATTAAAAGTATCGTGTATCTGCTTATCTAAGTCTTTTCTATCGGTAACGATGATGACTTTAGATCCGACTATGCTTCGCTTGATAACCTTTGCCAACATCACCATAGTTAGTGACTTGCCAGACCCCTGTGTATGCCAGATGAGTCCACCTTGTCGTCTGCCTGTGTTATCAAGCTTCCCTATACGCTCCATGATGCTCTCTATGGCAAAATACTGCTGATACCGTGCTATCTTTTTCACCTTGCCATCAAAGATAATAAACGAATGCAACAACTCCACCATGCGGTGCTTCTCAAAGAGTGCATAAACAGTTTTATCTAACGGTGAAGGTGTACGGTCTTTCACTACAGTACTCAAATCTATATCTTTCTCTTTCCATACTGCATAAAACTTTTTCGGTGTCCCTGTTGTTCCATACTGTGGAGAGTGGTTATTCCCTGCGAGTGTCATCTGTACATACTTAAAAAGGTTGGGTATCTCATGGGTATCTTGGTTACGCAACATCTGAGAGATACCCTCTTCTGTGCCTCTACTAGAACGTTTTAGCTCTATCACCCCAAAGGGTATACCGTTTATAAACAATACAAGGTCAGGTCGCCTACTCTTCGTCTGCTCCTGCTGTGTCACCCTGTCTACTACAAACTCTTCTGTGACATGAAAAACATTGTTTTCAGGGTTTTTGTAGTCTATGTAGTGCAGAGAAAAGCTTTTTTTCACTCCATCTATCAGCTCTTCGCTGTATGAGTTACCGAGCAGGAGTTGGTCACTTATCTTCTGATTGGCAGTCATAAGCCCTTCATTGAGCAAAACATCCAAGTCGTCTATAGCTCTGGCTATATTTTTCGCAGAAAATGGGTACTGTGTTCCTTTGTACTCAAAGCCATTAAGCTCTTGGAGTTGTTTGAGCAAAATATCTTTGAGAACTACTTGCCCTGTGCTACTTCTATGCTGTGCTATCTCCTCTGGAGAGATGTAGGTGTAGCCCATATTTTTTAGGAGGTCAATAGTGTTATTTTGGATTTGGGTTTCGTTTGTGTTTGGGGTCATTTTCCCTCCCTATTTGTTTTCATGTTCTTCATCATAATCTAACTACATTTAAAATTTTAGTTACAGTCAATATTGAGTATTTGTGGCTTTCCAGAAGTTTTGACTTTACTCACTTTTATATTCCTTAGCCAAAGAAACCAAGTCAAGCATACTTCCTTTCATAGAGTTTTTTATTGGATAAGTTGAATAAACTGCATTAATAAATTGACTCCATGATAAATTTTGTGTAACTTCTATTACAAGATCAATTATATTTTTTTCATCTGGATTAGGTTCATTAAAATTGTTCTCTATTACTCTAATAATATTTTTTTCACTACCATAATAATTTTGAGTAGTCTCAATTTTAAAACGAGGGTCAACCATCACCATGAGTTCTATCTCACTAACATATGGTCCATAATTATTAAAAAACCATTCTATATCCGTAATTTGTTTTTCCCTATCTATTGAAGATTTCCAATCAATTAAATAGATAATTTTATTTAGTCTAGCTTTTGATAAATCATCTTTTTTAGAATAGTGTTTTACAATATATCCTATTAAATCATCTATTTGCATCAAAAACCTCCTATTGTATTATCTTGACTTCTAATATTATTTGGATCAACCTTCATTGAATTAATCAAAATATTAATATCTTTTGTTTGTTCTATGAATTGACTCCTAACATCTTTTGTTCTAAAAGTTTTTTCTTTCATAGATTGATACACAACAACACCTATCTTATTCATATGTTTATCATCCCATAAAGGTACACCAAACATTGACTTGCTTTGCATTTTTCTTTTTCCTAGAAAACCATTATGAATTTCTGGTGCCTTTTTATGATGGGTTTCATCATTAAGTACTTGAAATACATATTCTTTTTGGTTATCAATTATATATCTTCCTTCTTGATTGTATTTTGGAGCAGAAGCATATCTTCCAACAGAAAAGAACTTATTCAATGTAGAAGAATACAAAAAAACTGTTACCCTAAAATCTTCATTTAATCCTAATGATTCAAATATTTCTTTAAGTTTTTCATCTATTCCTGAACTTAGAAATCCTCTATATTGTTTAATTGCTTCAATTAATTTCTTATTGTCACCCTTTAATTTAAAATTATGATACTCAATAATATACCTTACAATAATAGCTAAAAATAAAATTACAATCAAAGCCGGTCTAATTATCGTAATATTAGATTTTATAAATTCATAATTATAAACAAAACTATCACTAGGTAACGCAAATAATATGGGTATTGTTAAAAGTAACACCTCACAAAGTATTTTTATAAAATTAATCATTTTTCTCCTTAATATCAATAACTCTAATTAAACTTATTATAGTATCATTCTTCTAATGGATCCCGATATCACCCGAAGATATAAGTAGGGCTTGCCTCTCAACGATGCTGGTCGGGATACTGACTTGTTCATCTTTTACTCGCTGACTTTTTCTTTGTAGCATCAATAACAACAATATCAGGTAACTTGTTCTCTAAAGTTTCATTTTCACTCTTATACTTGAAAGCTTTTTCTATTTTTGCGTCATCTTTTTCATATAGCTGTACAATAACAAATTTACTTTGATTGGTTTTTTCTGCTTTATTGTATATTGCAAGCTGTGATTTATATCCATGTAAAAGCTTTGTATTAGTTGAGAGCTTCATCTCTATATTTATTTTGTCTTTAAACCCTTTTCCAATTTTAAAATCAATTGGTCCATTGCCAGAATCTACCTCTGGACTAATATCCAAATCGTTTGCTTCACAATATGAGTGTGAAATAGCAAAAAATAGCATTTGTGCAAAACTTTCTTTTTTATGAGTACCATCATTGTTGTGAAAAAATTTCCACAATCCATTATTCTCAATTAAATCTTGGTATTTCTCACAAATTTTATTCACTATCTCAATGGGTTTTTCTTTTTTTAGAGCAAGAGGGAAATTTTGAACTACATCAAAAGCTATTTCTTTCCAAATAAAGTCACCTTTAGGATCATTATCAAAATCATATACTATTCCTTTATTTTTATAAGCATCAATGGTTGCATTTAGAATAGTAGGATTGTTCAAAATGAAATTCTTTAAATTTCTTTTTATCAAAGATCTTGTTTTTTTATCAAAGATATCCCCTATGATTTCATTCACCTTATCTCTCAATGCATTATTATGTGAACATACACGATCTATGTCATCACTATCAAATGCAACAGGCAAATCAGTTAAAATTGATCTTGGACAAAAAATGATTGGTTCATTATGTGGATTAAAAGGTAGATAATAAGACTTTCCATTAAAATTAAAATATTTTGTTTTGATTTTTAAACTTTTTGATACACTTTGTGTATAAAGTAAAAAATCTTCCCTAAGTATTGCAATTGTCATATCACTGATTCTGTCTGCTCCGATACCCTCTTCCAATAACCCAATCAGCTGAAAGATTTCCGGGTCTTTAATCCCTGCCTTGACTAGCTGATATGCAGTTTGTGTCAATTGATTCGCAAACTTTTTACCAATACCTGAACCATTCTTTCCACTTTTTGAATACCCTAAGCCAATATGACCGACTTCATGAAATTGAAACATTTTTTCTGCTTTTTTATAAAAGATGTCGTTACCCGTAGAATGCTCTAAAAGTTTAATAATATCAGCAAAATATTTTTTATACTTAGTATATGATCCTTTAAAATCACTAATTGCAATATGCTCAAGTTTATACGGCAAAATATAATAGAGTGCATCTCTGTTTACAAAACCGTTAAATACATCAAATTTTTTCAAATCTGATGATTTTACTCCAAAATATTCGCTATAAAGTTGGTCTTTCATACTCTCACCCTCACTTCCCCAGTCAAAAGCTTCTGCATCAACCCACGCTTCTGCTCTTTGAGTGCTTCAAGTTCCTCTTTGAGTAGCTCTATCTCTTTGTCTGCTGTACTTAGGACTTGGGCTATTTTTTGTTGTTCTTGTTTTGATGGGAGTTTTGTTTTTATTTTCATGACTTGTAGTTTTGATAGATTAAATCTTGTACTGCCTTGAGCCAATCTACTAATTTTATCTCTCATATAATAACTTCTAAAATAAAATCTAGCAAAGTAAGGATCAATTTCTTCAAGATTATACGGTCTAAAACCAAAACAAAAACTATTTAGAAATAAATTATCAATCTCATCCAATAATACAGATGACATACCTACTTCTTCAGGTGTTTCTGAAGAAGTTGTAAAAAGAATATCTCCATACTGAACTTTATTTTGTTTTTCATTAGCATTAACAATCACCCTCTCAAAAATATCTATATTAATTTTAGAATTATCAAAAATATTTTTATATGTAATATATTTAGCATTTCCTTGTCCAAAATCTTCAGCTTTCTTTTTACTTAAACCACCATAAGTCTTACCAATATCGCCCAACCTAACCTCTTCCCACTCCCCCTCAAACCCCTCAAACCGAACCTCTCCACTCAAAAGCTTCTGCATCAACCCTTTTTTGAGTTGCTCTTTCTCTTCAATAAGTGCCTCTTGTTTGCTAATAGCATCATCCCAAGTAGTGAGGATTTGGGCTATTTTTTGTTGTTCTTTTAGGGGTGGTATTACAATAGGTATCGTTTTTAAATCATTTAATCCAATTCTTTGTCTTGTACTTCCTGTACTTCTTGCTATTGCAATTTGTCGAAATTGCTTATAGTTAATTGATTCTAAAATAAATTTATTATCATATTTATTTTTATCTATATGTAATCGAATCCCATCAGAACCCATCAAAAATTTATTCTCAAAACTAGGAATAATACAAGCTCTAGCAACTGGTTCTGCCATTTTTGCCAAAATAATATCATTTGGATAAATGAGACAACTCTTTAATTCTGTTGCTTTTTCTTCACTTGTATAAATAAAATCTTTATTTATAAATGAACCATCACCTATATTTTGAAGTTGAATAATACGTACACCTGTTTTAGTATAATGCTCACTTTTTAAGTTAGAACCAAATGGACCTCCAGTAATAGAATGACTAACATCAGTATCGCGTAAATCATTAAATGTTACAACCTCCCACTCCTCAGGAATCACCCCAACTTTAGTCTGCTTATATCCCTCTTGTATGCTACTCATGCTTAGCCTCTATCGCTTTGATAGCTTTCTCAAAATCCTCTTCGGCTTTGCTTTTTTGTTCTATCAAAATAGCTTTATATTTGCCATACTCTTCATTGGCTTTTTTCAGAGCTTGCGTATGCGATATTTTCCCTCTATGTTGCAAAATTTCAAAATCTGACAAGTTTAAAAAGTCATCAAGCTTCTTTATCCAGTCTTGCATCTTCATAGGTTTTCTCTTCTTTGCTTGAAGTTCAGCAAACTCTAAATAGCTAGTCACCAAACGGTTAAGCGTATCTAGTTCATCATCATTGAGATAGTTTTTTGCTATGGCAGCTTCTTTTTTGGTTGGTCTGGCACCGCTAAAATTGGTCATACCTACATTTGGTTTGCTACCATCTACCCTGGCATACACTATCTCGGCTGCTGTTTTTCCATGCGTGGCAAAGTGCATTTTGTTTTGTATAGTCTTAAAAAAAGTTTGAGACATCTCATCACTTGGATCATAGTCCACACTTGTAGCATAGATATCGAGTACTTTTTTCCAAAAAAGCTTTTCACTGCTCCGTATATCTCTAATGCGTTCCAAGAGTTCATCAAAATAGCTGTTTTTTGCCTCTTTGAGTCTCTCATCATCCATTACAAAACCTTTGATAAGATACTCTTTGAGCTGTTGTGTCGCCCACTGACGAAAGCGTGTGGCTATTTTGGACTTGACTCTGTACCCTATAGAGATAATCATGTCAAGATTATAGTGTTCTATCTCTCTCTTGACTTTTCTACTTCCCTCTTGTTGAACTGTCAAGAAATTCTTGACAGTTGAACTTGGATTCAACTCACCCTCTTCAAAAATGTTTTGAACATGCAAACTAATATTTTGTTTTGTTACACCAAAAAGCTCGGCAAGCTGTTTCTGAGAGAGCCACAAAGTTTCATCTTGGAGTGTTACTTCAAGCGTGGCTACACCCTCTTCATCTTGATAAATTACAATATCACTCATAACCCAAGCTCCTCAAGGTAACTTTGCATCTGCTTTTTCACCTCTGATAGTTCCTTTTCTATCTTGACTATATTTTGCTTGGTCGCCTCTATATCTACAGGCTCTTCCTCTTCAAAAGTATCAACATAACGTGGGATGTTCAGGTTATAGTCATTCTCCTGTATTTCCTCAAGAGGTGCTACATGAGCGTACTTTTCTATCTCTTTTCTATTCTTGTATGTGTCGAGTATCTTGGCAATATGTTCATCATCGATACTATTTTGATTTTTATCCTTGTTAAACTCACGACTTGCATCTATAAAAAGTACATCCGTAGTCGTTCTACCTTTTTTGAAAAGAAGTATCGTAGCAGGTATGCCTGTACCAAAGAAGAGGTTTGCAGGGAGTCCTATGACAGCATCTAGAAGATTCTCATCAATGATGGCTTTACGTATCTTACCTTCACTCGCACCTCTAAAGAGTACTCCATGAGGTAAGACCACTCCCATACGCCCCTCGGCATTGAGACTCGCTAACATATGTTCTACAAAAGCATAGTCCCCCTTACTCTTAGGAGGCAAGCCATACCCAAAACGCCCATACTTGTCATCTGCCAAATCTTCTGCACCCCATTTGTCTAGTGAAAAAGGAGGATTTGCGACCACCACATCAAACTTCATGAGGTGGTCATGCTCTTTGTGGAGTGGATTACGTAGGGTATCACCCCATGCGATGTTGGCATCGTTTATCTCATGGAGAAACATATTCATCTTACACAGAGCATGAGTTTGACCGTTTTTCTCTTGTCCGTAGATGGCAAAGTTTTCATTGCCCACCTCTTTACTCGCTTTGATGAGCAAAGACCCCGAACCACAAGTCGGATCATAAATACGATCTCCTTCTTGGGCTTCAACAAGTTTCGAGAGCAATGTAGAAACAGAGCTAGGGGTAAAAAACTCACCACCTTTCTTCCCTGCATCACTCGCAAAATGAGAGATGAGATACTCATAGGCATCTCCTATGACATCATTACCCTTTAACATGGACGGACGAAGATCAAGCTTCTCGTTGGCAAAGTCTTCCAGGAGATTCCTTAAGATACTGTTACGCTCTTTGGTATTGCCCAGTTTACTCTCAGAGTTAAAGTCCACATTACGGAAGATGCCTTCAAGCTTCTCTTTGTTGTCCTCTTCTATACGCTCTAGGGCTTTGTTGATAACCTCCCCCACATTTGCAGCTTCTTTATGTTTGAGCAAGTAGTCAAATGTACACATTTCATCAAGTACAAACTTCTCACGTTTCAAACTCTTGGCAATACGTTCTTCATTGCCCTTGTATTTCTCATGCAACTCTTCAAGCTTCTCTTTATAAAAGTCAGACAAATACTTCACAAAGAGCATTGTAAGGACATAATCTTTGTACTCATTACTGTCCATCGTACCCCTAAAAGTATCGCACGCTCTCCATACAATGTTGTTAATGGTCTCTTGTGTTGTTTTTTGCATTATTTCTCTTCCTTGTTTTGTTGTATTATGGTATCTAAGATTGTCTGTGAAAGTTGTTTTTTTTCATCTATAAGTTTTTGAAGCAAGTCTTGTTCTTTTTGGGCTAAGTCCAAAAGAGATACAAGCCTTTTTTGTTTAGTAATTGAAGGAGCTACAAGTTCGAGTGTCTCGATATCACCCGTTTTTATCATAGGAATTGATGTACCTTTGATTTCTTTTGAAAGTACACGTTTTACATGCCTAGTATTAAGATAGTAAGCTAGATAACTAGGGTCTATAGATGAATCATTTACACGAACCACTGCTAAAAGTGAGGGTATAAGTAGACCTTCTGTTTCTCTCGTAATATATACCGCACTCATAGGAGCACGCAAACGAACAAGAACATCACCTTCTTTTGTAAAATACTTATCTTCTATAGGTCTCTTTGATTCAAATACTTCTACTTTATTTTTATCCAAAAAGATACTTGGTGTAAAACAACGAAGCCCTATTTGTTTGTATGAATACATCTCTTTCGATTTAGATGTAAATTTATATCTATTGAGTACTAATCCTGTACGAATAGAAGAAATATCTTGAAGTTTTCTCTTCACTTTTTTCCTTTAAGGTTGTCTAAGTTAGGATAGTACACTAATATTCTATGAAAGTCAAGTTTTTTATGTATTATTTATAGTATAGACACTAGTTTATAAGGTTGATTAATTATATGTATCACGTTAGAAATGGAAGAAAAAAGCATAGAAATGGGAACATTACTCATTTTTATCATATCTGCAACCCAAATGTACCAGATTACTACGCTAGTTTATATGTAGGAAATCGGTCAAAGAATTCCCTTGAATATGGAAAACGTATAGGATACATCTTGACCAAGTTCTTCAACTTCTTACAGAAAAGAGATGTTGAATATTGGAACGCCACAGATGAAGATGTCAAAGCATATATACTATACATCATCAACTTTGACCCTAAAACTGGCGAAATCTCCGGTGAACCGAGCATGGGCTATGAAAGTATTATAAGACATAAACAGACAATTGTTAGGTTTTATAAGTTCCTATGGCAATTTGCTGATCATAGTGTCCTTCAGATCAACAGATGGAAAGAAGGAAAACTGCTAGAGTATAAGACGACTCTGACATTGAGGTGGAATACAGTGGAATCAATAGCAGATGCAACCATTGATTTGTTTCTAACCAAGTTCAAAACAACTGACAAAGAATACATCATGGAGTATACGGATGAGGAAGTTCAGGCAATTTATTCTAACTTTTCCAATTATCGAAATCGTTCAATCTTCTTGCTTACTTTACACGGCATGAGAATTGATGAAGTTCTCTCCGTCAAAATAAAAGACTATAACCCTATAGAGTCAACAGTAAAACCAAGCAGGTCAAAGGGGACTGGACGTGGTAGAAAGAGAACGATAGTTATTGGTGACCATACTGCATCAGTAATTGAAAATTACATCCGACATGAGAGAAATCCTGCTGAATTGAAAGCGAAAATACACAATGATGCCTTATTTATCAATACTCGTCAAGTCGAAGATAAGGTGACATTTACAGAGTATACAGCTGAGGCATTTAGAAGTGCATTGAAAACATCTGCAAAAAAAGCAGGTATAGTAGGTAATGTAAGAACACATTCAGGTCGTTCAGACAAAGCAACAAAACTTGTTAAGGCTATGGTCAATGGAGAATTGAATCTAACGGATGAAACTATTAGACATATAATGGGATGGAAAACAATTGATTCTATTAAACCATATGTAGACCATGCCAGTGCGGAGATCGCACAAAAGTTTGCAAAGGAACATGCAGATGATCTGAACAAGCGTCTTCTTGAACTACAAGGAAAGCTTGATGGTTAAGTATCTTTATCATCGGAAGAAGGGTAACTATGTGGTAATCGAAGGTGAGCGCTTTCGCAGCATCAAAGTCAGAATGGAATATCTTAAAGCGGTTTCACTCCATTCGTATGATTGGAAATCATTTTTAGATGGCTTGAGGGAGAAGCAACTCACTTTACTGGAGATTGCAGAGCGTGTGTTTGGAGAAAGGCGCAGTAATGCGTTGGAAAAAGCGATCTGGACTATGTTTGAAATGGCATTGGAAAAGGATATGAAGTTGGTCGGGACGTACATTGAATCGCACATCCGTAGATGCTTCAGTGAATATTGGATTCATCGGTATGCCTATTTCGAATACCATGGATTTAATATGAAAAAGGGTGGGTTTCTAAGGAATAAATTTGACAAAGGTCTTGATATGTTTGAACCGGATATGCGTGCGCAGATTAAGCATGCGTTATATTTGGGGAAAAATGACCATACACTTCCATTGAGAGTCTATCCTAAAGATAGGTATCATGCACAGATCAATTACATGAACGAGAGATGGAAGAAAATAACGCTTGACTTCCATCGTTCCTTTCATCTGCATAAGGATATATCGTTGTCCTTGAAGATGATCCATAACATTGAAAGGACGTTGAAAAAAAAGGGATCACTCAAAACTATTGCCAAGCATTTTATGGTCGGCGACTCAACTCCGATTATGTATGCGCTTGTCTCTCACTTCGATATATTCGTTGATTCTCTCAAAAGAATACTACGTTCCCAGATGCTTTCAAATGAAGAGATATCGCTTTCTAAGGCTTTGCAGATACATATTGCGCAAGAAACAAACCTATTGCACAAGCTCAAAAAACATGACAGGATCACCTATGACAAATTGATTGCTTTGCCCGCAAAATACACTGCTTTGCAGGTAAAACTACATAATGTTCTAAATAAAATTCAGGCTTCAAAAATGGCGGCAACGTTCTATTTCGGATATGTTAAAAATGGCAAGTGGCAGAGCTTTGTTATTGAATTGGACAGCCTTGTCAAAGATTCTGTCGGCAATGACTTGAAGGCTTACGCATTGCACCGTGCAAAGCAGAACAAAGGTGGCTCCCCTGTTCAGAAAGCTGTAGAGTTTTTCAAGTATGTCAAGTCAACTTCAAAGCACTTTAATGTATCAGCGACAGGCATTACAGAAAGCGATGCCTCTAAATGGTTAAACATGTTCAAGAAGCCACAAACAGTCCGTTCGGCAAAGGGTCAACTCTCCTCGTTCTATAAATATCTTGCAAACAAGAAAACGTTTGAAGGCAAGGGCGATGCAGAGGCATTGACAAGGATTCAAAAGATAATCGCTAAGGACTTCTCCGTAAAAGGCAATGAGGCTGAGAACCCAACACTACCGCTTCCAGAAGAAGTCTATTTGTCTATCCGTTCGCACATCAACGAAGTTGAACCTGAAATCAAGCATGCATTCTTAATCATCTCCGCAACGGGTTGCAGGCCTTCGGAATTAGCATATCTAGAGGCTAATTCACTCTATTATGACAAAAAAATAGGATGTACCGTACTTAGGATATATCTCAAGAAGCAGGAAAAAGCATATTCTAAAAAGGGAAAAAACGCTGTGAGGAAGGTACCGATTTATGACGATGATGTGATTCAGGCCTTTCATGATCAAGTCTCATTGAGCCAAGAAACAAGAAGTGCATCGGGAAGTAGTGCAATCTTTATCAGAAGAAACCGGAATTATGCCCATCAGATCAAGTATCATGTACCAGCAACCAAAGAGTTGTTAAAAGAGATCAATGCCCTTGTTGAAAAATATCAGATCAAGGCCGAGCTTGATAACGACTTCTGGAACTACACTCCCTATCAGATGCGATCAATGTTGGCAACAGCAATGGTTGAAAAAGGACATGCCCCTGAAGAGATCAAGTCATTCTTTGGATGGATGACCATACACACGCCTGAAAAGGCGTATGCCTACGTCAGGGAGAAGAAAATAGAAGAACTCAATTCTGATCTGTTCAAAAAGCATTTCAAGGTTTCATTGGATGAAGAAAAGCTGCGAACTTATACCAGAGCCGAAAAGGAGCAGCTGTTTGTGGAACTATATGTCCACAAGCGAAAAATGGAGTATGGTGAATGTGTGCGTCATCCCATCATGGGTGAGTGCGGAAAACTTCAGGCTGTTGAAAGTTGTGCAAGCTGTGCCAGAATGATCACGGATGTGCCATACCTGAATACATGGATCAAATTTCGCGATAACCAAAAAGAGATACTCAACACAATGACTGCTTACTTAGATGCAGAAGGTGTATCTAAGGAGGAGTATTCATCGTGGGTGGAATATGTCATACAGAAACACCGGCTAGATTCATACCAAAGTCTTGTTGATGAACTGACAGCCGAAAAGGAGCGAAGATGTCAGCATTAGTATCAACTGCATTTGTTTGGAAGGTTACGTTTCAAAAACTTCTGCATGAACAATCCCACAATGAAAAAAAAGCGGAACAAAAATTAATATCTACACTAAAAAAGTTCTCATCCTCAAAGTTTGATAACGATTCATGGGTACTTGATAAACGCTCTAACAAATCCCATCCAGACACCATAGCTTTTAAACAGTTTGAAAAGATGGGAAGCAAAGGAAAACACCTAGTCAAACTCTTTGCAATAGTTGGATTAAATCGTGGAAGTGGAAAAGATTTACCAAAAAATCTTTCGAACTATTTCAAATTCTTAGATGAAAACAAACTCAACCTACACCAAATAGACAAATCATTATTTGCTAAATATACCTATTGGCTTGACCAACAACTTAACAACCAAAACGAGCTTATATCAGATATATATAAGCATCAGCTACTTGCTAGTGCTTTGCAGTTTCATACACTTATGAACGGGCACTCTTTCATGGGATATGTAGATGGTGTAGAGGCTATAGAAAACCCTTATGATCGTCGTACGAAGAATAGTAAATACAAAGTAATAGACGATGATGTGCTTGATAAACTGGATAAGCATTTCGATACTAAAGAAGCTCCTTTACACATCAGAGTGGCTTACTGGATCATGAGAATGTTTGCCACTAGACCAGAGGACACATTAAACTATCCTCTTGATTGCGTAAAAAGGCTGACTGAAGATATGGTCACAATCAAGCATGCTATTGTCAAGAACTCTGCTTGCAAAGGTGAAATCGAATACAAAATTGGATTTCTAAATCTTCATGAACCTATGCAAAAGATGTTGTTTGAATTGATAGGGAAGCAACAAGATGCAAGCAAAGAACTGCAATGGTTTACAAGTAAAAAAAGATTTCTATTCACTTATAATTCTTTTGATGCCACTAATAAAATATGTGTTCTTTCAAGACAAGTCTTATCTAGGTATTTCAGCAAAATTCAAAAACATATGAATATTCCAGATTTAAAAAAGGCTATACCAAGAGATTTAAAAAAAACAGGCATCACAATGCGCATGGAATCAGGGTGGACATCTCATCAACTGAAACAATTCGCCAATCATCGTACATACAGTTCATTAGATGACTACTCTGCTCCATCAGAAAATTTTATGGTTACGGAACAAAAAAAATTACTGGAGGCAAGTGGGGATATCAATGGTCACTTTGTATTCAATGGGAAGATCGTTAATGGTATTGGCGACAAGTACGAAGCAAACCTACTTGCAAACCCTAGAGCTCATAAAATTTCCAATCTTGGATACTGCCCCGATGTAACAAGCTGTGGGAACCACCTAGAATGCTTAGACTGTCCAGACTTGATACCTGATGCAGATCTTGAAAGTTATTACCTTGATCAAGTAGACAGATACTTGAAAATAGCTGAAAAGCAGTACGAAATGAAAGATGATACAAATGCTAGAGACTCCCATCACAGAGCAGCTCTCTTTGCTTCGCTATATAACAAAATTCAAGCCGGAAAGGAGTCATAATGGGGAAAAGAGGAAATCCTAATCTAAATAAAGACGCACAAGCAAGAAGAGAAAGAACTGAAAGTCTTATCCGACAGGCAGCAAAAGCACTTGATGAAAACTATGAGATCAAAAGTGATGCTAATATGAGTGCTAAAACTAAAGAGCTAGACCCTAAAGGAAAAGGTGTAAGTGTAGCAACATTTAGAAACAAGGAACTTGTACATATCCAGTCACTTATGATTGAATTGCATATCGGTAAATACGAAGCCCTAACAATTGGATGCTCAGACAGTGATACTGAATTAGCTGATCAACTATTACAGGTCAAAAAAGAACTCAACAAGAAAAATAAAGAGGTCAAAAAATTAAAACAGGATAAAAAGAACCAGCGTGTCAAAATAGATAGTTTAAGTGTTGAAAATGAAGAGTTAAGAACAGTGATCTATGAAATGGAAATGAAATCAAAAATGAAGCTGTATTTTAATGGGGTAAATAATAAAATTTAAGAGTAATTTTTGAGAAAAGAATTGCACTATTTGATAGTACAATTCAACTCCCTATTTAGTGTAACTTAATGTAGTATAATTAAGCTTGAGCCACGGCATCTTTAAGAGTTTTACCTATCTTGAATTTAGGTGCAGTATGTGCTGCTTTTGTATATGTTTTATTTGTTCCTGGAACTTTACCAGATTTTTTAGCTACTTCTACAGTTGAGAATGTTCCGAAACCTACCAATGATACAGTTTCTTTTTTAACCAATGCTTCAGTTACTGAGTTAATGAATGCTTTTACTGCTCTCTCTGCTGCCGCTTTGCTTTCAAATTCTCCGTTCTTTTGTACTAATTCTACGAATTCTGCTTTTGTCATTCTTCTTCCTTTTTTTTAAGATGCGGTTATTATAACACAAATCAATCTTAAAAAAAGATAAAAAAATAGAAAAAGACTTATTTTAGGGGGTTTTTTGAGTTTTTTATCATATAAAAATAAAAAAAAATTTAAAATGATATGGAAGATTGTAATTTTCGATGATGAGGTATGGTGCGTCAGAGAGGATTTGAACCTCCACACCCGTAGGGCACTACCCCCTCAAGGTAGCGTGTCTACCGTTCCACCACTGACGCACTGTGGATAATAGTTAAAGTACTATAAAACTTAAAAACTGAGGGTAACAAAAAGTTGTGACGGGATTATATCCCCCACAACCTTTTAGCTTCTTTAAGATTAACCAATGAATGGGTTAGCATAAAGAGCAATAAGCGCAATTACCAATGTATAGATAACCTGTGCTTCGATCATTGCAAGTGCAATGAACATTGTAGTCATTAGTTTACCACCAAGACCCGGGTTTCTAGCTGTACCAGCGATTGTTGCAGCAGCAGTGTGGCCCATACCGATAGCTCCACCAAGCGCAGCAAGACCAAGACCAACACCAGCAGCAACTACTGAATATGCTTTGATCATAGATTCACCATCTGCTTCACCAGCAAATGCAACAGCACCAAGTGCCAAGAAAAGTAAGAAAAACTTTTTCATTTTATATCCTTTAAATTAATAGAGTTTAAGTCTCTTCGACTGTTCTTGAAGTCCGTTCGGATAGCGTAAACAGTATTACCACTGCCAACAACCACATAAATGCGAGCTGTTTCCCTACTTATCACTCCTCTAAACGGCGAAATTATAGCGAAAGTTGATTTAACTTATGCTAAAAATTCCGGTGTGGCCAACTCTACTTTTTTACCTTTTTGTTCCATGACTACAACCGTAATTTCATCACCTTCATGATAGCGTTCATTTAAATTATTCACTCTCTCTTTTGCTACCTTGGAGATATGCAGCAGTGCATCAAAACCATCAGGCATTTCAACAAAAATACCAAAATCAACGATCTTCTTGACTTTCCCCTGATAACTTTTACCTACTTCATACGCCATCTGTTTTTTTACCGGTGCATCTGCGATCTTTTTAATATGCTCTTTGGCTGCTGCTACTTTCTCTTTATCTTCCCCTGAAAGTTTTACGCCACCTACATCTCTGTCCAGATCAATACTTACTTCGAATTTTTCAATAATATCACGGATTGTTGCACCTGCTTTACCTATGATATCACCTATTTTACTTGGATGTACATTGAAGAATTCCGTACTTGGCAAAGCACCACTTTCCACAATATGGGACTCAGCCTCTTCCATAAGCTTTAAAATATGTGCCTTACCTTCAGTTGCCTGTTGCAATGCTTTTTTTAACACATCCAGGTCTATCCCACCAAGCTTAATATCCATTTGTAAAGCGGTGATCCCTTTTTTTGTTCCTGCAATTTTAAAATCCATATCACCGTCGTGATCTTCCAATCCCATAATATCACTAAGCACGACATATTTGTCACCTTCACTTACCATTCCCATAGCAATACCCGCAACAAGATCTACCATATCAACATCTGCTGAACGCAATGCCAGACATCCTCCGCAGATCGTTGCCATGGAAGAAGAACCGTTACTCTCCAATATCTCGGAAACCAAACGTATCGTTCCGTCATAATTTAATGCAATTGCAGGCTCCAATGCCCTTTTGGCAAGATTTCCATGCCCTAATTCTCTACGTCCCGGAGCACCGATAAACTTGGCTTCTCCTACTGAGTAACCGGGAAAATTATAATGCACCATAAAGTTTTCTGATCTGCTTGTTTTATCAGTAATGAGTTCATACATCTGTGCATCTTTTTTATCACCAAGTGTTACTGTGACCAATGCCTGGGTCTGTCCACGGGTAAATAGACAGGAACCGTGTACTGAAGGTAAAAGATTTGTCTCTATACTGATTGGTCTGACCTCATCCAAAGCTCTACCGTCTGCACGGATATTTTTCTCTAGGATCATTGTTCTTACAACTGTTCTTTTATACTGTTCCAATGTCTTTGAAACGATCTCTTTCTCTGCTTCTTTACCTTCAGATTCCAATGCTTCCATGATCTTGGAACGTACTTTCTTCAACTCTGTTGCACGCTCACTTTTTGCCATATGGGCAATTGCATTCTTAACATCATCTGCATAGTTACTTTCCATATATGCATAAAGTACTTCGTCCACTTTTTCTTGAGCGAGTTCCAAAAGAAGAGGTTCTCTTACAAGAGGAGTAAAGGTTTCTGTATATGTTTGTGTTGCTTTATCAATAGCTTTTCCGGCTAAGGCAATGGCAGTGATCAAAGCTTCTTCATCAAGTTCATTGCACTCCTGATGTTCAAGTATCAAAGGAGCCGCTCCCATCATAGGATCAATCATATCTACCTCAACATCATCTATAATCTCTGAAGCCATCGTACGCATCTCGATCATAATAATATCTTTACCTGAACCGACAACCAGAAGATCCAACACACTCTCATCCTGCTGACTTAAAGTAGGATTAATAAGCACCTTGTCTTCTATCTTTCCAACTCTGACTGCAGCGATACTCTGAGTAACAGGAATATCTGAAACATAAAGTGCAGCAGAGGCAGCATGAAGGGCAGCTATCTGCATATCCACTTCACTGTCACTGCTTACAACCATAACAGTAATGGTCAAGGGAAAATGGAAGCCTTTAGGAAATAATGGACGCAATGAACGGTCTATAATACGGGAAGTTAATGTTTCAAAATCTCCAGGCTTCGTTTCTCTCTTAATGAACCCCCCGGGTATTTTGGCTGCGGCATAGGACTTTTCCATATACTGAACAGTCAAAGGAAGGAAATCTTCTTCCACAGGCTTCTCATCTATGGCAACAGCTGCTATAAGTACTGCTTTACCTTGACGATACATTACTGCACCACTTGCCTGTTTTGCTATTTTGTTAAATTCATATTTTTCTTCTAAATTATTTATATGTATTTCTACGCTCTGTTCATTCATACTTTTGTTCTTCCTTTTGCTTGTATTATTTAAGAGACTGTTTTTCTCTCTACGTTCTTATTCTTTATTTCATACTGCTTGATAATTTCACGTATCTCTTCAAACTCCAATGCACTGAAATTTTCATAATAGTATTCTATCGAAATATAATCTTTTATCTTATGAGGACAGAATACACCGTCACAGACTGTAAGCAGATTCTGATACACTGTTCTATCAAGAATAGGCGTTGCAATATAAATATTTTTTGCCTCTTTTTCGATCGCTGATTTAAGTGCAACCATCATAGTAAGCCCGGTTTCAATACATTCATCCACAAGGACAACATATTTTCCTTTAAGTGATACCAGATCTTTTCCCTTTCGATATTGATAGACATAGCCAAGTATTTCTTCATCATATTTACGCTCTGCTTCACTGTAAACGTAGTCTTCATTAATACCAAAAGCATCTATTAAAGCTTTGTGCATCACTACTTCTTCTGTTTCTGAAACCATAGCTATAGGCAATTCAGGGTTGTTGGGAGCCAAAATAGGTTCTGTCAAAAGTATATCCATTTGGGCATATACTTTTTTTGCAATCTGGTCTGCAAAATAAACACCCCCCTCACTTACAGCTATAATAACTGTCTCATTATCCTGTAATAATCCAAGGGGCAATGTCTCTATCAGTTTTTTTGCTGCATCTTCATTATTTTTAAAATAATAATTATGGTTTAAATCGCTGGGCATGATCCGCTCCTGGAAATTGTTTAGAGATCTCTTCTTCATCAAAAGTATAACGAAACTCTTCTATATACTTCATCAAATATTGATATGCATGGTTTATCTCTTCCATCTGGAAAGCACTTCCCCCCAGATCAGGATGATATTTTTTAGCCAGAAAATGATACTGTTTTTTAATATCATCTTTCGTAATAAGTTTAGGTAGACCTAAAATATCCAATGCATACTCTATCTCTTTTATAGGATTTTGCATTATTTTGTATTTCCTGTTCCTACACCGCCGAAAGGAATAAAGTTCAACTGTATATAAAAACTGTTTACTTTGGTTGCTCCTATGGGTCTTGGTGTGATATCTTGACGAACTGCAACATCCATACTCCAGCAGTCCTGTTGATATTTTCCTCCGATCCTCCACTGAGTACTCGCTGCTTTTTCAAGACTATATGTAACACCGCCTTTAATTGTTACTCTTTGATTCAATGTATATCCGAAATTAAAGAGAATATCATTGGCTGGGACAAAACTGCTTGAATCATCAGGAAGTTTTTCTTTATAGGTATGTCCTAAAGTAAAAAAATAATCTGACTTATATAAAGAGACAAGACTTGAAGACTCTCTTAATTTACCAAATTCATAAGAATATAACAGGTTATTGTAAAAACGCCAATTTTTCCAATTATATTGCATCTCATTCCCCAAATCTGCCCATTCATACTTCCTCTTTGGATAATAGGTCTGATAGAGTCTCTGAAAAAACTTCAAATTTGTTTTATTATCATAAAAATATTGATTAAATCCTATTCTGTACTGCTCTTCAGGCAACCCTACCGCAAAAAGTTTTTTCTGTTCAGATCCAAGTGAATTGAATGTTACAGGTTGTTCATTTTCATTACCTGGCTTAGTATACTCGATCGAAGGCTGCATAACGTGTGTAAAATGCTTATATTTTTTAGTCAGATCCGTAAATAATTTTACTTTATGAATGTTACTGTAATATCGGAATACACTGTGTGCATAACTGCCGTTACCAAAAAAGAATTTGCTGTAGTAGAGTTCTTCTCCCAGTGAAATATTTAAAAAATCATCAAAAAATGAAGTAGTGAATTCCAATGGCACTTTTAACTCTGCCTGTCTAAGTGTTGTGCCCTTCTCTCTATAGAAATGATTTAGATGGAGATCCGCACTGTATGTAAGATTATCCCATAAAAAATGATCTAAATATTTATGAAGTTGTATGGATGGGAGTATCTGAAGGGTATCATCATTATGCTCTTTTCGTGTATCAATAAAATATTTTGCATTGACTCCCATATAATAGTCATTATCATATAAAAAATAGTTCAATTTAGATTCTTGGAGTGGAGTGAGTCCAAAATGTTGCAAACGTGTTTTTTGTAAATTAAGGTAATCAATATCCGTTAAAAACGTAGTATTGATATAAAGACCATCTGTAAATGCCCTTGGCAGGAACGCTTTAAAAACAGTAGAAGAGTCATACAAAAACTCCAATCCATAGTGATTTAGATCCTTTGTATTTTTTCTCTTTTGATAGGATGTACTGTCTCGAAAATATCCTACCCTCAATTTCCCGGCAGAGTGGCTACTGTCTACAAATCGGAAAGTGCTATAAATACCCATACTTCGGTTGGTTCTGATCTGCGGATTGAATTCCATATCCATACTGTCAGAGATAGCCCAGAAAACAGGTTGTTCATACACAAATCCTTCTTCTCCAGTATAACCAAATAAAGGGAACAAAAGACCGGAACTTCTTTGATTATTTATGGAAAAAGCCAAATAGGGGAAGTAGAAGATCGGTATATCCCAGAAATAGACCTTTGCATCATAGATTTTCATATACTTTTCATCACTGTCATAAAAGGAATGGGAAAAAACCATTTTCCATAAAGGATCATTAATATCACACGATGAAAGTACCGACTCTCCCAAGGTATAGTTGTTATCATTACGGTGTGCTTTATCGGAAAAAAGCCATATATCATTTTGACTTACAAAGAAGAGTTCTTCAAAACTTACCTCTTTGCTGTCAGTATGTATCTCCATATGATTCGTATGCTCTTTGGTACCTCTGTACCCTATCATCTCTACCTTACCGTCAAGTATAAGGATCTTTGTCTCTTTATTGTAGGATGCGGACTCTGCTTTGATCACAGAATCCTGATAGTATACTACAACACCATCCGTAGCATGTACGGTTGTTTTTGTACTCTCTAAATGTTTTGCAGTAACTTCTATCTTATTTTTCTCTTGTGCAGCATGGAGCACTTCTATGCTTAACAATATCCCTAAGAAAAATAAAAATTTATGCATAAACAGTGTTCACAGTGCTTAAAGTGCCTGATAGGCAATATCAGTACGACACTGCTTCCCTGCAAAATGCACTTGTCCTACCAGCATATAGGCACGTTTTTGTGCTTCTTTAATACTCTCTCCAAGTCCGACACATACAAGTACTCTTCCACCGATTGCATAGAGTTTACCATCTTCTCCGCGACTTACTCCCGCATAAGAAATATGGGCATTTCCTTCTAACTCATCATGATGGATATCATCAACAATGATCTCAGCTGCGGGTGTACTTTTGTAAGGATAATCCTTGCTTGCCATCACTACACCTACTGCATATTTGTCGTGAAACTCTATTTTTGCACTTTTAAGATCACCTGTGGCAGCTTTATAGAAAAGTTCACTTGCAGGTGATTTAAGAAGAGGCATCAACTCCTCACACTCAGGATCGCCAAAACGCACATTATATTCAAGAATAATAGGCTCCCCTTTGACCACCATCACCCCAATAAAAAGGACACCTGTGAATGGCATACCTTCAGATTCCATACCTTTTAATGTCGGTTCTATCACTCTTTCATTAAGTTTACGATAGATATCATCATTAACAAGCGGTGTGGGCGCATAGGCTCCCATACCACCCGTATTTGGTCCTTCATCATTATTGAGCAGCCTTTTATGATCCTGTGCAGCAGGGAGCACCACATAATTTTTTCCGTCACAGATCGCAAAGACAGAAAGTTCATATCCGTCAAGAAACTCTTCTACAACGATAGAAGTTCCGGCCTCACCAAAAGAGTTTCCAGAAAGCATCTCTCCTGCAGCTTTTTTTGCTTCGTCATGACTTTGTGCAATGATCACACCTTTACCTCCGCAAAGTCCATCCGCTTTTACAACGATCGGTGCTTCCAAAGTATTGATGAAGGAATAGGCATCCTCAAGAGAGTCTGTTTCAATATATTTGGCTGTAGGAACATTATGGCGTGCAAGGAAATTTTTCATGAAAATTTTAGAACCTTCAAGCTGTGCCGCTTTTGAAGTAGGTCCAAAAATAGTTAAACCTCTCTCTTTAAAGACATCTACAATACCTTCAACAAGCGGTGCTTCCGGTCCAACTATCGTTAATTCGATCTGATTGGCTTCCACAAAATCAGCCAAGTCATTAAAATTACTGATAGCCAGATTTTCACCTAATACATCTGTTGCTCCGTTCCCCGGTGCAAAATAGATCTTCTGAACATTATCATCTTTCTTTAATGCCAAACCAATAGAGTATTCTCTACCACCACTACCTATGATCAATACATTCATATTATTATCTCCGTGAAAGAATTATTATATACCTGTTTAAGGGATTTTAGTAGTGGTAATAGTTGTGCGTAGAGAGTTTTGTAAAATGCTTGAAGGCGAACTTCAAATTCGTCAATGGCATTTTGCAAAGCTCTATGCGTGCAAAAATTGCCGCTAATAAACCCCCGAGTGGCCGTCCTGTTTAAAGCCGGCCCTAAAAAGCCAACAGTGCAGGAGAGAGTCTCTCTTTAGGGGATGATTTCTCGTATAAAACTACACTCAAACGAAAACTTCCACACACCAAGAGACTACATGTCCCACTAAGATTAATGTTGGACCCCATATACAGTCATCGAACCACTTAGGTTAAATTTATTATAACCTATTTGGAGTTAGAAGTCAGTAAAAGAGTGCTTAAAATGAAGAATTTGCTATCTCTTTAGCTTTTAGAATACAGGCGGATATAAGAGGCTCATCTGCCACAACATACTTTGCATGCATAGGTAAATGTACTTTTGTTGCATTTCCGATAACCACTGCCGTATAACTCTCATCCCATTTAAAATTCTTTAAAAAACAGTGGATCGTCGATGGAGAAGTAAAAATAATGATCGCTCCTGCTACAGGCTTTTCCTTGGAAGTATATAGAATACAGGAAGTCTCATAAATTATCTGCTCCCCAAGATCAATACCCTCTTTATTCAAAAAAGTTTTAGAATCAAAGGAAACCTCTTTTGGTCTTAGATAGAGCAGTTTCCTCTCTCGAAAAAAAGAGGCGATATCTCTGCTCAACTGCTCACCGTAAAATGAGCTTGGTTGATATATTACTTCACCTCCAAGATCCTCTATCTGTTTTTTGGTTGCACTACCAATGGCAATACAAGGATAGTTTTTCCATGAAACATCTATTTTATCAGCACAGACGACTGCCTGTTTAGAAGTAAATATTAAGGTGTCATACTGTGCAAAATCAATCTGATCTGCCGTAACAGTGAAATCGATCATCGGTAATGCGATCGTATCCTCTTTGGGTGTAGGAGAGAGTAGGTAAATAGCACTTTGTTTTTGCATCAGTGACTTACTTTTTCCAATTCTACCAAAGGTTTGCCGTGAAGCATCGCATCATTGACTTCTTCATCATCATACGGATCGAAATGCGGTGTGATGATCCATTTTTTATTGGGTTCGAGCAACATGATCTTGTCTTCTACCTCATCTGCAATACGATGTGCTTCAAGTAAAAGCATATTGGGCCGCAGAACCATATGAAACTCTACAAAGTTCGCATTCCCGTCCGTACGGGTTTTAAGCCAGTGATAACTTGTCACTTCAGGATGTCCTGAAATGATCTCTCCTATCTTCGCAACCGTCTCTCCATCCAGTGCGCGATCAAGCAGTATCTCTATACCGTCTACAATGATCTCATAGGCTGAATAGATGATATATATCCCTATACCCAAACCAAAAATAGCATCAATACTGTCTAACCCGGTAAGTGAAACCAGCCCTAATGCCACCAATACTGCTGCATTACTCCACAGATCGGTCTTATAGTGCAAAGCATCTGCTTTGATCACAATACTGTCTGTCTCTTTTGCTGTTTTTAACAAATACTGTACTAAAAAATAGGTTACGATAATAGAAAACAACATGGCAAAGATCGAAGGTGTCAGTAATGTAGTGATCGTTCCCTCATTCAACTTTTTAAATGCCACATACATAATATAAATACCCGAAATAGTAATAACCGTTCCCTCTATCACAGCGGCGATAGCCTGTATTTTCCCTTTTCCGTACTGATACATATCATCAGGTTCTTCTTCGGATTTTTTAATAGCAAAGAAATTAAAAAGTGATACTGCCATGTCCAGAAGAGAATCTATGGCAGAAGCAAGTACCGCTACCGAACCACTGGCGACACCAATGATCAATTTGACAAAGACCAATACTGTTGCAACTGAACTTGACACCATAGTTGCACGTTTTTGCGGAGAGTTTTCAGATTTCAATTCTGCTCCTTGACATTAAGTTAAATTAGAAGAATCATCTTAACACAAATAGAGTATATCTTTGTTAAAAAAAGTACTTTATATGAGATTTTAGGTAACCTCTGTTATAGAATACTTATGTTATAGTATTCAACAAATTGCAATCATATCTAATTAGATAATACAAAAATAAACTTACTGGTATATTCACATAATGAATCACATTGAAACAGAAATAGAGATAGAGGATAATGACTTGAGCCAAGCAATTGACAATACAGAGATATCATTTAAAGAACGACTTACCTACGATAAATTGAGTTTTTACTATATTTCACTGCCCATCATGCTTCTTGGTAACCTGATGGGTGCACTTCTCTTAAGTGCTATTCAATTAAATGTTGTTGATCTCTATTCAATCGGTATCTGGCTGAGCATCAGTATTATTATGTTTTTCTATAGTTTATACCAATACTCTTTATTTAAAAATGAGACTGAGGAGAACAAACTAAAGAACTCTGATATATGGTTCGATAAATATTATACAAATATACTCATCAACGGTATTGTATGGGGGAGCAGTGCATTTTTACTCTTCCCCGAATCAAATCTCCTCAATCAAATGATCGTTATCTTCTTCCTTTTTGCCATTGGTTTCTCGGCTATGGGGATCCTTGCTTCGAAACGTGATCTGCTGCTTACCTACATTTTGGTAACGTATGCCCCAATAATTCTGCGTCTGTTTTTTATGGAAGATGCACTTTATAAGACCATAGCCTATGCCATACTTGCATTGATACTTATTATGTTACTTGTTGCAAACTATTATGGAAAAGTGATCAATAATGCACTGAACAGCCGACAGCATTTTATCACTATTAAACATACACATGAAAAACTCAAAGAGCGTTTCTTCTCTCTGTTCGAACGTGCACCTGTAGGAATATATTATTATAATGAAGCATTGGAGCTTGAAGATATCAATACGCATTTCATGCAAATGAATAAAGTAGAAAAGAAAGAATCTCTTATTGGCTTGGATCTGCATGCTTTAAGCAATAAACAGATCGTACATGCGCATGAAGATGTATTTAAAGGGAAGACAGGGAATTACCGTGGTCCCTTTGAGGCACTACATAATCAAAATCTTTATGTAAAACTTTCAACAGTTCCTATGATCAATGCTGACGGTAAAGTTGCAGGAGGTATCACTATCATCAATGACATTACCAATGAAGTAACAGCAAAAGAGAAAATGATACGCAATGCCTATTATGACCTGCTTACCAACATACCTAACCGTACCCTTCTTATGGATAAACTTAAAAGTTTTATTACAAACAAAAGAGACCATGAAGAGTATGCAGCATTGCTCTTTTTGGATATTGACAACTTTAAGAAAGTCAATGAAACCTTTGGGCATGATGTTGGTGATTCTCTGCTCAAGCAAGTGGTACAACGAATAGAAGATGTAATAGGGAGTCGTGAGACTTTTGCAAGAGTAAGCGGTAATAAATTCGTTATTCTTATCCCCTCTTTGCATATGGATAAAACACTCTCTGAAGAGATGACGGTCAAATATATATCAACGATCAATAAGCATTTCACACAACCGCTTAATGTCGCAGGAGAAGAATACCATTTAAGTTTTACCATCGGTGTAGTACTTTTCAACAACAGTGATGCTTCCGCCTTTGATCTTCTTAAGCGTGCAGAAACAGCCATGTACGAAGCAAAGAGAAATGCCCGAGGAACAAGTGAGTTTTATACAAGCAGTATGAGTGCCGATACAAAAGAACAGCTTATGCTTGAAAATGATATCCACAAAGCCATGAAGAATAATGAATTATCCATCTATTATCAGCCACAGTTAGATGTTCAGGAAAATAAGATCATTGGCGCAGAGGCATTGATACGCTGGAAACACTCCCAAAAAGGTTTTATTCCACCTTCAAAATTCATCCCTGTTGCAGAAGAGAGCGGTATTATCATTAAGCTGGAAGAGTGGATCTTCGATAGAACCCTAAGTGAAATCAAGGCTTTAAGCCAAAGAGAAGAAGGTTTTAATTTAGACCATATTGCTATCAATGTGAGTACTATCCATTTTCTTCAACCACATTTTGTAGAACAACTGATGCTGCTTGTCAATAAGCATAAGGTAAAACCGGAATGGATCGAATTAGAGATCACAGAAAGCGGTATTATGCGTAACATTGATGATGCTATAGCAAAGATAAAAGAGTTAAAGAAGTTCGGGTTCAGTTTTTCCATTGATGATTTCGGTACAGGGTATTCTTCTTTGGCCTATCTTAAGAAACTTCCTGTAGATATGATCAAGATAGATCAATCTTTTATCTTTAATATGAATCAGAACAAAGGTGATGCAATGATCGTTGAATCGGTTGTTGCTATAGGACAGAAGTTTGATCTGAAAATCTTGGCTGAAGGTGTAGAGAATGATGCGACATTAAACTATCTTAAGATCATAAAATGTGATCTTTATCAAGGAAACTTCGGATATAAACCTATGCCACTGGAAGAGTTTATAAAAATTGTGTAAACATTTTTCATGTACCCTTGCGAGGGTACATGAATAATTACAGTGCTTTGGTTGCCAAAGACGCTACCCTTTGTGCAAAAGCTCCTTTGTCTTTGGGTTCTAACCCCTCAGACAATTTTGCAGAATCCAATAATATCCATGATAACGCTTCAAACAGAGATTTGTCCTCAAGTTTATCAAGCTTTTTAATCATTTCGTGATCCGGGTTGATTTCTAAAATAAGAGGAGTCTCAGGCATTTCCTGACCCATTTGGGCAAACATTGCTGCCATACCTGCCATAGGATCAGAAGGATCTTTAAGTACACAAGATGGACTGGATGTTAGTCTTGAAGTGGTTTTTACCTCTTTTACCTCATCACCCAGAACCTCTTTGATTTTGTCTGTCAAAGGCTTGAACTCTTTTGCCACTTCTTCTTTCTCTTCCTCTGTTTTAGAGTCCGGAGCATCGATCGTTGTAATATCTTTAAGTGTCCACTCCTTATATGTGCCTATCATTGGTGTAACAATACTGTCTACTTCCTGATCATCCATAATAAGTACTTCTATATTTGCTTTTTTATAGGCTTCAAGCAGTGGAGAGTTTCTCAAAACTTTTTCATCTTCACCAATAATGTAATAAATTTCTTTTTTCTCTGAATCTCCACGACTGATATATTCTTCAAAACTTACAAGCCCTTCTTCATTGGAAGATTTATATTTCACAAGATCAAGAAGCAGCTCTTTATTCGTATGATCCGTATAGATACCCTCTTTTATAACCCTGTTATATTGCTCTGTAAATATCTGAGCATCTTCACCTTCAAGTTTTTTGATCGCCTGAAGGATCTTTTTAGTCGAATTTTGTTTGATGTTTGCCAAAATCCTGTTTTCCTGGAGCAGTTCTCTGGAAACATTCAGAGGAAGATCTTCAGAGTCAATGATCCCTTTTACAAATCGCAGATAGGGAGGCAGTAACTCTTTATCATCATCTGTAATGAATACACGTTTCACATAAAGTTTCACACCCGGTTGATAGTCTGCTCTATAGAGATCCATCGGGGCTGTTCTAGGAATGTAAAAAAGTGTGGTGAACTCGTTGGCTCCCTCCACTTTATTATGCAGATAGACCAATGGTTCATCACTGTCATGAGAAATCGTTTTGTAGAACTCTACATAATCCTCTTTTTTCAACTCTGATTTTGGCAGCGTCCAAAGTGCAGTAGCTTCATTGATCTGCTCAGACTTTTGTACTTTTTTCTCTTTTTTCTCATCCCCTTCCCCTTCAGACTCTAGCTCTTCGTAGTTAAGTATAATTGGATAAGCAATATGGTTGGAATATTTTTTAACCACTTCCTGAGTTCTCCATTTATCTAAAAACTCTTTCTCGTCCTCTTTGAGCTTGATGTAAATGACTGTACCGTGAGACTCTTTGGTCACAGATTTTAGTTCATACTCTCCTGTACCATCTGTACTGAACATATAAGCCTGCTCTTCACCGGCTTTTTTAGAGATAACATCTACTTGCTCTGCTACCATGAATACAGAGTAGAATCCTACCCCGAATTGACCGATAAGATTGGAATCTTTTTTGGCATCACCCGTAAGTGATTCTACAAAAGACTTTGTCCCTGATTTTGCGATCGTTCCAAGATTATCCATGAGATCAGCTTCATTCATACCGATACCGTTATCCATGATACTCATAGAACGATCATCTTTATCTAATTTGATCGTGATCTTTCCAGACCAGTTCTCTTCTTTGAATTTCTCGTCTGTCAGTGAAAGATAATTAAATTTATCCAAGGCATCACTGGCATTGGAAACCAGTTCACGTATAAATATCTCTTTATTTGAGTAGAGTGAATGTGTCATGAGTTTGAGCAGTTGCCCTATTTCTGTTTGAAATTGATGTTTAGCCATACGGTTTCTCCTGATTTTTATGTTTATTTTGTGGGATTATATACTATTTTAATAAATATTTCAAGTTTTTTTGTAAGATAGTTTAGTCTTTATGACTAAACTCTATAGAATGAAGCCATTCAAACAAAGAGATAGATTTAAATTTTTTAAAGGAGCTTGGCAAAAATCAGACTAATAATACCTTTTAGTTTACCGTAGATTTGGCTATACAGTGTGAGTGGAGAGAGGGAGCGTACGCAAACAAAAAAATGAATTCTTTTCAGTTTGCTTTAGCTGTGAGGGCTGTTGTGAAGGAGCTTACTTAAAAGTAAGTGACTAAACAAACTCCCTCACAGATGAAGTAAAATGGAAAGAATTATTCCCATTCGATTGTTGCTGGGGGCTTGGATGAGATATCATACACTACCCTGTTGATCCCATCGATCTCATTGATGATTCTTCTACTCATTCCCTCCAGTACATCATGTGGTACATGCGCGAAAGTAGCTGTCATCCCATCAACAGACTCTACCATACGAATACATACGGTATTGTCATAGGTACGGTTATCTCCCATTACACCGACTGACTGTACATTCAACAGTACAGTAAATGCCTGCCATACTTTGTCATAGTAGCCTGTGGCTTTTAACTCTTCCTGCATAATGGCATCTGACTCCCGAAGCAGTCTAAGTGCCTCTTCATTAACATCACCCATTACTCTGATAGCCAGTCCCGGTCCAGGGAAGGGATGTCTACCTATCATATCTTTTGGAAGTCCCAGTTCAAGTCCCAGTTTTCTAACCTCATCTTTAAATATCTCTCTTAAAGGCTCTACCAGTTCAAAGGTCATCCAGTCAGGAAGTCCCCCTACATTGTGGTGAGATTTAATTGTTTTGGATGGGCCTTTAACGGAAACTGATTCTATAACATCGGTATAGAGTGTTCCCTGTGCAAGGAAAGCCACATCTGTATGTTTACTTGCCTCTTTGTCAAAGACTTCAATGAATTTTTCACCAATAGCTTTACGTTTTGTCTCAGGATCCGTCACACCTGCCAAAACATCCATGAATTCTTTTTTTGCATCAATCGTAATGAGTGGAATATCAAGAAGTTTAAACATATCCTGTACCTGTTCAGCTTCATCTTTTCGAAGCAACCCCTGATCAACAAATACACAGATAAGCTGTTCTTTCGGCAGTGCTTCATTCAGCATGGCAGCAACAACCGATGAATCAACACCTCCACTGACACCGCAAAGTACTTTTTTATCCCCTACCTGTGACTGTATCTGTGCAATCTTCTCTTTGGCAAAGCTTCCCATATTCCAGGTACTCTCACAGCCGCAAATATGTTTTGCAAAATTCTTCAGCAGTTTTGTTCCTTCTACCGAGTGGTGTACTTCCGGGTGAAACTGGAAAGCATAGAGTTGTGCCGACTCATTGGCTATGGCTGCATAAGGAGAGTTCTCACTCGTACCGACCACTTCAAATCCATCAGGCAGTCTCTCGGCTCTGTCACCATGACTCATCCAGACAATAGAGTCCTGTTCAATATCTTTAAAAATAAGAGAATCACTCTTCTCTATATGCAGTTTTGCCTTACCGTATTCATGATGATTTGCAGGAACGACCGATCCACCAAAATGCTGTGTGATCAGCTGCATTCCGTAACAAATACCCAAGATCGGTAATCCCAGATCCCAGATCGCATCATTCGGTTTATATGCATCTTCTGCGTATACAGATGCTGGTCCACCGGAGAGGATGATCCCCTGTGGTTTTCTAGCCTTGATATCTTCAATACTCTCACGGTAAGGTACAACTTCCGTATAGACACCTGATTCTCTTAATTTTCTTGCGATGAGTTGTGTATATTGTGAACCGAAGTCTAAAACTAGAATAGGTACTTGTTTCATAAATAAAATCCTTGTATTTGTATGAGTAAATTTTTCAACAAAAACTTATTCATATAAATGTACTCCCTTCAACAGAGAAAACTACCGTTCCCTGAGCCTGCCGAAGGAAGCTTGTCAAAGCTACATTAGGTGTGCGCCTATATGTAGTATTTCAAATTGTATATACCATACTATGATAGAAATAATATATCCCACCAATACTGTCCAGGCATATTTCATATGTGATGCAAAGGTATAGATACCATGCATTTTACCCATTACCCCAACACCTGCAGCTGAACCAAATGAGATAAGACTTCCACCTACACCTGCTGTCATTGTTACAAGCATCCATTGCGACTGTGCATCAGCACCCATATTGGGATCGGCTTTAAGCACAGCGGACATTACAGGAACATTATCTACGATTGAAGAGAGAAATCCTACTCCGATATTCACAGCCGTAGCTCCAAATTCTTGATAGAGGGTTGTAAAATATTCTAAAAAACCTAAAAAGTGTAGCCCGCCAACTGCTGCTAAAATACCAAAAAAGAAAAGCAATGTATCATTCTCAATTTTAGCGATCCATGAAAATGCATTTAATTGCGTTTCTGTCGGTCCTACATTGATTTTGTATACATACATTTTAAGCAATGCCAAACCAAACATCATTCCCCACATTGCAGGAAGATGCATAACCTGATGAGAAAGTACTGCGAGTGCAATGGTCAGTGCAAAAAGCCCTATAATGGTCTTTCCACCCTCTGCAATTTCTACTTTTTTCTCATCCGCACTAAACGGTGGTGTTCCCTCAGGAACAAAACGGCTGAGCAAAAATGCTGTGATACCCCAACCAAGTACGGCAGCAGGGAACAAAAAGAGGAATTCGGTAAATGCACCTTTTCCGTCTACCCATACCATCAGTGTTGTAATATCTCCAAACGGTGACCATGCACCGCCTGCATTGGCAGCAACCACAATGTTGATAGCACCGGGAACCAAGAAAGATTTATTCTCTTTATCTATTGTTAAGAGTACGGTAGAGAGGATCAACGCTGTCGTCAGGTTATCTGCAACCGGAGAGATAAAAAATGCCAAAAGACCGGTGATCCAAAAAAGTTTTTT
The DNA here is from genome assembly GCA_026990595.1 of Sulfurovum sp. Lineage (GTDB taxonomy): Bacteria > Campylobacterota > Campylobacteria > Campylobacterales > Sulfurovaceae > Sulfurovum. Next base: position 49,243 of record JALXCZ010000008.1, read on the forward strand.
ATATGTATAGCCTTTAGAAACCAGATTGTAACGCAAGGCAGAAAAGACACCTCTGTCTATCATTGCTTCAATGTATGTCATTGCCACCATTAGGAAGAAGAAAATACCCGCGATCTCCACAATGAGATGCTCTACTTCAGTTTCAAGTGAATGTCCATCTAAGCCGTTCAGTGAAAAATAGAGCCCGATAAGCATAAAGATACCCGTTCCCGCAAGCAGTGCCGGTTTAGCTTTGTTGATATGATATTTATCTTCTGTGGCAATAAAATAATATCCTACAATAAATATAATAAGGGATAGTATCCCTACCCATGTGGTAGTCAAATGTAGTTGGTCGTGCATTTTTTTCCTTGTATGTAGTTAGTTTTCTATATAGTGTGAGCCCAAAGACTCTTTTCTCGCAAGCGCTGCCTCAACAATAGCCGATGCGGTATTAAGACGCAACTGAAGCAGCCGTCCTATCTCTTGATTTTTCATATCATAGATAAGGTTTTTTGCTTCATGCAAACCTTTGGTCGTCCTGATAATTCCTATGTCATTCCACATCACTTGGCGCAATTTCTGCTTATAGGTTTTATCATTTTCTTTGTGCAGAATATTACCGTAATCTTTCTCAAAAGCAGGTGTTTTGACTGCCTGATGTCTTTTACCCAAAAGATGATCTACTGCACGCTTTGCAAAAACCACTCCTTCAAGCAGTGAATTGGAAGCCAGACGGTTTGCACCATGTACACCTGTTCGTGCTGCTTCACCGATAACATAGAGCCCTTCCATCCCTTCAATACATCCATGTGTGTCACATTTTATCCCTCCATTTGCATAGTGAAATGCCGGAGAGATCGAAACTCTGTCTTTTGGGAAATGATAACCCAAAGCTTCAAAAGTATGTGTAATATTGGGGAAACGTTCATGGAACCACTGCTCCTCAAACATCGAGAAATCCAAATAGGCATTTTCTCCTGTTTTGCGCTTATAGTCAAATATACCCCGGGCAACAATATCACGACTTGCCAACTCCCCGCGTTCATCATAGTCAAAAAGGAAACGATTTTCCTTTTCTCCCACAATATGAGCTCCCTCTCCTCTAAGTGCTTCCGTCAAAAGAAGTTTCCTTGCATAAGGGGTATCTACAAAAACCGTCGGGTGGAACTGCATAAACTCCATATCGGAAAGTTCAATACCTTTTTCAACACAAATACCATGTATATCTGCTGAGACCGTACGGGAATTCGTGTTGTAGGCATAAAGGGAACCGACTCCTCCGCTGGCAATGATGACATCATCAGCATAAATGGTCGTAGGTTCATAATTCACTGTGGCTTTTACCCCGTAACATCTGCCGTTCTCTATCAGCAGATCATACACAAGAGTATTTTTTTGAAGTTTATGTTTATTCTGCACCATCATAAAATAGTGCATATAACGCCCTGTTGCATCTCCGCCTGCATGGACGATCCGTGCTACAGAGTGAGCCGCTTCTTTGGTATAAAGGATATTTCCCTCTTCATCTTTATCGAATTCCATCCCTTTGGCAATAATATCTGCTGTGGTTTCAAGCGAAGTACGTGAGAGGATCTCCACAGCTTCTTTATTATTGTGGTAGGCACCTGCTGCCATGGTATCTTCCACGTGCAAAGGAATATCTGCCTCATTCAAGGCGGTAACCATCCCTCCCTGTGCATAAAAAGTATTACATTCCCAGGGAATATCTTTACAAACAACCAGTACCTTTTTAGTCTTTGGCAACTGCATTGCGGCGTAAAGCCCTGCGATCCCGGCTCCAATGATCAGTACATCATATTTTGACACATCTTATCCTTTTACTGTTGTATTATTATCGGGTACATAGATCGGATTTGTTTTATGTCCGCAAGCAGTCAATACCATACAGCAAACAGATGCTATAATGACAGCATGAAAAAAGTGTCTGTTATTTTGTCTCATCTTAGCAATCAACCTCAATTTAAAGTTTTAAAGCAACAGAACTGCTATAAGAAGTATATCTCACTTCTGGGAGCAAAATGGCAAAAAGCAATTGCATTCATTTACATAAAGAATGATACACTTTTTGTTGCAGTCACACATCCGGGCTTTAAAATGGAACTTAATTATAATAGAGATTTATTAAAAAGCGTATTAACACAGCTTACAACCCATGATCAGGAATGTGAAATGCTCAAAGCCCAAAAGGTAGTAGTTTTTCACAGTAAATATCATACCATAGAGAAAAATGAAGGTAATGCAACGACCATACCTTATTATAATGAACTGGCTTCGAGTGATTTTGACATTTACACTGAAGATACAGAGCTCAAAGAGAAATTTGAAAAAATCAAAGCAGATATTAAAGCGCAGCTTCCATGAAACAGATCATCCAGAATCTTCCTGACTCTGCCGGGGTTTACCAATATTTTGACGCCAATGGGAAGCTGCTCTATGTAGGTAAAGCAAAAAATCTTAAAAACCGTGTTAAAAGCTACTGGCGGTTTACTCCCCGACTCACACCAAATCCCAGCCAGAGTTCCCGCATCATTAAAATGCTTCATGAAGCACAGAGTCTGGAATATATTGTAGTGGGAACCGAAGAAGATGCACTCATTTTAGAAAACTCCCTTATCAAACAGCTTAAACCCAAATACAATATTCTTCTGCGTGATGACAAGACCTACCCCTACATTTACATTGATGAATCTGTGGATTACCCACGATTTGAAATTACCAGAAAAGTGGTAAAAGGCAAAAATATCACCTATTACGGTCCTTTTCCTTCCGGCGGAAAAGCACTGTATGATGCTTTGTATGAAGTCTACCCTCTTATTCAGAAAAAATCTTGCCTTAAAGAAGGAAAAGCCTGTCTTTTCTACCAGATAAAAAAATGCTTGGCTCCGTGTGAGGGGAAAGTAACTCCTTTGGAATATGCCAAGATAGTAGATCAGGCAAAAGAGTCTATCAGCAAACGTAAAAAACTCATTACTATACTTGAAGAGAAAATGACAAACCTTGCACTACAGGAACGTTATGAAGAAGCAGGAGCAATGAGAGATTCCATTCAGACTATCTCCTCCCTGACTATTACTTCCAATATTGATCTTGCCAATACACTTGACTTGGATATTTTTGCCATACAAAACGGTGACGAACGGGGAGTAATTGTGAAACTTTTTATGCGTCAAGGAAAAATTATCTCTTCTACACATACCTACTTTAGGCATACCCATATTTTTGATGAAAATGAAGCCTATAAACAGGCACTTCTGGAATTCTATACTATAGATACTCCTCATATCTCTCAACAGATACTCACTGCCCATACCTTTGAAGACTCGCAGCAGGTCTCCCAAAGTCTCAGCATCCGCTTTGATAAAAAAATAGAAATACTTACTCCCCAAAGAGGAGCAAAAGCCAAGCTTGTTTCACTTGCATTGCAAAACTGTGAGGAGCTGCTGCGTAAAAAACAAAATGACACCATCATGGAACAGAAGATCGCTGATCTTTTTGATCTTTCAGTCATACCATACCGCATAGAGACTTTTGACAACTCTCATATGATGGGGGTCGCTATTGTCGGAGGAATGGTTGTTTGGAATGAAAATAAATGGGATAAGTCCAGCTATAGACGTTATGCATTAGATGCCAGAGATGAATACGGACAGATGAAAGAGATGCTTTCACGTCGAATAGAGAAATTTTCCAGTGAACCTGCACCTGATCTATGGATACTTGATGGAGGACAGGCCAACTTCAATCTTGCTAAAGCACTGTTACAAGAGGCACATGTCAATCTTGATGTTATAGCCATAGCAAAAGAGAAGCTTGACAGCAAGGCACACCGTGCAAAAGGTGCAGCAAGAGATATCATCTATTCAACACAAGGTATTGTTGAACTCAAACCCAATGACAAACGGCTTCACTGGATACAGAGACAAAGAGATGAAGCACACCGCTATGCTATCACCTATCATCAAAATAAAAAAAGAAAAGAAGATACACAAATTTCACTACTTAATAAAAAAGGGATCGGGAAAGCCTCTGTTAAAAAACTGATTGATTATTTTGGTACATTCGAAGCGATAGAAAATGCATCATTTGAAACTATTCGGCAGGTTACCAACAGGCAAATTGCCACTATTTTAAAAGAAAAGGATATTCATTGACATTTTTTGACATTTTTTTGATAGACTTACCGTTATAAAACCTTTTTCATATTTTTTACTAGAAAAATGATCTTTTTCATGCTATTTTTAGTTTATTTGTTATAAGGTTATAGTAGGAAAGTTATATCAAAACTTATATTCACTGAAATAAGATATTTGAATTTATAATTTACGAGACAAAGCTAAACTCATTGTGAAGTGAGGGCAGAAAACCATGGGTCTCTTGAAGATTGCCAGGTTACCAGAGTAGCATTATTACTTCTTCTGAAAACCCTTTCTTCAATTTTGACTCATTTAAAGGAGTATCCTGTGCACACACCTGAGCCTATAGATGAAGAGTATACCTTTGAAAAAGGTCTGATCGTAAGTTCAACAAATCTTAAAGGTATCATTACCTATGCCAATCGAAAGTTCTGTGAAATTTCAGGATACAGTAAGGATGAGCTTACAGGAAAGAATCACAATATCGTTAGACATCCAGATATGCCAAAAGCAGCATTCAAAGAAGTATGGAACACCATACAGGAAGGAAAAGAGTGGTCAGGCCTTGTAAAAAATCTTCGAAAAGACGGAAGATATTATTGGGTATATTCACATATCGCACCTGTGAAAACGGATGATATGATCACAGGATATACTGCAGCAAGAAGACCTGCCGACGAAACAGAAATAGAAGAGATCATCCCTCTATACAGGGATATGTTAGAAAAAGAGAATCATTCATAAAAGGAGTTGTACACATCATGTATTATATAACCAATCACAACCATCAGATCATTGCTGCCGACAGTAGCTTTTTAGGCTTACTTCACATAGAAAGCATAGATGAACTTTATACCAAAATAGCATTAGGCGACATTACTTTTACATCTTCTCTTGAGAATAAGGTCACGATCACAACATCCCAGGGAGAAGAATCCTATGCTACTCAGATCAGTACTCTCAGCAGCATTTTGGGAAACATGACCCTGGTTCAGCTGGAAATATCTGAAGAAGTATCAGTTTCTCCGGAGAAAGACTTCACAGAAGATCTTCTTATTATCGGAAGTAATGAAATAAATGATATACCTGTCTCAGATACAGCTTTAGAAGAAGTCATTGAAAAGAATGAGAAAATTGATGAGTCCCTTCCTGAAGAAGATCTTCTTTCTCTTAAGGAAGAGATAACTACACCAGAAGCAGATACTGTAACACATGATGATCTGTCTATACTAGATGATGAACCCATATCTTTTAACGATACGGTTACTGAAACAGAAGAAGAAATATCTCTTTTGGATGATACCCCTATGGATCTTCAGGAAACAGAGACAAGCAGAGAGGATCATGAAGAAATATTACCAAATGAAACAGAAAGCAGTGATGAACTTTTTGACCTTCTCCTGCCTAATGCTCCTGAAGAAACGATAGATGAGATATCACTTCAGGAAACAGACGAACAGAAAGCAGACTTACAAGAAGAGGATCATACTCCGATCCTGATCAATATAGAACATATCAGTAAAGAGATCGGTATCTCTACAGAAGATTATAACAACTTCCTCAATGAATATATAGATACAGCGATTACATTGGAAAAAGATCTTAAAAGCGATCAAGACGAGAAACGTTCTCATGCCATTACCACACTTTCACATCTTGCAAGTGTTCTGCATCTTCCTATGATCACAGAGATCATCACACAGATCAAAAACCAATCGGTAGAGAATCAAAACAGCAGTGTAAGCACTCTATACAATACCTTGTCCAGACTTACGACACAAAAAGCCGATATAATAGAAGAAGTATCAGCTCCGTTAGCAGAAGCAGATATCGCAGTTAAACCATCCGGTACGGAAGGTTTCGGAACGATCAATCTTGATGATGTCAAGCCTATACATTTTGATTTTCAATTGGAAGAAGCAGCCAATGATCTTAGTCTTCCAGTAGAACTTATAGAGGAGTTCGTACATGATTTTATAGAACAAGGTCATACAGAAACAAAAAAAATGTTAGCTGCCTATGAAAAAGGCGACTTGGATACGATCCAAAAGATCGGTCACTTGCTTAAGGGAGCATCAAGCAACTTGCGTATCAATCCACTCTCTGATACCCTTTATAAGATCCAATTCTGTGAAGACAGCAGTCAGCTGGAAACATTGATCAAAGATTATTGGGCGCATTTTCTCTCTTTTGAAATGCAAATCAATCTTATATCAAAATAAAAGGAAATAAACGATGACCATACGAAATAGACTTAAGCTCATTGGACTTGTACCGATTGTACTTCTTATCTTATTATCAAGTTATTTCTTTGTAACTTCATATTTGAATTTTGAAAAAGCACACGCTTTAAAAACCGTCTTAAGTAACAATGCCTATCTTGGCAATACATTGGTACAAATAGGTAAAGAACGTGGTCTTACTGCCCTTTACATGGGAAGCGAAGGAAAAGAGTTTGGTGATTCTTTAAAGAAACAAAGAACCGATACAGACAGATCTTTTCAAACACTTAAAAAAAATCTGGTTGTTAGAGATACAAGTTATATTCCGCTACTTCTAAAACTTTTAGGTGAAAATCAACCTATAGATAATGGTAAATACCAAAAATTACTTCACAATCTTGGAAAAATATCCGGTCTTAGAAAAACAGTAGATGCAAACAGTAAAGATTTTAAACATATCTTTTTTGACGGCTACACTAAAACATTTGCCACACCCATACTTGACAACCTTTCCCAAATAGATAATTTTGTATTAAATACTGAAATGTCCTCCCTTATTTCCACACTTTCCCAACTTTCGATCGCAAAAGAGAATAGTGCTCTCGAAAGAGGCTTTGTTGCTTACTATATGACAAAAAAAGCTTCTATGTCCTTTGAAGAGATCGCGTTATGGGATCAGTTCAAAACCAAAGCAAATGCCTTTGATCTTAAACAGGTAAGCAACCCTGATCTTCATCAAAAGTTGGCAAAGATATTCAATGCTCCCAAAGCCAAAGAACTTCTTACAGAGTTGGCAGAGACATCTTCTGCCATTCAGACAGATGTTGATAACGGAGATTATGCGGAAGAAGCTATGGATTGGTTTGCCCTGCAGACCCAAAAAATTTCTTTACTTTCAAAAGCTGAACTGATAACCTCCAATGCTTTATGGAAAAAGAGTGATACCTATTTGCAAAAACAACTTCTTTTGCTTGCCATTGCTACAGCAATCTGGTTATTGAGTTTTATTCTGGCATTCCTCGGATATGCTACAACACGTGATATTTCCAGAAATATTAAAGAACTTGAAGATGTACTGAATAAAGCAGTCGATGAAATGAAGAGCAGTGAGCATTATCTTGCCTCAGATACTGCTGCGATAGAAAATATTGAACTTGATACGCATGAGGGAACAAAAGAAGCCTATAGATTCCTTGAAACCCTGGTAGACAATGCAAAACAAGATAAACTTACAGCCCTTCAGGCCAATGAAGCCAAATCACTTTTCCTTGCCAATATGTCCCATGAGATCCGTACACCTCTGAACGGTATTGTCGGCTTTACTGAAATTTTAAGAAGTACAGATCTGACTGCAGAACAAGATGAATTCCTTTCCATCATTGATAAAAGTTCGGAAAATCTTCTGAGTATTATCAACAATATTCTTGATCTTTCCAAAATTGAAAGCAATAAGATCGAGATCGAGAATATCGTATTTGATGCCCAGGAAGAGTTTGAAAGTGCCATTGAAACCTATTCTGTAGGAGCCGCTGAGAAGAATATTGATCTTAATTTCTATATGGATCCGATGATCAGTAAAAAACTTAAAGGTGACCCAACCAAGATCAAAGAGATCCTGATCAATCTTCTTTCCAATGCAATCAAATTTACAAGTCACGGCGGAGAGATCAATCTTGAAATAAGAAAAACACAGGCTGAAGATGATCTTAATCCCAAGATCACTTTCTCTGTTCAGGATAATGGGATCGGTATGACAAAAGATCAACAATCCCGTATCTTTGATGCCTTCTCTCAGGCAGATGTCTCTGTTACACGTAAATATGGAGGTACAGGACTCGGATTAACGATCTCCAGTCAATTTGTTGAGCTTATGGGTGGGCATTTAGAACTTGAAAGTGCAAAAGACCACGGTACAACATTCTATTTCTCCTTACCTCTTGAAGAGATCACATCTACTGATATGAATTATACGCATGCCTTTAAAAATATGACTATCGGTAAATATGAACAGGATGTTCCTACAAAACTTGACAGTTATCTGGAAACATATTTTGAATACTTTGGACCAACTGTCAAACATTTTGAATCTGTTGCTGATCTTAAAGAGTTGAATGATAATGATGTTTGCAAGAGTTACTGGATAGATATCGATAAAGCCAAGCAGAATATTATGGATGCTATTGCCAATATTGACAAATCAAAACTGATCGTTATAGCAAATGTAACCAGCCGTAATAAGATCGAAGAGATGGGTATATCACAGGACAATGTTATATTCAAACCTGTCACACTTTCCAAGCTGAAAAATATACTCAGTAACAGTGCCAATACAACACCTCAACTCATTGAGGAAGCTTTACCTGCACATGCTACGAAATTTGATGCGAAGATACTGGTAACAGAAGACAATATTATTAACCAAAAACTTATCAAACGAATCCTTGAAGAGCATGGTATCACTGTTGATCTGGCAAATAACGGTCTTGAATCTTTTGAAAAACGCAGAAATAATGATTACGACCTTCTTTTTATGGATATCCAGATGCCTGTTATGGACGGTATTGAGGCGACCCATGAGATACTTGACTATGAAGAGGATGAAGAGATCCCTCATGTGCCTATTGTAGCATTGACTGCCAATGCACTGAAAGGAGACAGAGAAAAATTCCTGGGTGAAGGTATGGATGAGTATATCACTAAACCTATTGAGACAAGTGAATTGCTGTATGTTCTCAATAAATTCCTCTCCGATAAATCAAAAACTGTTTCTTCTGAAGGATCAGTTTTACCAAAAATAGAAGATAAGGCAACCAAGACAAGTAATAAACGTAAAAAAGAATCTTCACATAAAGAAGAGCAAGACAGTATCATATCTTTAGATGAAACACCATCTGAAGATCACGCTTTAGACAAAAAGATACTGATCGCCAAAAAACTCTTTTTAGAGAGTCGTGTTCTAACAAAAGTGATCGACAATCTTGGATATGCATATGATACTTTAAGCAGTGTGGATCTTCTTGAAAATGAACTTGCATTAGGAAAATATGACATACTCTTTACCGATGAAGAACTCATTACCGACAGCATCCGTCAATCTAATGATAATCTGGCTATAATCACGACCGTAAATTCAAAAGAAGAGATACAAGATCTTATTAAAAAAAATAGAGGATAACACCGATGGCATTAAAAGTACTCATTGTTGATGATGATTTCATTAACAGAAAACTATTACAGACTCTTCTTAAAAAGAATCCAGGCGTAACAGATATTTTAGAGGCTGAAAATGGTTCAGATGCACTGGATAAATTAAAAAAGGACTCTGATATCAATCTTATTTTATTGGATATCATGATGCCGATCGTTGACGGAATAGAGTTTTTAAAGATCTTTAGATCCGATATGGCAAATGCTCATATACCTGTCATCGTCCTCTCTACTGATGATACAAGAAAAACAGAAGTCTTTGATAATGGTGCCAATGATTTTTTGAGAAAACCCATTAAGGAAGATGACCTGTTCGGCAAGATCGAACAGTGGTCTTAGGAATTTCAAACATTCTCTTTTAACACAGTCCTTCCGGACTTGTGACTTATTTTACAAAAACTTCTTTCAATACATCATCTACCGTTGAAACCCCTATAATTTTAATATGGTCTTTTACCTCATGAGGTATATCGTCAAGATCACGTTCATAATTTTTTACAGGAATAAGTGCTTTGGTCACACCCGCTTTATAGGCAGCAATAAGTTTTTCCTTCAATCCACCGATCGGAAGGACTTTCCCGGTTAAAGTCACTTCCCCTGTCATCGCAACCCTGTTATCTACTTTTTGTTCACTCAAAATAGAGGCAATCGCTGTTACCATGGTGATCCCTGCACTCGGTCCGTCTTTTGGGGTTGCACCTTCGGGTACATGGATATGCAGATCATAACGCTTATAGACTTCACTTGCATCTACAGCAATATGCTCTTCTCTCTCTTTGGCACTGTGTGGTATGACAGAAGAAGGGATAGTCAACTTTCTCTGGTCTATGAGTATCTTTACGACAGAGTGTGCAATACGTACAGACTCTTTCATGACATCCCCCAGACTTCCGGTAAGCTGCAATGCCCCCTTGCCTTTGATCTTGATCGCTTCAATGGTCAGCACATCCCCGCCTACAGTAGTCCATGCAAGTCCCGATACCACACCGATTTGCGGTTTGGTATCAACCAGAGAGATTTCAAATACTTTTTTATCGGTATATTTCTCTAAATTCTTTTTCGTGATGTGTATGGCATCTTTACTTCTGTCTTCTAAGAGTTTTCTTGCACATTTTCTCATCAGTGAAGCAATTCTTCTACGGAGGTTTCTTACCCCTGCTTCTCTGGTATATTCATCTATGAGTATTTTCAATGCTTTGTCTGAAATAGAGAATTCTCTGCGTTTTAAAGCATGTTTCTTTAACTCTTGAGGGATCAAATAACGTTTTGCGATCTCAAATTTCTCTTTAGGCGTATAGGAGTTGAGTCCTATGAATTCCATTCTGTCACGAAGCGGCGCAGGTATACGTCCGACATCATTAGCAGTAGCAATGAATATCGCTTTGCTCAGATCAATATTGAAATTCAAATAATAATCCCTATACTTGCTGTTTTGTTCAGGATCTAGTATTTCAAGAAGTGCTGCTGTAGGGTCACCCCGCATACTTCTACCTACTTTGTCTATCTCGTCAAGTACAATGACAGGATCCATACTTTTAGCTTCTATCAGTCCCTGCACGACTCGTCCGGGCATTGCTCCCACATAGGTTCGTCTGTGCCCTCTAAGCTCATTAACATCTTCCAGTCCACCCAGTGCCATGCGTACAAGCGGACGTCCCAATGCTGTAGCAATGGAATTTGCCAATGATGTCTTCCCTACTCCCGGAGGTCCCGCAAAACAGAGGATCACCCCTCCGATCTCTTTTTGCTTCACACCTCTAAGCTGTGCGAGTTCACGTACTGAAAAGAACTCGACAATACGCTCTTTTGGTTTTTCCAAAGAGTAGTGGTCTTTGTCAAGCTCCTGGGAAACATCTTCGACCGAGAGACTTTTTTTACTTGTTTTTCCAAAAGGAAGTTCAAGTACCCATTCCAGATAACTCTGGATCACATGCGCTTCACTGCTTTCAGGATGCATCCGTGCAAAACGATCCAACTGTTTGCTGATCTCTTTAAATGCATCTTCCTGCATGTAGGGCTTCAGTGCTTCTACTTTTTCTCTAAAGGCAGCGATCTCCTCTTCACGCTGCGTATCCATACCCAACTCCTGCTGTATCTCTTTGAGCTGCTCTTTTAGAAAATACTCTTTATTGGTCTGTTCTATTTTGGAATGTACTTTTGTCCGTATCTCTCTTTGTACTTTGGCTGACTCTATCTCTGAAGTGATCACATCTATAAGCTCAAGCAGTCTTTTTTCAATATTGGGCTCTATATAGAGTGCATACGCTACTTCTTTATCAAGTTTCAGCATCGAAGATACCAGATCTGCAATACGATGAGGCTCGTCATTTTCTTCTATGGTACGTACAAGATCCGCGGGAAAATGGCTGTTCATGGAAGAGAGTATCTTTATTTTATCTCTTAAAATTCCCATCAGTGCATCTGCTTTAAGTCTGTTATAGCTGTCCAATTTGACAATGTCTATCACTGCCCGGTTAAAATCTCCCGGGATCGGTTCTATGATCTCACCGCGGGCAAGTCCCTGAAAAAGTATTTTAACCCTGCCGTCAGGAATATGTACCTTACGCATGATAGAGCCGACCACTCCAACCTTATACATCGCATCAAAATCACGACTTCCCTCTTTCCCGGCAACAGATGATGTTACAAAAAGTAAAGAGTTGTTTTCCATGGCATCCGTAGCAGCATCGATATCTTTCTGATCTGTAAGAAAAATGGGGCTGATCATAAAAGGATAAAGGAAAAGTTCATCTTCTACGACAATAGGTAAAGTAGTGGGAAATGCATCATAATCACTGAGTTGCATAGGTATCTCCTAGAATGTAATTTATTTGAATGGTTTAATCATTTATTGTAGGGGCAGATTCTATATCTGCTCAAGAAACAAATACGCAAATTAGGGCAGATATGGAATCTGCCCCTACATATTTATATTTTAATCAAAAATCTTCCCGATGATCCCTTTTTCCGGTGGAGTAATATCGGTCATTTCCACCACAGAATCACTGTTCTTCTCTCTATAGATTTCTGCAGCATCAGGCTTACCGGTTCTTTCATAAAGTGCTGCAATATTCTCATTGAGCAGATACTGACTCATATGAAGTCTGATCAAGATCGTATTGACAAGCGGTGCATACGCCGAACCCGGATACCTTACAAGATATCTGTTCGCATTGGCTATAGAATCCATAATAAGCTTTTGATCCTTGTAGACATCTTTGATCCCGAGGAATGCAGCTTTAAGCTTCATGAAGTCTGTGTATTCACGATCATCTCCTTCACCAAAACGTTTATTGTACTCATCCAGATAGTAGTTTGCCAACAGGTACTCTTCTTTGTTCATATGTGCATGTGCCAGCATCATAATGGCTGTAGGCATAAGCGGTGAACGCATATGCTCACTTTTTAAAGAGATATAATAGGCATCTGCCTTATCCATATTACCGTCACTGATACTCTTTCCTATTTTCTTATACCAGTACAGTGCCGGCTTATTGAATTCCGCTACTTCATCTTTGTTGGCACAGCCTACAAATAAAAATGCTAACGCTATTGCTACTAAAATAGTTCTTTTTAATTTCATTGTTTACCTTCAAATATAATCATAAACTTTATGATATCTCAATGTATGTAAAAAGTGTATTAGGTTTAAGAAGAAATATATAAAATTCCATACGCTTCTCTATAAAACACACTTACGAGTCGGGCTGTCCTACTATAAAAGCATGTCCCGTCTGTTGTTCTATGGTTACAAACATATCCGGAATATCCGGATAATTTAAAAATCTGAATTTTATCGTACAGTCTCCATGCATGAGGGTAGCATCATTGTTTGCTGCATTATAAATGCCTCTATGGGGTCTTCCCAAATGATCGAAAGCAACATGCTGTACTGCAATACCTGATGTCCCTGTTGCACCTACAGGTGTATCACATCCGCTAAAATCAATATTTGTGATCCCATACTTCTTTCCAAGAAATATACTGCTGCTCTCATTTGCTCCGATCGTACTGCTTCCTGCAAGATGGTACATCGGTTTCCCTGAACGCGGATCAGTTGCGACTTCATTCAAGTCTACGTTATTGTCTCCATCCCTGCTGGAAGAGATCGTATAGAACCATTTTACTGTGCCGTCTTCTGTATATTGTGCAAAGCGTATATGCCAAAGACTTCTCTGCCAAGGCTGTCCTGTTGGGTTTCTTGGATCTGTCTTATCATCCATAAGGGCAAGATGCTGTGTATAGCGTATGGCTGAGAGTATATTGTCCGCTGCCTGTTGCTGTACATCACTGTCTAATCTCGGTATCCCCACTGCTGCAAGTACCCCCAATACCACTATTACCATTACCAGTTCCAACATTGTAAATGCAGCCTGCTTTGTTTTATGCATATCAAACCTTATAGTGTGTCAAATAACACAAAGTATATCCCTTTTTGACTAAAAAGAATGTGTTAATCATAATTTCCCTATAATAATACCATATTATTTTTTGACTTTTTTTGACTTTTTTTTGTTAGAATGGAAAAGATGGGGTTAGATTCTACTTGGATCTACGGATTTATTTATGTATTAGGAGTTTGGAATGAAGATACAATATATTATTAAATTATTATCACGATTATGTTTAGCAGGGTTATTAACAATCAATATTATTTCAGCAGCTGAATTAGCACATGATGACTTTAACTCCGGTAGTTTGGACGGATGGTCAGGCAGTGGTGTTTCAAGTAATTCAGGGTGGTTACAGATCAATCGTGACAAAACTGCTTCAAAAACCTACAATTTAGGCTTAAGCAATGCCGACAAATCTGTTACCATAAAATTACGTGTTGATGCCGTAGGTTCATGGGATGAGAGTGGGTCTTATCAAGACTATTTTAATATTTTAGTCAATGGATCGAATGTTAAAACATATTCACCAAGTGAAGGAATTTATATTTATTCTCTAACAAGCACGCTTGATTCTTCCGGAAAAATTACTTTGGATCTTAACCCTGATACAACAGCAAACAGCGAATATGCAAAAATTGATTATGTCATCATTGATGATACAGTGGATCCCACAGTATACACAACCGGTTTCCACGATTTTGACCTTATCAATCCTCCCTCTACAAGGAATATTCTAGGTAACTACGCAATTGCCGGTAACACTGTTATGTGTCTTACAGAAAAAACTACCGGATATGGCGGTACCTGTCATGGACAAACAGATTATGAACTGATAACCAGTAACATGCATGTCAGTAAATATATCGATATTGACTCAGACGCACGTACATGGGACTCCTCTTCTTCCTATATTGATCTGCCTACTTCATATAAATCCAATAACGGCAAAGGTATACTTTGGGCAGGGCTATTTTGGCAAGGAAGATTCAGTAAAGATACAAATTATCCCATGCATTACGGTATGGAAAACGGAGCCTCCTACACACTCACAGAGATGGGACAGGGTTCAGGATACGGAACCATAGATGTTTCCACACTTGAAGCCAATAAAATAAAATTGAAGGTCGATACAGGGAACTACAATGATGCCACTGCATCTAACGTATACACCTACAGCAGTTCAAACGGTACCACGTACGCCGCCTATGCAGATGTTACACAAATACTGCAAAATGCTAATTTAAATACAGGAAAACATACATTTACTGTAGCAAACCTTACGACCAATGAAGGACGAGAACCTTCTCCCGGAGTCTTTGGAGGGTGGTCACTGGTAGTGATCTATGCAGAGGACTTTACCGGTGATCTCAGAAATGTATCTATCTATAACGGATTTGTCTCTTTGGGAACGAACAATGATCCTATCAGTATTTCCGGCTTCAAACTCCCTAAAGACGGTGATGTCTCAGCACAACTCTCGGTCTTTTCAGGAGAGGGAGAGTATCGTTACGGTAGACGTCCGGGCAGTGATAAAAGCGACTGGATGAAGATCAGCAATGACGAAACCACCGGATACCAGTACCTTCCCGGAGCTACACACCCCAACAACATGTTCGATGCTGTTCTTGACGGTGTTCTACGCGATGACATAGCAGGAGAAAGCAATAATCTTCAAGTCAACAATGATGGGGTTGATATCGATAGATTTGATGTATCTCCATTGATGGAAGGCTATAGGGATGCAAATATCAATACGAACGAAGTCTTCATTAAAGTATACAGTGATAATGACTACGTTACTCCCAGTATGATCGCCTTTTCAACACAGCTTTACAGACCAAAACTCTGTTACGACTATAGTGTCAGAAAAGACGGATTTACCCTTGATGCAGAAAACAGAGATATTGTTACCGTAGGGAATGGAGAGATCGCCCTCAATGCTTCTATAAAGAGTATGGAGGGAGATTTTGACCTTGAGAACAGTAGAATGAAAGTACGTTTTACACCTAGTGAGAAAGTCAGTTTTACTGGAGCAAAATACTCTCCCAACACAGTCAATACGCTCATTCCTGCTATCCATACAGCCACATCCACCAGCCAGGAACCTGAAATAGCGATCGGAGCCAATGCTACATCAAACGGTGGTACCATAGGAAGATTTGAACGCTATTTCTCTGAATTCAAATATGATATGACTTCTGACAGACTCAACGGACATTTTGAAGTTGATCTGAATGTTACATTGGATTTTGGTTCGGGTCCTATATATAATCTCATTTCTTCAGAGAACAACTCTCTTCCAAGATGTGACCAGAACCTGACCTACAATCCGCAATGGGGTATGTTCAACGTAGAACGTACTGATAGTGCTACCTATGATCCGGTTGCACATCCGGAGCAAAGATTCCCTCTCTATACACAGGTAACAGGAAGAGATTTTGACTTCTCTGTGGTTGCATATGATGCCAATGCCACCCCTCCATACAGTCGTGAATTGACACTTTCTACTGATCTTACGGTTGATGTGGAACTCATAGATGCTTCACCTTATGATGATACCGGATCATTCTTCACCTGTGAAAATACCGATCAAAGTATTATCCAGACACTCTCAGGCGGAGTAAAAAGCTTTTTTGTCAAAGTACCTGCAGGCAGCAGCAGAGTGGATCTCAATGCCAACAATGACATTATTACAGACACTGCACTGCGCAATGCGGCATTTAGAATGTGGCTGTTGGTAGATGCAAATAAGACCATCATTCCGCATCATTGTAATAACAGAAATGATAATGCATGTTTTGAAACAGTGTATAACACTTATTTAAAGGCAGGTGATACCAACAATTATTGCAGCAGCTGCAGCAGTTATACCGGTGGGTGCTACCAGTGTCTACACGATCATTTTGCCATTCCTATCTGTTCACGGGACAACTTTTCCATCAAGCCTGCATCCTACCGTACCGTTATTTCAGATGTAAATGAATCCAACCGATCTACTGATCCTGTTCTTTTTCTCGGTAAAAACAATACAGTGACCCCTTTAACACTTTCAGCAGGTTATCAATATCGCATAGAAGGGAATGCCACACAATTCAACAGTGACAAGTTTGCAAGAGGATACAATAGAGATTTCTATACACCTTCAAACAACGACCTGATGTCCCAATTACAGTTTAATACTGCCGGTACATGTGCAGACACAAACAATACAGACTGGGGCGTCCATTTTGAAAATGGACAGATCATTGCGACAATAGACGGTACAGAAATTCAACTCTACTCAAACAATTTGCATAAACACTCCAATGTCGGTAACTATAACTACCATATTGAAGATAATAACTGGACTATAGTAGATCAGCAGAGATTCCCGTTCAAAACATTCCCTGATGTAGATGATTGTCTGCCAAATAATGCTTCCATCTCCAATAACGGCAATCAGAAATCCGGATGTGGTATAAGTTCCACACTTGCAGGCACTTCACTTACCTATATAGATATGCCTTTACGTTTTGAACCGTATGATTTCAATATCACGAATGAGAGGGTAAGCTCAAGAGCAAATCCAAACAACAACACCTATATTTACATCAGCGACCTCAATGGAAGCTTGAATATGGCAGCACAGCTTGACAGCAATATTACCGCCATGTCAAAAGACGGGAAAGTGACAACGAATTTTACCACTACCTGTGCAGCAGAAGACCTTGTGCTTAAAGTCGACCGTTCCATGATCCCAAATGAAAACAACATTACAAGTTTCCTTGGGGCAAAAACAGTATTCCAGCAGAGACTCTATTCTACTGCAGATACGAACTTCTCCATTGCCGATGATAATATGACTTTCTCAAAAACGAATTTTACAAACGATCCGACCAATAACGGAAGTGCCAATGCCAGAATTCTTTTCAACTTCCAAAGACCGACATACTCTGATCGTATCAATCCGATAGATGTGAACTTTACTGCACTGCATGCACGTTCTCCTAATGCAACATCAAACACACATATGATCCCCAATTATATTCCAGATGAAAACGGAACAGGAGTCATCAATGCAAAACGTTATTTCTATTATGCAAAAGTGGCACCAGTCTCACCTTTCCATAACACAATGCAGATCAGCTATACAGACAGAATGACCAATATCCTACGTGTATCTGTCTATTGTACAGACCCTGTAGACAGCAATGTGACCTGTGCAAATATGGGTCTCAACACAGCATTTATTGATGAATCCAATGCATTGGATACCTGGTACAGAATGACCAGCCACAGTTCAGCAAATGGAGAGGGGCAGGTAATAAAACTGACGGTTAACCCTTCATCGATCGGTTTATCTCCATCTGCGAACATTGCGTTGGACAACAACGGAAGCAGTGTTGGTATTGTTGCTTCTTATCCACTTGCAGCACCAAGACGAAAAGACGGGACAGTCACGATTTTAGCTGATCCGTGGCTCATGTATAAGCCTGATTTCATCATCTCTTTCAGGAATGAAGGATTCCGCTGGAAAGGGGAAGGTAGAACAGGGCATGTCATAGATGCCAATGCAAGCAGAGATACGAACTCCAAAAGGTTGAATTGGTAATGAAGAATATGCGTAAAGCCATTGCAATGATCGAGCTCATATTTGCTATTGTGGTCATAGGGATCATTATGCTCAGTGCTCCCATGCTTGTCAGCCGTGCCACACAAAGCAGTTACACAGGCTTGCAACAGGAGGCGATCACTGCAGCAGCGACACAGATCTCACAAATCATGACGGCTGCATGGGATCAGAATGATGCCAATATTTCAGAAGGTATGCCAGTCCTGCAAACGAGCAGTGCCGCTATTGCTAATTGTAATACTCCACTCCCCACAGGGGTAAGTAGTTCAACAGGAAGATATTGCAACGGGCTAACCACCACAGCAGGTTTTTTCAATGCAACACCTACAACCGCACTTTTAGGCAAAGAAGGAACAAAATTTGATGATATTGATGATTATGATGACAGCAATATGACCATCAGTACCTATAATGCGGAAAATATTGTGGTATCTCAAGGAGATTATATAGACAGAAAACTGCAGCTCTACTCAACAATATCCTATGGAGATGACCAACCAAGACTGGCAGACGGAACAGCATCACCGGGCGGGTATAAAACAGCTATGAATTTCAGTAACCCTTTTACGACCATTGCTGTAAACTCATCCAATATCAAGCTCATTTCAGTCACACTCAAATCAGAAAGTGCTTCTGCTGAAATAGCAGATAAAGAGATCACTCTCAGTGCGTTCATGTGCAACATCGGTGCACCGCAACAACTCATAAATAGTAACGGACCTTAATGATGAAAAGAACAGCAGTAAATAAAGTGAGAAAAGCCTTTACCCTTTTAGAAGTTGTCATGGTGATCGTTATCTTGGGTATCATATCATCCATTGCATCCACGATCATTGCCGATGTGTATGACAACTACCTAATACAACGTGCAACCTACCGGGCTTCCCTAAAAACAGAACTTGCGGCACAGCAAATAGCCAATATGCTCAGTTACAGGATCAAAAGCACAACACTAGCCAGAAATCCTGCAGACTTGAATGATTATAAACTGGTCACGGACGGGACCAACCTGAGCGATAACACACATACTGTATTAGAGTGGATAGGCTATGAGCATGACAGCTTTGAAGCAGCAAATCTCCCCGGATGGGACGGTTTTTGTGATGTCAATGCCTCTGTCACCGGAGGGAACATTGTTACTCCGGGATCTAATTTGAATCTTGCCCAAACGATCATGAATAATATTACAAGAAATGATGTACCAAACAATCAAAGTCCTGCTATTTTCTTTAATGACTATCTTTACAGGTTTACACCAGATGTTGAATACAATGTTGCCTGCATGGGACTTATAGACAACAATACAAGCTGTATCTCTTCTGTGAACTTCACAGCAAACGTGGAACAAATGAATTTTAATTTAAATGCAGCTACCCCCAATAAACTTATTGTTGAGCATTATAAACTGGCTGCTTCTGCCTATGCCCTCTGGCCGGCACCCAATCCACGCACCGGTAACTTTGATCTAAGACTTTACTACAACTACCAGCCTTGGGCAGGAGAACGTCTGGCAGCGAACAATACCTACAGCACACTTATCAGCAATGTCACAGTTTTCAAATTTGCTGAAATGGCAGATACCTTCCGATTCAAACTCTGTGCCCAGGAGAGTATCGGCACAGACTACAACATAACCATCTGTAAAGAAAAGGCGATAATCCTATGAGAAAGGCATTTTCACTCCTCACCGCTATTTTTATTATGCTCCTTATGGCAACGGTTTCTCTGCTTGTATTCAATGTAGCAGGCAAGATCACCAAAACCTCTACAGCACAATACCAGAGAGAGCAGGCCGCCCTTCTGGCAAGAAGCTATACCGAATTGGCGATCATGTCAGTGATCAATCATGACAGAAATGCTACAGGCAACTGCATACAGGACATTGACGGTGTAGTAAATGGGCTGCATCAGGGGGCTGCCGCAGGAGGAAATACGAACAGTGGAAGCGGTTATGATGTACAGACGCGTATCTACTATATAGGCAATGATCTGCCGTGTGCACAGTCAAGAAGGTTCAATAACAGTACTGCCCACAGTACTACAAAAATAGCAACATCATATAAAACGGCAGGTGCTCCGGATGAGATCGCCGCTATTATTGTTGATGTCTATGTACGATACCGGGATCCCAGTCAGGTTGATGCTTTTTTAGCTAACGGAGGTACAGCTGCCAATATACCGGCTAATGTACCCTGGGTCACTTACCATAGACGGACACTTCAAAAGATTTAAATACAAAAGTACAGGCATCTCCTCTGCCTATTTACCCTTCATTAAGTAAGTTAAGTTACAATTAAGTATAGATATTGGGATATATCTATACTACGTAAGTAAGTCCATTTCTCAAAGCGTTGCTTGGAGGAACAGCTTACAAAAAAGGATAAATCATGAATAAAAGTATTACAGGTAGACATTTCGAACTGACCGATGCCATTAAGAACTATGCAGACAATGCAATGGAGGAGTTAAAAAAATATAATCTTGATCTCATCTCAGCCAGTACGGTCATCTCAGCAAATGAAAAGAACGGGAAGAAGGGATTTTCTGTTGAGTTTATTGTTAACCTTAAAGATAAAAATACAATCGTTATTACTCAGGTAGATAAAGATGTCTATGCGGCCATAGACCTTGCTATTGAGAGAGTGAAAAAATCACTCAGACGCCATGCAGACAAGATAAAAGGTCACCGTATCATGAGCTTCAAAGATCTTGGAAGTGAAGCCGAAGCGGTATTGGAACAACTTGATTATGAAGAGCAGACTGAACCCGAGATCGTTCCTATGGAATTGGAGCTTCACAAACCTCTGGACTTTGATGAAGCCATTGAAGCACTCAAAGCTGAAAAGAAACGACAATTCATCGTCTTTAATGATGAAGAAGGACTCATGAGGGTCATGTATAAAAGAGCCGACGGGAAATTCGGACTCTATTAACGGTAGGGGCAGACCCAAGTGTCTGCCCAAGAGACTAAGAGGATAGACACATAGGTCTATCCCTACGATATTTTAATTCTATTTTTAGCTCTAGCAACCACTTCTTCATCCTCCCCCATATCTAACCACTTGAACCGTTGACCGCTCTGGATCGTTCCATCGAGTATATCGCCGCTGTCACGGAATTTCAGATCGAGTTTTGCAATATCAAATCCATTAGTGGTTTGACAAAACTGCGTAAGGCGTTCATTGGCTGGGGAATTGCTGTAGAGGTAACACCAGCTCTTCAAACCGTTACGCCCTACCCTTCCTCTGAGCTGATGCAGCGTAGCCAATCCTAAGCGTTCTGCACCAACGATGACAATAAGTGTAAGCCGAGGCAGAGAGATACCTACTTCCACTACCGTTGTAGCCAGTAAAATATCTCCTTTTTCTCTAAACTCCAGCAACACTTCCTCTTTTTGCTTGTCTTTTCCGTGGGTAACATAGACATTGTCAAACTTCTCTTCCCAAAACCCTCTGCTCTCTTCCAGTGACTGATAAGGTACTTCTGTGCTCTCTTCCACCAATGGGTAGATAATGAGCACCTGATGTTTTTTTGCTATTTCCTCTTTAACATGTGTCAACAGATTTGGGAAATCCTGTTTGGAGATAGTTCGGGTCAAAACCTCTCTCTCAAAAGGTGTGGTAGTAATAAGGCTGACATCAAGCAGTTCAGACTCCATCATTGCCTGGGTTCTTGGTATGGGCGTAGCGGAAAATTGTAAATAGTGTGGCTTTTTTTCATCCCCACCAGCCAAGGCTTCCAGACTGGCACGCTGTTTCGTACCAAAACGATGCTGTTCATCTACCATTACAAGACTTGCCTGGGGAAGATCTTCTTTGTAGAGTAACGCATGGGTACCAATGATAAAATCTGCTTCCAAATAATCACCCTCATCCTTACCCTGCATGACCAACGCAATATTCACCTCTTTTGGCAAATACTTACAGGCTTCTTCATACAGTTGTAAAGCAAGGAGTGACGTAGGTGCCATAAGTATGCTCTTATGCGGCAGTGCCATCATTACCGAAGCCAGGATCACCATCGTCTTCCCTGAACCCACATCTCCTACCACCATACGCTTGGCAGCTTTATCTTCACGTGAAAGATCTTTTTGAATAGCTTCTATCACAGTTTTCTGCTCATCGGTCAGTGTAAAGGGTAAATGCTCTACAAAAGGTTTAATATCGCCATGTAATGCCTTTAGTGCAGGGAAATCAACCTTTTTTCCCCGCAGTTTCTTCAAATGGTTAAACGCTTCTACAAACTTCAGTACTGCGATGAAATCTGGTTTAAAGCTGCCGTTTTCATATACTTCTTCCATACTTTTTGGAAAGTGTATATGCATAAGTGTTGCTACCTCTTTGGAGTCAAGCCCCTCATTAAAAAGATTTCTCTCTGTAACATAAAGCTCTACAAGAGAAGCGATCTCACTCTCCTTGAGTACGGTTTTGTATTTGGGAGTGATCTTGCCTATCTGCCTAATAGACTTTGGCTGAGACATTTGAAGATAGCCTTTGTACTCTTCGAGTTTTCCCTGTATGACATGTGACGTTCCCACTTCAAAAAGTTTATGATGGTAGGGAGTGACACGAAAGAACATAGAAGAGAGCCGTCTGCCTGACTGTGTCAGATGAAAGGTTACCCGAAGCTTACCCTGATACACAGAGCTGTCTACAACCTTTGCTTCGAGTGTATTGACCTTGCCCAGCGTCAACGTTGTTGAAAGCGTGGTATCGTTATAGGAAGCAGGGATAATGAGAGCAAGATCAAGCAAAGAGTATATTTTGAGTTTCTTGAACAGCTGTTTTGCTTCTTCCATACAGGCTTCCTATGTTTAGATAGCTAGATTATAACGAAGCTTTTTGAATATGATAAAAAATATGTCATATTGTCATATTTTTTATGTAGGGTGTTGTCCCATGACAACACCAAAAATTCAAATAACAATAAAATAATTTTTATAAATACATAGCTTTGGTGTTGTAAGGGTATAAGCATCTAAAATGCAATGCAAGCGAAGCACTAAATGCTGAGTCGTACAACACCCTACCAAATATTATTTTTTCTTCGTCACAATCGCAAATGAAAGTTCAGTCAACTCTTTATGCGACTCAATAAACGCATTCATCTCTTCAAGTGTAACAGATTCTATTTTCTTTAACTGCTCTTTGGTAAAACCAAGTGGTCTGCCATAGTAGTATTCGTTATAGGCACGGCTGAGTCTTTGGGAAAGTGTTTCGGTTCTTAAAGGTTCACTGCCTACCAAAAACTCTTTGGCAGCTTTAAGCTCCTCTGCCGTGATCCCCTTAGCCACAAAATCATCCACAACTTTCTGCACCAATGCTTTGGCTTCATCCTGTGTACTTAGTTTCGTTTGCAGATATCCGCTCAAATACGATGCTGATTTGGTACGTCTAAGTGCAGAATAAGCTCCATAGGTCAAACCTCTTTTGACTCGTATCTCTTCCATCAAACGGCTTCCAAACCCTGCACCGCCAAGCAGATACTCTGCAATCTTTGCTTTATACTGGTCTTTTTCTTTATAGGAATAGTCAAACGGTGCACCAAAATAAATGTATGCCTGCTGTGTATCTTCAGCAATATACTTTGTCTCTTTTTTATCAGACACTTTTACCTCTTTTAGAGGTTTTACAGTCACTTTGGGAAGCAGTGGCAAAATCTCTTTAAGATATTTTTCTGCCTCATCCAATGAGATATCCCCGCCTGTGACTGCAATAACATTGGTATAACCTAAATGTGTTGTAATAAAATGTTTAATATCTTCAAGAGAAATAGACTCCACACTCTGCACTGTACCATCATAAGGACGTCCGAGTGCTGCACCTTTAAAAAGCATCTCTCTGAGTTTTGTCGCTGCGAGATAATCAAAATCACTCTCTTTTTGTTTCAGCCATCCTATCTTTTGACGTTTGACCTGTGCCAATGCTTCCTTACTATAATTAGGATCTTTAAGTAACTCCTTAAATCTCTCTATGGCATAAGGAAATTCACTTTTAAGTGCTGAAACTTCCAGTACAAAACTCTCTCTGCCTACATGTGCTCCAAGCTCTACTGCATGTGCATCCAGCTTCTCTGCAAATCCAACACTGCCGTCTTTACTTGTACCTTCATTAAGAAGTTTTGCCGACATATCTGCCAAACCATCTTTAGTGTTACTCAAATGCCCTGCATTTTTAAATACCAGCTGTAGCGAGACAATCGGTACAAAATTCCCTGTCTCAAAGACTACCGGTACTTTTGTATCTTTGATCTGTATCTCTTTTACTGTTTCTGCCATCAATAATCCTTGTAATAATACACATAATAAAATAATTTTTTTCATATTTGCCTTCTCATTAATCACACAAATGTGTGTCTTGTCGTGGTGAACGCCCAGGCTAAACCATAAGGTAATTTAATCAAAAAGATTAATACCGTTCCAAGATCTCATATGCCGTATTGCGTTTTGCAGGGTTCTCTCCCACATCACGGATCAACTCTATCATCTCATTTTGGTTCATAGAATTGGCTGCACCTGCAGCAGAGACCACATTCTCTTCCATCATGGTCGAACCAAGATCATTCGCTCCAAAAAGCAGTGCCATCTGACCGATGTAACTTCCCTGGGTAACCCATGAACTTTGAATATTGGGTACATTGTCCAAAAAGAGTCTGGCTACTGCCAGGTAACGCAGATATTGATTTGGTGTGCTTCTGGTGATTGTAGGAAGTTCCCGTTTGAGCTGCGTATTGTCACTTTGGTAAGACCACATAATAAAGGCTCTGAATCCACCTGTCTCGTCTTGCAGCTGTCGTACAAGGTCAAAATGTTCTACGATCTCACGTGTACTCTCTACTGTGCCGTACATCATCGTTGCTGTAGACTTGATGCCCAGTTTGTGCGCTTCTCTGTGAACTTCCAGCCAAGTATCTTTATCGAGCTTTTTAGGAGCAATAATATCTCTTACTCTATCGGAGAGTATTTCTGCACCTGCTCCAGGGATGGAACTCAGTCCTTTGGCTTTTAGACGTGCTAAAACTTCACTGATACCCAGTTTGGAACGCTGCGCGATATAGTCTATTTCAATCGCAGAAAAACCGTGAATGGTCACTTGCGGATATTTGCTGTGGATATGTTCTACCAGATCTTCATACCACTCTATCTCAAGTTTGGGGTGTACCCCACCCTGAAAAAGTATCTGTGTACCGCCGATAGCAACAAGTTCATCTATTTTTGCATCTATTTCATCAAAAGTCAGGATGTACGCATCTTCTTTTTTCTCATGGGTATAAAAGGCACAGAATTTGCAGTCTACCCAACAAATATTGGTGTAGTTGATGTTCCTGTCCACCACAAAAGTAGTGACCCCTTTGGGGTGCATCTCTTTTTTGCGTGCAAGTGCCATTTTACCCAGAGTTTTAAGGTCAGCATTCTCTATGAGTTCTATGGCTTCTTCAATCGTCATACGTTTTGTCATATTTGCAGTCATTTTTTACCCCCGTAGGGTGTTGTGCCCCACAACACCAAATAGTTTTAATTTCCAACAGCGTGTTGTAAGGGTACAACACCCTACGAATCTTTTTCTTCACCCAGTGCATCCAATACACCATTGATGAACTTGGGTGACTTCTCATCTGCAAGCTCTTTTGCCAATTCTACCGCTTCATTGATGATAATTGCTTTGTCTGTTTTGGCTACGAGTATCTCATAAGCACCCAGACGGAGAATCGCCTTTTCAACTTTACCAATACTCTCATAATCCCACTCATCCAGATGCTTTTCTATCTCTTTGTCCAGCATTTCCATATTTTCTACGGTACCGTCAAAAAGTGTGTGGGAAAACTCTCTTTGTTTGTTACGTATTTTATCTTCTTCAAGTATTTCATCGGAGAATTTGGCGATATTTTCATTGCCTAGATCATACGCATAGAGTAGTCCTACGACTGCTGTTCTTGCCTGGTGTCTTGTTGCCATATATATTACCTTTTTATTTTATGCTTAGCTGAAGCGCCGACTCTACAATACACCATAGAGATTCACCAATTCAATAAGCCCAACCATTGCTTCAGCGCCTTTGTTCCCCGCCTTGGTTCCTGCTCTCTCGATCGCCTGCTCAATACTGTCAACAGTCAATACTCCGAATGTTACCGGTTTGCCATGCTTAAGTGCCATATTTGCTACCCCTTTGGTTGCCTCGGCTGATACATAGTCAAAATGCGGAGTTGCACCACGAATCACTGCGCCTACACAGCAAATGGCATCATATTTACCTGAAGCAAGTGCCTTATCGAGTGCAAACGGGATCTCAAAGGCTCCCGGCACCAAGATAAGGTCAAGATCATCTGCATTACCGCCATGTCGTGCATAGGCGTCCTGTGCACCCTCTACCAGTCTGTCTGTAATAAAGTGGTTAAATCTTGCATTGATGATCGCTACTTTTTTCTTTTTATCTACCTGTAGATTACCTTCTATTATTTTCATATTTTTCCTTTATTAATTGGTGTTGTGAGAGCACAACACCCTACACTATTTTATTATTCTACAATACTTCTTATCGCATCTATTTGTTTGATGAGTGCATCCAATTTGGTTAACTCTATCATATTTGGTCCGTCACTTAACGCAATGCTTGGGTCAAAGTGTGTCTCAAAAAAGAAACCATCCACCCCCACTGCTGCTGCCGCACGCGAAAGGTACGGTACAAAAGAAGAGTCTCCTCCACTGCTTGCTCCGCCGCTTGCAGGCATCTGTACGGAGTGAGTTGCATCAAAGACCACCGG
Source organism: Sulfurovum sp. (assembly GCA_026990595.1). GTDB lineage: Bacteria > Campylobacterota > Campylobacteria > Campylobacterales > Sulfurovaceae > Sulfurovum. The sequence goes on from JALXCZ010000008.1 coordinate 76,574, forward strand.
AGCGAACTCTCTCATGGTCACAAGCCCACGCATATCGACCACAAGATTTCCATACCCGAAACTTGAACCTCTTTCAGTCAGCCAGACATTGTACTTTTTGGCATTTTCATAACTGACTTCGCCCTCAAAACCTCTTGTCTTCAAGACTTTTGCGACAGAATGTTCCATTGCTGCAGGTGCAAGAAACTGCCCTTTTTTAATGTTCACTACCGCTGAAGTCTGTGCAGCTGCCACAAGCAAGTCAGTCTGACGCGAAAGAAATGCAGGGATCTGAAGTACATCAGCAACTTCAGCTGCAGCTGCAGGCTGAGTATAATCATGTACATCTGTCAATATCTTATAACCAAACTGCTCTTTGACCTCTTGAAGCATTTTAAGCCCCTCTTCCAGTCCCGGTCCTCTAAAACTGTCCAAACTCGTACGGTTTGCTTTGTCAAAGCTCGCTTTGAAATAAAAATCTTTCGTACAGTCTTCGTGGTACTTCCCCAAAGATTCTGCGATACGCATTACATTGTCACGACTTTCAAGGACACAGGGTCCTGCAATTAAGATCATATTCTATCCTTTTTAGTACAGGGTTCTAATTTTTCTCTTTGGCAAAAGCAACCATTAATCCTGACACAATAACCAGGATTATACCCAAAACTGTCCAAAAATCAGGAATAGGGTCACCTAGCATCACACCAATGATCACAGCAAAGACAATATTGCTGTAACTGATCGTTCCAACAATACCCGCTTTGGTAAGTTCATATGCTTTGGTCATAAGCAGTTGTGAAATCGTTGCAAAAACCCCGACTGCCGTCACATAAAGCCATTCTACTCCTTGGGGCATCACAAATACCGCAAACATCCAGTCAAAATCTTTCGGAACAGTCACATAGGGAGTAACAAGCATTAAAAACAGAGGTGCAACAGTTCCAACTCCCATAAAAGACATGACTATGGCACGAGTATCATAATATTTTCTAAGTTCTCGTATGGAAGTATAGGCAAGTGCCGCACCAATACCGGAGAAGATACCCAAAATACTATATTTACTAAAACTTCCACCTTCTGGCTGTGCAATCAGTATAATACCGATAAACCCCAATACAATAGCAATCAGAGCAGAAGGATGCAATTTCTCTTTGAGGAAAATATAGGCAAAGATGGCAACGAATATAGGAGAGGTTTTGTTGTAAGTCACTGCTTCACCCAGTGGAATATGCGCCATAATATAAAAGTAGGCCAAAAGTGCCATAAAGCCCATACTTCCACGAAAAAGAAGCAGTAAAAACTTACCTCCTCTTTGTTTAAGAGGTACTTTCCAAATGGCAATGCCTACAAGCACTACACCAAAAATATTTCTAAAAAAAGTGACTTCCACAGGAGGCAAAATATGGCTCACTATCTTGGCAAAACCACCCATCATTGCAAACGAAAGAGAGGCAAGGAGCATAAAAAGAATACCCCTGTCCATATTTTTGATCATTTTTTTCATTTTGAACTTTTAAATTTTTGTGGAAGTGTAGCATAATTGGGTAAAATACGACCCATACATATCCCTAAAAGGCACCGCTACATACTAAGATACGACAAACTCCTCTTTGATCACGATCCTGCCATCCACATAAATAACAGCCAAAAATACATCATCTCTTTTGTAGGTTGATACACCCTTAGGTGTACCCGACATGATCACATCGCCATCTTCCAACGTCATAAAAGTTTGTATTTCCTGCAGTATTTCATTCGGTTTATAGATCATCAATGCATAGTTGGCATGTTGTGCCAACTTTCCATTGATAAAAAGTTGCATTTCAATGGTTTCTATCTTTCCGTTGAATTTTACAAAAGGGCTAAGTACAGCAGAGCCATCAAACCCCTTAGCTCTCTCCCATGGCAAGCCTTTGCTTTTCATTTTGTTCTGAATACCTGCTTTGGTCAGATCAAGCCCAAAACCGATCCCTTCTATTTGAGCATTTTGGATCAGAAAACAGATCTCACCCTCAAAACGGCAATCCTCCTGAATATATTTTAACTCAGAAGTAATCGCCGAATTCGGCTTGTTAAACAAAACCATACTCTCCGGGGTTTCATTGTTCAGCTCTTTAATATGCTCTACATAATTACGCCCTACACAGACCACTTTTGTAGGTTGGATCAAATCATCACAATAACGTATAGAATACATAACTTATACCTTATCATGTGTTTCTTTGACCACTTCTGCGATCTCATGTTCTACAGCATCAGAAATATCTAGATCATCATCAGTCAATTTTCCCGCATCTGGATTATTATAAATACCCGCATCAAATTTACCTTCACTTTTGGCAACGATCACAGATACTGCAGCATCTCCTGAAACATTGACTGCTGTACGAATCATGTCAAGCAGTCTGTCTACACCGAGAATAAGCCCTATACCTTCTACAGGAAGCCCTACTTGCGTAAATACCATAGAAAGCATAATAAGTCCAACTCCGGGAACACCTGCTGTACCGATGGAAGCCAGTACTGACATTAAAATAACGGTCAAGTATCCTGTTATCCCAAGATCTACACCATAGGCATTGGCAATGAATACTGTTGCTACCCCCTGCATAATTGCAGTACCATCCATATTGATGGTCGCACCGAAAGGTACAGTAAAGGATGCCACCGAATTATCAACCCCAAGTCTGTCTGTGACTGCTCTAAGTGTCACAGGGATCGTCGCATTGGAACTTGATGTTGAAAATGCAAAGATCTGTGTCTCTCTCATTTTCTTTAAGAATATAGCTGGACTCATACCTGAGAATATTTTGAGAATACCCATCAGTGTCACAAAAAGGTGTATCATCAATGCAGCGATCAGTACCAGTACATATCCTGCCAGATCTGCAAGAAGTCCAAGGCCAAGGTTGGCTATGGCTTTTGCAAGCAATGCAAATACCGCATACGGTGCTACTGCCATCACGATATTTACCATTTTCATCATCACTTCATTGGAAATCTCAATAAGTTCAACAATTGGTTCTGCTTTTTTCCCTACCATAAGAATGGAAATCCCAACCAAAATAGAGAAGAAAATAATTTGTAGCATTTTTCCCAGTGCCATAGCATTCACAGCATTACTTGGCACAATATCTATAAGTACACTGCTCAATGCCGGTGCCTGTTTCGCTGTAAAGGTTGCTGTGGATGTCATATTGACACCTTCGCCGATACCGATCGTTGCCGCAATAGTAATACCTACAGCAATGGCAATAGCTGTCGTAAGCATATAAAGTGCGAATGATTTTCCACCTACTTTTCCCAAAGAGCCAATATCACCAATACCAAGCACACCGGTAATCAGTGAAAAAAATACCAGAGGTACAACAAGCATTTTTAAGCCTGTTACGAACATTTTTCCTATAATATGAAAAAATCCGTTGACCACGTATTCATTGATCCATGAGCCTTCACCATTGAGTCCCAATAGATTAATGAACAATCCAACTGCAATACCTAGCCCCATACCAATGAGCACTTTGGTCGTTAAAGTCATTTTCTTTGATTCTGCCATCACATACTCCTTTTATTTAATGCGAAATAGAAGTCATCTTAAAAGATGCATTTTCATCCTATTAAGCCAAGTGATTTGATCTTGGCTTAACACGATCAAAGTACAGCAGTAGTCAAAAAAGCAAGAATTACTCTTGCTTTTTTTCATCTTAAAAATTCATATAGTAAATGATTCTGAAATCATCTCTGTCTTCACGGCCACCATTACCGGCTATACCATCGTAACGTAATGCTTCAGATGCAGATGATTGATCTTTGATAGAATACCTTACTCTGATCTTTGACCAGTCATTGATCTTATATTTTGCATCCAAATTAAATTCAGTAAAATCATCCACAAGCAAAGAGGTATCTGAACTTACATCAACATAACCAAGTTTCAGGCTTAAGCCATCAATAGGTCTTACTATAATTTGTCCGCCAAATGCTGTACTTGGTTCATATGGACCATATCCCTGTTGCCAGTCTGAATACATAGGTCCAGACTCTACTGCTTTAAATTTGTTATCGGAAATTTTGTCATAAAGTACTGCAACATCAACCATATTAAAGAACGTTGTGCCTGCTTTTGCGCCTAAAAGTACAGAATCATCTGCATTGTTATAACTATTACCACCATATTGTGCTTTAAAGTAAGTATTGGTCCCTACAGGAATCGTATATTTTAGATCAAGGTATTTATAATCATTGATCGCAACAGTAGTACCTGTATTGTCCGTATCTGAAAGTGTTTTGATATATTGACCTCTTAATGTAAGATTGTCAATACTCTTATTTTTAACATAGATATATCCCAAACCATCTTTACCCCATTTGGTATCCTGATCATCAAAACTGCTAAGCTTTGAAACAAAACCACTATAACGTTTGACATATCCTACTTCTACCATTGTATCAGGGATATCTTTATTTTGTATAATCGCAGCTTCATAGACTGAAGGCAAAAGTCTAAGATCGTGATCATTCATCAATGGTGTTGATAATCTTTGACGACCGACTTTAAACATAGTATTGCTCAATGTATATTGCAAATATGCTTCACCAAGGAAAGCAATATCATCGCCATCAGGTTGTAATAAACTTGTACCGACCCCTTCGCTTCTGTCATATATGCTAGCTACACTGTGACTTCCAAAATATGCAAGACCAAACTTGAATCCATAGTAATTACCACTCTCATATTTCATGATCCCGCCAAAAGTCAATGCCTTCGCATCCGGCTTTCCGGTTTTGTCTTCATCAAAACTTCTATCCATGTAGAAAAGTCTCATATCCGCCGAAAATTTTCCATTTTTCAATGCATCTGTAAAACTATTTGCACTTGCTGTCTGTGGTGCAGTTGTCTCCACTACCGGTTCTACCGGTGTAATATCCCCGCCTGCCATGATCATTGTTGATGCCGCGACTGATAATAGTAAACTCTTTTTCATTTTAATTCCCTTGTTTAATTTTTTACTCTGTTTTTTTGCATAAAATAGACTAATCCATATAGTCCAAAACCTATAACGTACGAAATGTACTCCGAACCTATACCAAGCCACGCACTAGTCATATTCGGTATAAGCATAAAAGGTACAACTGCCAACAATAAGAGTCTTTCGAAACCTGATGTTTTAGTGAGTACCCATCCTTGTGTTGCTGATGAAAATGCAAACATTCCTGCTACAGCAGTGATAAAAATCATCCCTATCTCTCCCGGATTAGTGATCCATTGCCATAAAGCAGGATTATTTGGGTCTGTCGCATCCACCCCCTCAATAAGCAAAAGCTTATTATTAAAGAAAAAGGCAAAAGGTAAAATAGCTGTTCTGATGTCATATGCAAATCCCTGTAAACCCGTTTTAATAGGGTCACTCTTTGCAATTCCTGCGGCGGCATATGCCGCCATTCCCACAGGTGGTGTATCATCTGCCAGTATCCCGAAATAAAACACAAATAAGTGTGCTGCAATTGCGGGAATGAGATAACCCAGATCACCAGAAAGTGACATAATCACAGGTGCAGTTAATGCTGCCATAACAATATAGTTTGCTGTTGTAGGAAGCCCCATACCCAAGATGAGAGACACCACTGCTGTGAGTAATAAGACTGCTAAGATATTTCCATTCGCAAGCTCCTCAATCACCTCAGCCAAAATAAGCCCAATACCAGTCAGTGTTACAGACCCAACTACAATACCTGCTACAGCTGTTGCAATGGCAATAGGTACCATATTCTTGGCACCGTTGATCATCCCGTGACCGATATCCACAAATCCGCTCATCCATACCTCCGTTGTCAATTCACGCTTTTCCAAAAAAGCATAGGCAGGACGTTGAAGTACCATGATCAGCATCATAAAGAATATGGCATTGAATGCTGCCATCTGTGGAGACTGTCTAAGTATGATAAGCGTATACATCAAAAAGAAGATAGGCACAATATAGTGAATACCCCCTTTAAAAATATCAAATGCACGTTGTAACTTAGAAGGATCTTCACCCTTGATACCCAGTTTCTTTGCTTCTAAATGCACAATATAAAAAAGTGCAAAATAACTGACAAATGCCGGAATAGCTGCTGCCATAATGACATCAGTATATGCCAAACCTAAAAACTCCGCAATAATAAATGCTGCAGCACCCATAATAGGAGGCATTAGCTGTCCATTGGTAGAAGCTGCTACCTCAACTGAAGCAGCTTTATATCCCGGGAAACCGAGTTTTTTCATAAGAGGGATTGTAAAAGTACCTGTGGTTACTGTATTGGCAATGGAAGATCCTGAAATGATCCCCATCATACCTGAAGCTGCCACAGATGCTTTTGCCGGTCCACCGTCATATTTACCCAAAAGTGAATAGGCCAGGTCAATAAAATACTTTCCTGCTCCTGCCCTTTCAAGCAAAGCACCAAAGAGAACAAAGAGGAAAACATAGGAAGCACTCACTCCAAGAGGGACACCGAATATACCTTCCGTCGTCAAATACATCTGCCCTACAATCTTGTTGATACTCGCACCCTTATGAGCAATCAAATCAGGCATATACTGTCCAAAATAATCATACAGTATAAAGATACCGGCGATCACAGGCAAAGCCATACCAAGGGTACGTCGTGCTGCTTTTAAAAGCAAAATCATACTTGCTATCCCCATAGCGACATCCAAATGTGACCACGCACCGCTACGTGCATTTAAAGCATCATAGTTAAAAAAGATATACAGTGCCCCTATCACAGAAGAGATACCCAGAGGAAAGTTATACCAGGGAATACTGCTCATGGTTTTAGGGGTTCTGAACATCGGATACATGGCAAATGCCAATGCCAAAGCAAATGCCAGGTGGAAAGACCTGACAAAGACACTGTTAGTCGGTACCACAACAACATAAAGCTGATATAATGACCATAAAAATGCAATTACAGCAATCATCCAATGCTGCCAGGTACCCTCTTTCAGATTTCTCTGACCCTCAAGTTCTTCTACCAGTTTCTCTTCAGTTTCAATGAATGCTTCATCTATATGTTGATTTTCTTTCATAGCGTTTCCTTATTTTAAAAGACCCGCTTCCTTAAATGCCTTGATCGCACCCGGATGCTGTGGTACAGCCAAACCATCTAAAAGCGACTCTTTTGTAATGGTTTTATATGCCGGATGAAGCTTTTTAAATTCATCGAAATTATCTAGGATTGTTTTGGCTACCGTATACACTATTTTATCATCAATACTATCTTTGGTAACTAAAACTGCTTTCACCCCAATACTTGGTGTATCATGCTTCACACCTTTGTAAAAGGTACCAGATATCACACCTTTTGCATAATAGGAATATTTTTTTACCAAAGCATCAATAGGAGCACCTTCTATAGGTACCAAGTCAATATCAACTGAATTCGAAGCATCTTTAATATTTGCTGTCGGGTGCCCAAATACACCAAAGTACCCATCAATTTTGTTATCTTTAAGCATTGTTGGTCCCTCTGATGATTTAAGCTCATTCGCAAGTGCAAGATCTGAATGTTTGATTCCAAATGCTTCAAGTACGATATCTGTTGTCATTCTTGTACCGGATCCGGGGATATCAATATTTAGTTTTTTACCTTTGACATCTTTCAATGACTTAATACCCGATGATTTTGTTACAACAAACGCTAAAAGTTCAGGATAAATAGCCAATACTGAGCGTAAACCTTTAATTGCCTTACCCTTAAACTTACCTTCTCCATTGTATGCTTGATAGGCAGTATCACTTTGGGCAATACCAAAATCAAGTTCATTGGCATTGATTGTATTGACATTGTAGACTGATCCACCTGTAGACTCTACTGAGCATCTGATCCCTGTCGTTTTTCTATTTTTATTCATCATGCGACATATCGCACCACCTGTGGGGTAATAAGTACCGGTAACTCCTCCGGTACCTATAGTAATAAACTGTGTGGCAAAAGCCGGCACACCCATTGCTGCGATCAACGCAGTACTCATGATCATTTTTCTCATAAAATCCTCCAAATTTCGTATTTATATATGTATCGCCCATAAAGACCGATACACAAAGTATACTTTATAAAAATAGCTTCAAAATAGCATAATGGAAAATATACTACTATTTGTATATAATTTAGCATTATATTTTCAAATTAGTAACAGCTTCATATCGCTATGTATTTACAAGAAAGGGTAACTATTGTTTAAAAATCCATTTAACCTTTTTGGATTCTCTAATATATTCAAACAATATACTATGCATCTTTTTGGTATTGTAGCATTTCTATTTACATTCTCTTTAGGCATTGCTGCTTTGATAAGAAAAACAGAACCCATTACTGAGAATCTAGCTATCTTTGTACCTTACGGTATTTTAGTTTTTTTCTTGAACCTTTTTTACCTTAAAGCGATCAGACTCTCAAGAGAAGATTATGAGAATAAGTTAAAAAAAGAGAAAGAGTATTCTCAAGCCCTGCTTCGTTCCCAAAAACGCTTTTTAAGATACGCCGTACATGAAACAAATACGCCTCTTGCCGTGATCATGGCAAATATTGAACTTTATGAACTTGACTCAGGGAAACATCCTGCGCTTTCCAATATTGAAGCTGCAACTAAAAATATCTATGGAATCTATGATGATCTCAGTTATCTTACAAAAAAAGACAAATTGATCTACAATAAACAAAAGATCATTCTGGCAGATTTTATTCGAAGCAGAATAGAATTTTTTAATATCGTTGCAAAACAGTCAAAACTGACATTTGAATTTAAGAACCAATGTGGTCAAGCTGCTATTTCGCTTAATGAAACCAAGTTGCAACGTATTATTGACAATAATATAACCAATGCCATAAAGTACACCAAAGCATATAAAATAATCAAAATAATACTCTATGAAGATGAGGAGCATTGTATCTTTGAAATATCCAGTAATTCTACGATCATTAAAAAACCTGAACATATTTTCAACGCCTACTATAGAGAAAACAGTAGTAAAGACGGTCTCGGTCTTGGCTTAAATCTGGTAAAGAGTATCTGTGATGAAGAGCATATCAAAATTGAACTGCAATCCACTCAAAAACGTACTTCATTCAAATACTATTTTAATAAAGGAGAGTTACATGAAGATTCTATTGCTTGAAGATGATCAACTGCTAAATGAAGCTATTAGTAGATTTCTTACCATTAAGGGGCATACTGTTCAAACTTTTAGAGACGGAGCTTCTGCACTTGATGTATTTAAGGAAACATGTTATGATCTTCTTATTTTAGACATTAATGTACCCAATATAAACGGACTAAGACTGCTTGAAATACTCCATGAGGATAAAATCCAAACACCGACTATTTTTATTTCCGCCATCATAGATATTGATGATATCGCCCATGCTTTTGATCTGGGGTGTCATGATTATCTTAAAAAACCGTTTCATCTTAAAGAGCTGGAGATACGCATAAATAAAATACTGCAGTCAGAGTACATTCCCCATTCACACTTAAGACTTTCAAAAAATTACAGTCTGGACATGGAATCCTCTATCTTAAGATTTAACGGGGAAGTCCAGATATTATCGGAAAGACATTTAAAGATCCTTACCCTTCTTGCCAATAATCGTAACCGTGTTGTTGACTATGCTCTTTTTCAGGAGTATGCATGGGATAATCTTGATGTTGAACTTCCTACGATAAGGGCTGAGATCAATCGTCTTAAAAAAAATCTCAAAGAAGACTTTATCGTTAATATCAGAAATATGGGCTATATGATCAAAAAACCTATTTAATACGTTCGGCTACCAGGTCACCAAACATTATAAGATCTTTCAGTACAGCTTTTTGTGCAATACCATTTTTTTCTATGGCAAGCATCAATTCTCCTTTATTACTTGAAAATATCTTCTGATAGATGATCGCTGTTATATACCAAAAATCACCCTTTCCCAAAGTTTTTTTATATACATTGATCTCTTTGGAGGCAGGTATTTTTATTTTCACCAATCCTTTTTGGCGTTCTGCCCCGACTGCACTCAAGGTATAGATACCTGCTTTGGATTTATCTCTGATCATTTTGGGAAGGTTGAAGTAAAGTGTCAGAAGATCATTCCTGCTGTAAAAATCCAATACTGTATGTTCCTCAGCTGTGATCTTCCCATTTTTCTTCTTGAGATACTCTTTTGTAACTCTTTTTTTCCTATGGTCTATATGGTAGGTCTTCTCTATGTATCTCTGCCCGTATGTTTTGATCACTTTATAGCTATCTGAGATGTACATGCCCTTTACAATATGTCCTTTACTGATATGTCTCTCTTTTCTATTGTGGCTTAATGCTTTTGCAATACCGGTAGCTTTCATACCGATATCTATCGTATAGGTATTTCCTTTTGTCTCCAAATGTGCATTCGCGATTCCCATTTGCCCAAAGATACCAAAACTCACTTTATATTTCACATCCATTACTTTGGCATAGCCCATAGATGAAAAAATAATAAATAAACCTAAAAAAATAAAACTTTTTCTCATATATTTAACTCCAATCTTACAGTTTGAACCAAATTCTACTATAATTGTGTGAACAAATCGTGTGGAGAATAAAATATGTCGGCTATAGATAGAAATGTAAGTAAATCACTCAATGTTATTGACGGACTGGATATGAATATCGACCATACGGTGCAAGTATTACTTGCCCCTATCTACAGTAAATTCCCCATACTTTCTGAAACTTTTTTAGGTATCCCTATAGCCAATTTTATCGCTGCTGTTCTCGTATTTCTTATTTTTTTACTTTTACGTAATTTCTTTACCTACATTATTATGGAAAGTTTACAAAAGCTTGCAAAACATACAGAGACCTATTATGATGACAGGGTTATTTCAGCACTGAAAGGACCTGTCGGATTTGCTTTTGTTCTTATAGGCTTACATCTCTTTTTTCTATTGATCTTCAAAGAGACTGCTGTTATTAAGAACAGTCTCAATACCCTGATCGTCTTTGATATCTTCTGGGCGATCCTTGCCATCGCGGAAGCATTACGTGGCATACTCTATCATGCAACAGCAAAATTCAATCCTGATCTTTCCAAAGAGATGGGCGATTTCATCCTGAAGATCGTCAAGTTTCTTATAGGTGGTCTGGGTTTTGCCGCCATGCTTCAGGTCTGGGGCATCAATGTGACAGCACTCATCGCTTCTCTTGGACTGGGCGGTCTTGCTTTTGCTCTGGCTGCCAAAGATACCGCATCAAATCTCTTTGGCTCTTTTGCCATCCTTGCAGACAAATCCATACGTATCGGTGAGTGGATCAAAGTGGATGGAGTTGAGGGGGTGGTAGAAGCTATCGGTACACGAACCACCAAAATACGTTCATTTGAAAAATCCCTCATCACCCTTCCCAACCAGATCATAGCCAACACCCCCATAGAGAATTTTTCACGTCGCGGCGTACGACGCATCAAGATGCGTATCGGATTGACCTACGGTACAAACAGCCAACAGATACACAAAATTGTTGAAGAGATCAAATATATGCTGCACAGTCACCCTAATATCGCTACCAAAGAGACACTTTTGGTCAATTTTGAATCTTTTGGAGACTCGACACTGAATATCTTTATCTACACTTTCACAGCAACTTCCAACTGGGAAAGATATCTGGATATCCGTGAAGATGTCCATCTAAGGATCATGCAGATCGTAGAAGAGAACCACGCCAGTTTTGCTTTTCCTTCACAGAGTATTTATGTGGAGAGTTTACCCGGTCAAACTATGGTATAATTTCACCAATCAAATAAAGGGATCTCTAATCATAGATGCCCAAATACCTTCGTTCCATATCTCCTGATGTGAAACGTATACCGAAAGATAAATATACTATGCAAGAACATGAACTCAAAAAAGTAGCCATTGTAGGACGACCCAATGTTGGAAAGTCCTCACTCTTTAACCGTCTCGCACGTCAGCGTGATGCCATTACTTCAGATATGTCAGGGACAACCCGTGACATTAAAAAACGTATCGTGACCATTTCAGGCAACCGTGACTTTGAAGTCATTGACACAGGAGGGATAGACTACTCTTCAGCACTTTTCTCCAAAGTTGCAGCATTTTCACTAAAAGCTGCCGAGCAAGCTGATATTATCATCTATATGGTTGATGGGAAAAGTATCCCGGATGAAGAAGATAAAGAACTTTTTTATAAACTCCAGGAGATGAACAAGCCTTTGGCTCTTGTTGTGAACAAAATAGACAATGACAAAGAGGAGGAGCGTTACTGGGAATTTTTAGAGTTTGGTGCCGATGCTACTTTCCCGATGTCGGTCAGTCATAACCGTTACTTCAATGACTTTTACGCATGGATGGAACAACATATCCCTGCTCGTGAAGAAGAGGAAGAGGGGCTACAACTTGAAGAAGATCTTGACCCTTTCGAAGAGATCGTTCGTGATATAAATGCTACACCAGAGGAAGAGGACAATGAGATCCGTGTAGCCATCATCGGTCGTGTCAATACAGGTAAAAGCTCTCTACTGAATGCTCTCTTGGGTGAAGAGCGTTCGGTAGTCTCTGATGTGGCAGGAACAACCATAGACCCCATAAATGAAACCATAGAACACAATGACCATGAGATCACCTTTGTAGACACAGCAGGTATCCGAAAACGTTCTAAGATCCTAGGCATTGAGAAGTATGCCCTTGCCCGCACCACAGAGATGCTCAAAAAAGCAAACCTTGTACTACTCGTCCTTGACTCAACCCAGCAGATCTCTGAACTGGATGAGAGAGTTGCAGGACTCATAGAAGAGTATAAACTTGCCTGTCTGATAGTGCTTAACAAATGGGATATTAAAGATGAAAGAACCTATGAAGAGGTAGTCGATGATGTACGCGATGAACTTAAATTTCTGCACTATGCACCGTTTATTACTATCTCGGCTAAAACAGGGCTCAGGGTCAACAAAATACTTGACCAGATCGTAGATATTTACAAGCGTTACAGCTTTCGCATTCCTACCTCTGAACTCAATGATACCTTGCGAATGGCGATACGCCGTCATCATGTACCATCACATAACGGTGCTGTGGTGAATATCAAGTTTGCCACTCAGTATGAAACCAAACCACCCAAAATCGCACTCATCACAAACAGACCAGAGTACCTGCACTTCTCCTACATCCGCTACCTGACAAACTTCTTCAGAGACAAATTCGATTTTGAAGGTGTACCGCTGGATATCGTGGCACGTAAACGCGGACAGAGATTTGATGAAGATGACGAATTCCAATAAATTACTATCTACTAATTACTATTTACTGTTTTCCCTGCTATAATTTCACAAATTATAGCAGGAGAGACTATGCGTGTACTAACAGGAATCCAAGCTTCAGGAAAACTTCATATAGGGAACTATTTTGGAGCGATGAAACCTATGGTTGAGCTGCAGGAAGAAAATGAGCTTTTTACCTTTATAGCCAACTACCACTCACTTACTACATCTAAAGATGCCCAAACACTAAAACAATACACCATAGATGCAGCGGTTGATTATCTTTCTGTTGGTATTGACCCTGAAAAAACAACTTTTTGGGTACAGAGTCATGTACCTGAAGTACTTGAACTCTACTGGATACTCTCCAAATTCACCCCTATGGGACTGCTGGAGCGTGCACACTCCTACAAAGACAAAGTAGCCAAAGGAATCCCTGCCAACCATGCACTTTTCAGCTATCCCGTACTTATGGCAGCAGATATATTGCTTTATGATACCCAAAAAGTCCCTGTAGGAAAGGACCAGGTCCAACATGTAGAGATGACCCGTGACATCGCTACCAAATTCAACAATGAGTATGGTGAACTTTTCACACTCCCTGAACATTTAGTACAAGAAGAGGTGGCTACCATCCCCGGTATAGACGGACAAAAAATGTCCAAAAGTTACGACAATGCCATAGACCTTTTCATGGATGAAAAACCTCTCCAAAAAAGATGTAACAAAATAGTCTCTTCCTCTACGCCTATGGGAGAACCTTTGGAGTGGGAAGATGACAATATCTTTGCCTTGGCATCACTCTTTTTGGACAACAGAGAAAAACTGGAGCTGCAAGTACGTTACCAAAGCGGTAAAGAAGGGTATGGACATTTCAAAAAATACCTTAAAGAACTTATCTGGGAAGAGTTGGCCGAAGCCAGAGAAAAAAGAGAATACTATCTTTCCCATATGGATGAGGTACATGATATTTTGGCGATGGGAGCCAAAAAAGCACAAACCATTGCACAAGCTAAAATGGAAAAGGTAAAAGAAGCTATAGGACTATAGCCTCTACTTCCACCTCTTTCCCTATAATACCACTTACAAGATGTGTTGCAATACTGTCTGTACTATAAATAGCTAAAGTCAGCTCACCCTCATTTTTATGTCCTTTTTCCTCTCCTAAAACAAGCAAACGCTTTGCGATCGCCTCTCCGGTATGAATAAGGTTCAATTCTCTTTGCATGATCTTTTCTATCATATCGGCAACAAGCGGATAGTGTGTACAACCAAGGACAACCGTATCTACATCATTTTCTCTCATAGGATGCAACCATGCTTCAAGCATCTCTTGGGTTTGGGGATGATCGATCTTTCCCTGTTCTATCTGCTCTACAAGACCAGGACACGCTTGTTCAAAAAGTGTGACATCTTTTTGCATAGCCAGAGAGTTTGCAAGCTGCTGATATTTATCACCTTGCAATGTAGCAGGAGTTGCCAATACCCCGACTTTTCCTGTTTTGGTCTGCTCCATAGCAGGTTTTATCCCTGGTTCGGTACCGATAATGATAAGTTCTGGGTATGTTTCACGTAATGCTTTTACTGCCGCCGATGTTGCTGTATTGCAGGCAATGATCAAAGCATCTATCTCATACGTATTAAGGAAATATTCTGTAATGTTAAAAGCATATTGAAGTATCTGTTCTTGTGTTTTTTCACCGTAAGGGGCATGTTGTGTATCGGCAATATAAAAGATTTTTGCACCTTTAATTATCTGGGTCATAGCCTGAACTACGGTTAAGCCACCCAACCCAGAATCAAAGACACCTATTTTCATAGGAAAATTATGCACCCTCGTTCATGATAGAGAGAAACTCTTCATTCGATTTTGTTTTCATCATTTTCGCAAAAAGGAATTTAAGCCCTTCAACCTCTTCCATATTTTGCATAGCATTTCTAAGTGCCCAGACTTTTTGAAGCGTTTCAGGATCTACCATAAGCTCTTCTTTACGTGTACCTGATTTCGTTACATCGATTGCTGGGTAGATACGTCTTTCGGAAACATGACGACTCAGTACCACTTCCGAGTTACCTGTACCTTTAAACTCTTCAAAGATCACTTCATCCATACGTGAGCCCGTATCTATCAATGCTGTCGCAATAATTGTAAGGCTTCCGCCCTCTTCTATGTTTCTTGCCGCACCAAAGAAACGTTTTGGCTTATGTAATGCATTGGCATCTACCCCACCTGAAAGCACTTTACCAGAGCTTGGTGTGACTGTATTATAGGCACGTGCAAGTCTTGTAATAGAATCAAGCAGAATAACCACATCTTTACCCATTTCTACACGTCTTTTGGCTTTTTCTATGACCATTTCTGCGGTTCTTACATGATTTTGTGCAGGCAAATCAAACGTAGAAGCATACACTTCACCTTTGACTGAACGCTGCATATCTGTAACCTCTTCTGGTCTCTCATCCACTAAAAGTACCATCAGTGACGCATCAGGGTTGTTATGGGTAACACCGTGCGCCAACTCTTTGAGAAGCTCTGTTTTACCTGTTCTCGGAGGAGCAACAACGAGGGCTCTCTGCCCTTTACCGATAGGTGAGAACAGATCAAGTACACGTCCTGTCATTTTCATCGGGTGATATTCCATCTTGAGCTGTTCACTGGCATAAAGC
Organism: Sulfurovum sp.; assembly: GCA_026990595.1. Taxonomy (GTDB): domain Bacteria; phylum Campylobacterota; class Campylobacteria; order Campylobacterales; family Sulfurovaceae; genus Sulfurovum. The sequence goes on from JALXCZ010000008.1 coordinate 92,501, forward strand.
GGTGTAAGGTTGTCAAAAAGTGGTCTCTGTTTGGATTTTTCCGGAGCAACATAATTGATCGCTTCGATCTTAAGCAGTGCATAATACTTCTCCTGATCTTTCGGAGGACGTACCTGACCTGTCACAATGTCACCGTTTCTTAAAGCAAAACGCTTGATCTGCGTACCACTGACATACGTGTCATTACTGGAGTTTGCAAAATTTCCGTCAATAGAACGCAGGAAACCATACCCGTCATTCATCACTTCAAGGATACCGGTATAGAGTATGAATCCTCCCTGGCTTACCTGTGACTTAAGAATCTCAAAAATCAGATCCTTTCTTTGAAATTCATTGGGGTTCTCAACTTTGACCTCTTTGGCTATCGTGACAAGCTCATCAAGTGGTTTTTGTTGAAGGTTTTCAATCTTATGTCCCTGCACAGGTACATGTGTTCTGTTTTTTCTGTTGGCATTGTTGCCGTTAGAAGATTTTTTTGTATCGCTCATAATTCCTCTTAATTTAGGTATGATTTTTGGTAATGTAGATATACAATAGTATTATTTAACTATTATGTAGTAGCAGTATTATATTGGTTTTTGGCTGAAAAGTCAAATACACTCCCTTTTCAGCCGATCAACGCATAAAAGAGTAGCGGCGGATAAAGCCCGACTCCCATGAGAAAAAACCATGAAGGTATTTTCCACTCCAGCATAGCTGCCAGATCATCAGGAATTTTACGTCTAATGAATATGGCTTTGATCAATTCAATCTTGTAGAACATATCAAAAATTTTGAGTGTCAAAATAGCTATCATATAGATATTAAGCTTATCTGTAACAATTACAACAAAAAGTGTAAAATAAAAAGCCGGATGCATCAAAAAAAAGAAAAAGATGCTCTTTCTGTACCATCCATAAAGCTTTTCCATCACACCGTACAGCGTATCTGCACGTTGCATGGCTGCTTCAAAAAGTTCCAATAAAATCATGATAAATACTAAGACAAATATATTTTCCATAGGGGGATTTTACCCATATTTCGATAAAATCCTTACAACAAAAGGAAGTAGAGACTTTAATCCCACATTAACTACAAATAGTGGAAGTAAAGTCTCCACTTACAAAATAACAAAAAGGTGTATCTTTGGCAGACGTAGCATGTACCCACTGTAACCTGAAGTTCTCAGAAGATATCATGATCACAGAAAAAGAAGAGGGTAAAACACTCTACTTCTGCTGCAAAGGCTGTCAGGGAGTTTACCATCTGCTTGAAAATGAGGGGCTTGATACTTTTTATGACAAACTTGGCAATACCAAGCTTCAACCGGCAGCCCAGTACAGTGATGACCTTCATAAGTTCAACCTTGAAGGCTTTAAGAACAAATACATCAAAGAGCATGAAGACGGACTTTATGAAATCAACCTTATCATAGAAGGTATCCACTGTTCTGCCTGTGTCTGGCTCAATGAAAAAGTACTCCATAAAACAGACGGTATTATAGAAGCGACTATCAACTATACCAACAACAAAGCCAAGGTAGTCTGGGATCCTGAAATCATTCAACTCTCCAAGATCATTGAAACCATACGCTCCATCGGTTACAATGCCTACCCCTATGATCCTACCCTTCAGGAAGAGCGGGCCAATAAAACCAAAAAAGCATACTACTCACGTATTTTAGTTGCTGTTTTTGGTTCTATGAATATCATGTGGATCGCCATTGCCCAGTATGCCGGCTACTTTACCGGTATTGAGCAACGCTTTAAAGACATTCTCAATGTGGCTGAATTTATTCTTGCCACACCGGTACTTTTTTACAGTGGCTGGGTTTTTTTTCGCGGTGCCTACTTCGGATTTAAAAACCACATTGCCAATATGGATACGCTGGTAGCTTCAGGAGCACTTTTGGCATATATTTATTCCATCTATGCCATGATCACACAACGGGGAGAAGTCTATTTTGACTCGGTTGTAATGATCATCACCTTTGTACTGGTAGGGAAATATCTCGAAGTACTCAGTAAAAAACATGCTGTAGATACACTTGATTCTATTATGGGGAGTACCCCTACCGAAGTAACAGTTATCAAGAACAATGAAAAGAGTCTGGTCAGTGTTGAAAATGTAATACTCGGAGACATCATAGAACTTAAACCCGGAGAAAAAGTTGTTATTGACGGTATACTTACCTATGGGGAAGGTTCATTTGATGAGAGTTCCCTTACCGGAGAGAACGAACCCGTGCATAAACACAAAAAAGACCCTGTTCTCAGCGGTTCTATCTGTCTAGACTCAGTCATTCGCTACAAAGCGACCAAAGATGCTTCTAACTCATTGCTCTATTCTATCGTTTCCCTGCTTGAAGAGTCTATTACCAAAAAGCCTCGTATCGAACAGCTTGCCGATCAGGTTTCGGGCTATTTTTCAAGTATTATTCTACTCATTGCTTTACTGACTTTTGCTTTCTGGTGGATCTACGGAGGAACATTCGAACCAGCACTCATCATAGGTATTTCAGTGGTTGTCATTGCCTGTCCATGTGCATTGGGACTTGCCACTCCCATGGCAACACTGGTCGGTATCTCCATGGCGGCAAAACGCAATATCCTTTTTAAAGAGGCGGGATTTCTTGAAACTATGGCAAAAAGCGATCTATTGGCACTGGATAAAACCGGTACTATTACACAAGGTCGTCCCTCTGTTGTAAAAGAAACCAACTATCATTCCTATGACAAAAACCTGCTCTATGCACTGGTTGATACCTCCACCCACCCTATTTCAGAGGGAATACACCGTTACCTTGAAGCAGATAATGAATCACTCCGCCCACTACCGCTGGAAACAATCAAAAGTATTCAGGCAAAAGGGATTGAAGCAGAGTATCACCATCAAAAGATCGTTGGAGGGAATACTCTCTTCATGAAAGAGTATGGCATTGTCTGTGAAGAGGAGAGCGAGCATACCCTTTTCTATTTTGCGGTGAATGGAGAACTTATAAGCAAATTTGAATTAAGTGACACCATCCGGGAAGGAGCAAAAGAGGCAATCGCCCATATCAAAGCAATGGGGGTGCAGGTAGTCATGCTAACCGGAGACCATGAAAAAAGTGCACAGAAAGTTGCAAAAACTGTAGGTATTGAAGAGATACATGCCAGACTGCTGCCACAGGAGAAGTCAGCCTTCATACAAAAAAAGCAGAAAGAAGGACATATTACTGTAATGGTAGGAGATGGTATCAATGATGCCATTGCACTGGCACAATCAAACATTGCCATTGCCATGGGAAACGGTACCGATGTTGCCATTTCGGTCAGTGATGTCGTACTTATGGACGAAAAACCCCAAAGCATTTACGATGCCTACAGACTTTCAAAACGTACCTACCTTGCAGTCAAAGAAAATTTGGGACTCTCTCTACTGTACAATTCCATTGCTATACCACTCGCCGTTGCAGGATATGTTACACCTCTGATTGCTGCACTTTCCATGAGTTTAAGTTCACTGATCGTTGTGGGTAACTCTATGCGTATCAAGCGACTTAAATTTAAAGCATAGTTCTATTAGAGGTACCCATTAGCATTACTGTGCTATGATATTTAATTGAACCCTCTAATTAACCTAGGCGTTTAATTATAACAATAAAGGTATTTCATGTCCAATACTATCATTATTCTCATGCTGGGAGTTTCTACTTTTCTCGGGGCATTGGGACTTATTGCCCTGCTATGGGGTGTAAGAACAGGACAATTCGATGATCAATCCAAATTCATTGATGCGGCACGTTATGACAATGAAGAGGAACTGCGTGATGCTGTCATGATGGAAGAAAAGAAAAAAAAGCATGAAGAGAAAAGAAAAGAAGAAAAAACGAAAAAAAACTATATGCCTGCAGATTAATACAGGTACAAGATTTAGGGCACCTTTAATCTTTCCTTTGCTATAATATGAATAAATATTAAAAAGTAATAAGGATTTTATGATGAAAAAAATCATTCTAGCCACACTCTTTTTTTCTGCATTACTTTCTGCGGAAAACAGTATCGGTTTAGATATCAATAATGAAGATGTTGAAATACTGGGATCTATTGATCTTAATACATTGGCAAACTATGCGGACGGTACGACTTATATTTTAGATGCCTCTTACCTGCATACAGACGGTGCCAATATGACCGCAGTAGGTATCAGTGGACAAAATACGCTTCAGGGTGTTCCCGGTCTTACTCTTGGCTTTGGAGCAAAAGTGATCTTTGCCAGTGATTTCCTGGCAGTTCCTCTTATGGCAAAAGGTATCTATATACTTCCGCTGAATGACAGCATTCCCACCACATCACTCATGTCAACTTTTGCCTATGCTCCGTCAGTACTTAGTTTCCGCGATGGTGACAGTTATTCAGAGTTCAAACTTGAAGCCGATATGGAAGTGATCAACAATGTACATATTTTTACCGGGTATAGAAATATAGATACAGACTATGAAGCAGGTGATCACACCTTTAATGACAGCTTCTATGGCGGATTGAAACTCAGCTTTTAAAAGGATTATAAATTATGAACAAATCATCAACTATTCTCGTTACCGGAGGTGCAGGTTATATCGGTTCCCATACCGTTGTGCTCCTAATAGAAGCCGGATACAATGTGCTTATATTCGATAATTTCTCAAATGCTTCCAAAGAGAGTATTAAGCGTGTAGAGAAGATCGTAGGAAAGTCTATTCCTGTGGTAGAAGGAGACATCCGTAACAGAGAAGATCTGAAAAAGGTTTTTGAAAATCATACGATAGATTCTGTGATCCATTTTGCCGGACTCAAAGCAGTAGGAGAATCTGTAGAAAAACCTCTTAAATATTATGACAATAATGTAACCGGGACAGTGACACTTTGTGAAGTAATGTCCGAGTATGGATGCAAATCTATTGTATTCAGCTCTTCTGCCACAGTTTATGGAGACCCCCATACAACACCGATTAAAGAAGATTTTCCACTTTCAGCCACCAATCCTTACGGCAGAAGCAAACTGTTTATAGAAGAGATATTACGCGATCTTTATATTTCAGACAATACATGGAAAGTAATTCTGCTTCGTTATTTCAACCCTGTAGGCGCACACGGTTCAGGAACCATAGGCGAAGATCCCAACGGTATCCCCAATAATCTTATGCCCTACATTACGCAAACTGCTGTTGGTAAACTCTCCTGTCTCGGTGTATTCGGAGATGACTACGATACCCATGACGGAACCGGTGTACGTGACTACATCCATGTCGTTGATTTGGCTAACGGACACCTCAAAGCGATCGAGAAGATCGATGGGATCAATGAGGTACTCACAGTTAACCTAGGAACCGGAAAAGGCTACTCCGTACTCGATATGGTCAAAGCTTTTGAAAAAGCATCCGGCAAAGAGGTACCCTACTGCATTGCTCCCCGAAGAGCCGGGGACATTGCCAAATGCTACGCAGACCCCTCGTATGCCAAAGAAGTACTGAGCTGGGAAGCTACAAAAGGTATCGATGAGATGTGTCAGGACAGCTGGAGATGGCAGGAAGCAAATCCAAAAGGATATGCTCAGTAATAGGAGCAATATTGTATTCTATATACTAAAAATAACCAATAACAAGGAACACTATGCTGATCAACAAATCTATTTTCCGAGAATATGATATCCGCGGTATCTTTGAAAAAGAGCTCAATGAGCACTCTGTTAAGCTCATAGGCTACTATCTGGGTCAAAAGATCGGTCAAGGCAATATTGTCTCCATTGGCTACGATGCACGTTCACACTCTCCACTTTTGAGGGACTACCTCACCTCAGGACTCAATGCATCTGGATGCACCGTACTGGACATGGGCATGGTAGCCACCCCGGTAAATTATTTTTCAAACTACCAAAAGATCAAAGATCTTCATCCAAAAGATTCTACCCACTACCCACTACCCACTACCCACTCTATGATTGATGCTTCTATCATGATCACCGGTTCCCATAATCCTTCTGAATATAACGGTTTTAAGATCACCATAGGGCAAAGTCCTTTTTTCGGAGATGACATTTACCGTTTAGGTGATGCGATCACCCATGATCAAAACAGAGTGATCCCTGATAATACAGCCAAGATCGATATTGATGTCAAAACACCTTATATAGACTTTATGGTCAAAGAATTTGCACATCTTAAAGGACTCGATAAAAACATAGTGCTTGATTGCGGTAATGGTGTGGCAGATACGGTACTTACAAAGATCTTTGATACTTTGGAACTGCACTACACAGGGCTTTACTGTGAACCCGACGGTACCTTCCCCAACCACCATCCCGACCCTTCTGTGGAAAAAAACCTTGAAGATGTCAAAGCTGCACTTGAAAAAGACGGCAACATCGCCTTTGCCTATGACGGTGATGCTGACCGTATTGCTGTGCTTACCCATAGACACAACATCAAAGGTGATCAAATGGCACTGCTCTATGCTATGGGCATGGAAAACCCTACAGTCATAGGAGAAGTTAAATGTTCACAAGTAATGTATGATGAACTTGAACGTCGTGGGGCTAAAGCCATTATGTATAAAACAGGACACTCCAATCTCAAGGTCAAAATGAAAGAGACCGGTGCTGACCTTGCCTGTGAAGTCAGCGGGCACATCTTCTTTAAGCACCGTTATTTCGGATACGATGATGCCATCTATGCCACACTCAGAATGTTGGAACTCATTGCTGAGGGCATAGACCTGGACAAAGAGATTGAAGCCTTGCCGAAAGTCTTCTCTACTGAAGAGATCAAAGTAGAAACAACTGAAGAAGAAAAGTTCCTTATCATCGACAAAGTAAAAGAACTGCTTCAAAATCCTCCAGGTGATTTCCCTAAAATTCTTAATATCATTGATGTTGACGGTGTCCGTATCAATTTTGAAAAAGGCTGGGGACTGGTGCGGGCAAGCAACACTACCCCGGTACTTGTTACGCGTTTTGAATCTACAGACAAGAAACTGGCAAAAGAATATGAAGAGAAAGTCAATAAACTTATTATACAGGCAAAAGAATGCTTATGAAAAACAAACTCTATTTTAAACTCAAAAATAAAAAAATACAGGAAATTGCTTTTAGTGCCATATGTGAAGAGCAAAAAAACATAGGGTATTATGCACTCCCTGAACAGAACATTACCCCCATTCTGGAGTATTGTAAAACCATACCTGAGCGCATTAAAAATATTGCAGTCATCGGTATAGGGGGGAGTTCACTGGGAGCAAAGGCTATCTATGAATTTATTAAACCCACTAGAAAACTACAAAGAAAACTCTACTTTTTTGAAAGTACAGACCCCATTAATATCACTACCCTGCTTTCAAAAATAGACCTTGAAAAAACCCATTTTCTTATTATTTCCAAGTCAGGCACTACCGTTGAAACCTTTTCCATTTACAAATATATCTATTCTCTGAAAAATGATTCCAAATCCTACACTTTCATTACAGACCCAGGTTCCCCTCTTGAAAAATATGCACATAAAATAGGTGCCTCCATCTTAGACCTTCCCAATAATGTAGGAGGAAGATTTTCTGTACTCTCTACTGTAGGCCTTGTCCCTCTTGCACTTTCAGGCATAGATATACAAGCATTATTATATGGTGCCAATACACTGAAAAAAAGTTTTTTTGGTGCGGGCTATATGCAGGACACCTTGCTAAAAAAAGCTGTATTTTATGCACAAAACCATGCCCAATACCATATAAACTGCATTTTTGCCTATAGTGAGACACTCAAATACTTTTGTGAATGGTATGTGCAACTCTGGGGTGAGAGCCTGGGAAAGAAACAAAGACACAGTGCTTTTAATGTAGGTCTTACCCCCATAGGACTCATCGGACCTAAAGACCAACACTCTTTCTTACAGCTTCTTATGGAAGGGACACGTGACAAATCGGTTACTTTCATCAAAATTGAAGATTTTCAGGATGACATTGTCATTCCCGATATTTCCCTACCTCATTTAGAATCTTTGGACAGCCTCAATAATCTTCCTTTTTCAAAACTGATTAATATGCAATGTGACTCTGTCATAAAAGCTCTGCTAGAAGAAGAGATTCCCCTTGACAGCATCTCTATTTCTAAAGTCAATGAAGGTAACATTGGTGCATTAATGTATTACTATGAACTCCTCACTTCTTTAGTAGGTGAGCTCATAGATGTCAATACCTATGACCAACCGGGTGTAGAAGCAGGAAAAATTATTTTAAAGAAAAAACTAAATTCACTCTCTTAGGTAATGCTTGTGTAACGTTTCTTTGGCTATAATTATCTCTATAATTTAGGGAGCAAGTTGAAAAATGATCAAAAAATGTTTATTCCCCGCAGCAGGCTATGGTACTCGCTTTTTACCTGCAACCAAAGCCACACCAAAAGAGATGTTACCCATACTTACTAAACCACTCATCCAGTATGGTGTAGAAGAAGCTGTGGAAGCGGACATACATACCATGGCTATTATTACCGGTCGTGGCAAACGTGCCATAGAAGACCACTTTGATATCTCCTATGAACTAGAACATCAAATCAAAGGTGGTTCTAAAGAGAACCTACTTTCAGAGATACGTTCACTGATTACCAACTGCACCTTTTCCTACACGCGACAAGTAGAGATGAAAGGTTTAGGTCATGCCATTCTTACAGGCGAAACCCTCATAGGCAATGAACCTTTTGCCGTACTTCTTGCCGATGACCTTTGTACCCATGAAGAAGGTTCGGTACTCAGACAAATGATAGAAGTCTATGAGAAATACCAATGTTCTGTCGTTGCCATAGAAGAAGTACCCATGGAAGAGACCAACAAATATGGAGTTATTGCTGGTGAACTTGTAGACAGTACTACAGACACCTACCGGGTCACAGACATGGTAGAAAAACCAGCCCCCAAAGATGCCCCGACCAATATGGCGATCATCGGTCGTTACATTCTCACACCGGATATTTTTGAAATTCTCCGAAATACTAAACCTGGTAAAGGGGGAGAGATCCAAATCACCGATGCCCTGCTCGAACAGGCAAAACAAGGTAATGTCATTGCCTATAAGTTTAAAGGTAAACGTTTTGACTGTGGATCGGTAGATGGGTTTGTTCAGGCTACGAATTATTTTTATGAGAAAATGTAATTACAACATATCTTAAAAATAAAGAAATGTACTGGCAATAATTGATGTCAATAACATACTGACGAAAGGAATTCTATATGCCAAATAATACACATGAAAATAAAAAGATATATGAGTCAACGATCACAACAAATAATCCTTATGGGGATATCCATACGTGTGAAAAAGTAATAAGATTTTTAAAAGGTAGAAAATAACATGAAGAAAATATGTGTAATTGGTTTAGGATATATTGGCCTTCCCACAGCAGCATTGCTAGCTAACAGAGGTTATGAAGTGCATGGTGTCGATGTGGTACAAAGTACTGTTGATACCATCAATGAGGGAAACATCCACATCATAGAACCAGGGCTTGATACTTTTGTACGTTCAGCCGTAAGTTCAGGTGCGCTTGTAGCAGACCTCAAGCCTGTTGAAGCAGATGTATTCATCATAGCAGTTCCAACACCTTTTCATAAGGGATATGTGCCAAATATAGATTACGTTGTCTCTGCTACAGAGTCTATTGCTCCTTACGTCAAAGAAGGTAACATAGTCATTCTTGAGTCTACATCCCCAGTAGGGACTACCGACAAAGTCGCAGAAGTTCTTGCAGAGAATGGCATTGATACCAGCAAAGTACATATAGCACATTGTCCTGAGCGAGTTTTGCCCGGAAGAATCATGATAGAACTTGTCGAAAATGACCGTATCGTTGGGGGAACTACTCCCGAATCTACTATAGCTACCGTGAAGTTTTACAATACATTTGTAGAAGGTGAAGTCCTCTCAACAGATGCAAAAACAGCAGAGATGGCAAAACTTACTGAAAACTCTTTCCGTGATACAAACATAGCCTTTGCTAATGAACTCTCCATTCTTTGTGACAAGTTTGGTATTGATGTCTGGGAACTCATTGCCCTTGCCAATCGTCACCCTCGTGTCAATATCTTACAGCCAGGTGCCGGGGTAGGTGGTCACTGTATCGCGGTTGATCCTTGGTTCATCGTGCATGCAGGCGGTGAAGATGCGAAGATGATCCGAACTGCAAGAGAGGTCAATACTTATAAAACAGAATGGGCTATAGAAAAGATCAAAAATAAAGCACTAAAATTTGAGAATGAAAATGGACGGAAAGCAAAAGTGGCCTGTATGGGTCTAGCTTTTAAACCGGATATTGACGACCTTAGAGAGTCTCCTGCACTTTACATCACAAGAAGACTTATTGCTGATGGTCTTGATGTATCGGCAGTAGAACCAAATATCTTAGAGCATAGTGAGTTTGACGTAGTCAACTACAACGTAGCTTTAGAAGCAGCAGATGTTGTTACATTTCTTGTTGGACATAAAGAGTTTAAAGGCTTAGATATAAAAACTGACTTAGATTTTTGTGGGGTATTAAAATAGTGACTAAAAAAGTTTTAATTGTTCAAAGAGTACTTACTAGTTATAGATTTGAACTACTTCAAGAGCTAGCTCCTTCTCTCGAACAATTGGATTTTGTTACATCTCAAGGTGAGACTCAAGGTACTTTAAAACGTTATAAACCTAAAAAAATAAAATATAAAAATATCAAGATTCTCACGCTTAATGCTTTTAGATTTGGTTATAGTGGTGATTCTAGGAATACTTCTCTTTTTTTCTATCCACAGGTTTTAAAACTTTTGAAAAATTATGATACTGTCGTTCTGGAAGGTACGACCAATCTTCTCAATAATATACTAATTGTTCCTTATGCAAAAATTTTAGGCAAAAAAATTCTATGGTGGGATGCTGGATATTCTCTGGATAAAAGAACATTAAAAAGAAAAATTATTGACAATGTTGTTAAAATATTTATTCAATTAACAGATGTACAATTAGCCTATTCAACAAAAGCGAAAAAATATATGCAAACATACATGGGTGCAACAAACTGTCATCTGCTTTTAAATACAATTAATACAGCTTATTTTGAAAGTATTCAGGATGAGATACAAGAAAATATTCGAAACTACAAATATAACCCCGAAAATATTAAACTTCTTTATGTTGGTGCTATAGAAGAACGTAAAAAGATAAAAGAACTTATTGATATTGTTATACAAGCCAATAGAGAAGGAAAAAAGTTTACACTCACTGTTATTGGAGGTGGATCTCATCTTAATTTTCTTAAACAGTATGTTTTGGAAAACGCAGTAACCTGCATTGATTTTACCGGTCCCATTTATGACAAAGAAAATTTAAAAAAATATTATTTCAATTCTGACCTGTTTGTTTTACCAGGAGATGGTGGTCTTGGACTTTTACAGTCACTGCTTTATGGTCTTCCTGCTGTTTGTACTGCGGCAGACGGAACAGAAGAGGACTATATAGGGAAGAATTTAACTCTACATAAAATCAAAGATTTTATGAATATAGATATAGCTATGTTACATAAGAATTTTAATTATCAAAGTATATTTGAAAAAGTAAACTTTAAACTTTACATATCAAAACTAGAAAATCTATATTAATGATTAATATTATTGCCATTTTTTTAACAATTAGTTTACTTGTTTTTCTTATTTTTTTTAAGCGAAAAAGTCTTCTAGACTTTCGTGTTTTCACTTTACTATATTTTCTCTTTTTCTATCAGCTGTCGTTCTATAGTTATTATTTTATAGAAAAAAAAATTGATTATGACTTTGCAAATACTATAGGCTTATTCACTTTCATTTCAATTAGTGCATATTTCATGGCTATGTTATTTTTAAAGTTTAATATTTTTAAACATTACAAAAATAAATCTTTATATACATATAATCAGTATAGAATTTCAATTGTTATATTATTTATTACTTTTTTCATATTTATTTTACTAACTATTTACTATGTACGTGCGGGTACTTTTCCAATTTTTCTTACCAGCATTGAAGATCAAAGAATAGCACTAGCTAGTAAAGTATCGGGATTTGTCATTGTTCTTTTACAGTTTATGTTTGTCTTATATGTTTTAGTATTATCAAAACTTTTCCACAAAAAGAATTTTTTCTTAATACTCATAACCTTATTTTCTGGAATTTCATTTTGGCTATTAATGGCATCAAAAAGACCAGTAGCAGGCTTGTTGCTCATATTTCTAATTTTATATACAAATCAATATAAAAGAGTAAAAAATTCTACTTTAATTTTTAGTGTGTTTAGCATTTTACTTTTAATTATACTATATGGTTCATTTCGATTATTTGGGGATATTACAGTTGAACACATGTTGAAAATTTTAACAGCCATTTTTAACGCCGAAATGTTTAATCTTTCATTAGTTTTGAATAATCCTCCTCCTTTGCAGTTAGGTCAGACTTATTTGAACTCTATTTTAATGATTTTCACGGATGTTAAAGACATAGGGACAGTTTTAAAAGATTATTATGAACTTGATTTTAAAGGCGGTGGGATCACAATTGGTATTATTGGTGAAGGCTGGATTAACTTTTCGTATTTGGGTGTTTTGTTTGAATCATTCCTATTTTGGCTCATGATAATAATTTTAGCTAAAAAAATGGAAACAGCATCAAAGTATGGGGATTATTTTTCAATGGGGAAATATGCTTTTTACTTTTATTTTTTACTTTGGATTTTAAGAAATGGTTTTTTTGCTGCTATTACTCCTCTGATGTATTTTGTAATATTTGAATTTATCACATTATTTGTGAGAAGAAAAATATATGTTAAATAAACTCCCTTTAATCCCATTAACTGAGCTATTGGCAAAAGCTTTAGCCTTTTTAATTGTTATTCTATTGACAAGAATTCTTTCCGTTGAGGAGTATGGTCTTTTTAATTATATTGTTTCTTTGGTAATGATGGTATCTGTTTTGATGGATGGTGGCATAAATAATTATATATTCAATAAAAGTGTAAAAAATGAGTTATCAGAGATAAGTGATTACTTTAACAGTCGTATTGTATTGTCATTAATCATTATTGTAATATTGCTTCTATTTGTTTACTTTATCCAAAGAGAATATTTCATATATGTATTTTTCTATTCATTGTTTGTATTTTTCAATAGTAGTCTTTCTTTTTTTAAAATGTTGGCAAGAGGACAAGAGTATAAAAAAATAGATATTCAAACAATCATTCTTGATCCTTTTTTTAGGTTACTAATATTGAGTATAGTATTTATTTTTGGTCTAAAAATTTATTTGCTGGAAACTTTAGAAATTTTTCTTTTTATAGAGTTTTTCATATTTTTTCTAATATATTTATCAATAAGACATAAATTCAACATAACATTTTCAGTAAAAAAAATATATATAAAGCTAAAAACTATACTTTTAGATTCAAAATATTTTCTATTTTATTATCTATTTTTTGTAGGAATACAACGAATGGATGTACTCTTTATGGGACACACGATGGACAATGAAGCTGTGGCACTTTTTTCATCTGCATACAATTTGTATATGGTGATCTTGTTATTTTTCTCTTCTTTTTTAACAAGTGGATTTAAATCAATTTTGGAAAGTAAAGTTAAGTTAATCCAATATATAAAAAGTGTTACTGTCTTTTACATATTAATTGCATTGACTGTTTTAATATCTATAAAGTGGATTTATATTATATTATATCCGGCAGAATACTTAGATGCAAGTTATTATTTAAAACTATTTATGTTTTCTTTACCTTTCACTATTGTTTCATATTTTGGTATTTATTATTTCAACTATGCTAACAAAAGTCATTTAAACGTACTTATTATGTTTTTTTTCTTCCTTATAAAAGCTTTATGCTTATTTGTTTTTGATTTTAAATACATTAATGACTATATATATCTATTAATCACCATAGAGATTTTATTGGGTATAACCTACCTATTTTTACTTATTAGAAATTTAAAGGAAACTTACCAATGAAAATACTACAGATAAATAAATTTCTATACCCAAAAGGTGGTTCTGAAACCTATATGTTTGAACTGTCTAAAGCTTTAAAAGAAGCATCTCATAGCATTGAGTATTGGGGTATGGCGGATGAAAAAAACATTGTTGATGATACTTACAGCTCTTTTGTAAAAAATATAGACTTTAACACTCTAGGTCTGGTTGGGAAAATATCTAATGTATTTTCCACGATATATTCACAAGAGAGCAGAAAGAAAATAGCCATTGTCTTAGACCAGTTCCAACCGGATATTGTCCATATACACAACTTTAACTTCCAGCTTACACCAAGTATTTTACCGGAGATAAAAAAACGGGGCATCAAAGTCATCTATACTGCACATGATAGCCAGTTGGTATGTCCGTACCATAGACTCTACAACTTTCAAAGAGATGAAATATGTACAAAATGTGTAGATGGTCACTTCTCTAACTGCATCAAAGACAAATGTTTTGACGGCTCCTTAATGAAAAGTACCATAGGTGCTATGGAATCATATTTTTATCATGGGCAGGATTACTACAACAAATATATTGATCAAATAATCTCTCCAAGCCTATTTTTAGCTGAGAAACTCAATCATCTTTATCAAAAAGAGATTAACATTGTTCCTAATTTTGTAGAATTGGCTCTTCCCGATGTAGATACAAAAGAAAATTTTATACTATACTTTGGTAGAATTTCAAAAGAAAAAGGTATTATAGATATACTGTCTTTTTTCGATAAACATAAAATAAATTTAAAGATTGTTGGTAACGGTCCGGAAGTAATTCATATCATAAAATCTGACTACATAGAATACTTGGGACCCAAGTACGGTAATGAACTTTTTAAATATATACAAAAAGCTAAATTTGTAATACAGCCTTCAAAATGGTATGAAAACTGTCCCATGACTATTATTGAATCTTTTGCCTGTTCTACTCCAGTGATTGGTTCTTGCCACAGTGGTTTTTTAGAACTTATAAAAGATGGTGAAAATGGCTTCTTGATAGACTTTGAGACAAATAATTTTGAACCGATATTATTAGAATGTTTAGAATCATATGATGCTTCCTTTTCGAAAGCTTCTAAAGAGAGCTATCTAAACTATTATACAAAAAAGATCCATGTTCCAAAAATAATTGAAATATATACAAAGGTTTTAAATGAAAGCATATAAAATAATAGAATTCTTGATCTCTAAGATAAAAGGAGAAAAACATATCATTGAATACCCCTTTAATTTTAGAGAACTTCTCACTATTATCAGTTCTAAATCTATTGCTGTATTGAGAGGTTTTATCTTCATAAAACCATTTATTTCTTCCAAAGGCATAGTTTTTGCAGAAAAAGGTGCTAAAGTACTTTTTGGACACAAAATAAAAACAGGAAGTGGTTTGAATTTGATGGAGTATTCCACAATCAATGCATTGAGCTATGGTGGTGTAGACATTGGCAACAACTTTACCTTAGGTAAATATGCTATGATAGAATGTACTGGTGTACTTCGTAATGTTGGAAGTTCCCTCAAAATAGGAAATAATGTGGGGATCAATCATTACTGTTTTATTGGAGTTCGTGGGGACATTGAGATAGGAGATAATGTTATCTTTGGTCCTAGAGTAAATATTTTCTCAGAAAACCATATTTTTGATGACTTGGATATACCTATCAAAAACCAAGGGGTTAAAAAAGATCAAACCATTATTGGTTCTGACGTATGGATAGGTGCGAATGTTTCTATAATGTCTGGAGTTATTATTGGCGATGGATGCGTTATAGCCGCTGGTTCTGTTGTAACCAAAGATGTAGAACCATATAGTATTATTGGCGGTGTACCGTCAAAATTAATAAAGAAAAGGAAATAAATATGCATAATAATATCACTATGCCAACAGATGTGTCTATCATCACCACATATCGTTGCCAAATGGAATGTAAAATGTGTGATATCTGGCAAAACTGGACAGATCCTAAAAAAGAAATAACTCCACAAGAGTTAGAAATGCTTCCAAACTTTAAGTTTGTTAATATAACAGGTGGGGAACCATTTCTCAGAGATGACCTTGAAGATATCATAGAAGTAATGTATAAAAAATCAGACCGTATCGTCATCTCAACATCAGGTTGGCATACACAAAAGATTTTAAAATTAGCAAAACGGTTTCCAGATATTGGAATTAGGGTTAGTATTGAAGGGTTATCTGTTAAAAATGATGACCTACGTGGTAAAGAGGGTGGTTTTGATAAAGGTTTAAGAACACTACTTGGTCTCAAGAAAATAGGTGTAAAAGATGTTGGTTTTGGTATTACAGTTTCAAATAAAAATTCAAATGATATGCTATGGCTTTACGAACTTTCAAAAGAGTTAGGAATGGAATTTGCAACGGCATCATTTCATAACTCATACTATTTTCACAAAGATGATAACTGGATAACCAATAAAGATGAAGTGACAGAAGATTTTCATGAACTTATACAAAGACTTATGAAAGAGAATAGTCCTAAAAGCTGGTTTAGAGCATTTTTCAACTTAGGTCTCATCAACTACATTCAAGGTGGAAAAAGAATGCTTCCTTGTGAAGCAGGAACAGCAAACTTTTTCATTGATCCTTATGGTGATGTACTGCCTTGTAATGGACTGGAAGAAAAGTATTGGAAAGAATCTATGGGAAATATTCGAGACGTAGATACTTTTGAAGAGCTATGGTTTTCAGACCAAGCCAATAAAGTAAGAGACTTAGTTCGTACTTGTCCAAAAAACTGCTGGATGGTTGGAACTGCTGCACCTGTAATGAAAAAATATATCAAACATCCTGCAAAATGGGTTGTTAAAAATAAAATAAAAAGTTTAATGGGTAAAGAGATCTGTACAGACTTTATACCAACATGTGATGTCGGACAGGATCCAAGACAGGGAGATCTACGTATATCTGAGCAATATAAAGAAGTACTTGAGAAAATACAGTGTAACGATAATGAAAATGGATGTGGTTGTAGTTAATGCATATTATAGTATTGGGGACAAGAGGTATCCCAGATATTCAAGGTGGTGTTGAAACACACTGTGAAGAGCTTTATCCTAGATTGGTCAAACTGGGGGTAAATGTTACTTTAATTACTAGAAAATCTTATGTGAAAGATCTTTCACAAACTGAATTCAAAGGTGTAAAATTAAAACATATATTTACGCCTAAAAAGAAAAGTATTGAGGCTATAGTGCATACTTTTCTTGGTGTACTATATGCTCGTACCCAAAATCCAGATATTTTACATATACATGCGATAGGCCCATCTTTAATGGTTCCATTTGCTCGATTACTTGGAATACAAGTTGTTGTTACAAATCATGGACCAGATTATGATCGACAAAAATGGGGCAGGCTTGCAAAATGGGTCTTAATAACAGGAGAAAAATTCGGTACAAAATATGCCACAAAAGTTATAGTTATCTCAGATGTTATAAAAAATATCTTAAAAAATAAATATAATAGAACTAATACTCAATTAATATATAATGGAGTAAATCTTCCTAAAAAATCTACAAATACTGATTATTTAGATGAGTTAGGTGTAGAGAGAACCAAATATATCATCGGTGTTGGACGTTTTGTAGAAGAAAAAGGCTTTCATGATCTCATTGAAGCCTATAAAACATTAGACACAAACGTAAAGCTAGTTCTTGTTGGTGATGCTGATCATGAATCTGAGTATAGTGTTAGATTAAAAACTGTGGCAAAAGAGAATGGTGTAGTTTTAACAGGGTTTATAAAAGGCGAAAAACTTAACCAGATTTTTTCACATGCCAAACTTTTTGTCATGCCATCTTATCATGAAGGATTACCAATAGCATTGTTAGAAGCCATGAGTTATAATTTAGATGTGCTGGTAAGCGACATTCCTGCAAATTTAGAAGTATCTCTATCTACAGATGATTATTTTCAAGTCTCACAAATTGAAGATTTACAAACTAAATTAGAAAAGAAACTGATCAATACCCAAAATCGAGATTTTTCTCAAATAATTCTTAAGAAATACAATTGGGATATCATTGCAAAAGAAGTTTTTAATTTATATCAAACTATTATCAAGTAAATAACACAAATTCGATATAATTACAAAAAACAAATAGAGAGACTATCTTGAAAGAATTTAATGCAAAGCTAATATTTGTCCTCATTGATATTCTAGTTATAGTACTCTCTATTTTAGCAGCATATTTTTTACGCTATCTTTTGGAAGACCTGTTCTCAGGTGTTGATATCTATAGTCTCTTTAATTATCTTACTTTTTATCCTCTCTATATTGTTACTATTATGCTACTCGCTTATGAAGGTATCTATACACATAGATATGACTTTTGGCATGAAAGCAGAGTTATATTCAAAGGTCTTATGTTTAGTTTTCTTATTATATTGGCCTACCTGGCCATAACAAAAAGTATACAAAACTACTCTAGAGCTGTCATAGCTTTTTCTTTTATATTTATGATCTTTCTTTTACCTATTTCAAAAAATATATGTAAGAAACTTCTTTTTAAGCTAAAAGTATGGCAAAGAAGAGCAAAAGTGTATGGTAATGATGCGTTTTTGCAAGAAGAGATTTTTGGAAATCCTTATCTTGGATATATTGATGCAAAAGACCATAAACCTAAAACTGTTTTCATTAATTCTCATAATGAAGATCTAAATGCGCTAAAGCAGATTATTAATCAGGAAATAGGAGAGAGTCATGAAGTGATCTTTGTGCCTCTTATTGACGAATATGACTTGACACATTCACACATTTACCGTCTTTCCAATACCCGAACTAATCTTATAGTCTTTCAAAACCGTCTAAAAAGCAAATACAGACTTTGGGCTAAAAAAGTTTCTGACTTAAGTATGTCTGTAATTGTTTTCCCGTTACTTGTACCTGTTCTAGTTTATATCGCCTACAAAATACGTAAAGAAGAACCAGAATCTTCCATCCTTTTTAAACAAGAGCGCCTGGGGCAGGATGGTAAAGTATTTGTCTGTTATAAATTTAGGACCATGTATGAAAACAGTGATGATAAACTTCAGACCTATTTACATGAACATCCTGAAGAAGTAGAGTTTTATGCGACCTACCATAAATACCAAAATGACCCAAGAATCACGAAAATAGGTGATACATTAAGAAGAACATCATTAGATGAACTACCTCAAATTTTCAATGTATTTAAAAATGAAATGAGTTTCATCGGTCCACGCCCATACATGCTCAATGAAAAAGAAAAAATAGGTAAAAATGTAAATACTGTACTTGCTGTAAAACCAGGAATCACAGGTCTTTGGCAGGTAAGTGGTCGAAGTGAAGTAGATTTTCACTCTCGTGTAGCACTTGATGTCTGGTACGTAAGAAACTGGAATCTTTGGATGGACTTAGTCATATTACTCAAAACTGTAAAAACTGTATTGGTACGAGAAGGTGCTAGTTAGTAATTTTATAATACATTTTTGATATTTGTCAAGCCTTATTATGTCATAATACACATAACAATACACAATTTTAGGATATGAAAATAATGCAAAATAACAATACACAAACAACCATCCAAGAAGATGTCATAGACCTCAGAGAACTTTTTGCTGTACTCAAAAGACGAAAAAAACTCATCTGGCTCATTACTGGACTTTTTACCCTGCTTGCACTGGTTTATGTACTTGTGGCAACACCATGGTGGCAAGCCAATACCACATTGGAAGTAGGTAAATACATAGACAAGCAAACAGGGAAAGAGGTCTATTTGGAAAATGGTACCGCTGTTTCACAGCGACTCAAAGTAAAATATATAGACATTTATAAACACATAAAAAATCGTGAAAGCAAAATTACATCCATCACCGCAGCCAAAAAAAACCCTCAATTTATTTCTATTACCGCCTTGGGAAAAAGTAATACTCTCGCACGAACAGAGATAAACAAAGTCATCAATGATCTTCAAAATAAACATCAAAAGATCATTGATGAGATCATCGCAAAGAAAAAATCAAAACTTGATGAGATAGATAGAGAGATATTACAAACAAAAGAATATAAAATTACCGATATAGCTCAAAATATCAACTACGTTAAAACCAATAAGCTACCAACAATAGATCAGAAGATCGCCTCTATGAAAGCAGAGTTAAAAAGTGCTGTTAAACAAAAAGAAGAAGCGACAAAAAATCTCTCCTCACTTACGGGAGATAATGCCTCATTGGCCGCCTTGCGCCTTGCACAGATACAGGGACTTGAATACAAGATCTCTGAAAATCGGATCAACCTGATCGACCTTAAAAGTGAAAAAGAAAAGATCATAATCTCTATACTGCCTTCTCTAAAAAGAAAAATGGAAGAATTAAAGCAAATTGATCTGGTATCTCTTCGGGAAAAACGTTCGTTAATCAAACTTTCCATGCAGGCACATAATTATCACAACACTACAGTCATAGGAAAAGTCATCACACAGGAAAAACCTGTAAAACCAAAAAAACTACTTATTCTCATAGTCTCTTTTATTACAGGCTTGATGCTCTCTATTTTCTTGGCTTTCTTTTTGGAGTTTCTACAAGGAATGAAAAAGGAGAATTAAACCTTATTCCTCCCCCCTCTGCA
This sequence comes from Sulfurovum sp., assembly GCA_026990595.1. GTDB lineage: Bacteria > Campylobacterota > Campylobacteria > Campylobacterales > Sulfurovaceae > Sulfurovum. The sequence goes on from JALXCZ010000008.1 coordinate 113,122, forward strand.
TGCCAACTTTTAAAATCTCTTTAAGTCTTCTATTGTTAAATATTCCCTAAGGATTTTGCAGATTTACAGGCAGAAGTGTAAAATTATAAAAGATGTTTTTCATACTTTAGCACTCTTTTTATCCATTTGCCAATTCTCAGAGAAGAGTAAAAATAATCCTATCATGAAATTAAACAGTAAAAATGGTTGGCGATTCCAAAAAAGAGGTTCACCTATAAACCCAACCAAATAGACAGTTATAAAAGAGACAAATAATATATGCATATCATCTGCCAGAGGAAGCTTTAGCATCTGATAAATAAATAACAAAAATATCATTAATCCAATCATACCAGTTTCAAGTAATATTTGCATATATTGGTTATGCATATGCCAAAACCCCCTGACCATTTTACCCTGAGAATAGGATTCTGTTTGCTTCATATAGGCTTTTTTTGCATCTGCTATTCCAACCCCAAACAAAGGATGCTCCAAAACAATATCTTTCGCTACAATTAAAGCATACACCCGAGCACCCCAGGATGAATGAAAATCTCCTTGTGCTATATGCTGTAATGATTGCATAGACAAATTGGCTCGTGTATGAAAAATGGGGCTGGAATAATAAGCCAATAAAAAGATGCTTATTATAGAAACCATACCTAGTACGATACTTTTAAACCCAATACCAAAATGCTTGATAAAATAAACTATAAGTGCTACAAAAAAAGCCAACTGACCAAGCCTTCCTCCATTTAAAAAGAGATTGGTCAAAGCACTTATCACAAATAGCGCCATAAGTATTTTTAATCCTATCTGTTTGATCTTTGAGAATTCTGTTATCAAAATAAAAATTGTAACAGCAAGAAAAATAGAATAAAGACTGTGGTGCATAAAAGGGGAAGGGTCATGTGTTAATCTTCCCTTAATATCTATAAGACCTAAAAAAAGTCCCCATGATGCAATTTCGCTAATAAACATTGCTAAAAGAAAGGCTGAAAGTATTACCTTGATATACTTCCTTTGTATAGAGGTAATCATAACCGGTACAAGCATAAAATAGAGCAGATACATCTGAACATAGGCAAGCACACCATTTTGAGGATAATGTTTTACAAACCCTCCATAAAGAGTATCACTCCATATCAATGAAAATCCTATTAGTAGTACAAAGGCAAAATAATACCAAAAAGGCTTGAATCGTTTCAATTTTAAAAACTTATATTGCCAATTTCCTTCAATAATCCATAAAATATCCAATAAAAGCATAATGATTTCTGCTTTTTTCGCACTTAGAGGAAATGCAAAAGCCAATATAACCAACATATAGTTGATCCATTGATTCATATTTATTTTTATTTTAAATACCTCAATCATATTTTATCTTTGCACTGTTTTACTATTTTACAATATTCGTGATATATTCTGTCTTCTCTAAACTGAACAAACATTTGATCATCAATTTCAGGATAGCATTTTAATGCCATAGCTATTTTTTCAGAAAGATCCTCACTATCATTTACTTTAGCCAAATATTGTTTCAATTCACCTCTCATGATTTCATTGGGTCCAGAGATGCAATCGGTACTGACAACCGGCGTATGAAGAATAAGTGATTCTAGCAAAACCATAGAAAGACCTTCTCTTTCGGAAGAGAGAACCAGCAATTTCGCATGCTTCATAAAAGGATAAGGATTTTTTTGAAAATCAAGCACTTCAACCCTATCGCTAAGCCCCATTTTTTCTATTAACAAAAGTAAGGCAGGATTTTTTTTTGATAAAATTTTTAATTTTGGTGCCTCCGGCACTTTTTTGTATGCCTCAAGTGCAATATCTATACGTTTCTCTTTCCGAAATGCTGCTGCTACAAGGATATAAGGTTCTTCTGGAATATCAAATACTTTCTTTTCCCCCTCCTCTTTAATCAAATCAAAATCAAACGGATTATAAATAACACTATTGGAAGCATAGTGAATACCCAACAGTTCTATATCTTTTGCAACACCCATTGAAACAGAGATCAGTGCCTTGTTTCTATAGAGTTTTTTATAATATCTACCTTTTCTATATGCCCGGAGGTATGCTTTACGTTTTCGCATCTCTTCTATTTCAAAAGAATATGCCGTATGCATCACATAGAAAACCTGATGATTCAAATTAGCAAACGAAACCACTTCATCTGCAGCAGGAAGGTTGGAAAAAATAGCATCAAATGCCATACCATCTGATTCGATATCGTCAATTGTTCTTTTTAGGGTATTTGCCAATATTTGAACCCATTTTTTTCTAAAGATCTTACTTTTTTTTCGCTTTTTTCCAAGCGTGTGAATAGTGAACGATTCAATAGAATACGAAACTGTATCTTCCAAAAGAATTATGTGTATATCTATACCTCTTTTCTGAAACATATTTGCGAGATTAAGCACTACCCGTTCCGCCCCGCCACCTGTCAGATTAAAAATTACAAACCCTATGCGTTGAGGTATTTGGACTTGATGTAACATCTACTGTTCCTTCAGTAATTTTACATACTGTTCAAAGATCGATACTTTACTAAATCGTTCAAGTTCATTCATATCAATTTCTATACTGCTTTCTAAAGCCTCATCTATCTTTTTTGCCAATGCTGCTGAATCATTTACAGGAACAAGCCAATGTGAAAGTGCTCCAACCAATATTTCTTTTGGTCCAGTAGGGCAATCTGTGGAAACAACAGGTGTTCCCAAAATAAGAGATTCTATCATCACTGTCGGTAAACCTTCCCGTTCTGAAGAGAGAACAAGTAGTTTTGCATGTTTCATATATTTATAGGGATTTTGCTGAAAACCTAAAATTTCCACTCTATTTTCAAGCCCGTAAGCCTGTATCATCGCTTGAGCTTCTTTCGTTTTTGCAGCTAAAATAATTAATTTGACTTGAGTTTTTGTTTGCCTGAGTGCTTCAAACAATATATCATAACGTTTTTGTCTTCTAAATGCTGATGGAGCTATCATATACGGCTCAGCCATATCAAGCACTTCCTTTCCTTTTTCTACAATAGATTCAAAATCAAAAGGATTATAAATTGTTTTTGCCTCAAGATAATCTATATTTAGTACATCAAGTTCTGGGATAATAGACTTTGCTACAGTAATAAGCTTTTCATTTTTATATAGCCATTGATATACTTGCAATTTTTTCTTTGCCCTTTTTTTTGTAAACTTTTCAAGTTCTGTTTTATAAGACATATGAATAACAAAATACTTATTTTCATGATCCAAGTATTTTACAACCCTATCTGCTCTTGGCAAATTAGAAATGATCAAATCGAATTTTCCAATTTTTTCCATTTTTGACTTTAAAATTTTTGCGTAGATACGATCTCCTGCTTTACCCAAAATTTTATATACATCTTTCCCTTTTGATAATGGTATGATTGGAAAATTATATTCAGAAGTTTTGTACTTTTTTACATTATCCAAAATAAATAATACAACAGAAAAATTGTTATCTTCAAATAATTTTGCTTGTGCCAAAGCAACCTTTTCAGCCCCGCTTCCTGCCAAATTCGTGACAACAATACCAATTCTTTTCATAAACATCCTTTTAATTGATCTGCTAATTTTTGCATATATTTAACTGAAGATGTTACAGAAGGAGGATAATCTTTCAGATCGGATAACTCCTCTATTTTAGATCTCATAATACACTTTCCCTCTTCAAACTTTTCCAAAATTTTTTGATAATCATTTTCAGGCTCTGCCTGCTTTGGCACTAATGTGACTACAGCTTTCCCTGATGACACCGCCTCACTGACCATCGAAGCACTCTCTTCTGTTACATAAACCTGTTGACTCAGTGTAAGAAATACCCCTACTGTCTTTAATGGTTTTTTGTGATAAGCAATGAACATTTCACTCTTCATCTGCTCCTGCATCTTCTCTTCAAAAATTTCAGGTGTTCTACGGGAAGTTGTTATCAGCCAATTTGTTTTAGCAGCCGTAGCATTAACAAAAGCAATAAGATGGTCTATCTCTTCTTCAGTATAATGGTACCCGGAACCATCTCCACCTATCAGCAGTGTATGGTAAGAGACATTTGGATCAAGTCCATACTTGATACAGAAATCCTCAGGATTACCAGTGTAGGGCAATGTCGGTGCCACATCAAGCACTATCTGGTTATTAAAACCAAGATCAAGTACTGTCAATACTTTTGTAAATAGTTTATTATCAAGTTTTTTGGGGTTTCCTATGAAGAGTGTAGTTGCACCAAACCATAGTCCGATCAAAGCATTCAAAAGAGAAGTGTCTTTCCCTGAAGAGATGACAACTTCAGGATGCTCGGAAAGGTCAATCTCTTCATAAAACCAAGAGATATTTTCCGGTCGAAACATATGTGTAAGTATCCATTTTCCCAATAAACTGTTTAGCAGCATACGCAAAAGGTATTTGCTAAACTTTTTTACCTTTACTTCAACATAACGTACTTCAACCTCTTCAATCTCCTTGATCGCTTCAGCTACAGCAAGACTCTGATTGTAGTGTCCTGGTTTCCCATCACTTAGAACTAAGACTCTCTTCAAGCATTTCTCCATATAATAATATTAATTTCTCATACATTTTTTCATATATGAACTCTTCTTTTGCAAATTCAAAACATTTCTCAAAGTTTTTTAGCACATCCGTATAATGTTTTTTAACATAAACTATTTTATCTTTCAAATCCTCACTTTTGGCTTTTTCCAACACATACCCTTCAGGCAATATCTCACTCATATCAGCTACATCTGTACTGATTACTGGTTTTTGAAGCAATAATGCTTCTGCCATTACATACGAGAAGCCCTCTTTATGTGATGTGATGACAAGAAGATCACTTTGTGCCAATAAATCAAGTGCATCACTCCTATATCCAGTAAATATTACCTTTTCTTCAATTCCTAATCCTTTTGCTTGCTTCCGCAAAGTAATCTCCTGCTCTCCTTCGCCAATCAATACCAATTCAACATCAATGTCTTTAATCGCATCAAGCAGAAGAGCGAAATTTTTGACTTCAACCAATCTCCCTATTGCACATATAGTGAATTTTGAATGGTTTATCCCTGTCCCGGACATACTATGTTGCTTTGGAAAGTCAACACCATTATAAATGACATGTTTATGTCTATGGTTTATGGGTGCAAGCACTGCTTTTGAAACACCTATGATATAATCGAACTTTTCATAATTTTTGATTTTTTTCTTTTTACTATGCACTGTCACTACAGTTTCAATAGACGATTGAATCCATTTTGAAATACTTGCCACAATATCAGCCGCTTTACTCGCATGTGCATGTAGGATATCAGGATTAATGTCCCTAACCATTCTCCATAACCTGAATAGAATAAACGGGTTTTTCCGTCCTTTGGAAAGATCAAGAGAATGGAAAAATACTTTTTCATCAAAACGTTCACGATATTTTTCATGAGCGATCACATGTAACTCTTCTTCTTGAGCCAAAGCATTACACAGTTCCTCAAAATGTTTTTCAAGTCCCCCCTCTTCATTACCCGCCATAACCTGAACAATTTTCATTTTTTTACTCCTCTTTTGCCTGTACGCAACTTAAGAAGAAAAGCTAGAAAATTATCTTTCCCACTAACCGTAATACGCTTGAGTAAATAGGGATTGGCAACTTTTATATTATCAATGCCAATATTTGTGGTAGTAGCATTACTGTATCCCGCATCTCGTACGAGTTTCCAATCGTCCTTCTTATAGAGCCCAAAAGGATAACAGAATGACTCACACTCAACATTGAAACTCTCCTCAATCTTCTCTTTTGATTCCCTGATCTCACTCTCCTTCCTCTCATCATCCAATTGTACAAGATTATCATGCGTCAATGTATGGGAGCCTATTTCTATCAACTCACTTTGAATCATCTCTTTGATCTGATCATCCGTAAGCTTGGGTTCTCTCATCAATTCACCACTGCTATTTTTAGCTTTACGTTTGCTTGACCACTCCCTGTTATGTCTATCTACAACCAGATAAACCGTCGCTTTGGCACCATACTTTTTCAGGATAGGCAATGCATGGATATAATTGTCTTCATAACCATCATCAAAGGTAATGGCTACAGAACGTTTAGGCAAGTGATCCTTTTGAACAATCAATTCACTCATTGTAAAAAAATGCCAGCCGTTCTCAACTAAATATTTGATCTGTTTTTCAAACATTCGGGGAGAGACTCTCAACCCTTTGAACTTGCCTCCCGTATGTTCTTTGATCATATGATACATCAAGATACGGGGATACTGGTAAGTTACAGGTTTCCCCCACCATGCATAACGATAGGAATAATATAAAATGACTAATAAAATTGTGATAATAATAGATATTGACATGCTACTCTTTTATATTATTCAATGATGCGCATTCTGTTTTATTATATTCAATAAATCCGTTACCTCCGTCAATAGATGTACCCTGAATATAATAGTTACTATCATCATTGGGATTTTCAACCTTATACCCCAAGGTATTAGCTACCAATTTACCTAATGTATAATGATTAAAACATCCTTCATCAGCATATTTGTGTTGAAGGGTTTCATCAATACCGTTAGAATATATAAGTATGGGAACTTTTGCCACTTCTTTGCTTAAAAATGCATGCCCGTATCGCCCTTCTTCTTCTGGAAGCCCCATCATCTCTGCATGATCAGACGTCATAAACATCACACTGTTAGGCATTTTTTTTATTCTATTGACTATCTGATTAATAATGTAATCTGTATAGAGAATTGAATTATAGTAGCTATAAAGCATATGCGTATGGAAATCTTTGGTTTCAAAAGGATATTTATAAAATGCCTTCGGGGTGGAATCTTCATACGGTGAATGGGAATTTCGTTGATGCAGAATAATAAAATTCTTTTTTGAAAAATCTATCGTATCCAATGCTTTGACCAATGCCTCATCTTTACCAATAAAACGCTTCACTACATCCGCATCACTGACATAAGGTGCCATAATATTAAGTTTCTGTGTTGTCAGGTAATAAACATTATATCCCTTACTTTTGGCAAGATGCAACAAGTTTGTAGCATTGTTTCCAAGTAAAGCGACATTCTCAGGCTCTCTTTTCAATAAGAAAAATGTAGGTACCGCTGTTAAAGTATCAACACCTGAAGCATATCCTTTCCTATAGATAAAATTTTCATCTTTTTTTAATCTATCTAGATGTGGAGTATCCTCTACCTTTGCACCAAATAGATGCATATGCTTACTACCAAGACTTTCCCCCATAATAACAATAATATTTTGTGGTAGTTTTTCATCCAAATTTTGAATGATATAGGGTTTAAAAAGCTTTATCTTTTTACTTTTCAAGAGATATTTCGGTATCTCTTTACCTATAAACAGGGAGATACTGTTTAGTGCATTCACAATAGATATAGTATGGTTATTTGGCATCATGCTTGAAATGTTATGTCGTTTATAGGCAGAATAAGGAAGCAATAACAATAACAACACCAGTAAAATAGCTGTATATTTCACCTTAATCACTTTGTTGTCACTTTTAACGATTATCCAATATCCGATCACAACCTGCATTGCCCAAAGGACTACTGGTAATATCATATATTGAGAAACACCTTCTACACTCTCCTTCACTTCAAAAAACTGTGTAAAGAAAAACATAATCTCATAATGCATCAATAGCCCATGAAAAAATGCATAATGCACAAGTTCAATAAAAGACAAAAATGTAAAAAAGATAAAAAAGATCATCTTAACTCTCAAAGAGCGCATAGTTAAAATCAAAGCACTTACTACAAAAATCGCAAATACTCCCCTCCATGTTTTTCCTGAAGACACAACAAAATGACTTTCATACATGGAATACACAATATCTGGTAAAAGCAAAACCAGGGTTAAAATCATAGAAAATAATAAATGTTTTCCCAGTGTATATTTTACTTGTCTATCCAAGAAGTACTCCTAAAAAATTTGTGTATTATAACCTGTTTTTTATATGCTTTTGTATACATCCACTATCTTTCCAACCATTTGTTTTAATGAAAAATTATGATCAATATACATATAACCGTCAAACTGAAGTCTTTTGGCATCCTCTATTTTCCGAGCCAGTTCCTGACTTGAACCAACGGTATAGAAATAACCATTTTCACCTTTTCTAATAATATCTAAAACTCCACCATGTTCTGTAGCAACTACCGGTGTATTCATGGCAATTGCTTCTGCTACACTCCTACCGAAACTTTCAGGTTTTTTAGAACTGCTGACCACCACATCACTCAGGGCATAGATCTCTGCTACTTGGCTCTGGCTTCCTGTAAAAATAATATGCTCTTCTATATTCAATTCTTTTACCAATGTTTTGAGAGATTCAAAATAATTTTGCTTGTCTTCACGTACTCCACCTACGACCAGACCTATGACATTAGGTATTGTATCTTTGGCTAGGGCAACAGCATGAATGAATGTCTCCAGGTCTTTTAACTGGGTGATCCTGCCTACTGAAGTGACAATAGTTTTATCATTTAGATGATATTTTTGTATGAAGGCATCTATAAAATCATGATTTACATTCTCAGGGTTGAATTTTTCAAGATCAATGCCTCTTGGGATCACAGTGACCTTTTTTTCATCTGTATGATAATGCTCTTGAATATAAGACTTGATCGCACTGCTTACACAGATCACGCTGTCACCTTTGGTCATAACAGCACTGTAGGCACTTACACTGTTAAACCCGTGTACCGTTGTTACAAAAGGCAGTTGCAGCTTCTTGTTTGCCCAATAGGTCAGCCAGGCAGGTACACGACTTCTTGCATGTAAAATATCCGGATTGCACTCTTTAAGCAGTTTACGCAGTTTGATCATTCTAGAAAAAGCGGTGAACGGATTTTTAGAACAAATATCCAAAGTAATATGCTTCCCGCCATCTGCTTCTATCTGCCTTGTAAGTTTCCCTCCTGCACTAATAACTATGCTCTCATGTCCCATTTTTAGCAACTCTCGGCTCAGCTCCATAGTACCGCGTTCTACACCACCTTCATTCAGCTCCGGTAATAATTGTACGATCTTCATAGACTCACCTTTTGAAGATATGTTCCAAAATCTATTTTTCTATTTCGATTCTTTACCGTACCGTCATAAATATGCAAATAGCCCTCTTTTTCCAAGCTTTTTATAAAACGTTCAAACTTATTGGTTTTTTGGCTCTCCAACGGCAATACGATCACATTTGTTCTACCATAGGAAACCGCCTCCGAGATCATAGATGTACTGTCTCCTGTAATGAACACTGTCTCGCACTGTTCCAAAAAATCAGGGATAGGATTGATCCTCTTCTTTGAAAAGATCACCTCATAGCCAAAATGATATGACTCTACTAATTGCTCTACCGCCTCAGATGTTCTCGGTGAAGTTGTAACAGCGATCTCATATCCTTGATAATGCTTTATAATAAAATCAAGTTGAGCCTGGAGCTTCTCTTTTGACATTGTAAATATTTTATTGTTACCGCCTATAACGATTCCTATGGACTTTTTTTTGGCTTTATATATCCCTTGAGGCTCAACATAGGCAAAATTTGCAGGGATCTCTATAATATTTTCCTGCTTTGGAGACATGTCATGGATTTGGGCAAAAATAATGTCAAAATCATATTTGTAACCTTGCGGAAGCATCATTACTACTGATTTTGCTTCTAACTCTTTGGCAAATACTTTAACCATATAGTAGGTTAAGGAACCTGTTCCAACAACCATTTCATATGCATTGTGAGGCAGCATCACAGAACGAAACAAAAACTTGGTTTTTAATCCCAGTTTATCTAAAATATATGTAAGTGGTTTACTCCAACTGTATTTAGGCAGTACTTCCATGACATCATACGGCACTTCCAAATACTTTGCCAATGCAACTGATTGATTGAGATGTCCCATACGTCCGTCATTGAGAATAAGTATACGATTCATAATCGCCACCTATTGTGCATCCAGAACCATTGTGCCGGGTATTCTCTGATCATCTCTTCTATTTCCAAATTGTATTTTGCTGTCATTAATTCCAGTTTCTTTTCTTTATCTTCCACCTCATCTGCTACATAATCAATAGGGTCATTAATGATAAGTTCATATGTTCCATCACTCTGTCTTGCAATAAAAACAGGTATGACTAAAGGATCAAATTTTAATTTAAGCATTGCCACGGACAATGTCGTTTCTGCTGGCATACCAAAAAAATCCACTTTGACACTGTTTAGATGACCTGATTTCTGATCTATAAGTAATCCAACTGCATTCCCTCGTTTTAGTACTTTTGCCATAGAAAGCATTGCATTGTCTTTGCTTGTTGCATGGTTTCCATACTTGTTTCTAAACGGGATTGTAATATTTCGATCAATTAATTTATTGTTTCCTTCTCTTCCTATGGCAAGCATAGGTAAACCGTATTTGGCTAAAAAGTGTGCTGCTAATTCCCAGTTGGAGAAGTGAGCTGTCATAACGATCACACCTTGAGGACTATTTTGGGAGATATATTCTAATTTTTCTTTTGCCTCTGCAAAATTTTTAATAGATCCATCAATATCAAACCGATCTACAAACATCAAAAGGATCTCTGAAACTGTTTTGGACAGTTCCGTATAAACCTCTTTTGAGAGTGTTTTTATCTCATCTGCACTTTTTTCAGGGTAGGCATTAGAGAGATTGCGGATTGTTAGATTTCGTCGTTTACCGTCTAATTTATAGAGTAACCGAGCTGTTGCTTTAAAAAAAGCATAAATAAATGATCTTGGTGCGATCTTAGCGATCCATAACAATAGTTTCACCAGTATGTATTCAACTTTTTCTCTCATTGGTAACCTATAGATTGTATTAAAACCTTATTTTACCCAAATAGACTAAAGGAGCATATAATACCTTTCAATTTAATTTGCTATAATCACGGTTACTAATACGACTGCAAAGGAATGATCTTCGTGATAGGAATTGTCGATTATAATATGGGAAACCTTGCCTCTGTCATCAATGCTTTCAAAAAAGTCGGTGCAGATGTTCAGCTTGAGAGTAATCCTGCAAAACTGGATGAATATGATAAACTTATCCTTCCGGGGGTAGGTGCATTTGGCGATGCGATGGATCATTTGAAAGCAAATGGTATGGATGTAGCAGTTAATACATTTGCTTCAAGCGGAAAGCCTTTGCTCGGTATCTGTTTGGGAATGCAACTGCTTTTTGACAGCTCTGAAGAATTTGGTTCTACCCAAGGTTTAGGGCTTATCCCCGGAGAAGTTGTAGCATTTGACGAAAGTAAGTTTGATCAGCCGCTTAAAGTACCTCATATGGGCTGGAATGAACTCTTCCGAAACAACGTAGGGGCAGACCCAAGTGTCTGCCCTTTGTTTAATGATTTGCCAAATGATTTCTACCTTTATTTTGTTCACTCATACCATGCTGTATGTGATGACAAATATGCCATAGGCAAAACACACTACGGTTACGAATTCGTAAGTGCAGTACAGAACGGAAATATTTACGGCATACAGCCACATCCGGAAAAAAGCCATGAAAATGGACTTAAAATTATAGAAAATTTTAGCAAACTGTAGGGTGTTGTACCCTTACAACACCACATTGATGTATGAATTTTATTAAATCGGTGTTGTCAGGAGACAACACCCTACAAGGAATAAACATGACAATACTTCCCGCGATCGATTTAAAAGACGGTAAAGCAGTAAGATTAAGCAAAGGACTGATGGATTCAGCCAAAATATACTCAGATGAGCCTTGGCAGGTTGCCAAAAAATTTGAAGAGCTCGGAAGTGAATGGGTACATCTGGTTGATCTTAACGGTGCCTTTGCTGGGAAACCTGAGAATTTGGAACAGATCAGAAAAATAAGAAAAAACTGTAACCTTAAGCTGGAACTTGGCGGCGGTATCAGGGATGAAGAGACGATCAAAATGTATCTTGATCTTGGTATCGACAGGTTGATCCTTGGTTCCATTGCTGTAAAAGATGCACAATTCGTGAAAGATATGGCTGCCAAATATCCCATCGTTGTTGGGATTGATGCCATTGATGGTATGGTAGCAGTGGAAGGATGGGCTGAGACTTCGGATATGAAAGCAACTGAGCTGGCCCATGAGTTTGCTGCCTGCGGCGTACAGGCGATCATCTGTACCGATGTCGGCCGTGACGGAATGATGACAGGGGTAAACATTGCATTTACCAAAGCTATACAGGAAGCTTCAGGACTTGAAACCATTGCTTCGGGAGGACTTAAAGATATGACAGATATTCATGCCCTCATTGAAGCAGGGATCGATGGAACTATTGTAGGTAAAGCTTTCTATGAAGGTACCTTGGACTTAGAAGAAGCATTTAAGGCAACAAAATAATGAATAAAACCTATTATGAACTAACGATTACTTTAGATAACAACTTTGAAGAGTTCATTGCCGACTTTATTGCCAACATCGCAGGAGATGGTGTCGAGTTGGGCAAAGGAAAGATCATAGTACGAAGCCAGTCTGATTTAACTTTTGTTAAAGATGCTCTTGTATCTTTAGAAGGTACTTTAAATGGTACAATCCACATGGATTATACTTTAAAAGAGAAAGAAAATGTAGACTGGATCAAAACCTATCAGGAATCGATACAACCAATAGAAGCAGGCAGGTTTTATATCTTCCCTTCCTGGTATGCACCTAAAGAGGGTTTGATCAATATCAAGATTGATCCTGCGCTTGCTTTTGGTTCAGGGCACCATGCAACTACTTTTTCATGTTTGGAGGCCATCAGTATTTATGTAAAACCCAAAGATCGTGTCATAGATGTTGGATGCGGCTCAGGTATTTTGGGACTGGCTTGTAAAAAACTGGGTGCAAATATAGAACTTTGTGATACGGATCCCCTTTCAGTAGAAAGCTGTAAAGAAAACTTTAAACTCAATGTTGAGAATTATGATAAACTTTGGGAAGGTTCTGCAAATAAAGCAGAGGGCACCTATGATGTAGTTATAGCAAATATCATTGCAGATGTATTACGATTTATTGCAAAAGATCTAAAATCTGCACTGAAAGAGGATGGATACCTAATACTTTCAGGTATCTTAGATAAAAAAGAAGAACTGGTCAAAGAGTCATTTAAAGACTTAACCTTAGAAAACAGAACACTGAAAGATGAATGGGTAACACTTATTTATAAGAAATAACTAGTAAAATCGCACAAGTGCGATGAGCTCACTGCTGAAGTGGTCTCAGCGACAGCATAGCAAAGATGAACTTTGTTCATTTTGCGTTATAATAAATCACAAGAGTGGGTCACACTTGTATATAAAAAGGATAGTAATTAATGGCTAATCAAAACAATCAAAACAATCAGAACGATAATAATAATAATAATAATTTTTTTAACAACAATCCCCTGCTTGCATTTGCAATATTTTCTATTGTGATCATTCTGATCTTCAAATCTTTTGTTGGGGAAGGTGAAGGGTTAGGCAGTATGCTTAACACTCAAAATGTATCTCTGACGAAACAGGTCAAATATTCCGAGATTAAAAAAGAAATTGAAGATGGTAATGTCAAAAGTGTTAAACTCACACCTACAAGCATAGAGGCTATCAGTGAAAAAGATGGACACAAAATACGCTATGTCGCACAAAATGTACCTACCTATGATGAGAAGCTTATTCCTCTTCTTGAAAAGAAAAAAATCTCTTATGAAGGTGTTATGGGAAATGGGTTAATGTCTGAATTGATTAGTATGCTGCTTCCTATACTTATCTTTTTCGCTATTTGGATCTTCCTTGCTAAAAAAATGTCAAAAGGTATGGGTGGAGGTATTTTAGGTGCTGGAAAAGCGGACAAACTCATAAACTCAGAAAAACCCGATACGCGCTTTGATGATGTACAGGGGGTAGAAGAAGCAAAAGATGAAGTCAAAGAGATCGTTGATTTCCTTAAATTCCCGGAACGCTACATAGAGCTTGGAGCTAAAATACCAAAAGGTGTGCTGCTTGTTGGACCTCCCGGTACAGGTAAAACTCTTTTGGCAAAAGCAGTAGCCGGGGAAGCATCTGTTCCGTTCTTCTCCGTAAGCGGTTCAGGCTTCATTGAAATGTTCGTAGGAGTAGGAGCAAGCCGTGTACGTGACCTTTTTGCCCAAGCTAAAAAAGAAGCACCTTCCATCATCTTCATTGATGAGATAGATGCCATCGGTAAAAGTAGAGCCAGTGGTGGACAGATGGGTGGAAACGATGAGCGCGAGCAGACACTCAACCAGCTTCTTGCAGAGATGGACGGTTTTGGTACAAATACTCCTGTTATCGTACTCGCTGCCACCAACAGACCTGAAACTCTGGATGCTGCATTGCTTAGAGCCGGACGCTTCGACAGACAGGTACTTGTTGATAAACCTGATTATGATGGACGTCTGGCTATCTTAAAAGTACACTCCAAAGATGTAAAACTGGCTTCCAATGTTGATCTGGAGATCGTTGCGAAACAAACTGCAGGTCTTGCAGGTGCAGATCTGGCAAATATCATTAATGAGGCTGCACTTCTTGCCGGAAGATTCAATAAAAAAGAGATTGAACAGTCTGATCTTCTTGAAGCAATTGAGAGGTCATTTGTCGGTCTTGAGAAGAAAAACCGTAAGATCAATGAAACAGAAAAACGCATTGTTGCCTATCATGAAAGCGGCCATGCACTTATGGCAGAGTTAAGTAAAGGTGCTACACGGGTTACCAAAGTCTCAATCATTCCTAGAGGACTGGGTGCTTTAGGCTATACACTGCATCTTCCGGAGGATGAGGATAGATTCCTAAAACAAAAACATGAACTCCTTGCTGAAATAGATGTACTTCTTGGCGGACGTGCTGCCGAAGACGTTTTCATTGGCGAGATCAGTACCGGTGCAGGAAATGACCTTGACCGTGCCACTGCTATTTTAAAAGACATGATCTCTGTTTACGGTATGACTGATGTTGCCGGACTCATGGTACTTTCCCGTAGTCAAAATTCTTTCCTTGGTGCCGGAGCAGTAAGTACTGACTACAGTGAGAAAATGGCTGAAAATATGGACAATTATATTCGCAATACACTCAATGAACGATATGCTTTTGTAAAGAAAACACTGAATGAATATCACCAGGCGATTGAAAATATGGCTGCTGTACTTCTGGATGTTGAAGTCATCGAAGGTAAAAAAGTACGCCAGATCATTGAAACATATGAGAAAGAGAATCATATGCAAAGCCGTCTGGCACATAAAGTACCTGGAGAAAAGGCAGAAAAAGATTCAGAAAAAAATGCTTCTGAAGATAAAAATGATCATAAGAATGAAGAAGACGCTTCTGAACATAATGAGGAAGAACCAAAATAACCTATGAAAAAAGCAAATCTTATCTATATCCTACCGAATCTCTTTACTGCAAGCAGTATTTTCGTAGGAGTGATAAGCATTGTAGAGGCAAGTAAAGCACATTTTATTCTTGCTTCATGGCTTATACTTTTAGCACTTGTTTTTGACGGTCTTGACGGTCGGATCGCACGTATGACCAATACTACAAGCCGATTTGGTGTCGAGTTTGATTCACTGGCTGACATCATCTCTTTTGGTATTGCTCCATCAATGCTTCTTTATTTTTTCATAGGCGATGAATATGGGCGTTTTGGCATACTGGTCTCTGCACTTTATGTCATTTTCGGAGCTATTCGTTTAGCCAGATTCAACATCTCTACAGCAAAAACAGACCCCAATGTATTTATAGGACTTCCCATACCTACAGCAGCAGTCTTTATCTCTATGTGGGTATTGCTGTTCCATAAATATACTTTGGAAAACTATAGTATCATGCTTCTCTTTTTGGCACTTGGCATAGCTATACTTATGGTCAGCAATTTTAGATATCCTTCATTTAAAAAGATCCAACTGGACAAGCCAATGGTTTTTAAAACGATGATACTTCTCATGCTTACAGCATCTCTGCTTTATCTCTTCTCAGCAGAAGGCTTTGCACTTGTCATACTAGCCTATACACTTTACGGTCCTATCCGTGCACTGCGAAACCTAACGATCAGAAAGATAAAAATTAAAAGATAATTTTTATCACTTGTAATTTATTTTAATTTACTGTATACTTCTTAAAAATTAAACAGGAGAACCTTATGAAAACCATTATTCATACAAACACTATTTTCAGTAAAGACAATTCTCTCCTGCTACTGCTCACACTTTAATAGTCTAACTATCCACTTTTTTATATAACATAACATTCTTTTCTAATACCTAACTAAGATTTAGGTAAAATTAGATAATTTTATACATATCAATTTTTTAGGAAGCGGGAAACAAACTCTCCACTTCCATATATCGATATGTTTTTATAAACAATAAGGTTAATACAATGAGTATTGAAACAATAAAAATATTTGACACAACATTAAGAGATGGCGAACAGAGTCCAGGGGCTTCCATGAACACTGAGGAGAAAATCCAGATCGCTGCACAATTAGAACGTTTGGGAGTAGACATCATCGAAGCGGGATTCGCAGCAGCAAGTCCAGGAGACTTTGATGCCATAGAAAAGATCGCACAGCGTGTAAAAAACTCAACGGTATGCTCATTGGCACGTGCCATGGACAGTGATGTCAAAGCAGCAGGTGAAGCCATAGCCAAAGCAAATATGAAGCGTATTCACACCTTCATTGCAACCTCTAAAATACACATGGAATACAAACTCAAAATGAACCCTGACGAAGTCATCAAACGTGCAGTTCGGGCAGTTGAATACGCACGCACCTTTGTAGAAGATGTGGAGTTTAGCTGTGAAGATGCAGGACGTTCAGATATCGGCTTTTTAAAAGAAATTTCCGATGCGGTTATAGAAGCAGGAGCAAGCACGATCAACCTACCTGACACTGTAGGATTCAGACTTCCATTTGAGATAGGTGCCATGGTGAAAGAGATAAGTGAATACACCAAAGGCAGAGCCATCATCTCCGTACATAACCACAATGACTTGGGCTTGGGTGTTGCAAACTCTTTAGAAGCTATTATACATGGTGCCAGACAGGTTGAGTGTACCATTAATGGACTGGGGGAAAGAGCAGGAAATGCTGCCTTGGAAGAGATCGTGATGGCGCTTAAAACGCGTTCAGACGTTTTTACCAATTTTAAAACCAACATCAATACAAAAGAGATCTACCCCTCATCAAGACTTATTGCTACTATCACAGGGATAGAACCTCAACCCAATAAAGCTATTGTTGGAAAGAATGCTTTTTCACATGAAAGTGGTATCCATCAGGATGGTGTCTTAAAAAATAAAGAAACGTATGAGATCATCACACCGGAGAGTATCGGATTGATCAAAGATGATACGCTGGTCTTGGGTAAACACTCCGGGCGTGCAGCTTTTAAAGACAAGTTGGCAAAACTTGGTTTTACTTTGGATAATGATGCATTGAACAGCTCTTTTGAGCGCTTTAAAATTTTGGCAGACAGAAAAAAAGAGATCTATGATGATGACTTAAGAGCATTAGTCACCAATGAAATGACCAAAGCGACACAAGTCTATGAATTGATCTCTTTACAGTTGATGGATTGCTCAGGCGGTGTACCCTCTGCTGCGGTGAAGATCAAAAAAGAGAATGACGAAATCATCGAAGCAGGTATTGGAGAAGGTACCATTGATGCTGTATTTAAGACCATTGACCGCATTTCAGGATACAACGGAAAACTGGAAGACTACAAAGTCAAATCTGTCTCAGAAGGCAAAGATGCCTTGGCAAATGTCACTGTAAAAGTTTCTTTCAATGATGAACCTGCCATCATAGGACATGGTTTGAATATTGACACTATGCTGGCAAGTGCCAGAGCCTACATTGGTGCTTTAAATAGTTACTTGAGCATGAAAGGAAAGTTAAAAGAGAGACCACATAAGGTCATGTTGTAACGCGTAGGGTGTTGTCCCCTGACAACACCTTTGCTTTGGATAAATAACACCTTCTTTGATACTGGGTGTCATCGGTGCTGTGAGGGCACAGCACCCTACATATAAGGTCTCAATACCTCTGGAATCTCAATACTTCCATCTTCATTTTGATAATTCTCCATGATCGCAATAAGTGTACGACCCACGGCCAGAGCCGAACCGTTCAGTGTATATACCAGTCTGTTCTTCTTCCCGTCTTTAAAACGTATTTTCGCACGTCTAGCCTGAAAGTCCTTTGTATTGGAAATAGAGCTTATCTCACGGTATCTGTTTTGCCCGGGGAGCCATACTTCAAGGTCAATGGTCCTTGCCGCAGAAAAACCAAGATCACCACCACAAAGTTCTACAACTCTGTGAGGTAGTCCTAGTGCCGTAAGTATATCAGAGGCGTTCTGAACCATCATCTCAAAAATCTCATCAGACCTATCAGGATGGGCAATGGCAACCATTTCCACTTTATCAAACTGATGTTGACGGATCATCCCGCGTGTGTCCCGCCCTGCTGAACCTGCTTCTTTACGGAAACACGGTGTATATCCTGTCATCAGTACCGGCAGCTCTTTTTCAGAGAGTATCTCATCATTATACATATTGGTAAGTGGTACTTCTGCTGTTGGGATAAGATAGAGATCCTCCCCTTCTATTTTAAAGAGATCATCTTCAAATTTGGGAAGCTGCCCTGTTCCCTGAAGCATCTGTGCATTGTTCATAAACGGTACACAAAGCTCTTCAAATCCTTTTTCTCTGTTGGTATCAAGGAAGAAGTTTATCAACGCTCTTTCAAGCCTTGCCGCATCACCGCGAAGTACTGAGAAACGGCTCTTTGCAAGTTTTACACCACGTTCAAAGTCTATCCACCCGTTCTTCTCTGCCAGAGCCCAGTGTTCTTTAGGCTCAAAATTGAACATTTTTGGCTCCAGTACTCTTTTTAACTCTACATTATCTTCTTCATCCATACCTTCCGGCACAGAGTCATCCGGGAAATTCGGAACAGCAAGTGCCACTTCATAAAGTGCTTCTTCTGCCTCTCTTGCTTTCTCCTGTAAAGGTACCATAGCTTCTTTATTTGCATCTACTTTTACCTTGAGCTCAGTAACATCTTTACCTTCACGCATATACTGCCCAAAAAGTTTTGACATACTGTTCTGCTCTGCTTTTGCAGATTCCAAAGCGGCATTGGCTTCTTTTAAAGTTGTAAAAAGGGTTTGAAGATTTTCAAGTGTAGCATTCTCTACACCTTTTTTCTGAAGTTTGGCACTGGCTTCTTCAAAATTGTTTTGGAGATATTTTAAGTCTATCATGAAATTTACCTAAGTTTGAAATATTTATGGAATTATAGTAGAAAGTATTAAAAAAATACAAATTTAAAAAACTATTGAGAGTATACTCTCAATAGTTAGATTTAAAAACTAAACTCTTTATCAACTTCACAATCAGATAAGACAAATGTTCCATCTTCTCCATTATTTGAAGTTGTCACTTTGTATCTTACATAAGGTCGTACACATGCATTTGGATCATTTTTTTCCAATGAAATAATAGTTATATTTTTACTTTTCTTTATTTCACAACTAAAAGTCGAATTCATTAATACCCATGTATCCTCTGTTCCAGTTTCAACTGTTCCATAAAGTGTTACTGTTTCTGTTGTACCTTTTGTTATAGTTTTTGTAATACCTGTAAGTCCAAAAGGACTATGTTTATGTAATGTTTCAAATTTAACTTCTCCACCTCTTAGCTGTTTACCTGTTTCAGGATTCTCACTTATCAGATTGACAAGGATTCCTACACGTTTACCAGGCATATAGGCTGCCGGGTATTTGACTGTAACAAACGTTTTTCCTTCAGCATCAAGTCTATATGTACCATCTGTAGAATCAACTTTAGTTTCATATTCAAGATATTCATCACTACAAATATCATTACGGTAGTTATGTCCAACTGCAAATCCAAGTGCGGTATAGTTTTCTCCTTCATATGTATCTGATAAGATCAACTTACTGGCACTGGATATACTATCTATTTCCCATTTCCCATTTACCTCATAAGTACGTACATTTCCAAAGATAGCTACAATATCTCTATTGAGATCTATTCCTTTTAAACTTACAGGATCAAATGCACTAAAAGGTGCTTTACCTACTACATCTAAATTTACTTGATTATTTTCTGTTACATTTGCATATACAGCAGGAGTATTTTGTCCGTAAATAATACGATCTCCATTTGCATCTTTTGCATATCCTGCCATAACACCCACTGATATTGTAGGTGATGTATTTATATTGTTGTTATATTTGTCAGATGCAGAAATTAAAAACTTTTGTTCAAACCATTTTGTATCAGGATTATATGCTGTTCCGGCATCAGTAATAGACAACGCTGTGGGAGGTCCTGATAATACAGTAATTGCATATGTCTTTGTTAATACTCTAGCAAATCCTTTTTTGTTCTTGTAATTAATAGTAATTTTAATATCAGAAAGTCCAGAAATCTCTTTTGCTGCTTTCAAGTATAGATTTATACTACTTTTCCCTGTAATTTCAAGTTTACCTACCGCTGCTCCTACAGCATCACTAGGATCAATCAATTTAAGCACATCCGGTTTATTTGATTCAATAGTAATCTTCTCTACCTGATTTGCAGGAATTACTGTTTGTGTATCTTTATCTATTAAAGATACAACATAAAGTTTTCTTTCATCAAGTCCTAAAGTATTACCTCCATCTGCAGTTACAAATGTCATACCATAATTTACAAAATCATTACCTACATCTGGTGTATCATTATTATCTGGTGGTGTTATTGTACCGGTTGTCAAATTAATCGTTACACTATCGCAAACAGCATTATCGGACTCCATACAAAACTTTACATCAAAACTACTATCTGTGATTGTATCAGGTGCTCTGTATGCAAAAGTTGCATTCCCCTGCTCATCTGTTACTACAGTTGAAGTGAAGAAGGAACCATTAGTTACACTATTATTGATTTTTATTTTCTCATTTGCAAGTGCTGTTTTACCCAATGCGAGATGCACAATGACAGATTTTTCAACATTCGATGTATTAATATCCAAATTTTTACTTGCAGGATCAATGATCGTCAGGACACTTTTTAAGGTTCCATCTATAATAGACGTTGCATTAACATCAACTCGAGCTGTCGTAAAAGAACGTGTTGCAGTCTGTCCATCTGCTGCTAGTGTATTGGTTCCGCTTAACTGATATGAAGTAGGTACACACGACGGGTCTGTCAATGTTCCTGTCAAAACAACATCTTTACTCGGTGTAGTTGAATCCAAAGAAACAGTATCAGGATTTGCCGATACAGAACCCGAGACAAGGGAACATCCGCCTAAAGATATATCCATACTATTAAGTGTAGCGACTACACTGCTTTCATACGTACTTGTCACTCTCACATTTGCTGCTATATTGCCGCTATTTTTG
The DNA here is from genome assembly GCA_026990595.1 of Sulfurovum sp. Taxonomy (GTDB): domain Bacteria; phylum Campylobacterota; class Campylobacteria; order Campylobacterales; family Sulfurovaceae; genus Sulfurovum. Next base: position 134,563 of record JALXCZ010000008.1, read on the forward strand.
TCTACAGTAATATTCTGCAATGTTGTAGTGATTGTACCTTTTGTATTGCTTCCTCCTGTCCCATCTGGTTTACTGTTACTACCACACGCAGACAAAATCAAACCTATGACAAGCATAAATGCATATATACTATTTTTTTTCATTTTTCATTCCTTCTATGAATTCAACTATTCCATCATTAATAAAGGTAGTTAATACCAAATACCACGCCACCGGTATGATCAAATTTATCAGCACTTGACAGTGAATATCTGTATCCAAGATCTACATCAATATGTTCCATTACTTCAGCTACAAAACCGATCTGTGCACCATAAAGAAATCCACTTTCATCAATATCAGTACTTTCATAATTCATATATCCGGCATTCACTCCTAAATAGGGTTTGAAATAACTCTGTTCTTCTGTTGAATTAAGGAAGAAATAATCAACGGACACCATTAATTTTTCAGTATTCTGATCCCCCTCATCAAAGTAGTTTAAAAGTAGCATGCTTCTCCACTCATCTAACTGTGCTCCTACACGCAAACCATATTCAACACCAGTTTCTTTATGATCAAGTTCTCCAAAAATACCCCCAGTATCGCCTTGAACTTCTGTTGCACTTACTTCCAGACCAATGAACTTCTCACCTTCTGATATATCTCTTGCATAAAGTGAACTTCCCATTACCGCACATAACGCTACAATCGCTATTTTTTTTACCATGATAAACTCCTTGTCCTTGTTTAAATTATACATTTATAAAAATGCTTATGGCACAAGGATAACATATTTTTATATTTTTTAAGATTAAATATTTTAAAATATTACAGAAATAACTTATCATTGCAATATATTTGACCTATCGTCTAAAATATATCAATCTCTCATCTTTGCTCAAACTTTTGCATGATTATATGATAAAAATGTCAAAAAATGTCAAACTAATACTAAAAACCATAGTTGGAGGATAAATTATTTTTTAAAGATTTTGTATAATGATAAAAGTGGTAGTAAGAGGGGGACTTGAACCCCCGACCTCCGGCTTATGAGACCAGCGCTCTAACCAGCTGAGCTACCTTACCACTAATGAAGAGACGGAATTTTAGCTAAAGATGGCTTTATTGTCAATAGTTTTTTAAAAAAGTTACAAAAAAAGGTTTTTAAACTAGCTAAAAGAGTATTGTTTAGTCATAGTGACTCATATATATTAAATAATTTAGAATAACCTACTTGACATTTTTATAAAAAATGACTACAATATCACCATTAAAAAATAACATACAAATAAAGGAGCTGATATGGCATTTATACCATTAGCAAATCGTGTTCTTGTTGAAAGAGAAGAACAGACAAACACAACGGCATCAGGTATTATCATCCCTGATACAGCAAAGGAAAAACCTTTACAGGGGAAAGTGATCGCAGTAGGTCCGGAAGCAAAAGAAGCTGGGATATCCGAAGGTGATACCGTCGTTTTTGCTGACTTTTCCGGTATGGAAATAACGATAGAAGGGTCTGAGTACCTTATCTTATTAAGCAAAGAGATCTTAGGTCTTATAAAATAAATAGGGAGTAATAATTATGGCAAAAGAAATATTTTTTTCAGATACAGCAAGAAATGGACTTTATGAAGGTGTTACAAAGCTCGCAGATGCAGTGAAAGTAACCATGGGACCTAGAGGTCGCAATGTGCTGATTCAAAAAAGTTTCGGAGCACCACATATCACCAAAGATGGAGTATCTGTTGCAAGAGAGATCGAACTCACTGACTCATTAGAGAATATGGGTGCACAACTGGTTAAAGAGGTAGCCAGTAACACAGCAGATGAAGCAGGTGACGGTACGACTACAGCTACAGTACTTGCACACTCTATCTTCAAAGAGGGACTTAGAAACATCACAGCTGGTGCAAACCCTATAGAAGTAAAAAGAGGTATGGATAAAGCCTCCAATGCGATCATCGAAGAACTCAAAAAGATCTCAAAAGAAGTAAAAGACAAAAAAGAGATCGCTCAGGTAGCAACGATCTCTGCAAACTCTGATGAGACCATTGGTAACCTTATTGCCGAAGCAATGGAGAAAGTAGGTAAAGACGGGGTGATCACTGTTGAAGAGGCAAAAGGGATCAATGATGATCTTGAAGTGGTTGAAGGTATGCAGTTTGACAGAGGCTACCTCTCTCCGTACTTTGTAACAAACACAGAGAAAATGACCTGCGAAATGGAAAACCCTCTTTTACTCATTACTGATGCAAAAATCACATCTCTGAAAGATCTGGTACCGGTACTTGAGCAAATACAGCAAAGCGGAAGACCACTTCTCATCATCTCTGATGATCTTGAAGGTGAAGCATTGGCAACACTGGTACTTAATAGACTGAAAGGTGTATTGAACATCTCAGCAGTCAAAGCACCAGGTTTCGGTGACAGAAAAAAAGAGATGCTTAAAGATATTGCTATCTTGACTGGTGCAACAGTTATCACGGACGAGTTAGGACTAAGTCTGGATAAAGCTACACTGAATGATCTTGGTCAAGCTGCAAGAGTCGTCATAGACAAAGACAATACAGTTATCGTAGACGGTAAAGGTGACAGTGCCGCAGTTGAATCCAGAGTAAATGAGATTAAAGTTCAGATCGGGAATACTACAAGCGAGTATGACAAAGAGAAGCTGCAGGAGAGACTTGCAAAACTCTCCGGTGGTGTTGCGGTTATCAAAGTAGGTGCAGCCACTGAAACTGAAATGAAAGAGAAAAAAGACAGAGTGGATGATGCACTCTCAGCAACTAAAGCAGCTGTAGATGAGGGAATCGTTATCGGTGGTGGTGCCGCACTTATTAAAGCATCACAGGCTGTCAATTTTGACTTAGATGGAGATGAAGCAGTAGGGGCAGAGATCATTTTGAGAGCTGTGTATGCACCGATGAAGCAAATTGCTCAGAATGCCGGATTTGATGCGGGTGTTGTTGCAGATAAAATTGCAAATTCCACTGATGCAAATTTAGGGTTTAATGCTGCAACAGGCAACTATGTAGATATGCTTAAAGCAGGGATTATTGATCCGCTTAAAGTAGAAAGAGTAGCACTTCAAAATGCTACCTCTGTTGCAAGTCTGCTTCTTACAACAGAGGCTACTGTATCAGATATCAAAGAAGCACCAACTGCTGCACCTGCTATGCCAGATATGGGTGGTATGGGCGGAATGCCTGGTATGATGTAACAAGATTCCGGAGCTAAGCTTCGGAATCTTGTTACTCTTTATCTTAATAACTCTTGAAACTCAGCTGCAGGTAGTGGCTTAGAGAATAAATAGCCTTGTGCATGATCACAACCAAAATCATAAAGCAATCCTGACTCTTTTGAGGTTTCAACTCCCTCTGCAACAACTTCAAAGCCTAATCCGTGGATCAATGCAATCATCGCCTTTACAGTAATTTGATGATCAAGATTTGAATACATATCAAAGATCAATGATCTGTCTATTTTTATCATAGACAGGGGAAGCATCTGTAAATGTTTTAAGGAAGAAACACTCGCACCGAAATGATCAATTGCAATGGAAAGTCCCAATTCCTTAAAACGTTTAAAATCTTCCATTGTTTGCTCTATGTTTGACATTGCTGTACTCTCTCTAATATCAAGATTGAAATCTCTAGGGTCAACCGAATGATCTTCAAACAGAATTTCAAGCTTTTGGATCAGTTTATCGACATGCATCTCTTTCAGAGAAAGATTCAGTGTTGTTTTAAATTTTTTCAAACCATTATCATCCCAAAGTTTTCGTTGCTTGATGGCTTCCCTGAAAACATACTCTCCTATATCCACGATAAGACCTGTTTTTTCTGCAACATTTAAAAATTTATCGGCTGTGATCACCCCTAATTCCGGGTGTTTCCATCGGAGCAAGGCTTCTGCTCCTATCATCTCCTCTGTTTTTAAATTAAAGATCGGTTGATAATAGAGAAAAAATTCATGATTTTTTAATCCAGCTTGTATCTCTTCATTTATTTTAGCTTCATCTTTATGCATAGGTTGAAACTCTGTTGTGTAGAACTCTATATTTGAATCACTCTCTTTTTGTGCATCATTTAATGCAATATAAAGGTGGTTGACCAATTTTGCAGCATTCTCTCCGTCATTGGGATATTTAACCGCTCCTATGGATGCACTTAAATGAATATTATTCTCTTCCTTATGAAAGTAATTTAGATCAATGATCAGTTTTTTGGCAATATCTCTTGCTTTGTCTTCACTGGGTTCGTTATTGACTACCAAAAGAAATTTGTCACAATCCATACGATATACTTTGAACTCATCTTTTAGATTATCAGTTAAATACTTTGCTGTTCTTTTTATGATCTTGTTTGTATAATCATGTCCCAGAGTGGCTTGCAATTCTGTAAAATGGTCTATGCCAAGTAAAAAAAGTGTGAATGATCTTGAATTCTTTTGTGTCTCTATCGCTAAAGTATTAATATCTGTCAATGCCACAAACTGACTTGGCAACCCAGTAAGAAAATCTATACCACCGTCTTTATTTATAGTTTTTGCTTCCGCAGGAATAACCCTCTGCATATCAATAATACAGGTAATACTTTTATCAATATTCCATTGGCTTTTATCAACATAAATATTAACCTGTTTCATTTTTCCGGATATGACCAAAAGTACATTTTGCAAATGAAAATTCTCTTTATGTGCCGCGATCTGCTCTTTTAAGACTTCAAAAAAATCTCTAGGATCTTTTGTATCTATTTTTAATTCTATTTTATTGGCATTTAGAGGAATTTTATTCTCTTCCTCCAAAGAAAAAAGTTTTTTCGTTGCACCGTTCGCAAAAATAATATCAAAATTCTCAGACAATACCATCATGGCTTCATCATAATACTCTTTCTCTTTTTTAAAAAAATATAATTCCTTTGCAATAGCTTTTATTTTTTCTTTATATCTTTTCTGTAGCCAAAAGATCACTATCCCAAACAGGATGAGGATCAAACTTCCTACAACGATATTCATATCCATTTTTTCTTTTCCTTATCGTAATAATTTTTGAAATTCAAATACCGGCAACGGTTTTGAAAAGTAATAACCTTGCATAAAATCACATCCGTAAGATGCTATCAGTTCATACATTCTTTTATTTTCTATTCCTTCGACTACTATTTTAACTCCCAGATTATGTCCCAGTTCTATCATCGCTTTGACAATTCTCTGATCTTCTTTATTGGTCAATATATAATCTACCAAAGTTTTATCGATCTTTAAGACATCGGCAGGGAATTTCTTCAAATAGGAGAAAGAAGTATACCCTGTACCAAAATCATCCAACGCAATAGGGATACCCAGTTTTTTCAATGCAGTAAACTGTTTATGTGTCAATTCCTCACTGATCATGGCAGAACCTTCTGTGATCTCATACTTAATATTCTCAGGGTTTATCTGATGGAACTGCAGCTGTTTTGCGACATTTTCAACAAATCCTTCTGACTCTATTTCTAAAAGTGTAAGATTAATAGAAACTTCTATCTGTTTGAATTTAAAAAGTTCCCAACGCTTTTGCTGCTTTAACACTTCTTCCAGTATATATTTTCCCAGTTCAATAACAAAACCTGTTTTTTCCATCAGAGGGATGAATACAATAGGCGGTATAAGACCATATTTTGGATGATTCCATCGTATCAGTGCTTCTGCGGCCACAACTTCTTTATTTTTAGCATCTACAATAGGTTGATAATAAACTTCAAATTCATCTTTCTTCAAAGCCTCATGCATCTCGTTATGTAGTGTCAATTCATTATAATCATGCTGTATATCACTGGGAATATAAATATGTATCCGGCCATATCCATTCTTTTCTGCCTGTGCCAATGCTTTATAGGCATTATCAAATAGATTCAGAGTAGCTCCACTGTCAGGATAGATACTTATCCCGACAGAGGCTGTCAAGTGCAATTTTGCATCTTCCATTTTATAAAATGATGCCAGTCTTTTTTGTATGATTTTCACTATAGAAAGTACTTCATCTGAAGAATTTATATCCGGTATTGTAAGTAAAAAATTATTATGATAGGTATGATACACAGAAAAAGCATGTTCTTTTGCTAAAGCATCTAAATAGTCAGCTACTTTTATAAGAATAATATTTGCCTGTTCGTGACCAATAATAGACCGCAATTTTGAAAAATTGTCAATATCAAGCAATACCAATGCAAGTTTTTGATCTTTTAGATGTATTTTGGAATAAAGGGCATTCAAATCATGCAGTGCTTGCGCCTGATTGGGTAATTTGGTAAGTTTGTGCCGATAACCTAAAGCCGTTTTCTCTTCCTCTTTACTCAAATCATGTATTGAAACAATGGTGCACCACTGCCGATGGGTATCATCCATTGGAAAAGTATCTATATAAAGGTTTATAGGTATTTCATCAATATTTTTATTTTCTGTTAACAACTTTGATTGTAAAAATGACTGCATCTTTTCTTCTGTTTTTTTATAATTATCTTTTACCAATTGATCCAATGTTATCCATTCTCTTTTTACCTTTATCTTAAGTATGACATTAAGCGGTTTGGCAATATCATTTTCCTTAAGATCAAGTAGTCTCATCATTGACCTGTTGGCATAAACTACTTCATTTCTATCAGACAGCATTAAAATTGCATCTTCTGAAATATCAAATGCTTTTTGGAATGCTTCTATCTTCTTTTCTGTTGACTGTTTGATCTTTTCTTTTGATCTTTTAAGTGTATAAATATATATAAGTAAGGAAAGTATAATCAATACAAACAAAAAAATATTTCCTGCTGTCCATTGACTAAATAGTGGTTGTAATACAGATAGTATTTCCATTTATTTGCTTACCTTCCTTACCCTTTTTAAACTCAATTATATCATACAAGGTTGAAACCTTGTGCAATACTTTTTGTCAGCATTAATAATCAAATCTCTTTTTTCTCTAAACATATCGCTTCAATTTTTATAAAAGCATCCGTAAGCATAAATCTGTCATTTATAGCAATATTCTCCAGGGAAACAGGTTTTCCATGAGATGATACCTGTACCCAACCTTTTTTGCACTGTAATTTTGGATCATTCATCTCTGTTTTTTTACGCATATATTCTAAATATTGTTCTTTTTGCTGTAAAATAAAAGAGAGACTTTGTCTAAAACTCTTTTGTAAGATCGGCAGTTGTGATTCAAAACGTTCCAATCTATACCGTATCAGCCTTTTAAATTCTTCTTCAAGACGGTTGAACTCTGTTCGTACCTCTTTTAGTTGTTGTAATGGAGAACTTCTAACAAGAAGCTCTTCTATATGCTTTAATGCCAGCATTTTTTGGTAAATTTTCTGTTCTATGCCATAGATAAACCGCTGTGTACTCTCTTCCAACATATAGAGTATCTCCTGAGTATCAGGAAGAATCATCTCCATTGCTGCACTGGGAGTCGGTGCACGCAAATCGGCTACAAGATCACTGATCATTACATCTACTTCATGCCCAACCGCAGAGACTACCGGTGTCTGCATTGCAAAGATTGCATCTGCAACTACTTCTTCATTGAAGCACCAAAGATCTTCTGTACTCCCCCCACCGCGTCCAACAACAACAATGTCCATACCTAACCTGTCTGCATACTGTAGACTTTTTGCTATTTGTGCAGATGCTGATTCACCCTGAACCAAAGTATCAATGATCCACACTTCAACAAGAGACCAACGTTTTTCTATGATCTTGATCATATCATGTAAAGCAGCACTCTCTTTGGCTGTGACCAATGCTATTTTTTTTATATGTTTGGGAACAGCTTTTTTTCTCTGGGCATCAAAATAGCCTTTTGCTTTGAGTTTCTCTTTAAGCTGTTCATACGCCAAAGCCAAAGCTCCTTTGCCATAAGGTTCGATATGTACAGCATAAAATTGATATTCTCCTCTTGGTGTATAAACACCTACTGAACCTTCTACAACAATATGCATTCCTTTTTCCAAACGAAATTTCAACTTCAAGACATTGGAGCGCCACATTACACATTTGACAGAACTCTCTTTATCTTTAATGGAAAAATAGACATGCCCTGAAGTATGATAGGTCACTGAAGCAACTTCACCCTCAACAAGAATATGCATAAAGGTAGCTTCAAGGAGAGATTTTATTTTTGTGTTGAGTGAAGAGACGGTCATCATATTTTGTGACATAAAACCTCCGTAGGGTGTTGTGCCTTACAACACCGATATATAATTTATTGGTGTTGTCATGGAACAACACCCTACACTATTTTTTTTGTGCAACTAGAAGTGTACTTATCCCCATAGAAAAAGACTTGGTATACTTCATCTCAAATCCTGCTTCTTCCAACTCTTTTGCAAGCATTTCTGTAGTCAAAAACTCTTCAATAGAATCGGGAAGATATTTATACGCTTCGTAGTTCTTAGAAATAAAACCACCGACACGAGGCAGTACATTTTTCATTCCAAAATCAACGATTTTATCTACAAGCCCTCTTCTGTTTTGCTTGGTAAATTCCAAGATAACAACCAAACCTCCTGGCTTTAATGCACGGTTAAATTCTTGAAGTGCCTCTACTCTGTCAACTACATTTCGGATACCGTAACTGATAGAGATCACATCACTGCTCTCATCAGTAATAGGCAAGGCTTGGGCTTTCCCCTCTATAAATGTTGCAAAATCCACTTTGCCGCGAGCCACTTCCAACATCCCTACTGACGGGTCTACACCTACATATTTATCTATATTTACACCATTTTTAACCGCTTGCTCTCTCCAATAGATAAGCAGGTCACCAGTCCCTGTAGCAACATCTGTGATCTGTCCCAACTCTTTTTTACCTAGTATCTCAAAAGCTTTGTCACACCCTTTTTTACGCCACTGAATATCAATTCCCATACTCAATACTCTATTGGCTTTATCATATGTTGATGCAATGTCATCAAACATTGTGACTATTTTTTCTTGTTTTTCATCTTTATCTGTGAGTTTTTCAATGCCCAATTTGTCTGCTCCATATCATGAGATCTACATCTTTTTTTTCTATATGCAGAAACTCTAAATTCATTGTAGTATTATAGGTTAAATTATTGGTAGAAAGCTTAGGTATCTGGTAGATCAGCATCCAATCCACTTTATCATTCAGAGCCTGTAACATTCCCTCTCCACCTTCTACCATAACAAAAGAAGGATGCTCTAAAAAATCTAAATTATCACTTACTTTTACTTCTCTTTGGAGAACATGAAAAAGAGGGATATCTTTGTCAAAATCATCTTTTCTTGAATATATTATTATATTGGGAGATTTACCTTCTGTAAACCTGCTATCCAAAGTAGGTCTGTCAATTCTTACAGTATTACCACCTATAAGCAAGGTATCACACACTTCTCTTAACTGATGTACATGCTTTAAAGAACTTTTGGAGCTAAGATATCCTCCACCTATGCGTCCATTGGTTGTTTGCGCCAGCTTAAAAAGGACAAAGGCTCGCTTTTGCCATATCATAAATGGCTCAAGAAGGGCTTGACACGCTTCTTCCAATACACCTATTGTCGGGGGGGCAAGGATACCCCGACCTACAATATCAAGTCCACCACCATGCCCTATTATGGGGTCTTTGGTACCTATAATTATCTGTTTTAGATGCAACTTTTCCAACAATAGCGCACAAGAAGGGGTTTTACCTGTGTGGGCACATGGCTCAAGTGTCACATAAATGGTACATTCAGAGAAAAATCCTATGGGAAGTTCCAAAAGGAAAGCATGTCCTTTTTGAGCATCAAATCTGTCAAAATCGATTTTGTTTTGTGAAAGTATTTCATAGGCAGCCAGTAGTGCCAATACTTCTGCATGAGAAGTACCTGCTTTTTGATGTGCCTGGATAGCTAAAATTTTACCTTCTAAAGTAACGACCGCACCTACCGCAGGGTTTGGATAGGTAAGTCCCTGATATTTCCAGGCTTCATTCAGCGCAAGTTGCATATAGATTTCATCAATATTCATATGCAACTCCTTCAATATGTTATTATGACTAATTATTCCAGTCGTAATATGTTTTTGCTGTACCTACTTGGGAATATGTCACTGTTTCATCACCATGTTTGGTTTCAACAACAAAGCTGTTGCTATCAGCACTTTTTAACATACCTTTAAGTCTCTCTTCTCCCGGTATTTTTATCTTAACTTTTTCACCAATCGCATTTTGAAAATGCACGGGTTTCGTCAGTTTTCTTTCAATCCCAGGAGAGCTTACTTCCAATCTATAGGCACCGTTCATCGGAGGATGTACATCTAGAAAAGGTGAGAGTTCATTAGAAATAGTTGCACAAAGATCAAGCTCAATTCCACCTGTTTTAGTAATGTAGACACGAAAGATCGTCTCATCAAATTCAGTGACCACTTCAGTGTCATAAAGCGCGGCACCATTGGCTTCTATGATCTTTGCTATCTGTGATTCAAGACTCATTTGATCCCTCTTCTTTCTTGCTGATCTGTTTAAAAAGTTCTTCTATGCGGCTTACCTTTTCCAACTGTTCATCAAATTCAAATGTAAACCTTGGTGCTTTAAACCACCCTTCACTTTGCTTACAATGATTTTGGATATATCCTGCTACAGTTCTTAGCTGTCTCAGTGCTTCACCTTGTTCTTTGGGTGTTAAAAATGACTTCTCAAGGTAAACTTTTGCATCACTTCTACCTTTAGAACAAACTACATCTGTAACCAAAAGAGAATTTATACGACTATCATCAAGCGTAGCTAATGCTTCAGGGATGATCTCCTTAAGTACAGATTCTACTCTATGGCGTTTGATCTCTTCCTGTGTCATTTTAGAGTTTTACCTGCTCTTCTACATCTTTGAAGGTTTCAATCACATCACCCTCTTTAATATCATTAAAGTTCTCAAGCATAATACCACATTCATAACCATTTTTCACTTCTCTTGCATCTTCATTGAAACGCTTGAGTGAAGAGATAGAACTCTCATAGACTACTACACCATCACGTATAAGTCTGGCTTTAGAGTTTCTTGTGATCACACCATCAGAAACTTTACAACCTGCAATTGTTCCGACTTTACCGACGACAAACGTCTCGCGTACGTCTGCCTGACCAGTTACCTCTTCAGAGATAACTGGGCTCATCATACCACCAAGCAACGCTTTTACTTCATCCAGAAGGTCATAGATAATAGAGTAAGTACGGATCTCAATACCAAGTTCTTTGGCTTTCTTTTTCACTGCACCTGTTGGACGGACATTAAATCCTAAGACAACTGAATGCTCAGAAGCATCTGCAAGTGTAAGATCACTCTCGGTAACCCCACCTACACCTTCGTGAATAATGTTTACTTTCACTTCTTCATTTCTAAGTTTTTCCAAAGAACCTTTGATTGCCTCAAGAGAACCTTGTACATCTGCTTTAATAATAATCGGAAGAGATTTTAACTGACCTTCAGCGATCAGTGCAGACAGGTCATCCAGTGTTGCTTTAGTAGACTTAGAAAGTACTTTTGCTCTCTCAAACTCTGCACGTTTTTCTGCAAGCTCACGTACCTCTTTATCTGTATCCATAACAAGAAGTTCTTCTCCTGCTCCAGGTACATCATTAAGCCCTACAATGGCCGCCGGTGTTGATGGTCCAATTGCTTTGGTATTGGAACCATCATCAAGTCTAATTGCTTTAATACGTCCATAGGTCTTACCCACGATAACATTGTCACCAACATGGAGCGTACCGTTTTTAATGATAACATTTGCAACCGGTCCAAAACCTTTTTCAAGGGATGCTTCCACAACCACTGCTTTAGCATCTAATGCAGGGTTTGCTTTAAGCTCCATAAGTTCAGCTTGTAAAAGAATAGTCTCAAGCAGATCATCAATTCCTAAACCTGAATGTGCAGAGACAGGTACAAATTCATATTCTCCGCCCCAATCCGTTGCCATTACATCAATCTCAGCAAGTTGTGCTTTCACATTGTCCGGGTTTGCTGCTTCTTTATCCATCTTATTCACAGCAATGATCATAGGAACACCGGCAGCTTTAGTATGGGCAATCGCCTCTTTCGTTTGAGGCATAACACCGTCATCTGCCGCAACAACGATAATGACAATATCAGTTGCCTGAGCACCACGGGCTCTCATCTCAGTAAAGGCTTCATGACCAGGAGTATCAACAAAAGTGATTTTTTTACCATTTTTCTCTACCTGGTAAGCACCTACATGTTGAGTGATACCTCCCGCTTCTCTATCGGCTACTTTTGCTGTACGTATTTTATCAAGTAATGATGTCTTACCATGGTCAACGTGTCCCATAATGGTAATCACCGGTGGACGTTCTACTGCATTTTCATCTTCTTCGACATCATATGAATCTTTTACAGTAAGCTCATCAAGTGGATTGACAGTCGTTACTTCGACTTCAAACTCTTCTGCAAGAATTTCTATCTCATCTTTAGAAAGGAAATCATTTTTGGTTACCATCATACCAAGTGCAAAAAGGCAACCTATCACTTCACTCATCGAACGATTCACTTTTTCTGCAAACTCATAAACCCTTACATTTTCGGGGATTTCAACGGAAGTGATCACTTCCGTATTTTCCTCTTTTGTATACTTCTTGCGTTTACCACCACGCTTAAGAGAGCGTCTTTGTTGAGGACGGAACGGTTGTCTGCCTTTTACAGGTCCACCATTTGCTGCTTCTCTTTTTTTCATCTCTTCTTTACGTTTTTGTTCCTGACGCATCATCTCTTCATAAATATTCTTATCAGAGAAATCCAACAGTACGACTTCTTCATCACCAAATCCGCTATCAATATCAGTACTCATACTGTCATGATTGAAAATATCGATCTTTGTACCGCTCTCTTTTGCCTGAGCTGGTCCTTTTTTAGGTTTCTTTTTGCCTATGTAAGGTGTTTGGTCACCCATAGATATCTTGGTTGCAGCTCTGACCGGTGCTGGTTTTGCTTTTCTGACGATCTTGATACCTGAGCGCGAAAGTACTCTTTTTTTCGGTTTTTCTTCTGAGCCTTCATTTTTTTCCTCAGAAGAAGCTTCTAGCTCTGTTTTTTTACTGACGACGGAGATACCTTTACGTTTTTTAGCCACTGCTTTTTTAACAGGTTCTTCAACAGGTTCTTCTTTTGTAATTTCTTCATTTAGAATTTTTTCTGCTTCCGTTTCAACATTTACTGTCTCTTCAGTGATTTCAGGAACTACTTCTTCCCTGGTAATGGCTTCAGTTATCTCCTCCACTATTTCTTCAGGCACTTTTTCTTCTGTGCTCTCTTCTACTTTTTTCTTTGTTACAGTGATCTTTTTTGTTTTACTACCTGGTTTCTTAAACCCTTTAGGCAATGTTCCGCTGATCGCATAATCTACGAGCATACCGGCATCATCAAAACTGATCGTGCTGTTAGCTGCTTTGACATCAAAGCCTAATTCTTTAGCTTTTTCTATCAGGTCTTGGTTGGAAAGTCCTGCTTCAGCTGCTATTTCTTGGATCTTAACTTTATCCATTATTCATTAACTCCTTTAAAAGCTTAGTGAATTGCTCTTGATCTTGTTTAAAGCGTTTCACTAAGCCTTTGATTTTTTTTTCATTTTGACTGCACACAGTACAAAGGTAAAAACTTCTACCAATACCATTAAATGCTATAACATTCTCACTTTCTTGTTTCAAACGTATCAAACTGTTTTGAGGATGTCTGTTGCGGCAAGTGATGCACATTCGTATGGGCTGTGATTTTTTCATGCGTATTATACCTAAAAAGAGATTAAGAGCACTTCTTAATATTTGGTTGTGACACCATAGTTATCCAAAGAGAGTGTAAAAACTCTAAACTGAGGGAAACGTGTTTGCAGTACTTGTGCTATTTTATCTGCATCCTTATCGTACACCAAATTAAAAAATGTAGAACCTGAACCTGAAAGTGTACTCATAAGTGCACCGTGCTTAAGCGCCAGTTTTTGTACATCAAAAAGTTCAGGCATCATCTTCATGCGTCTTGCCTGATGCAGCTTGTCTTTAGATGCGATACGCAAAAGGTCCCAGGACTCACTCATGAAAAGTGAAGTCATATATGCTGCTCTAGAAAGCGAATAAAGTGCTTCCTCCTTTCTATACATTTTGGGCAATATTGTTCGGGATCTTGCAGTAGAGATTGTACGGTTAGGTACAACAACTATAGCTTTGAGGTAGTCGGGCATACGCCTTTTTTTACTATAAACACGATCTCCTTCAATACAGGCAACATTAAATCCACCCATGACAGCAGGTGTAATATTATCGGGATGGTGCTCATAACGAAGTGCCTGATTAAGTATCTCTCGTTTATTGTATCGTGTACCTGCTGCCATATAGGCACCACTTAATGCAGCTACGATAACAGCAGAAGAACTTCCAAGCCCCCGTGAAATAGGAATACGATTATGAAATTCAAATCTGAAATTATCATTTCTTCCAGTAAGGCGCTTATAATTTTCATTGAAAATACTTAGGAAGAGAGAGTTTTTCTTAATCTTTGGATTATCCGCACCTTCACCATTGGTAGAGATACTTAAAAATTTCGAAGGTTTGATAATGATCTCATTTTTGAGATCCAGTGCAAGTCCCAAAGTATCAAATCCGGGTCCAAGGTTCGCTGAAGTAGCAGGTACGCTTACAAACATAATATCTCTTTTCTTCTATACAGCCGGCAGTACATATTCAGGTGTTGATTCTTCATCCAATTCAAGATCTTGAATACTCTGGGGTAATGTAAACTTCATTATTACCGGTTGTTCAAATTTTTTTGTAATTATAGTCTCTTTTTCCTTGATAAAATAGAGATTGCCTATCGCTTTGATCGGTTTTCCCCCATTTAGAGCAAAACCACTGCACCCCACACACTTGATACAACGTACGATCTCAATGGTTTTAAGCATGATATAGGTAAGCTTGATCGCCATATATGAACCCGGACCTCTAGTGTAAATGATCTTTGAAATATCATAGTTATCCAGACATTCCATAATCAAAGGCAAAAGCACTTCAGAGGTTTTTAATTCGCTGGAGAGTGTTTTAATAAGTATGTCATCTTCATACAGCCCTATAAGAAGAGGAGTAGAAATAGAAATGATCAGAAGGGAATACCGCTTATGCGAAGGACTTTTCAAACGCTCTACTTTGCAACTCATCTACCGCTATAAGTTCATAACTCTTACTCTCTGAAAGCAATTTGGATGTAAGCTGATAATTAAGATTATGACTTCCTGCAAACGATTCGTATTTTGCTAAAATATTATGTCCGCTAACCATCATATCACCCATGGCATCAAGTATTTTATGTCTTGCAAATTCATTGTCAAAACGCAGTCCTTCAGGGTTGAGCACCTTGTGGTCATCCAATCCTATTGCATTCTGCAAAGTTGCACCGAGCGCAAGATTTTGACTCTGAAGATATTGGATATCTTTGGCAAAGCCGAATGTTCTTGCTCTTGCGATCTCTTCAACAAAATTGTGTGTACTGAATACAAATTTTTCACTCTGTTCACCAATGACCGGATGATCAAACTTAATTCTAAAATCAAAAGAGGCTGTATCACTCGGTAAAAGCCGTACAAACTTGTCACCATCGCGTATCTCAACAGCTTCTTTCACGCAAATGATCTTTTTAGGTGCATCCAGCTCTTCAATCCCTGCTTCATCAAGCAAAAGACAGAAGGAGATAGATGAGCCATCCATAATAGGCATCTCATTACCGTCAACGATTACACGAAGATTATCTATTCCATAAGCATAGATTGCTGAGAGGAAATGCTCGATCGTAGAGATAAAGCCTTTATCCCCGCCAATGACCGTTGCCATACGTGTATCTATAACAGAAGAGGGAGAAAGAGGAATGCTCAGTGCCAGATCTTCACGGTAGAATACAATACCTGCATCTGCTGATAACGGCTCAAGTCTGAGCTTAATAGGCTCGCCTTTATGTAGACCGATACCCACAACTTCAATAGGCTTTTTGATCGTTCTTTGATGCATCACTCTCTCCTTTCTAAAATTTTATATTTTTCAATATTATACTCAAATAACAAATATTATACAAGTATAGCACTTAACTGTGGATTATTTGTGAACCTAGCATAGATATTACTTCCCGGAAATAATCTTATCCGCAGTCTTGAACACATTGTCTATATTCGTCTTGATCCAACCTCCGTCAAACCACTCTATAGGTCTAACTTCGATACCTTGTACCAATATACCAAAGTGGAGGTGATCTCCCAGTGCCAGACCAGAAGTACCTGTTCTTGCAATAGTCTGTCCAGCTTTTACCTTATCACCCTCTTTAACAAAAAGTTGTGAACAATGTCCATAAAGTGTATAAAGTCCCAATCCGTGATCTATCATCGGCATATTACCATAAATCCCGTTTTCATTAGCATAGACAACAGTTCCTGCATTTGATGCCCTAATTGCTGCCATTTTAGTACTTGCAAGATCATATCCTAAATGAAAAGAATGTGAAACTTCATTCTCTTTATTATTATAATAGTAGTGTCTCTCATCTCCAAAACTTGCTACTTTTTTTCCGTTCTGGAGTGGATAAAATTTTCTTACTTTCCAACTTTTCAGCATTTTGTCTGAAACCTTAGAGGATAAAGTATGTATTTTTTCTTCATTCTTTAAACGCATGTTTTCATTGATCGCTTTAAGCTTTTCTATTTTATCATCTATATCTGCATATTCGGGATCACTTGAAGCAAGATCAGTAATCTTTCCATTAATAAATTTATCTGTAGCTCTGATCCATGAAACCCTGTAATGATGATTTTTCAAATACAGTGGGATTTCTGTCACACGCTTGTTTCCTGCTTTATCTGTAGCTATGATCTTCGCATTAAAGTGATCTTGATTAAACGGCCATGCAAGTAAAGAGACATAATATCCCTCTTTTTTATAAGGTTCTACTTTAAATTTTTTCCCTGTGGTCTGAATATAAAGCGTATTGAGGTTTTCATCTTCTGCCTGAAAAACAACCAAGGCACTTCCCCCCTGTGTAATACTGTAGGAGTTTGCAAGGACATTAACGTTAGGTCGTTTATGATCAATCTTGATGTGTATCGTTTTTTCAAGTTTGTTTCCCTGAAAAAAATTCCATAAACTACTATCATTTACAACTACTTTGAGGTTTAACTCTTTTGTTTTCGAATTAAGTGTATTGCTTTTGGGATATTTAACCAAAAGTGTCTGCTCTTTCGTACCTTTTTTAAACTTCCCCTGCCCTACTATAAGACTTTTCTGTCCATCATTTAAGATCAACTCAAAATCTTTAAGTCCTACATTGTCCGAAAGTTTGATCTTTAGAGGATCTTTACGATTCCAAAACACACTGTCACTACTATGCACAACTGGTGCTGTTCTCTCAAACTCAGGTGCTGTATAGATATATCCCGCACCTGCTAAACAAATCAATAAAAGCAATCCTCCTACGATTTTTGTACTACTCTTTTTCTTATAACTGTTTCTACGCTTCATTCAAAATTCCTAACTCTTCTATTTTCTTTAAAATTGTATCTATTGTTTCTTGTAAATTGGTTTGTTTCACAATAAACCCTGCTGCCACTTTATGCCCACCGCCGCCAAAGAAAGCTGCTACCTTCGATACATCCACTGTTTTGCTGCGTAATGATATACGTATACCATCTTTCAACTCCATGGCAAAAAGCCCTATTTCTACGGTAGCTAAAGAACGGGCATAATCAACAATGCCTTCCATATCCGGCATACGTGCACCTGTTGCAATAATGTCATCCTGTGTTACCATCAATCTTGCCACCTTGCCTTCACAACAAAGCTCCAAATGACTCAAAGCCCTTTCTAATATACGCAAAGAACTAAGTGACCGTCTTTGCGTGAAATGACAGGCAACTTCAGCAGGGTTCACACCAATATCAACCAGCTCTTTAGCTACTTCAAATACTCTTTGATCCACAGAGTTTGTTGTAAAATACCTTGTATCCGAGAGTAATGCAGCATAAAAGCATGTAGCACTCTCTACACCTATGGAGTAGAGTGCTTTAAAAAGTCCATATGCAACCTGTGAAGCCGAAGCATACTCCGGTATGACCACATTAACTGTACCATAGTGCTCATTACTTTCATGATGATCAATATTTAGTATTTCCCTGTCTTCAAGGTCGAACCCCAATCTATTTGTACTTCCGCAGTCACATGTGATCACAAGGCTCTTTTCAAAATCCATCGTATGTTTGATCTTTTCAAAAGAGGGAAGAAAATCCAAATAGTTTGGCAGCATATTGGAAGCATTGACTATCTCTACTCTTTTCTTTCTGTCTTTACTAAGCAGGTTAAATAGACCTAAACCGGTACCGATGGTATCTGCATCCGGATTCAAATGTGTCACTATCGTAATGGTCTTAAAACGTTCCAGCTGCTCTTTTACTTCCGAAATATAAAATCTCTTTTCTCCTGTCATGCTTGTACTTTCTTACGTACCGGGAAGTGTAGTAAAACTCTATTACCCATCTGTTACTCTACCCTCATAGAGAGATCGATCCACTTCGCCTGGTGGATCACCGAACCCGAACTGATGGCATCCACTCCTGTAGCTGCGATGTTTTTGATCGTATCCAGCGTCACGTTGCCGCTTGCTTCAAGCAGTATATGTGAATATTTTTCATTTCTGAACTTTACGACTTCTACTGTCTCTTCCAAACTCATATTGTCGCACATAACGATATCTGCTCCAGCCTTCATAGCACGTTTGGCCATATCCAGACTTTCACACTCTATCTCTATCTTAGAGGTAAAAGGGATCTTTTGTCTAACTTCTTTCATAAAAATATCAAGGTCATCTATGGTTTTAAGGTGTGTATCTTTGAGCATCAGACAATCATCTAGTCCCATACGGTGGTTGATCCCGCCACCACAACGTACGGCATACTTCTCAAACTCTCGAAGCAGCGGTCTGGTTTTTCTTGTATCAAGCAGTTTCACCCCGGTATCTTTAATGGCATCTACATAACGTGCCGTCAATGTTGCAATGGAACTTGCATGCAAGACCATATCTAAAATAGATCGTTCCAAAGAGAGGATCGTTTTGGAATCTCCCGTAATAAAGAGCAGTTTTTTATCTTTAGTAAAGAGGTCACCATCTTTCACTTCCCACATAAGATTCAAATCATACATCTTTGCCAGTGCATCCACATATTCACGTCCGGCAAACACGCCATCACTTTTGGCAATGACATAGGCACGTATCTTTTTACTCTCAGAAATACGGGAAAAAAGATCACCTCTTCCTAGATCTTCTGCGATAAGTTTTTTTAAAAATACTTCTTTTAACATTATTTGATCGCCAGCATACGTTCAAGTGCAAGGTTGGCATACTTTACTGTATGCGGATCCACCACGATCTCATTAATCGGTTTATTATCTTCAATAGACTTGAGTGTTCTATAGAGATCTTCAAGTGTTGTTTCATTCATGGTCGGGCACTCAGGTTTTGTTGATGAGAGTACATATGTGTTGCCCTGTCTCATTCTGTTTACCAGGTTGTACTCCGTTCCTATAGCAACTTTCTGCTCAGGATCAAGCTCATTCACATATTTGATAAGCTGCGAAGTAGAACCTGAGAAATCTGACGCTGCCACGATCTTCGGATCACACTCAGGGTGTACAGCTATTTTGATACCGGGGTATTTGTTTCGATAAAATGCTATGTCATCCAGTGTAAAAAGCTGATGCACAGAACAGAAACCGTTAAAACAGATCACATCTGCTTCTTTGGGATCACACTCTCCTTCTCCGATAATACAGGACTTCAATCCCATCTGAATGGCAAAGTTCTGCCCCAGACATCTGTCTGGAACAAAAAGGATCTTCTTTCCGCTCTCCAACCCTTTTTCAATAATCTTGAATGCATTGGATGACGTACATACCATACCACCCATCTCACCTACTTTGGCTTTCACTGTTGCATCTGAGTTGATGTAGGTGATAGGCAAAATATTTTCTTTGGGTACACCCCTGTCCACCATATACTTCACAGAGTCATCAAAATAGCTTCCGTCTATCATACGCGCCATAGCACAACAGGCAATCTTTGGCATCAGTACACGTTTTTCGGGAGCAATTACTTTGACACTCTGTCCCATGAACCCTACACCACAAAAGACTACCCAGGGGTTCTCATCTGCTTTACATTTGCGTGCAAGCTCTAAGGAATCCCCTGTAATATCTGCCATCTCAAAGACTTCATCACGTTGATAGTAGTGTGCCACTACCGTAACATTAAGCTCTTTTTTGAGTCTTTCTATTTCAGCTTTATAATCAATACTCATACCCAATCCTTCGTAAATTGTAGCTATTTTAGCAAAATTCGGTTAAAATTGCAGAATAAATTAAAATTGTGGAAAAATTATGAATATTAATATAATGCTTTATCTTGCAGCGTATCTCATCGCAGGGATTCCTTTTGGGTATCTATTGGCAAAACAGTTTGCCGGTGTAGACATTAAAAATGAAGGCAGCGGAAATATCGGTGCAACCAATGTACTTCGTGTTGTAAAAGAAAAAGATCCGAAACTTGCTAAAAAGTTAGGTGCTGCCACACTCTTTTTAGATGCGATCAAAGGTATTCTTGTGATTCTTGTTGCCAAAACACTGGGTGCCCCGGAAAGTGTACTCTGGACAATCGCTGTACTGGCAGTTGCCGGACACTGTTTCTCGGTATTTCTCTTCTTTGAAGGCGGTAAAGGTGTAGCTACAGGGTTTGGGGTATTACTTGTGATGATGCCTGTACCTGCCCTTATTGCGATTGCGGTATGGCTAGGTGCAGCAAAGGGCTTAAAGATATCTTCACTCTCCTCGCTCATAGGATTGGCTGCCTTCATCATAGCCTCCTATGTCATGTATCCGGAAGTACCGGGGATCGGTTCCCATGCACCTATCTGGATCATTGCTTTCATCATTTTTTATAAACATATCCCCAATCTTGTACGACTCTTCAAAAAAGAGGAAGGCAAAGTCTAATGACCATTCATATAGAAGCACTTACCTTTGATGTGATCATAGGTCTGCTTGATTATGAGCGTGAGAGACCACAACGTGTCATCATTGATCTGGATGCTTCTTATGACTATAGTGATGAAAACTTTATTGACTATGCCGATATGGTATTTCTTATACAAAAAGAATTGAAAGAGAAACGTTATAAACTTCTTGAAGAGGCACTTCTTGGCATGAAGCATATTTTATACGCCACTTACCCCCAATTCAAAGCACTCTCACTTAAAATTACCAAACCGGATATCTTGTCTGAGTGCTCTGTTGCATTAAGTAACTCATGGAAATTTTAAATCTTAAAAAAACTTTCAGAAACCTCATTTTTATGTTATAATATTAAATAAATCTTAAAAGACAAAGGGTCACTTATGAGAGTATTGATCATAGAAGATGAAGTTGGACTGGGAAAAACACTTTCCCAATTACTTACAGAAAACAGTTATCAATGTGATGTGGCAGAAAATCTTGGCGATGCCAAATACTATCTTGACATTCGTAATTATGACCTCGTATTGCTCGGCTGGGCAAAGATAAATGGCAATGATATCGGTCTTATATCTGATATAAAAAGAGATGCACATAAAACTTCTGTGATCGTACTCTCTGAACGTGAAGACAAAGAGAGTGAAATAGAAGCCTTGCGTGCCGGTGCAGATGATTTTATCCGTAAACCTTTTGATAATGACATACTCCTTGTACGTATTGAAGCAAAGCTGCGTTTTGGTGCCTCCAATATCATTGAAATAGAAGATCTTATTATAAACCCTGAAGAAGAAAAGATCATCTATCAGGGCGAAGAGATAGAACTCAAAGGAAAACCTTTTGAGGTTCTGACCCATTTAGCAATGCATAAGGACCAGATAGTCTCTAAAGAGCAGCTTCTGGATGCCATTTGGGAAGAACCTGAACTTGTCACACCAAATGTCATTGAGGTTGCCATTAACCAAATACGTCAAAAAATGGATAAACCTTTGGATATCACAACTATTGAAACAGTTAGAAGACGCGGTTACAGATTCTGTTTCCCTAAAAAAATATCCTAAATACTCATATGGAAGCGTAAGAATGCTTCCACTTCTTCAAAAACAACCCATAGTAAAAAGAATTATTCACTTTTAAATAAAGCATAAGCTTTCTTGGGTTATAACTCGTATAAATAATAAAACATGAGGATAATATGGCCCTTTTAATAACGGATGAATGTATAGCATGTGATGCTTGTAGAGAAGAGTGTCCCAACGAAGCGATCGAAGAGAATGATCCAATCTATCTTATAGATTCAGACAGATGTACAGAATGTGTAGGTCACTTTGATGAACCACAATGTATTGCAGTATGTCCTGTAGACTGCATTATCTCAGATCCGGACAATGTAGAAAATATTGAAGAATTAAAATTTAAATTTGAAAAACTTCAGGAAGAAGAGTAAGATTTAAGATGGCAAAACGAACCGCGATCATTGATATCGGTTCTAATTCAGCCAGACTGGTTATTTTTGAAAAAACAAGCAGATACGGTTTTCATCTTATCTGTGAGCAGAAATCAAAAGTACGCATCGGTGAAGGAGCTTATGAAAAAGAAGGCTACCTTCAACCCCTCGGTATAAGAAGAGCCTATTTTGCACTACAGTCCTTTCTCCATACAATAGAGAAATACCAAGCCTATAAAACCATATGTGTTGCTACATCTGCATTAAGAGATGCTCCCAACGGAAAAATTTTTATAAAATGGATCAAAAGAGAATTAGGGCTGTCCATTAATGTCATTGACGGCAACAAAGAAGCTATATATGGAGCTATAGCTGCAAAAAATCTACTTCCTGTTAATAATGTCATCACCATAGACATTGGAGGAGGTTCATCAGATCTGGCACTCATTAAAGATGGAAATATCATTGATACTTATTCTCTTAATTTGGGGACAGTCAGACTCAAGGAACTCTTTTTTGATAAAGCTATGCCGATGAAAGAGATCAACCAAAAAGCTAAAGTATATATAGACAGAGTATTTAAAGACCTCCCTGAACATTTTAAAAGCAATTTAGCTATTGGTATAGGTGGTACTGCAAGAGCACTAAGTAAAGGGATTATGAAGCAAAGTGAGCATCCTCTAGACAAACTTCATGCTTTTACCTATAAAATAGATGATTTTTCAGACTATTTACATGCTATACCACTCAGTTCGGCAAAAAATCTAAAAAAATTCACATTGAAAAAAAACCGTTATGATACCATTCGTGAAGGTACTCTCATCTGGAATGAAATACTCTCTTTTATAGAAGCAAAAGCTGTCATTACAAGTTCTGTCGGGGTAAGAGAAGGCGTATTTTTTGAGCAGTTTCTCAAACAAGACAATCTGAAGTTTCCACAACATATTAATCCGAGTATTACCTCTATTTTGGATCGCTTCAAGCCTTTCATCTATACAGAATCAAAGAAAAAGAATAAACTGAAGATAGCCACAACACTATATACTGTACTGCAAAAAGAGATAAAAGACAATAAACGATACAGCAGTGAACTTTTATGGGCGTTGAAACTCTCTTCTATTGGGAAAACTCTGACTATCTATAAGTCACATCAACATGCATTCTATATTGCTATGCAAGAGCTGAATTACGGTTTTACACATAAACAGATTGTTCTTATCTCTTTTCTGCTTCGTATGAATGGAAAAGAGCTCCTTCATAAATCTCTTTTCCAGAGTTTTAAACCTTTACTTCCTGGAAAAGAAGAACTGTATTGGTTAAGTTTTATCTATACACTTACAGTATTACTGCATGAAGCATCTAACAGTGCAAAAATTGATTTTACTTACAAAAACAGCACTTTACTGATTGCTTCTGATAAACCATTGTATCTTGTAAAAGAGAGAATAAAAGCATTAGAGAAACCTATACCCTTTGCTATTATTATAGAGGATAAAGAAAAATTACCTAAATGCAAGAGATTGGGGATTTAAATATATGGGCGGGCGGATATAGTGATCCACCCCTTAGAGAAGATTAAAACTTCGTTCCCATAGAGAATTCGAATGTTGATGTTCTGTCACCTGCCTCAGGGTTGATCGCTTTAGCAAAAACCAGATTGATCGGTCCGAATGCAGACTGCCATTCTATAACTGCTCCTGCTGAAGAACGCTTAATTTCATTGAAACTGTCTTCACCTATCATACCGTAATCATAGAAAAATGCCAATCGCATTTTTGCTGCTTCAGAGAGAGGGATACTTGCTTCAACTGTTGCAGAAGCACGTTTTTTCCCACCAATACGACTGTTCAGGTCATTTGGATCTTTAAGTGGTGTCAGTGAATATGGGTCATACCCTCTTACGGATCCAATACCACCCATATAAAGTTTCTCACCTATAGGCAATTTCTCATTCGTTCCACTACTGATCACTGTAGCTCTTGCCTTAAATCTCAAGATAAGGTCATAATCGATCCAGTCATTCAAACCATAATAGAGCCCCAGTTTACCTGCTGTTTTTATAAATGTACCATAACCATCCTCTTCACCACTTCCTGCAGTCGCATTAAAATCATCTCCGTCTAAACTGGCATATTCAACATTTACTGCAGCGATCATCCCTTCTCTTGGTACATAGTAATCATCCGTATTATCAAAAGATAAGTTAAAGAAGAGTGAAGTTTTCTTATATTTGTCATTGTAGAAACCATAGCGATCATAGAATGTAACATTCCCATCAGAGGCAACAATTTGTTTATCATTTTTTTCTGATTTGTTATCTACATACCCTACACCTACAGATGCATGAAAATGTCTTAGGAATTCTCTACCCAGCATGAGAGAACCACCTGTTTGGTCTTGTGTAAAGTTATAGTATTCATATTTTTTCTTATAGACATTAAATCCTAAACTATAAAGGCTGTCCCAAAGTCTAGGGTTTGTAAAAGAAAGGTTATAATTTGTTGATATTTTGGAGATATCAAAACCTACACTCCCGTTGATCCCTGAACCAAAAAGGTTTTTATCGGAAACAGAAGCATTAAGCATAAGTCCCTCATAACTTCCATATCCACCACCCGCAGAGATCGTACCGGTTGCTGTCTCTTTTACTTTTACAAGAAGGTTGATCTTGTCAGCAGAGATCCTTTGGCTCTGAATATCAACCTTTTCAAAGAATCCTGTTCTTCCTAAAGCATTCTTACTGTCTTTAAGATCCGTTGCATTAAAGGTATCTCCCGGAGCCAGATAGATATATCTACGGATCACCCTGTCTTTTGTACTGTCATTTCCTGAAATAAGCACATCATTAACTGTTACCTGCATACCCGGTTGAATAACATATTGAAGATCAATCGTTTTGTCTTCAGGGTTTTTATGCATACGTGGAAGTACCTTTGCATAAGCATAGCCCTTATTTCCCGCTGCTTCTTGAAGCATCTTCATATCTTTACGCATTTTGGAAATATTGAAGATCCTACCCTTTTTCAAAGAAAGATCATTTGCCAATGCTTCACTGTCCAACCCGTCTATATCTTGTGCTACACTCACTTGTCCCACACGATACTGATCTCCCTCTTTTACCTGATAATCGATCTCCGCACTGTATGAACTGTAATCTACACGCATCAGAGGTTTACTTACGTATGCATCTAAATAACCATGTTTCATATAAGTATCTTTTACTCTATAGGCATCATATTCGAGTTGATCTACTTTAACATCCCCACTGTTTAAAAATGGCAGCCAACCAAGAAAGTCTTCTTCCTGGTTTGCCAAACTTGTTTCAAGTTCACTTTTGCTTAATGCTGAAGCACCGATAAAGTTAAGCTTTTTGATCTTGATCTTCTCACCCTTGTTCACATTAAAAACAACAGAAACTGCACCTTTCCCGACAGGAGTGGTCGTTACTTCAACCACAGAGTCATAGTTACCCTTACTCTCAAGTCTGGATATCAAGGTTTTTTTTGCACTTTTAATACGTGCCTCATCATAAAGATCGCCTTTTTTAAGACCAATACTCTTTAAAAGCTTTTTACCGTCATCCCCTGTGCCGTACCCTTTTATCTCAAGATTGGCAATTGCTGCTTTTTCTTTAAAATGGTAAATGAGTGTTCCACCCTTTTTATCAACCCAGACATCCTTAAAATATCCCTGATTAAAAAAGTTCTTGATGGATTGATTGATCTTTGCACTATCCATTTGGTCACCGACGTGTATACCAGCAACTTCTTTTGCAACAGAAGGAGAGAGGTGAGCCAGTCCTTCAAACTTGATCTGTGTTATTTTTTGTGCCAACAGCAGTGAGCCTATTAACAGCCATACAAAAGCTATCTTTTTTATCATACTTCAACCTTAACATAATTTGCTAATATTTTATCTTTATTCCTCTAAGAGATTCATAATAAACAAAAAAAACAAAAAAAATCATGCTATAATCCCCTAAAAATATTCTGGATAACATATGGCAACAAAAATAGGTATCATAGGTCTTGGACTGATGGGAGGTTCTTTAAGTATTGCGCTCAAAGAGACTTCAGACAAATTCCACTTTATAGGTCTTGATCATAATGAACAACATTGCCAACAGGCACTCTCTTTGGGTCTTGTAGATGAGATCGTCCAAACTTTAGATGAGATCAGTCAATGTGATATTATTTTTCTTTCTATCCCTGTTGATGGGATCATTGCCATTTCCAAGCAGTTTAAAAACCTTGATACACAGTGTACTATCATCGATCTGGGAAGTACAAAAGAGAAGATCTCAAATGCTATTCCTGCGGAGATAAGAGAGAATTTTGTAACAGCACACCCTATGACCGGGACAGAAAAGTTTGGACCATCTGCTGCAGTAGCTGATCTCTACAAAGATCAAGTCGTTGTACTCTGTGATCTGGAAAAAAGTGGAGAGCATCAGAAGAAAATCGCCAAAAAACTCTTCACAGACATACAGATGAAACTGGTCTTCATGGATGCAAAAGAGCATGACAGACATGCTGCATTTATCTCCCACATGCCCCATGCACTCTCCTACGCTCTTGCCAATGCAGTGATGAAACAGGAAGCTAAAAAAAGTATTATTGCCCTTGCGGGGGGTGGATTTAAAGATATGAGCCGTATCGCCAAATCAAGTCCAAATATGTGGGAAGATATTTTCAGACAGAATAAAGAGAATCTCCTTGAGTCTATTTATGCTTTTCAATCTGAGCTGAAAAAGTGTCAAAAAATGATTGAGAATGAAGAGTGGGAAAATTTAAATAAATGGATGAAAAAAGCCAATACACTGCATGATATTTTAAATTAGCACTTCGACAAGCTCAGTGACTGAAAATAATATACTATAACAGTATCTAAGCTTGCAAAAGTGATCATAATCTGTATCTAAACGTTACGATCACCGTAGCTTTTTTATGTATACTTTTGAGTATCGCCTCTTTGAGTCTTGCTTTTTCATCTTTGCTTAATATCCCGGTACTGATGACCTCGCAGCGTATTTCATCTCTCTTTGGATGATGCAACAGGTTAATATGTGTTAATTTTACCTCATGCTCACCTACATTAAAAACCAAATTAGAAAGTGTTCTTTGTACTTCTATATCTTCTTTCATTTGCGAAAATGCGCTATAAAGAGGTATCGCAACGATAACGACAATACCCATCCATGTCATCATTCCTTTTTTTGCGATATGAATAGGTGAAAAACCCAATATTGTAAAGGTTAATGCTGCTGCCAGTACAATACCTACAAGGTTGGTAATGAAAAGTAGAAATGCTGTGAAGAACATATGCCAGTTTCCCCAACCCAAACCTATACCAGCTACAGCTATAGGAGGCACCAATGCCACAGCAATAGCAACACCCGCCAGACTTCCGAGTATTTTCTCATTGCTCTTTGCATACGCTGCCGCAGCACCTGAAACAATGGCTACAAAAAGATCAAGGATGGTAGGGCTCAATCGCCCTGCCATCTCTGTGGTCAGTCGTTCTATGGGCGTGAAAACAGCAATGAGTGCTGCTGTAATTACTACAGCAATCACACCTATCAAGATTGTTTTTGCACCATTGAACTGAAGTGTTGTATCTTGTCTGAGTACCCCCATACTCAGACTTACAATAGGCTGCATCAAAGGAGCAAGAAGCATGGCACCAATGATCACAGAACTGGAGTTGATAAAAAGTCCAAATGTTGCGATCATTGTTGACAAGATCAGCAAAGTCATAAATGTAGAACTTAATTTACTCTCTTCCCTTAAACTGGTGAACAAGGAAGCATACTGCTCCTGGGAAGCATGGGAAAAAAGAGGAATACTCTTTGAAAGATAATTTGCACTCTCATCATCTGAAGGGAGATGGTCTATCTTAATACTGTCTTTAGTTCCCGACTCTTTACCTTGTTTCTCCCAAAATTTTTCACCTGCTCCCAAAGCTAAAGCTTTCTCCTCTACTTCCAATTCTATGGGGGTGAGCTGTTTTTGAGCCGAGTCTATGAGCACATTCATTGGCTCTTTTGGCTCTATGGTGATCTTGCTACTGCGTATATACCCTACCGATCGGGGTAGTTGCTGCGGCGTTAAATGGGAAACCAAGGACTTAAACAGATAGCCAATATACTGCATGATGGAAGTAGGAGAAAGAATAACAATGGAAAATTTTCCATCCGTAGAACATAATTGTGAAGCAATGAGTTTAGAGGCAAATGTGTGGTTGGGATATTCTATACCCACAATTCCAACAGCAGAGAGTTTAATTTCATTGCTTTGGGCAACAGTGATCTTCATCTGTGTATGCTTAAGTTCTTTAACACGCTTCATCGTACGCCAAAAGATCTTTACTCTGTCAAAAAAACTTTTTTGGTTGAGTGTAGAATCGAACCTGTCAAGAGGCGGCGCATCGCCCACAACTACCTCTTGCAGTACGATCTCCCCGTTGCAGTAAAGCAAGTCGATCTTCTTTTCATTTACTTGGAGTGCCTGAGAAATCGCCTCCTCCCTTTTGGCAGGAAAATCAAACGTCCTTATCAGCTCTTTTTGTTCCTCAGTCGGAATGATCCCCAGAGGAAGGCCGTTTTGATGGGCGATCCCCATTAAAATTTTGATCTCATGCAAACAACCTGTTACCAAAAGATGGATTGCCTGATCCACATTCATTTCACCCAATTTGGAAAAAGGAAGGTAAACGATCTTCTGTTCTTCCAAGAAGGGATAGCATTCTTCAATGAACGCTTTTTTATCATCGGCATATATATAATAAATCATAAGAGTATTATAACAACCCTACCTAAAACGCTCCACCATCTCTTTAAGTTCTTTTTTGATTTTAATTGTAGATTTTTTTTGGCTAGTAATACCGTGAGGTTTTGCATGAATTACTCCATTTTTATATGGAACAATTATAGCAAGTTCTATCAACTAATTAGGTTGTATCTTTGGTTCTACACAATTATCTATAGTATCATTTTCATGTAATTATGAATATGAACTGCAAGATACTAATTTCATAGTAAAATAGAACCACTACAAAGTCAGTAAATTACAACTCACTCTTGCATTGTCTCACAGATTCAGAGAGCCTCTTACATTACAATCCTGTTGGTTTACAAGAGTTAATATGATAGTTTTCCTTATCCTCTCCAGTAACCCTACAGTTAGAATTTTTTGTAAAGACAACACTATCTCCATTTTCATTTAGCTTATCAAGTTCCACCATACCGTCTGAAATTGGATGATCACTTCCAACACCTAATGCTATAGATTTTGCAGAACTGACACCGTTAAAAGTATATGCCATTAAAGCATCTAAAGGCTTGAGAACATGCTGTATATTAGCAACACGATCTTTAAATGATTCACCAACTATATGATTATCTTCAATATAATGATGCCCCTGTTTTTCGTCATATACCTGATAATCTTTTTGGTCACTAGGAATAGAAGTCAATAAACTATATGTTTTCAAAGGTATTCTTGGTGATTCTCCGGGTCCAGGAGATTTTCCATCTTTGGTAGACTGAAACATAATTACATTGGTATTGGTTGGTAGTGCCTGTAACTCATTTTCATGCATACCCTGGATATGATACGGATCGAATGAATAGATAAATCTACCATTAGAACCATACTTTTCTTTATCTGAAAAATGCTTAAGCACATTGAAGGCATGTGCACCTCCTGTAGAATGACCAAAAACACCGATTTTTGTAGTATCTACTTCGTTATTTATAGCTAAATCTATTATACCTTTTTCTAATCTATCAATAATATGATAAGCACCATAACTACTTTTTGAGGCTAAAACTGCATTTCCATGGCTAACCATAAATTTAATAAGTGTTGTATATCCTTTAGCTGTATTTCCATTCCCACCTGGTACCATGAATATTAAAGGTGGCTTTGGTCTCATATTGGCTATATCTTTAGGGTAATAATAAGTGTATTCACGATTTTTATTTTCTTTCATCCTCATTTCATATTTCCCTGCTTTCCCATAGTCATCTCCCCCTCCAGAACTTACACTTGCCATAATAGTATGTTCAACAAAATTATTACATCCATCAGTAGGAGCGTATACAGCAATATAGACATAACCATTTTTATTCACAGACACAGAACAACTATCAGGTATTGCACTGTGCGTGTGTCCACCCTTCACAGACTTGCAATCAGACCTCTCCTTGGAAGCTTGTGAGCCCACTCTGACATATAAGTTGCCATTTGCATCCATATCGTACAAATCTACCTTAACTGTATCACCCGCATCTGCTTTGATTTTATAGTATTTATATTTACCTTTATCAACAGTACGCACTATTGGTTCACCAGAACGTAAGCGTGTAGTGTTATTTGGTCGTATAATACTTGCTTTTATACTATGTTTTACTTTTGAATAAGACCCATAAAGAGGAGCATGTACAGCTATATACACATAGCTATCCTTATTCACTGGCACAGAACAACTTTCATTCATTGGATTATGTGAGTGTCCACCATTTACAGACTTGCGATCAGACCTCTCCTTGGAAGCTTGCAAGCCTACTCTGACATATAAATTAGCATTTGCATCCATATCGGTCAAATCTACTTTAACTGTATCACCCGCATGTGCATAAATTTTATAATATTGGTATGTGCCTCTACTAACAACCTGTTTCTCTTTTTTTTGACCAGAAGATAATTCCACATCTCCATGGGCGCTTGCATAAACTTGGGGTGAAAGTAGCAATGTTGTTAAAAGTAGTATTTTACTTAATCGTTTCATTGTATTCTCCTTTTTTTAATATACTTCATCATACACCAAAATAAAACCTTTGTCATTCATCTATCTTAATATTTATGATTTTTTTATTTTTGATTTGGTTTTGGTTGAGGGTGGTTTTTTGGCTAAAAGTACCGTGAAGTTTTGCATGAATCACTCCATTTTTATGTGGAGTGATTATAGAAAAATTATTTTCGTACCTTGTTTCTATAGATTTCTTCCATCATACCTTTCCAAGCAGGGTCAAGACTAGGGTTTAGAATATAGGGCTTACCCTGCTTATCATGCGCATTAGGTTCATCAACTTCAAGCCAATCCAAGTGAACAAGTCCACCTTGTTTACCCGCTTTAGAGGCAGAAAAGAAAACAACATATTTATCACTCTTATCTAGCGCACGTTTTAGTGTTATATTCATATCTTTAAGACTTACTTTATTTGTAGTATCCCATCCGTGATAAAAGCTAGTCAAGGGTTCATTGGAAACCATAAAATCTACATGCACTTCTTTTGCCCATGAAGCACGCTCATCCACTGGTACTATCCAGTGCTTGGTAGAATCTATCTTTTTTTCATTGGTATCATTAGAGGCAATGGTATATTTACGCCATTCATAGGCATCATCAAAATGTTTTTGTGTACGAAGTTTATAATCTTCTCCCATATCATGCAATGTTGCCTGATGAGAGAGTCCTTTTTTTAGCCCTAGGAACATTGCACCCTGCCATTCACTAGTATGCTCTGTTGTATCCACCACAACAGGATGCGTTTCACCATCCTCGTCAACAATGCCATGGTCACCTTTTTGATGCCCTTCTACAGGAGAATGGTAGTAAAGCACATCTATTGTTTCATAATTACGTACCATCGCTTCCATAATTTTCTTGAAAAGAGCTGTTATCCTTTCTGAATGTTGCACAAAAGTATGTTTAGGATTTTTATACGACACATATCTTTTATCATACTTAGTAATATTATGATCGTAGTTAATCATTTTACGATCTTGATCGTGGTAGGCTTCATTGTCATAAATAATCCCTCTGAAACCTAATTCATTGGCTACACTTGCTAAAGTTCCAAAATTGGCTATAACATTATCCCATGTATCCGTATTATCCCAAAAGTCACCAGGAAAATGCATACGCACTTCTAGAAAGTTTGATTTTTCAGTGTATAGATCTTTCATAACTTTGAGTTCATTAAATATAGTTGCACGTGATATTTCAGTTGCATCGTGTTTCATAACTTTATCAGTAAACGTGTCACCAATTATGGTAAATCCAGAAAAAGGCAAAGTGTTAATATAGTCAGCATGTGAAGCATAATAACTTGGATATAAATAGTGCCATCTTGATTTTGGGTGAAGGATTAACTCTTTTTTATTTACATTTTTATGAATACTTGCCATAATAGTATGTTCAACATTATTATAACATCCATAAGTAGGAGCATAGACAGACACATAGACATCACTATCCTTATTCACAGTCACTGAACAACTATCAGGTATTGCATCGTGTGAGTGTCCACCCTTCACAGACTTGCAATCAGACCTCTCCTTGGAAGCTTTTGAGCCTACTCTGACATACAAATTAGCATTTGCATCCATATCATACAAATCTACTTTAACTGTATCGCCTGCATGCGCATAGATTTTATAGTACTTGTATGTTCCCCTATCAACAGTACGAACTTTTGGTTCACCAGAAGTTAATACTGTAGTATTCTCTTTTACTTTGTGAACATGCAACGTAGTATTATGCGTACCGTGAATAATAGATTTGATTGCATTATGACCATAAACGTTTAATTTATTTGCATTATTTTTGTTTTCATCATCAGTATAGATTGTTCCACTTGCTAGAGATTTAGAAAAATGTTTAGGTGCAAAAACACCATATGCTATCCCTATATCAGGGAAAGAATCCATACCCTGATCTCTCCCCTCAAAATAACAGAACTTTAAACGGGTATTACGTCCAACACTATTTGGATAAATATTACCTGTAAAACTGTTATTATTATGTGTATTTTCATTATCAAAATATCGGTAAAAGCTAATACTATCGGCAGGACAACTTTCACTCAATTGTAACACGGCATAATCTTCTCCATTTGACAAGGGTTTAAATGCTTCACTATTTATACGACAAAATTTAAATTTTGTTTTTCTACTTGTATCCCCTACCCAACCTGTTAATTTACTGGCATTTGATGTATCTTCATCATCCATATAGATTGTGATTGTTTTTGAATTTGCAGGACATTTTTTATCAGGAATCACACCAATATCTGCAGCAAAAATACTCGAAGATAACACTAAAGCGCATATACCCACTACGGTTTTATAATTAACTTTCATTTGATCTCCTTCATTTTATTTAAGTTCAATTATGATTCCATCATACAAAAAAACAAACGCTTTGTCATTCAACTATATGAATATTTGCACTCTTTTTTTAATTGACTAAGATATTGAGGAGTCATACCCAGATAGGTTGCTATATGATATTGTGGGACTTTATCCAGTAGGTATGGGGTGGTTTGCATAAATGCATCGAATCTTTCTTGAGATGATTTCATCTGCCGATCTATTATTTTTTCATAAAGAGTTGCATAGGCTACCTCAGTCATAAGACGACTAAGTCTCTCTTCTTTTTGCAGTATTCCATGTAAATTCTGTACATCTTCATACGACACAGCCAACAATTCGCAATCTTCGATGACCTCTATAGACACTATAGATTCCTTCTGTGTAATAAAACTGTAGTAATCTACCACAAACAGATTATTGACCTTTGAATTTTCATCATTAAACATAATATTCCATGTATAATCTTTGCCATCTTCTCCTATCATGTATGCTCTTGCCAAACCTGAATTAATGAAAGATATTTTATGGCAAACATTACCTGCATGATGTATAATTTGACCTTTTTTATAATGTTCAATGTTTATTTTAGTTTTATATTGCTCCCATTCTTTTGATGTTGTATCTATATATTTTTCGATAAATCTTTTATATTTAGTATACATTTAAATTATTGTAATTTCTTTTTCTTATTTTTAATCGATTAAACTCTCTGAGAAACCCAAAGAATTCATTTGATTTCGGATATTATAGCATCTAAAAAAATTAATTTGTACAATACTGAGGAGACTGAACGGTTTAATAGCCCCCCCTATTTGTCTTTTTGTTTTCATTCTTTTTCCCTTAAAATGATGTAATAGATACACTCATTTTAGTGCAGAAGTATTACTGGTATATTACCTCATCCTCTAAAACACTCCACCATTGCTTTGAGTTCTTTTTTGTCTATCTGCACGGACTTGTCTCCACTCTTTTTGGCATAGAGTTTGCGTACCATCTCCTCTACTGCTTTGTCTTCACTCATATGTCCATAAAGCAATTTAAGGGCTTCCTCCTCTTTGAACGGGCTTGGTTTTCGTTTGAATGCAGGCAGGAATTTAGTCAGATACATCACCAGCATACCAAGTACAAAGGAAACAGCGATCATCCACCATGCTACAGTCTGTACGCTCTTAGCTTTTGAGCCAGCATTATCCTGACCTTTTGGTGTTACTGGTTTTATATCTGTCTGAACAATACCTGCAGCAGGTGAGCTTTGAGACACAACTGCTGCTTTGTTTCCTGCTACTTCTACCTTATAACTTGGTACATGAAGCTGTTTCACCTCTTTGGTTTTTGTATCATACACAGAAATCGTTTTTGAAGGTATGGTAAAATCATGATCTGAGATAAAAACAAACTTTTTCACATAGCTGCTCTTGATATGTTTGTTTACTACCTGTGTCTGCACTTTGGCATCATCGCTGTAAACAGTTACACCGTCAATATCATAGGCAGGAAATTCAAAATCTTCAAGATTTCCTTCGCCTTCTATCCTGACAGTAAGGTTCACCGGTTTATTTGCTTTGGTTTTTGGTCTGTCCAGACTGCTTTGGAGTGTAAAATTCCCTACCAGATCTGTATCATCGGGTATCGGTTTGACTTCTATATCTATCGTATTGGAGGCAATAGGCGTCCATACTGTACCATAGTTACCAAATATATCTCTTCTGCTCATATCAGCTACCCCTACTTTTGCAGTGGCAGGTCCTACAGTAAAATTACCCTCTTTTTCCGGTGTTAACAGATAATCCAGTTGGGTCACCTGATAGTTGCCCTGCATATAACTTTTTTCGCTGCCCAGCTCTTTAGTGAAAAATCCTTTGAAGTCAGGTTTCTGATACTGGGGTTGCTGTGAAAGTCTTACACTTCTGCCTACTTTAAAATAGACACTCACAAGCAACGGCTCTCCCACCATCACACTCTGTTTGTCTGCTTTTAATGCCAAAGCAAAAGGCTGACTGCCTCCTGTTTGAGGAGCATTGGCTTTTACCACTTTTAATGTGATAGGGTTTGTTTTATAGATTTTTCCGTCTATATTCACACTATAGGCAGGAATGGTCATGTCATGCTGTGGTGCAAAAGTAAGCACAAGACTTGTACTGCGGTCTGTTGTCATCTTTCCGTTAATATAACTGATAGAGTTATTGGAACGTTGAGAACTTCCCAATACTTTTGCATCTCCTATCATTTTAATGTTGGGAAATGCTGCCCTGTTTCCATGCGCAACAATACGCAGCTGTGCCATATTGCCCTGTACCACTTCACTGTTTGCAAGCTGTGCTTCAACGGAAGCGGCAAGTAAAAGCGTAGTGGGCAAAAAAAGAGTGGCTAATAAAAGTAATAGTTTTTTCATATTTTTTCTCCTAAATAAAAGTAGTTTATCTCTACCATGGCTTAACATTGTCGTCCCTTTTGTGTTTTTTGTTTTCACCCATCTGATAGATCATTGTCGGGGTCTTCTTGGCTCCCATCTTTTTAAGCAGTCTTTTGAGCTCCTGTGCTTTCAGCTTCTGCGCTTTGCTCATCTTTTGCTTTTTAGGCTCTCCTGAAGTTTTATCACCTTTTTTCTCTTT
Organism: Sulfurovum sp.; assembly: GCA_026990595.1. Classification (GTDB taxonomy): domain Bacteria; phylum Campylobacterota; class Campylobacteria; order Campylobacterales; family Sulfurovaceae; genus Sulfurovum. The sequence goes on from JALXCZ010000008.1 coordinate 170,828, forward strand.
AGGCTTTTTTTCTTTTTTTGAGTTGGAAGGCTTTTTATTTCCCTCTTTTTTCTTCTCATCTTTTTTCTTTTGACCATTTTGTTTTTTCTGATCCTGTTTTTTCTGATCTTTTTTCTTTTGATCAGACTTCTTTTTATTTTGTTTGTTTTGGTCTTGTTTCTTATTTTGTTTATTTTGGTCTTTCTTTTTTTGCTGATCTTTATTTTTCTTTTGATCTTTGTTTTGTTTGTTTTTATTCTGTTTTTTCTTATCGTTTTTTTTCTTGTTGTTTTTCTTTTTCTTTTGGTCTTTTTTCTGTTGTTTCTTTTTCTTCTCTTCTTGCTTTTTCTTCATCTTTTTTGCCAATTCCAAATTGAAACGTGTATCTTTATCTTCTTTGATCTTCAAGGCTTTTTCGTATGTTTCTATGGCTTTATCCCACTTCTTTTTCTGAAAATAACTGTTTCCTACATTGTGAAGACGCTGATGTTCATCTACACCTTCGGCCTGTGTATATGCCTTAAGCGCTGCATCATACTTACCTGCTTTATAATAGGCATTTCCTATATCATACTCTTTCTGGGGTGTTTTAGATTCTAATCCACCCAAAAGTGCTGCACTCTTTGTATATGCTTTGCTATCATATGCTTTTTTTGCATTTTCTATCGTTTTAAAATCAGTAATTCCTCCATAGAGGAAAGTGAATAGTACATAAGGAATAGTGAATAGTATTATCAGTTTTTTCATATTTCACCTCCATTTTTCATTTTTAATTTTTCATTTTTACTTCTTTTAGGCATAGAACTCAAAGCGATCAGCAACAACAGTAAACCCAGTCCTAACGGATAATAGAAAAGTTCTACACGCTGTCTGATCTTCACTTCTCCCTGCTGCTGATTTGTATACTTGCTCTTAATAAGAGAGGCGAGCTTCTGCATATCTTCTTTTCCATTACCTGCTACCACATAGGCACCACCATTGGCTTTTGCCAGTTTCCCCAAAGCATCATTTCTTTGGGTAATAGCGATTGCACCACTCTTAAGACTCATAGGTTTACCATTCTTGTCCAATACCGGAGCCCCCTTGGTCGTACCCACCAAAACGACATACAGATCAATATGGTTCTCTTTTAAAAGATCACCAAATCCTGCGATCGCTTCTTCATCTCCACCGTCTGTAAAGAGTATGAGTATTTTTGGATCTTTCTTTTCCAACAGTTGAGCTGCCTGTTCTGCCAATGCTCTAAAATCAGTAGAACCCATATTGATATAGCTGTCATCTACCCCCGCTGCCATCATCTTCAATGTCTCTTTATCTGAGGTGAACGGTGCCAGCACAAAAGGAGAGTAGGCAAATGCCATGATCCCTATTTCATCACTTGGCATCGCATCAAAAAGTTGATTCATCTTCTTTTTGGCAAACTCTAAACGGTTGGGGTAGACATCTTTACTACGCATAGAACCGGAAATGTCCAAGGCTGTCAAAAGAGTCAAGCCCTGTATCTCTACTGTTTTATCTCCTTCATCAATGACTGGTCTGGCGAGGGCTACGATCATTAAAAATATCGCAGCGAACATCGTAATATTCCGCACCATCAAAGGCATACTCTCATTCGCTGCACTCAGCCTGTTCAGTACCTTTTCATCAAAGATGCGGGAAAGCCTCTCTTTGTTCGTACTGATGAGAAAGGCAAAGAGCACAAAAGGGATGATAAGTATCCAAAATAAGTAAGGATTAACAAATTCCATTTACACTCCTTTACTGTTTCTAAAATAGACAAACAACAACAGACTCAATACTGCCAGAAAGAGCGGATAAATATACAAATAGGTATGCTCTACTACTTTCTTATCATTAAGTTTACTTGCTTCAAGTTTGTCGATCTCATTATAAATTTGATTTAATGCTTGTGCATTTCTTGCCCCAAAGGCTTTACCTTTTCCTGCCTGAGCCAGTGCCTGCAGATACCTGCCATCATAGTCTCTCGATCCTCCTATACCAATGGTATAGAGTTTCACATTCCTCTTTTCGATCATACTTTTTACATCTGAAAAAGGGATCTTACTCATATTGTCTATCCCATCAGTGAGAAGTATGACTATTTTTGACTTGGCTTTACTCTTGCTCAGCAGATTATATGCCTGTACCAATGCATCATTGATCGCCGTACGTTTTCCTGCCATGCCGAGTTTTTGCATTTTTGTAATATTGGTCAAAAATTCTTTTTCAAAGGTCAAAGGGGAGGCGATAAATGCCACATCGGCAAATGTTACCATCCCTATGCGGTCATTCTTTCTTTTTTTGATGAAATCACCTACCACTTCTTTGACCACATCAAATTTACTTTTGAAAATATCATTGGGATCAAAACCCTGTTGCCGCATGGAATCACTTGAATCCAGAACTAACACAATATCTCTTCCCTCTTTTTTGGAGTTGGAATAACTCTTGGTGATCACAGGCGAAGCCAAAGCAATCACTGCTGAGACGATTCCTATCCACTTTAGCCAACTAAGCAAAGAGCTCTTTTTTGCCGTTTTGGCGATGAGTGTACCTACATGTGGAAAGAAAATAGCACGACTGCGCTCTTTACACCATTTGGAACAAATGTAAAAAAGTAGAATTAACAGTAAAAATAACGGATATTCAAAACTAAATTGACTCATCTGCCACCTGCACATAGAGGTTGAATGCATTACGTGTATCATCATCCACAGTATCTACCTCTTTTTTATATTTGTATTTCTCCAGCATTGGTTCAAGCTGTGAAAAGAGCTCTTTTCTTCGCTCATCCGTAGCTAAAAGTCTTGCATAATGTGTTGCTTCATAGGCACTTTGTTTGGTATTTTTCCAGTCAATTGCTTTGAGTTTTTCAAGATACCCTTTGGCAAGATTTATTTTTCTATTTTCCCAAAGTCTCTTGAGAGTAAAAAAAAGTATACCAAGAAGCAGCACACTTCCTACAATGATGAGTCCCCAGTAAATATAGAAAGTATTATCAGGAATCTCCAGCAATGGCTTTATATCTTTAAGTTGTGCTGTTAAATTTTGTTCATTCATTGCTATTCTCCTCTTATCGCATGGATTTCATCAGTTTTAAGCCGGCATCTTCATGCGTATATATCTTCGTAAAACGAATACCCTGCTTCTTAAACTGCTTGTAGAGTTTTTCATCATTATCGTGCAATGCTTTTTTATAACTCTTCAGTGTACCACTGTCAATGTTGCCTTCAAAGCTCTGCTTTGTCTCCATGTCTATGAGTCTCAAGTAACCCAGTTCCGAAGGATCTTCTTCAAAGCTGTCCCGCACGATTACAGCAAAAACATCATGCTTTTTACTCAAAAGTTTCAAATCAATATCACCTACAAAATCTGAAATGATGAAAAGCAGTGCTTTCTTTTTAAGTCGGTTATTCAGGGTTTTTACCAGTGCCTTAAAGTCTCCCTCTTTCCCAAGAGGATCAAATCCAACTGACTCCTCTACTGCTTTATGCACAGAAAAAAGTTTTTTACTGGGCTTACTCAGATCATACAGTTTGTCTGCAAAAAGCAAATGTGAAAAGAGATCCGCATTTTTTACAGCAGAAAAACCTAAAGTACCCACTACTTCGGCAAGTACATCTGACTTCTGTCTGACAGTACCAAAATACATAGAACCCGGTAGCATGGAAACCACAACAACATTAAGCTCACGCTCTTCTTTATAGACTTTTACGAAAGGTTTACCCAGTTTTGCCGTTGTCTTCCAGTCTATCTTACGAACATCATCTCCATAGACATACTCCCGAAGCTCGGCAAATTCAAAGCCTTCGCCTTGAAACATAGATGCATTGTTTCCAAGCATATCTCCATAGACTTGCTTTTTGGTTTTAAGAATGATCTTTTTAGCTTTTTTATTCATCGTTACCCTACAATTTTACGGAATTGGAACTGCCGCAAGAATTTTTCCAATAATATAGTCTTGCGTAATATCCTCAGCCTGTGCTTCATAACTTAAAATAATTCTATGACGCAATATCTCTTTGGCAATATACGCTATCTCTATAGGCGAGACATAATCCTGTCCTTTAAGGTAAGCGATCGCCCTGCTTGCTTTGTACATATCAATACTTGCTCTTGGACTCGCACCAAACTCTATGTAGGCTTCCAGTTCTTCAAGACCATAGGCTTTAGGATCACGTGTAGCAGCAACAAGCTCAATGATATACGCTTCTATCTCTTCATCCATGTGTACCTGCATTGCTTCTTCTCTGATCTTCTCAAGATCTTCTTTGGTAGCGACCTGCTGTATGCTGCCAAAGCTGTTGTTGGCTACACGTCTTGCGATCTCAAGCTCTTCTTCTTTTGTGTTGTAGCCCACCACCACTTTCATCATAAACCGGTCGAGCTGTGCTTCAGGGAGTTCATAGGCACCCTCCTGTTCTACAGGGTTCTGTGTTGCCATAACAAGAAAAGGAAGATCGATCTTAAAAGTTTCATCACCGATGGTCACCTGACGCTCCTGCATCACTTCAAGCAGTGCAGACTGTACCTTTGCCGGAGCACGGTTGATCTCATCTGCAAGTAGCAGGTTGGTAAATACCGGTCCCTGTTTGATCTTAAAACTGTTATTGGAAGGGTCATAGATCTCTGTTCCTATGATGTCTGAGGGCAGTAGATCAGGGGTGAACTGTACACGTTTGAAATTCAGCCCCAGTGTCTTTGACAGTGCATTTACCGCAGTGGTCTTTGCAAGTCCGGGTACACCTTCAAGTAAAATGTGTCCACGACAAAGAAGTCCTGCCAGCAGTCCTTCTACCATCTTGTCTTGACCGACAAGTACCTTTGAAATTTCCGTTTTGATATTTTGAATAATTTGACTCAAGTTTTTCTCCTGAATGATTGATTAGGAAAAGTATACTTGAGTGAGGTTAATTGAAGTTTAATGACAAAAAATAATCAACCTTGATTATTATATTCAAGTCCCCATAGTGGGATACTTGAATTTTACCATACGCCTATTCTTGGTAAGCTGCTTTACCTTTGGAGACACAAACTGTTTTTGTACCATTATCTTTATGGACTACCTTTACTTCCGTATTATCCTCCAAAGCAATGACCTTGTCTCCTTTTTTTAGTGTTATTGAACCGTTACTGCATGATGCGATTTCTTTTTCCTTTACTACTTCAAATGCTGTCACTACCAATGCTGCTGAAGGATTGCCTGCTGCATCTATTACTGTGATCGTACAGTCATTATATGTTCCGTATGCAAGTGTATTAAAAGTGATTGTATTGTCCCCTGCCACTGCAATGGTCGTTACTGAATCACATGAACCTCCATAGGTGATCGTTCCGACTTCATCTGATGAGAAGGTGTAATTAGGTGTATTATCACTTGTCGGTGTCGGCACTGCTATTACTTCTGCTAAAGTTGGTGCCGTCACATCATCTGTCGGTGCATTTCCTCCACCACAGGCACTCAGAAAAAATGCACTTACGGTACCAAGTATGATCATATTTAGTTTTACTGCTCTCATTATTTGCCTCCTATGATGAAATACTCATTCATCTTTA
>JALXCZ010000008.1:176462-177913 GCA_026990595.1 Sulfurovum sp.
ATCTGTCGGTGCATTTCCTCCACCACAGGCACTCAGAAAAAATGCACTTACGGTACCAAGTATGATCATATTTAGTTTTACTGCTCTCATTATTTGCCTCCTATGATGAAATACTCATTCATCTTTAATTTTACTGTACTTTCAATGGAAGCACCTTTTGACTTAATTACGGATTTTGTGCCAACTGGGAATGCTGTTCCATCTTTTAATGTATTCCCTGCAGTTTGACAAGTACCTTTATATCCTGTTATAACACTTCCATCTTTTGAAGCTTCTACATAAGCAGTACATCCATTCGCATTTTCAACGTTCAGTGTAATCTTATCTGCTGCTGGATTAGGTATTACAGTTGCATCTCCATCTTCAGATGCTATTTCAGAACCTACAGATGCTATAATTACCGTTTTAACACCATTGTTCTCTTCATACGTGAACCAGTCAGGATCATTGGCATCATTGATACCGTTACCGTCACTGTCTGTTCCGTTATCCACTGTGCCGTCACCATTTACATCTGCATCTGCACCATCTAAAATACCGTCATTGTCATCATCTGGATCTGTTGCATCAGGAATACCGTCTCCATCCGTATCTGTTACAACAGGTGCGTCCACAACTTTAACAGTTCTGGTCGCATGTGTGGTATTGTTTTGTGAATCTGTGGATGTATAGGTTACTGTATAGTCTCCTACTACTGCCATATTGACCGATGTTGCAGAATCATTTGTCACAGGAACATTTCCGTCTTCCGTATCTGTTGCTGTTGCCCCCGGATCAGTATATGTTGTATGTACTTCAACACTATACGGATTATCGCCGTTCAAGGTAATGACCGGTGCATTCCCGGCTGTGACATTCACGCTTCTTGTAACTTGCGTAGCGGTATTGCCTGCTGTATCATTGGCATCATAGGTTACTGTATAGGTTCCAACAGTTGAAGTATCAACCGTATCACCGCCTATACTCACATTACAGCTTGCATCATAATTATCTGTACAGGTCGCTCCCTGTTCTGTATAGGTCGCACCTACAAGAAGGTTGACCGTAGCATCTCCTGTCAAGGTGATGACCGGTGCTGTTGTGTCAACCACATTCACAGTTCTTGTCACCTGAGCCGCAGCATTGCCTGCTGTATCATTTACATCATAGGTTACCGTATAGGTTCCTGTTACATTGGTATTCACAGGATTTACTATCACGATATTTGCCGTAATATCTCCGTCAACATTATCACTCGCTGTAGCACCGGCATCTGTGTAAGCTGTTCCTACTTCCACATCTACTGTTGCATTTCCGGATAATGTAATAGTAGGAACTGTTGTATCGACCACATCAACTGTTCTTGTAACTTGCGTTGCCGCATTGCCTGCGGTATCATTCACATCATACGTTACTGTATAACTTCCTACTGTAGAAGTATCTACTGCTGAGGCATCTATCACAATATTTGC
>JALXCZ010000009.1 GCA_026990595.1 Sulfurovum sp.
GTTTGGTGTCCGAAGTGTACTCCACACTCCAATAGGTCTTTCATTGTTACCATAATTTCTCCTTGGGTAATACATAACAGCCCAAGCCATCTACTAAAGACTCTAAAAGTCCATAGAACATAACTTAGGCTGGGTTAAAAGCATTGCTTCATCACTAGGTTTAATCCGCTGTAGTCCTCAATGTTCATGCTAAATCTAGCATCACACAACCGTGCAAGGAATAACTACATGTGTATTTTCCGTTATTCGCAAAAGAATAAGGAACGCGATTATACCGAAATATTTTTTAAATGAATATAAAATTTGAGAGACTTTAGAGAAGCACACCAAGACAGCGTGCTTTATTGTATTCTTAAAGTTAGTCCTGTAATTCTTCTAATTTTTCTTTAACAGCATCCACATGCCCTTTAACTCTTACTTTGCTCCATACGGCAGCTATTTTACCGTCAGGATCTATAATAAATGTAGAGCGTACCACACCCATATACTCTTTTCCCATAAACTTTTTAAGCTGCCATACACCAAAAAGATTGCAAAGTTCTTTATCCTCATCTGCAAGCAGTGTGATCTTAAGCTCTTTTTTCTCTATGAATTTTCTATGTTTTTCAGGAGAATCCGGACTTATCCCCAATACAATGGCATCAAGTCCTTCAAAGTCGGGAAGTGCTGCTGTAAAATCACAAGCTTCTGTAGTACACCCAGGTGTGTTGTCTTTAGGATAAAAGTAAAGGACTATCCATCTTCCCTTAATATCTCTTAGACATATCTCTTCTTCATCCTGATTTGGCAGACAAAAGTCCGGTACTGTTGTTCCTACTTCTAACATTTGAAATCCTTTAATTTCTAATTTTTAATTTCTAATTTCTAATTCATTCGGTAGTATATCAAAATGAATGTACAAACTAAAGAAGAATTGCTCAAAGAAATAGACAAACTCATCTCTTATGGCAAAGAAGACACAACGATCAGCCCTGATCTTTTGGCCTATCTCAGCACAGATGACCTCATCTCCATCAAAGCCAAACTGCTTAAAAAGGTGAATGTACTCTCAGAAGAGGACAAAGCATGGCTGGAACAGTTTAAGAAATATGAATAAACTATTTGTCATCCCATAATGCATGTTTCATCACATCGGTACTTTTTAAATAGTTTTTATCCTCTTCAAAAAAAGGGAAATCCGGTACTTGTATAAGTTTTTGATAGAGTACTTCTTCACAAGCCTGTTCTAAAATGATCTTTTCTTTCAAATAAAGTTTTGAAAGAAACCAGAGCATGACAAAGCCACTGCTAAGCGGATTGAGATATTTCTGAGAGAAACGTTCAAAATCATATTCGTTGCTTTCTTCATATGCTTCAATGATCACTTCTATCAATGCTGTTAAATGTCCTAATGGTACAACCGTAAAGACCAGCCTTGCAGGTGTGACATCTTTACTGTATTGTCCTCCCAGATAGACCCTTGCAGCTTTTTGTGTCTGACCAAAACTGTTGGTACGAAGCCCTACCAGACCAATGTCACAGTGATGGTGCCTGCCACACCCTTTGAGGCATCCGCTAAAACCCACTTGAAGTTGATATTTTTCAATCTTCTCTAAAGGTAAATAGGCAGTATCTGACTTAATGTCCCATAAGGAAAGTGCACAGTAATGACTTCCAGCACAAGCTGTTACATTAGAGGCACCCTGAATCGATGCAAAAGGCAGAGACTTCTCTTTTAAGCCTAAAAAATAAATGTTTTGGTCGACTCCGATCCTTATCTCAAGATTCTCTTTTTTTGTATACCTCAGGGATTCTTCCAATCTACCGATATCCACTTTCCCAAACTTGCTTTGAAGACAATAACCATAGCTTCCATCAGCCAATTTTCTATAAGATGAAAAAGAGGCTTTTTCTATGTGAAGTTCACCTCGCGAAATGATTGTTTTAGGATAAAATTCTGCAATATATTCCACAAACATTTCTATACCTATCTTTTCAAGAAGATGAAAAAGTCTTGTTTTGGAACGTGTACCCCTCAGACCGTAGGCTCTGTATGCTTTAGCTACTGCTTCAAACATAAGAGGTACCTCTTTGGCAGTCACAAAGATGTCGGCATCCTGTGCCACTTCAGAATTCTTCCCTCCTAAAAAGAGGTTAAATCCCCACTCCCCCTTTTTGGATGCCAAAGCAAAAAAAAGGTCATTTCCAAAAAAATGGGTATATGTCCCTGTTGTACCACAAATGGCAGTATTAAATTTTCTTGGGAGCATCCCCATCCACTCAGGACGATCCAAAAAAATATCTTGCATCTGTTCTATCAGTCCGAAAGTCTCTATTTTACTGCTTGCATCCATTCCATCATAAGGATCTGTGACAATATTACGAAAATTATCTGTAAATGTCTGTAGCGTAGTAAGCTTATTTTGCTGCAAAAGCTCCCATACGCCCAAAACATTCTTAGAAGAGAGTCCATGCAGTTCAAGCTGTGCACGTGCTGTAACAAGCAACTCCAGATCATATTTTTTACCTATTTGTACGAGGGTATGCAAAGTAAGATACGTTATCCTGCCTGCTGCAATGCGTATACGCAGTGTAAAACTTTCAGGTCTTAATTTACTGTTGTAAATACCGTAGTTCTTAAGGTAAAAACGCTCCTCTTCATTCAGATCTGCAAGATTAAGCGTCTTAATATACATACGGAAATCATAGGGTACAAGGTGCGCTTTGGCTCTTTCTATCTTGTTGGTTTTCATCCAAAAACCTATGGAAGACACTTTATCAATATGCTACTTTTTTCGTAAATCAATTGATTTGTCAAATTCAATATTATACTTTTTGAGTATATCGTCTTGTTTTATTTTAGCTTCCTCTTTATCGATCACTACTTTTACACCATCTTTATCTTCCAAAATAATATACTGCCCTTTTGCCGCTTCCATTTTTTCATAAAATTCTTTAAAATCTTTAAATGCTTCTCCGTTGACCTTATCAATGGGCCACATACCAAAGCCATTGTCTCCACGGCTTATATCTGAGGCAAGTACTTTAAGAAGTACAACTACCTCTTTCTTTTCTTTGGTTTGCCATTTGGTAGCAAGATAGCTTAACTTTAAACGGTTACGATTGGTTGAACGGATGAGATTTCTTGTCAAGGGAGAGAAGACATACCCACCATAGATCACATACGTAGGCATTTCATCATAACGGGTGGTTTTCACCAGATACATATCGTCTGCAGTATATTTCAAAGGTGCATCTATCTGCATTTTTTTACCCTGACGTATAATGTCAAGGTTGACACTGTCACCCATCTGATGTCTATCAATGTAATAATAGTAATCTGTATATTCATGTTTTCTAAAAGAGACCGTACCGTCATTCTCAATACGATGACCATCCACTGCGGTGATAATATCTTCTTCCTGCATGATACCCTTTACTGAAGAGTTGTACATAATCATATCGACCAGTTTACCCGTGACATTCTCATCCAAGTGATAATAGCGTCTGAGTGTCGGGTTCTCCAACTTCTGTGTTCCCAAACCAAGATCAGCAAATCCATCATAGTGACCATCTTTCATATCATCAATGAAATGTTTAACCATACTTACCGGTACCAGATACCCTATATTTTGTGATTTTGAGATGACCTGCATGACCACACCCACTATCTTACCTCCAGAGAGTGCCGGTCCACCACTGTTTCCTGGATTGACTGCTGCATCCACCTGTATAGAGAGAAATACTTCCCCGCTATGCGCATAGGTATGGTGCTCTATGCGTGAAACTACACCAATCGTTGCTGAAAGCGTATTTCCTCCCATCGGGTAACCGTACACTACGATCTTCTGTTCAATATTGGGCAATTTACCGAACTGTAACGGTACAACACCTTTAAAAAAACTTTTCTCTTCCACTTTTAAAAGTGCCAGGTCTGCCTGATGGGAAACGGCATACACTTTTGCAATATAACGTTTTCGCTGTCCGTACCGCTGCACTTCCATAAATGCCTGGTTGGCGACCACATGAGCATTGGTCAAAATGAAACCACCCTCTATAATGGAACCTGAACCAGTACTGCGCTGCATAGAGCTGCTCCATGGTGCCAGATAATTTGGTATTTTGGAAACCGTATATATTTTAACGATTGCCTGTTTTGTAATGTCTTCTGCTTGGGTATTGGCATGTAAAAGAAGTGTACTTATCCATAGTATCCATAATAATCTCATTTAACCCTCTTCCTGTTGTGCTGTAAAATCTTCTGCATCTATCGCAGGTATCTTTCGTATTTTAGCCTCTTTTGCCATAAGCCCAGCCTCTTTTTCACCAAGCATATTTTTTTCACTGTCGTACAGTTTTGCCGAACAGACCCCACAACTTGGACTTCTGTCTTTACCTATAAAAAGATCAATGTCAGGGTGCATCTGAAAAAAACTTTTGGCATAGGCAGTCACCGGTCCACCCAGATCAGCTCCTGTTAGATTACTGATCGCTTTGACTCCCTGTTTGGTCTGCACAAGATCCATGGAAGGTCTGGGAGTTCCATAGCAGAAATCCTCCGGACAAAAAGGAATCAGCACAGCATCTTTCAGCAGAGTTATAAGGCTTTCATCTTTTTTGATCTCTGCATTGTAGCGACAGTTGTTTCCCAAAAGACAGGCTGAAATGGCTATTTTTTTCATAAATACCTCAGATACTTAAAATACGAATAAAAGCAAATATACCCATATACCTGTTAAAGCAGTCAGAACGATCCCAGTAAAGGTACGCAACCCTGCTTTTCTATGAGAACGGCTGTAGGGACCAGGCAGTCCTCTTTCATAATCTCTTTTTGCCTTAAGCAGTGTACTTATCCAAATACCGAGTGTCAATACGGAAATGATAATGTGTATCACCAGTACTGCAAAAAGATAATCATGTGATACATGTGTACCTTTCACAAAGGCTTCATATCCTCCGCCTAAACGTACACCATATTCAAAATACCCTACGATTAACACAGAAATAAGAAATATCACTGTTTGCATAGTTCCATGCAGTGTGTAGTTGCCTTTTCTTGCAAAAGAGATAGCCATACCCACCAACAACGGAAGCACGGCAACAATCAATGTAACCATATCCATAAAAAATGGTGCTCTTGTCCCTAAGAAACCCGATTGAAACATAAAATCCATTAGCAGATCACCACGCTTTTGATCTCTGTGAACTCTTCAAGTGCCCATTTGGGACCTTCTCTACCTACACCGGAAAGTTTACTTCCACCATATGGCTGCACGTCAAAGCGCAAAGTTGGGATATCATTGATCACCACACCTCCACACTGTGCATCCTCTATAAAAGATCGTGTCTGTTTTAGATCATTGGTAAAAATGGAGAATTGCAATCCAAAAGGAGAATCATTCATTTTCTCTATCGCAGTATCATAATCGGGTACAGATACAAGGCTGACAACAGGAGCAAACACCTCTTCACAAATAATCTTCATCTCATCAGTTACATCTGCCATCACCGTAGGTGGAAAGATACCTTCTACCGCTTCTCCTCCGGCAATGACCTTTGCCCCCTCTTCTTGAGCAGAAGCAACCCAGGCATTCGCTCTTTTGTTCGCCTCATCATCGATCAGCGGTCCCATAAACGTATCTTCTTCATACGGAGATCCGACTTTGAGTTTTTTTGTCTCCTCTGCCATAAAGCCGGCAAATACCTCATATACTTCGACATTAACATAAATACGCTGTAAAGAGATGCACACTTGTCCGGAGTTGACAAATGCACCAAAAGCACACCGTTTTGCAGCCAATGCAAGATCTGCACTTTTATCAATGTATGTTGCTGCATTTCCACCAAGCTCAAGACTCACTTTTTTGATCCCCGCCTGCTTGGTAATAATATTCCCTACAGGTACGGAACCAGTAAATGAAATAACCCTTGGAATACTGCTTTGAACCAGTGCAGCACCTATTTCTGCATCTCCATAGACCACAGAGAGTGCATCCTTTACCGCATACTTAGAGGTGACAAATATCTTAGCCAGCATATAAGCTGTCATCGGTGCTTCGGGTGTCGGCTTGAGAACTACAGCATTTCCTGCTCCCAGTGCCGGTGCTATTTTATGGGCAACAAGATTGAGCGGGAAATTAAACGGCGTGATACATGCTACTACACCAACCGGTTCACGTTTGTAGTACGCCAAAGTTTTCTTACCGCTTGGCATAATGTCGGTAGGGATGGTCTCCCCTCCCATATTTGCCAGCTCAAGTGCTGTCAATTTAATGGTCTCTGCACACCTGTCTACTTCTATACGGGAAAAAGTAATAGGTTTTGCTACCTCTTTGGAAAGCATTATTGCAAATTCTTCTCTATATTCCTGCAACTTGTTTACCACATCTTCCAGCCATAAAATACGTTGTGATAGATCTGTTTTGGCTGCAACTTTGGCTGCTTCTTTTGCAATGCTAAGTGCTTTCTTTGCATCTTCTGCATCACACAACGGTGCAATACTCACTACGCTACCATCAAAAGGACTTGTACGTTCTTGTTGTTGTATTTTATTCTCTTCATGTGAACCAAAAAATATTTTAGCTTGGGCAATATTTGACATATATAGTCCTTGTGTAAAATTATTTGATTATAGCAAAGATAGATTATATCTCTAACGTATCAAAACCTTCATATTTAGAAAATGCCAAAAGATAGAGACTTTTGAGTAGATTTGGAGAGATAGCACGCAACTCATCAAAAACTGTATTTTCCACTGTTCCTTTCTCTAAGGTTTCAATCACATCATCCAGTACAGTAGGCAACACTTCACACAACTCTCTAAATGCTGTTGCATATCCAGTGACTATCTCATAAAATTTATCCATAGAGACCCTACGAATATTTTCATGTACATATTGCTCACCATTAATACTTATTTTCCATGGAATATTTTGACTCTGTTTGGCTATCACTTCTACTAGCATACAGGTAATATCTGCACCTTTTAAAATCTTGCTTTGCATAGCTATATAAGTCTTTTGTGCTGAAGATGAGTTCATTGTGTTATGTTTATTTTTCATCTCTACATAGGTTTTCTTCTGCTCATTGACAAGATCAAAACCTTGATTAGGTACTTCCCAACCTTCACCTATATACTTAAAGATATTTTGATGAAAATAACCAATATGATTGGTATTTGATTTATCCATCTGGCGAATAATTTCAAGTTCGATAGTCTCTTCTAGACTTTTCCCATAGATTTTACTATCAAACGTAAGTTTAATAGGGTCAATCAAATTTTTATTGAACTTTTTCAAGTCAATAGCAAACCTATATTTCTCTACTGTCTCTTTGACATGAGTAAATAAATCTTTATCCTTGATAAAAGCTAAATTATAATTCTGCATTCTATAACTTTTCTATTTGATTGAGTGTTTTTATAAGTGAAGTCCCTAGTGCAAAAGCTAAATTTACAGGCACAGCATTACCTATTTGCTTGTACTGCTGTGTCATGGAACCTTCAAATATCCACTCATCTGGGAATGTTTGTATACGGGCATATTCACGTACTTGAAACGGACGAGTCTCTTCAGGATGACAACGTTCAGTTTGCTTTTGTGCAGGAGAGCAGGTAAGTGTAAGACACGCTTCATCCCATGCTATACGCCTGGCGATACCTGTTTTGCCACCACCCAAATAAAAGCTCTTCATCATGTACTCTTTTTGAAGCTTCAAAGGTAAATCTCTCCAGTAACCACCCGCAGGTACAAGGTCAAGTACTTTTTTCTTTTTTTCAGGATATTCTTGCCCTTGTGAGGCAGGAACATCACAAGTAAAAAGTTCTCCTTTTTTGAGTGCATCTTTTAAAGTATATAACTTTTCACTGGCTTTAGGCCATTCAAATGTCACCTTAGAAGCATACTCTTTTTTTATACCCACTATAAA
>JALXCZ010000010.1 GCA_026990595.1 Sulfurovum sp.
TCTTCAGGTTTTGTCTTTTTACGGATGATCTTTTTTGCATGGCGTATACCGTCACCTGTACCGATCAGAAGCAGTTTGGATTCAGGCATAATAATGGTATCCCCTTTTGGCATAGGGATGAATTTACCGTCTTTTTGCCGGATACCGATGATCGTAACATTGGAGACATCTCTGAAACGTGCTGTTTTGATCTTTTTGAGTGCAAGCCATGAAGTTTTGGAAACCTTTGCCTCTTCCATATCAAGAGGTGTATCTTTTTTATAAAGAAACTCCTGAAGCAGGTTTTCCATATCTGGACGTGCTGCCATGGCATTGATGCGCTGAGCCATCAGTTTTGTGGCAGTCACAACTTTATTGGCACCAAGTTTCAGTAGTTTTGTTTCATCTTCATACCCTTTGGCATTGGCAATGATAAGGTATTTTCTCCCTCTGTGTATTTCTGTTTCGTACAGACGTGCAGAGGCAATGACTGCAATGTTGTCAGCCACATTATCTGCGAGAGAGATCACCCCTTTGGCTGAAGAGAGATGGGATTTCAAAATCCCTTCTTCCGTATGGGCTTCTGCTGTGACATAGTAGGGGTAATGATATTTCTTTGCGATCTCCTCCATATCTTCTCTGGGGTCAACGACTACAAAAGGGATGTGGTTCGCACGAAGTTGTTTTGTAACCTGTATAGTAAATTCATTGTGGTAACAGACAACAAAATGGTGTTTTAGTCTTGCGATCTCATAAAGCATTTTACGCTCCTTGGCAGTTCTTTGGAATTCGCCTTTTTTTACAACCTCTGCAATGATACCTACGGCAATAGAGAAAACAACAAAGCCAAAGATGATCAGTGTAATAGTGAAGATACGTCCCATATCGGAGATGGGCTGTATCTCACCATATCCTACTGTAGTAAAAGTAATACCTGTCTGATAGATGGCATTCATCAAGGTAAAATTATCTATGACCATATAGCCTATGGTACCGATAAGCATGATAAGTACAGTAAGGATCAGAGGAAGTCTAAAAGGGGCTAAATGAGTGTAATACTCATCATTTAGTGTAATGTGTGGTTTGGGTGCTGTTCTCCAGCCGAGAAACTTTTTAAATTTTTTGATAAAAATCATGATAAGAGAGTATAGCCTCTCTTATCTTAAAAGAATTAGTTGGCAGCTGCAGCCTGTGCAGCTTTTTTCTTCATTGTTCTAAGTGTAGAAGCGGCTACTTTAATTCTTTTTGTTGTTCCATCCTCAAGTGTGATCTTAACAGATCTTAAGTTTGGAAGTTGTCTTCTTTTTGTTTTGTTGTTTGCATGAGATACATTGTTTCCTGTCAATGGACCTTTTCCGCTTACTTCGCATTTTCTTGCCATGATATTTCCTTGCATTTAAAGTTACGTTTTGAATAACGTGAAAAATTTGTGCGATTATAGACAAAAAAAGCTTAAGGGGTTGTTAAACATTGGTAAATAATGATTTAGAGATTCTCTTTAAAGTAAGATATAGCTATAATAGCAAAAATAAACACTCTAGGATTTTTATGTTAGTATCTCCGAGTATACTCTCAGCAGACTTTGGACATTTGGCTCGTGATGTTGAAGCCATTTGTGAAGGTGGATGTGATCTTGTGCATGTAGATGTCATGGATGGACATTTTGTACCCAATCTTACTATAGGACCGGTAGTAGTGGAAGCGGTTGCAAAAGCAGCGACAAAGCCGTTAGATATACATCTTATGGTGGAGAATAACAATTTTTTTGTGGATCTGTTCGCTCCTTTGAAACCGGAGTATATCTCTTTTCATCTTGAATCAGAAAAACATCCACACAGAATGATACAGAAAATACGTTCACTTGGTATTCGACCTTCTATTGTACTTAATCCAAATACGCTTCCTGAAGAATTGGAATTTTTGATAGAAGATCTGGATATGGTATTACTGATGAGCGTAAACCCCGGATTTGGCGGTCAGAAGTTTATTCCTTCGGTGATAGAGAAAGCTAAACGCCTTAAAACATTGATAGAAAAAAGAAATCCAAAATGTCTCATTGAGGTAGATGGCGGAGTGAATGACAAAAATGTAAAAGAACTTAAAGCTGCAGGTGTGGATGTGGTTGTAGCCGGTTCTTTTGTTTATAAGCACCCAGAGGGGATCAATACGGCAATTTCCGCATTAAAATAATGTAGGGTGTTGTCTCCTGACAACACCAAAAAATGTAAATTAAAATTTAATGGTGTTGTGGGGACACAACACCCTACGAGGGAAACAATGAAAGTTAAAATATGTGGTATTACGAACCTGAGAGATGCCCTGCATGCTGTTGAGTGCGGAGCCGATGCATTGGGATTTGTTTTTTACAATCAGTCACCGCGCTACATTACACCTGCTGCGGCAAAACGTATTATTGACCAGCTTCCTCCTTTTGTAGAGAGAGTAGGGCTTTTTGTCAATGAAGGAGTAGAGACTATTGATACGATCTGTAAATATTCTGATATCTCTCTGGCACAGATCCATTTTGATGTGGATGCTGAGTCTCTGGATGCTATAGGGTATAAGACACTCCCTGTTGTACGTGCAGAATCTCCTGAAGATCTACACCGGTTTTCAGACAGATACCGTTTGGTTGATGCCTATTGTGAAGCCTATGGAGGGAGTGGAAAACGGTTGAACCTTGAATGGTTTGACGGAGTAGACTGCTCGAAGATCATTTTGGCAGGCGGACTCAATGCGGACAATGTATCGGAAGTGAAAAAATACGGTTTTTACGGTGTAGATGTCAGTTCCGGAGTAGAATCTGTCAAAGGTAAAAAAGATCCCAATAAAGTAGAGCAGTTCATCGCCAATGCTAAAAGTCTTTGATGAACTTACCACGGCATTCCGTAGACATGACGGGGTGTTAAGCGAGGAACAGTACAAACATATTGCTGTGAAATATACCACGCTGCTTGAAGACAGTGATACGATCTTTATTCTTCTTCAGGCTTCAGGCTATCCTATAGAAAAATATGAAGATGGCAGATACAGGCTTGAAACCTACTTTACCCCTTATCAAGAACAGCGCTACTGTGTCATAGATATAGAGACAAACGGAAGTAAACCGGGAACATCCCAAGTGATAGAGATCGGTGCTGTAATGATACAGCAGGGAAAAGTCATAGATAGACTTGAGACTTTTGTTGAATGTGCCTTTCTACCGGAGTATATTACAAAGATCACAGGGATAGAACCCGAAGATCTTAAATGTGCACCCACAAGAAGAGAAGCATTGATTAAGTTGAGACATTTTATGGGTAATGCTGTTTTTGTAGCACATAATGCAAATTTTGATTATAGTTTTCTTACAGCTTCGTTTGAGAGGTTTGGTCTGGGCGGTATTGGTAATCCAAAACTTTGTACCATTGATCTGGCAAGACGTACCTTCGAGAGTGAACGCTACGGTTTGGCATATCTGATAAATCTTCTTGAAATAGAGACAGCCACACACCACAGAGCGTTTAGTGATGCGGTCTGTGCTGCAAAAGTCATGGAAAAGAGTTTTGAAACCCTGCCGGAGTATGTGAAAACGACAGATGACCTTTTGCGGTTTTCAACTTCCAGCAAGAAAGAGCGCAGGGTTAAAAAAGAGAAGAATTAATGCTTTTCTTCCCCTAATATAGCGTGTAAAAAAAGTATTTGTGCAAACACAGCTGAAAAAATATTCAGTAGAGGGATATAGTTGAACCCTGCAGCGATCATTGCCAGAACAGTAGACTTTTTTGTTCTATTTTTCACCTCTTTTTTATCGGCTATAAACAGAGAACTTACATCATAAATAGTAGGCTTTTTAAGTAGGATAGACCAAAGCCATAACATATATACAGCACCTATCAGCGGGATGAACATAACAGGAAATGTAAAGATAAAGAGAACGAACATGATCACGGCAGATTTAAGGCTTAGAAGGATAGAAGTTGTGACGTTTGGTCTGCCTACTACTTTTCTCTCAGGATAATGTTTCTTTGCAAGTTTTATCAGTAGGGGTTCTATCATAAAAGAAGTGACTAGCGAGATCATGATAATGAACACCATATAGCCAATAGCTATAGAAGCTACTTTTGCACCTGTGCTCTGGAGCCATTCCCAAGGTATCCATGAGAGGTAGCCGGCAACAAAACTATTGATCCCTCCGCCTACCAGCCATACGATAGCAGCTGTGACGGCTAAGGCGATGAGGGTTACTTTAAGTACAAAAAGCAAGACCTCTGCTGACAATATGTCTTTGAGGCTTTTGATGATGGTTTGTGTCATAAGAGAACCTTTGTTTTTTGATTTGTCATGTATTTTGTGTAGGGTGTTGTACCCTTACAACACCAACAATTTTAATTCATATAAATGGTATTGTCATGGGACAACACCCTACAGGTATTCGTTCTTAAATTTTACATATCTTTCAGCTGATGCATAAAGTTCTGCTATCTCTTCATCTGTCAGTTCTCTGACCACTTTTGCGGGGCTCCCCATAATGAGGCTTCTTGGGGGGAACTTTTTGTTTTTGGTTACCAGGCTTCCTGCACCGACAATGGATTCTTTGCCTATGACCGCACCGTCAAGAATGGTGGCAGACATACCAATGAGACAGGCATCTTCTATTGTGCATCCGTGAAGCATAACTCTGTGACCTACCGTAACGTCATTTCCTATGACTGTAGGATTACCGTCTGTCATATCATCTCTTTTATGGTGTGTGACATGGATCATGCTGAGGTCTTGAATGTTACTTCTGTCACCGATGGTAATGAAATGTACATCGCCTCTGACTACACAACCGAACCATACAGCTGAGTCTTCTCCCATGGTTGTACGACCGATGACAGAGGCACCTTCGGCGATCCAGGCATTTTTACCCAGTTTTGGTGTCCACTCTTTGAATTTTAATATCATTAACTCTCCTTTAATATACGGTTTGCCAAACGACTGACATAATCAGGTGTCTCTTTTTTGGTTTTATCATGGATCTTGTTGATATACTGCTCAAGTACCGTATGATTATTTACACTTTTACCAAGATGTGGTACTTTGGTGTAATTCCCATCCTCTTGCAGTTCCCAGCGTAAAGTGTTGTCTGCAAGTTGGAGCATGAGTATCTGCTCTATTTTTTGCTTTAGATTCTCTTCAAGTATCGGTGTCATCAGCTCTATACGTCTTACAAGGTTACGTGGCATAAGATCTGCACTGGAAATATAACATTTGACCTTATCATGTTTAAAGTAGTAGATACGTGGGTGCTCCAGATACTTCCCTATAATGGAAGAGACAGTAATGTTCTCGCTTACACCTCTGATGCCGGGTTTCAAACAGCAGATACCACGGATGATCAGGTCAATTTTGCACCCTGCCTGTGAAGCTTTATAGAGTGCTTTGATAATGTCTGTATCTACCAGTGAATTAGCTTTAAGGATAATGTGACCCTTATCCTCCTGTTTACCCTCTTTCTCTATGAGTTTAAGCAGTTTGGGTTTGATCTGGGTAGGGGACATATAGAGTGTATCAAGCTTCGTGTGGGTAGAGAATCCGGTAAGAAAATGGAAAAAGTGTGTTGCATCTGTTCCGAAGATCTCTTTGGAAGTAAAATAGGAGATATCGGTATATATCTTTGCCGTACTCGGATTGTAGTTCCCTGTAGCAAGATGTACATAGCTTTGCAGTTTTTTCCCTTTGCGTTTAATGACCTGTGCGATCTTTGCATGTACTTTCAGCCCCGGAATGCCATAGACTACATGGGCACCTGCATCTTCAAGTGCTTTGGCCCAACGCAGGTTGTTCTCTTCATCGAAGCGTGCTTTGAGTTCTACGAGTACCGTGACCTGTTTCCCGTCACGTACCGCATCAATGAGGGCTTTGACAATGGGTGATTTCTGACCTGCCCTGTAGAGTGTCATTCTGATAGCAAGCGTATCAGGATCTACAGCAGCCTGTTTGATAAACTGGATGACCGGTTCAAAACTGTCAAAAGGGTGGTAAAGAAGGACATCCTGTTTGTCTATGGCTTCAAAGATGTTCTCACTGTCAAGCGGAGGAAGTATTTTGGGTGTGAAGGTAGGCAGGAGAAGATGTGCCAAGGCTTTATCTCCTACGATCTGCCAGAGACTGCCAAGATTCAGCGGCAGGCTTTTGTAAGAGTAGATATCATTGTCATCGAGGTTAAGATGTGAGAGCAGGAAACTGATGAGGTCTTCATCGGCACCTTCCATAAGTTCAAGGCGGATCAGTGAACCTTTGTTTCGTGATCGAAGTCCCTCCTGAAGAATTTCCAGAAAGTCATCCGCCTCCTCTTCTTCTATTTCGATATCGGCATTTCTGGTGACGCGAAACGGTGTAGAAGCCAGTTGTTTAAAGCCGGGGAAAAGTTCAGAGGCAAAATGCTCCACAATACTTTCAATGGGAATAAAAGTCTGTTCGATCTGTATAAATCTCGGTAAGATCCTTGGTATCCTGATCAGCCCGCGTTTAATATGTTTAGAATCATCTTTCAGTGTGATCGCCAGACCGAAACTAAGGTTATTCAGATGTGGGAAAGGGTGTGTAGCATCAATGGCAATGGGGATGATAACAGGGTAGATCTCATGAAAAAAGATCTCTCTGATCTCCTCTTTCTCTTCACTGTTTAGGGCATCAAAGTTCTTGATATGCACACCGTGGGTATGCAACTCGGAAATAATGGAAGTATAACAGGACTCAAGTACCTGATGCTCTTTGTGCAGGTAGGTATGTATGGCTTCAAGCTGCTCGGTAGGTGTCATCTTGTCGGCACCTGTTTCTTGCACACGTGCTTTAAAGAGTGCCTTCAGACCTGCCACACGTATCATATAGAATTCATCAAGATTCGTTCCGTAAATGGCAAGGAACTTTAGACGTTCAAGCGGTGGCAGTTTCTCATCCAAAGCCTGAGCCAGTACACGGGAGTTGAACTGCAGCCATGAAAGTTCACGGTTGAAGTAGAGTTGTGAAGAGTTGAGGTTTGCGTTCATATCTTACCTATAAATATATAATTTTTTGTAATTATAGCATATTGTACCGTAGGGGTAGACCCGTGTGTCTACCCTTTGCCTTTTGTTTATTGGGCAGACACATGGGTCTGCCCCTACAGCTTCTTCACTTTAGCAATCTCATCCCTCAACCTTGCCGCATCCTCAAAGTCCAATTTTTTAGCGGCAGCAAGCATCTTAGCCTTTAGCTCTTTCACCAGTTGCTGACGTTCTGCTTTTGGCATTTTGTCAAGTTTTGAGTGTTTGTTGTAAAGTTCTCCTGCATCTTCTACTTTAAGGTCAGTGTCGAGGTCTCTCAGTGTGGTTTTGGGTGTGATGCCATGCTTTTTATTGTATTCCATCTGTTTTTCTCTGCGTGCCTGTGTGGTTTCTATGGTAAACTTCATGGAGTCAGTCATTTTTTTGGCATACATAAGCACACGACCATTGGCATTACGTGCTGCACGTCCGGCAGTCTGTACGAGTGCGGTCTTGGAGCGTAAAAAGCCCTCTTTGTCAGCGTCGAGTATGGCAACGAGGCTTACTTCTGGCAGGTCAAGCCCTTCTCTTAGCAGGTTGATCCCTATGAGGATGTCAAACTCTCCCAAACGCAAAGAACGTATGGTCTGGTTGCGTTCTATGGCGTCCATGTCTGAGTGCATATGACGACATTTGAGCCCTAGGTCATTGTAGTAGGTACTCAGTTCCTCTGCCATCTTTTTGGTAAGCACCGTAATGAGCACACGTTCCCCCTTTTTGATGACAGGTTTCATACGATCATGCAAGTTTTCTACCTGATAGGTAGAGTCTATGACTTCTATGGGAGGGTCCAGCAGCCCTGTAGGACGCACGACTTGTTGGGCTACCACAGAAGAGAGCTCCGTTTCCAGCTCATT
>JALXCZ010000011.1 GCA_026990595.1 Sulfurovum sp.
CTTCATCACGGCTAAAGGAACCAAATAGCCCAACAAAATGAATACCAAACTTGTCATAAAAATATGTTTGATTTGATTTAAGGTATTTTAAAATATCTTGTTTATCCATTAGGCTTACTCCTTTTTTGTATAATTATATCATAATTCAAAATAAAACTATTAGCAAAAATAGATAACTAATCAAGCACTAAAAGTAAAGACTAAAACCCTCCATAAGACTACAATAAAACCAAAAAGGAACACCCATGAAACGCTCATTCATAAGAGAGATACTCGAACATACCAGCAGTAACACCATTAGCTTTGCAGGAGGACTGCCCGATGTATCGCTTTTCCCTTGTGAGGCACTGCAGAGTGCTGCACATACAGCACTACAAAACGCTGAGAGTTTACAGTATGGTACTTCTACAGGGTATGCACCCCTTAAAGAGCAGATAGCTGGACACTACTGTAACCGTGGGTTTCCTACTACTCCTGAAAATATACTCATCACCTCTGGCTCACAGCAGGGGTTAGATATCATCTGTCGGTATCATGATGGTGCTTCCATTGTCATAGAAAAGCCTAGTTATTTGGGTGCTTTGAATATCTTCAAATTAAATAATATGAAAGACTATAGCGTACCTCTAGAAGAGGACGGCATAGCACTAGAAGGCTTTAGACAAAGCATAGCCAAAAGTAAACTAGCCTACCTCATACCCGACTTTCAAAACCCAAGTGGTAGATGCTATAGTGATGCACACCGAAAGGAAATAGCCGACATAATAGAAGCTTCACAAACCCTACTCATAGAAGATGCACCCTACAGTGAACTCTACTTTCATGCACCACACAAGAGCATCAGCCACATGCTCCCAAAACAGAGCTACCATCTAGGCTCATTTTCCAAGGTACTCTCACCTGCCTTACGTGTAGGTTGGATACGTGCCGATGTAGAGCTACTCACTCCACTCATCGCCTACAAAGAAGCGATGGACTTACACACCTCAGGCATCACACAGAGGATGGTATGTGAGTATTTGAAAGATGATACATCATTTGAGAAGCATCTACAGACCCTTAGAGTAGCCTACCAAGAGAAGATGCATTACTTCTGTCAACAGTTAGACCTGCATCTACCTAGTTTTGAATACACACAACCCAAAGGTGGCATGTTTATCTACGGACGCTTTAAAGGGGTAGATACCAGAGCATTGGTACAACAGTGCTTGGCAAAAGGAGTTGTTTTTGTTCCAGGTGCAGAGTTTGGTGGAGCAAATGACGAGATACGCTTTAACTTTACATATAGTAGCTTTGAGGAGATAGCTGAAGGGTTGAAGAGGATAAAGTCTGTACTTTCTTCTAACTAGATGCTTCTCTCTTGCGTAATACAAACCGAGATCCAGAAGTATATTCTGTGTCTAATGCTAAGTTATATCCATTATTTTCAGCCAAATTCTTTGCAATAGACAAGCCCAAACCAAAACCACTTTTTTCTCTGTTTTTACTCTCATCAGCGCAGTAAAAAGGCTCAAATATCATGGTGGCATCTTTACTGTCTATGCCAGAGCCTGTATCTTCTACGATGATACCTTCATCAAAAGATTTGACGGTGATACTCCCTTGTTCTGTATGTTTTGTAGCATTGTGCATGAGATTGACCAAAATACTTTTAAGTGCTATGCGGTCAAAGGTGATTTCAAACCCCTCTTCTATTTCACATTTTAGCTCTACCTCTTTTTTAGCACGCACTAAAGGACACACTTCTTCATGTAAAAAATCTTTAAGCACTATGGTTTCTTTTTCTGATCTGTTTTCAAGTGACTGCAAGTAGTGTATGACTTCGGAACTTAGTTCGTTGATATAGGCTGTTTCTTTTTTAAGTGTTGCGATGACAGCTGGTTTTTGCTCTGGGGTGACGATATCATCTTCCAACTCCTCTAAGTACCCTTCTATGATGCTCAGAGGAGTCTTAATATCATGAGAGAGTGAGAGTATCATGTTATTCAGTTGTGTATTATTCTTTTTGAGTGTAGTGATAGAGTTTTCTAGACGATGAGAAAGCTCATGGATAGACTCATGAATAGCATTAATATCGGTGATACTCTCTTCATGCTTGTCTGTTAAAAATTTGTCTTCACTAATGTCATCGAGAGAGAGGCTAATAGTTGAGAGTCTATCAGACAAATATCGACCTATGATATAGCTCAACAGACCAATAATAGGTAGTGTTGCAAGAATGGTCAAGAATATTTTAAACATCATCTTCTGACCGATAGGCACATCAATAATCCAATAGGTCATCAACGCTGTAAACAAAGAGATGATGACCCCTGCGATGGAGTAATAGACTATCAGATACATCTTAGCGTTCATAGAGTGTATACCCCACATTTCTTATGGTTTTAATCATATCATCCTTACTGAGCATGGCTATTTTCTTGCGAATTTGGTAAATATGTGTGCCTATACCCTCTTTATCAATATTCCCGATGTCTTCATTATAGAGTATTTGTGACAGCTCCTCTTTTGAAAAGACCTTTTTAGGGGTTTCAAAGAGTATTTTAAAAATAGTATATTCACTGACGGTTAACATGAGAGGATGTGTATGGATATAAAACTGCTTTAAGGCACTATCATGCCGGATATTAGCATAACATGGTAGAGGTGCATGTAGCATTTCTATACGTCTTTTGAGTAAAGACTCTATCTTGATGGCTACAAGTTTAGGGGAAAAAGGTTTAGGGATGTAATCATCTGCACCTAGAGTATAGGCTTTTTCTTTTTGCACAATGGTATCAAGTGCAGAGATGATGAGTATCAGTGAATCTTTATGCCGTTGACGTACATTTTCGCACAAGGTTAAGCCATCTACATGAGGAAGCATGATGTCTAATGTAACCAAATCATAATGATGTTGTTGTATATTTGCTAATGCCTCTGCACCATCTAGTGCCACAGTGACATCAAATATCTCACTATCTAATCTATTTTCGATGAGCCTCACAATGTCAGGCTCATCTTCGACGATAAGGATTTTATATTTCATTGCTTAGTGTGTACTTTGTAGTTTTGTAAACAGATAATCTGTCTCTTTAACAGCACTGTGACATGAGATGCATCCTTTGCTCCCCTTATCCCAAGCGACATAGTTACCCTCTTTTTTAACAAAACGTGCATAACCCCAGTTGTCACCATTGGCATTAAATGTCTTAGAATCTTTTACCATATACTCAACCCTTTGTACTTTGTCTGCTTCAAGTGCATTAGGGAAAGTAGGCATCTTTTTCACAGACCAGCCTATTTTTACTATTTTAGACCCCTCAGGCATGACTTTTGCTTTTTCTTTTAAAGCATTATACCCAATAGGGTTTGCGAGTATGTAGCGTATCTCATTTTTATCTGTTCTAAAATGAGTGGCAACTATCTTGTAGTCTTGGTAACCTTCTATCATCTTAAAGGTTAAGTTGTTATCTGCCATCTTTAGTTCAGGCAATGTTTTGTTGTGTGTTTGGTAGATGTCATTGGCACTTAAACTAACCATGAGTGCTATAGTAGCTAGTGTGATTTGTGTTAAATTTTTCATTCTTTACTCCATTTCTATTTTTAATTTACTTATGAAGTATAAAAAAGTTTTATCAAGATTGCATGAAGAGGGTAGAAACCTCTTTTTAAGTACTTATCTACTACACTTTTACCAACAAAATAAAAGGAGAGCATCATGAAAACATTTTCATACACTACACAAATCACCCAAAGATTTTCTGCTCTCCTTCTCTCTTTTTTCCTGCTTAGCCTCTAAGCATTTACCTAACATTTTATAGATTCCTTATTGGATGACCAGCTAAGATAGGCTGTGTATGCACATATGTAGGGTGTTGTCCCTGACAACACCTTTTTCTTTGGATACAAAATATATTTGCATATTGGATTATTGGTGTTGTCGGGGGACAAGCATTAAAATGCAGTGCAAGCGAAGCACTAAATGCTGAGTCGTACAACACCCTACATGAAAAAGAGAAATAATGAAAAACAATAAAAATACAAAAGAAACCAACTACTGGAACCCAAACACTTACAACAAACACACGGCATTTGTCTCACAGTTAGCATTGCCTGTTGTGGATCTACTTGATCCTCAGAATGGAGAGAAAATTTTGGATGCAGGCTGCGGCGAGGGAACTTTGGCTGTCGAGATAGCGCGCAGAGGTGCAAAAGTTATCGGTGTTGATATGAGTGCCGAGATGATAGAACAGTGTCAAGCCAAAGGCATAGAGGCATATGTGGGTTCTGTGACAGATTTGCCCTATAATGAAGCCTTTGATGCCGTCTTTTCCAATGCGATGTTGCATTGGGTGAAAGATGCAAAAGGTGCTGTGCAAAACATAGCCAAATCACTCAAAAGCGGCGGGCGTTTTGTGTGTGAATTTGGAGGTGAGGGCAATGCCTATCATTTGATATCTGCCATGCAAGAAGTGTTTGCCAATCATCCAGAATTTGGAGTATTTGATAATCCTTGGTATTTTCCAAGTATTGAAGCGTACACAACACTTTTGGAATCTGAAGGGTTTAGTGTGGAGTACATGGAGATCATTCCCAGACCTACACCGATGGATGATGTGTCTCACTGGTTAGAGATCTTTGCCAATGGTGTTACAAAACATTTAAGCCAAGAGCAGTTTGAAACTTTTAAAGAGGAGTGCCGAGTAATTTTGAAAGAGACTATTTATATAGAAGAGGAGGGATGGATGTTGGATTATAAGCGGTTGAGAGTAAAGGCTGTTAAAAAGGGTTAAACTTTTTACTGTACACTTCTTAAAAAGAATAAAGGATAATGATGAAAAAGATAGTACTTTCATTAGCTGTATTGAGTGTGAGTCTCTTTGCAGAGTTTAAAACAGTAAGTGTAGATGAGTTTGCAAAGCTTCAGGGGAAAGGATATCCAGTTATAGATATACGTACGCCGGGTGAATGGAAACAGACAGGCATTATCAAAGGTGCACACAAGATGATGTTCTTTGCTCCGAACGGTCAGCCTGATCTGGCTAGATGGTTTTTTGAATTAGGGCATCTGGTCAAAGATAAAAAAGAACCTATACTTTTATATTGTGCCCATGCTAACCGTTCTAAAGCTTTGGGCGAGGGACTTAGTAAAATGGGGTTTAAACATGTGTATGAGCTCAAAGGCGGTATAGAGAATGGTTGGATAAAAGCAGGTAAGAAGACAGTCAAACAGTAAGGATATATCATATTTATATTTCAAAAGAATGAAGGGCAAAAAGAGAGACTGGAAAAGCTCTTCAAAAAAGCAAAACTACTTTATGGTACAGTGCCTCCCCAAATAACCTTTTTGGGTAACATTGATGCCATGTATTTGGAAGAGTTTATGGTTCAGGTGCTTCGCATAGTAAAGCATCCACATATAGATTCTGATCTGTTTGGATTTATACGATTATATATTGCTTTTAAAGAAGGGTATACCTATTGTAAAGCATACAATACCAAATTTCTTTTAGCTAAGAGGTATACGCAAATTCAACTCAATGAAACCATAGAAAATATAGCTAAGGTACCTTTTGATGAAAAGCATCAGGCATTGGCAGAGTTTGCAATAAAAGTTATATATGAAAGTAAACAGTGTAGGCAAGATGATTTTGATATTCTTTATGCGATGGGTTGGAGTCAAAAAGATGTGTTTGATGCTGTAGAACATGCAGGAGCAATTTTGCGCAATGGGCGTATTCTTACTGCGTATAGTATAAAAGAGTCATAGATGCATATTACTTCCATACCTTTTGTACAGTATACAGGCATAGAGAAACTTACAGAAGATACTTTGGCATTGAACAATAAGACAACGCTTTGTAATCATATGGGTACTATGCATGCCGGTGCACTTTATACACTGGCAGAGAGTCAAAGCGGGTTGCATCTTCAAACACTATACCCTGAGTTGCGTGATCAGGTTATTCCTTTGTTGCGTGAGGGGAGTATGAAGTACAAAAAAGCAGTCAGTGAAGGTGTGTATGCTCTCTCTGATGTGAGTGATGAAATTAAATTTCAGTTTGAGAAGCAGTTTTCCAAAAAAGGCAGGGGCAGTATTACTGTGAGTGTTAAACTTAAAGATGAAGCTGGTGATATATGTGCAGAAGGAATATTTGTGTGGTTCATACAGTCTCTTTGAACCAACGTTTCAAAAATACCTGACGTTCATATATTTTGGCACCAAGATGCAGTTTATAATCCATATAGGGCTGCCCCAGATTCCAAAAGGCAAAGTCATTCTTTTGAAGATATTTTGCCAGTAGGACGAGTTGTGCTGTCCCATAGTTGGTATATTTTTTTTCTTTACTGCTGAATCCGCTTAGACTGGTATAGGTTTTACCTATGATGTAGCCTATCTCTCCCGCAATGATTTTTTTATCCTCTTTGATACAGGCGGATATCACTTTGAAATTTTTATCTATGTTCTGTGTTGCTTTGAGTGTCTCAATATACTGCGGTGTAAGCCAGCTGTTTTTATATGCTTTGTCTATACCTTCAGCAACATCATCCAAATCTTGACCGATCTCGATTTTTAGTTCTTTTTTGTTTAATAGCTGTCTTACTTTTTTACTGATATGAAGATCTTCAAAATCCAAAAGGGCATAACTGAACTGGATCTCTGGAAGAAGCAACTCTTTCTCCTCATAGACATCTGTTACTGCAATAAAACCGGCTTTAGCCTGTGCAATATAGTATGCTGCAGAAAAGTCATTACTCCAATAGTAGTTTTTGTACATATCAGGATAGATCTTTTCATGCAAGATGGATCGATCTGTAATATCTTGATAAGAGAGGTGATGAATACCCAATTGTACATTTTCCATTGTATATTGTACTAAAACAGCATAAGAGTTAAATGGATTATATTGATTTATTGTAATGAAAAATTGGAAGAGAAAGGTGTTTAACCTTTCTCTTTATAATAAGTGATCTATGAAAATGTGCTAAGCGCCAAGTCCATATCCTACAATTCCGGCATTGGTACTGCCGGAGCCTTCTATGATCATTTTTGTTTTCGGATCACTTCCATATGCAGGTACAAGACCATCAGGAAGTGTTGAATCATCTACATCTACTTTTGTTTCACCGCCAGGAAGGTTAACTATGAACCATAGCCCGTTTTCATCCGTAATAAGAGTATGCTCGTTACCGTTCACATCTGTAAGGATCACTGCAACTCCCGGAATACCGACATCGCCACTGTCATATTGCTTGTTTCCGTTGGTATCCATTTTTACCCAACCGTAGATGGAACTTCTTCTGTGGATCGTATACCCGTCCATTCCGGCATCTGTTTCTGCGTTGAGGACAACATTAACCGTTGACGGATTTTCACCGTAAACATATTTATGTCCTTCAGGAAGCGTGTCTTCAACTACTTCAACAGTTGCTTCTCCTTCCGGAAGACCTGGTAATGTCCATTGACCATTTGCATCTGTTACAGCAGTATGTATATTTCCTTCACTGTCTGTAATGTTGAGTGTTACGCCGGCAAGACCTGTATCTCCGCTATCATAACTTCTACTGCTGTCTACATCTTCAAGAACTTGACCGAATATAGTGCCAGTTGGTATAGGAAGTATATAGCCATCTGCTCCGGCATCAATATCTTTATTTGCGATAATATTGATGTCATTTGGATCTAACCCATATGTTAATTCTGCTCCAGCAGGTAATGTAGAGCGATCTATTTTTACCGTTGCTGATCCTTCCGGAATATTAATAACACAATAGTTTCCTCTGTCATTAGTCACTGCTTCATGCGTGTCTCCGTTATGATCTGTAATTATGACTTTAATTCCTGCTGCACCTACTTCTGTGGAGTCCTGTACGCCATTTTGATTGCTGTCTTCAAAGATCGTTCCGCATGCATTACCAACAGGTTCCGGAAGGGTATAACTATCTTTACCAGCAGGATTGTTCTGATCTGCAACTACAGTGATGTCATCTGTGACAGTTCCCGTAAATGTTGCACCGTCAGGAAGGGTCGTTACATCTACTGTTACTGAAGCAGAACCTTCAACCACATCTTTGAGACAGTAGTTACCTGCATCGTCTGTGGTTACTTCATGAGAATCACCGTTTGCATCAATGATCGTTACTTTGATACCGGCGGCACCTTTTTCGTTATCGTCTTGGGCACCATTTTCATTGCTGTCTTCATACACTGTACCGCATACATTACCTGTAGGTGCCGGGAATGTATAGCCATTTTTCTCTTCCCAGTTTCTACGATGTGCTTTTACCTCTACATCTGTAGGGTCAGTTCCTACCACTTGAGTTGGATTATCCGGTAATGTAGTCTCATCAATATCAACAGATGCCGTTCCTTCAGCAATATCACAGGCACAATAATAACCACGTTGATTGGTTTTAACTGTATGGACTTTACCTTTTGAATCGGTGATCTTCACTGTTACATTTGCCAAACGTTTGTCTGATCTTTTATCGAATTCTCCATTGGCATTAGAGTCTTCAAAGACAAGACCGCATACTTTACCTGTCTTATTGATATTCGCTTCACATTTTTTGTAAAGATTCATATAGTAAAGATAATAACGGTAATAACAGTAATATCCGCATCTATTGTATGCTGCCAAATACTTATCTGCAAGATTTTTGTATTTAGTACAATTGTCTGCTGTCTGATTTGGTTTGCAAGCGTTTGCTTTTTTCATGTAATGGACATAGAGTCTGTAGTATTTGTAGTTATAGCATTTGTAATATGCTCTTAAATACTTCGCAGCAAGTGCCTTGTATTTATTATATTTTGATGTGCTACAACTTGATCCATGAGAACCGTGTTTTTTGGAACCATGATGTGCTTTTGATCCATGAGAACCGTGGTTTTTAGAACCATGATGTGCTTTTGACCCGTGGTTTTTAGAACCGTGATGTGCTTTTGATCCATGATTTTTAGATCCATGCGAATTAACATTGCATGATGATCCATGTGCTTTAGAACCATGAGAACCGTGTGCATTTGCCATGGATGGCAAGAATAGAGTAATAGCGAATGCTATTATCACGCTTCCTATGAACGAGCTAAGTTTATTAGATGAGTTCATCTTTTCCCCTTTTATATACATAAGTTTAGGTTAAGACGATCGTCAATAAGTTGTAAGAAGTGATTATTGATAACCGTCAATTGCTTTCTTATGCAACCCGGCTATCTTCTTAAGGCTATGCTTAATAGAGAAGACCCGTAGCTTTCTGTCCTATTCTCGCGAATAGTTTAGCTATGCGCTTATTATGACATAAGCAAATTTTGACATACCTTAAATGTATTACCTAAGTGTTAACTATTTGTAATAGATAGTTAAATATAAATAATTTTGTGTATCATTGTAACATCTACAACAATAGAATAAGGAGATTGATCTATTATGAAAATAACACTTCATACAAAACAAATTATTAAATTTCTTTCTTTAGTTGCTATTTTGCTGATCCTTGCAAACAGTGTTATGTTAATGATCTATTTTGATATCAATGATCCGGATAAATTTGACTTTGTTCAAATGGTTGATCTTGACCAGGAAGCAAATCTACCGACACTTTTCTCTTCTACCTTATTGTTGATAGCCGGTTTCCTTTTTTATTTACTTGCTCAAGTTGCAAAGGAAAAAACAAAAGAGCAATATAAGTATTGGCTCGGCTTAAGTTTTGTTTTTGTCTTTTTAGGTTTTGATGAGAGTGCCACAATTCATGAAACATTAGGAGATTATACAGAGAAATTTGTGGATACCAGTGGATACCTGCATTACCCATGGGTACTTTCTTATGGTTTATTATTAGTGATTTTAGGCTTTTTGTATTTACGATTTTTTTTACGTATGGAGAAAAAAATATTTTACTCTTTTATATTGGCAGCTTTTATCTTTTTGAGTGGAGCCATAGGGTTTGAACTTTTAGGTGCAAAAGAGGCTGCTCTTCATGGGACAGACACAGTGCTCTACTGTACACTTTATACAATAGAGGAGAGTTTGGAGATGTTTGGAGTAATCTTTCTAATATATATTTTATTGAACCTTTTGACAGGAAAGAGCTTGGAGGTGCATAGCTAAAAAAGAACCAAAACAGCAGATGTGATCTACGGTTCCAGGCACTTTGCAAGTTCTTCCGGTGTTTTGGAGGCTTCAATGCATGTTTGCATCTCCTGCATCGCTCTTGTACCTGCTTCTATCTCTCTGATCATATTCGTCTTGGTCTCTTCATTCCAGGTGAAGTCTTCACCATATCCTTCACTTGGTTCATCGGAAAGGTCGCCCATTCCCATGGCAAGTTCTTTGTTAAGTGCTCTTAATGTCTTACTGCAGGCAAATGCTTCTTCTTTGCTTTGGGCATTTTCCAGACATTCGGGTATTTTTTGCATAGCTTCAATAATACGGGGCTGGATGGTCTTGAAGGCACTGGTCTCCAGTTCTTCCAGACTCTCTGTAACCACCTCTTCCTGTGAGATATTGGTCTCAAGTGTCGGTTTAAAGGGTTTAAGTATTTTGACAGACACCTGTGCATCTGAGATATTGCTCTCTTTTAGAGCATCGTCTTTTTGAATGATCTTTACTTTTCCAGGTTCTTTCTCTTCTCGCTTTTTTTCACTGCAGCCCGTAAAAAAAAGACTTAAAAGAGAGATACTTATGATCACTTTTCTCATGCTTATCCTTTGTTATACAAAAATGTTGTAACCCGGCTATCTGTAATAAAAGCAGACCACGTGGCTTTCTGTCCCACCCTCACAAATGGTTTAGCGATGGTAAATTATGCCTTATAGAAACTTAAGTCTTTTCTATGAAAGAGACTGCTCCTTTGGTGACTGCTGCATCATCCAAAATTTTTCTATGTCCCAAACCTGTAGTTTTTTTTAGTATAGCCCATGGCCATTTTTGACATAAAGCAAGGGAATGTTCTATCCCTATCTCTCTATCCTCCTTATCGTGAAAAATGAGTGTCGGTACATGAAAAGAGGAGTTAAAAAGATCATTCCAGTCTTTTCCGTACAGTTCAAACCGTTGTCTGTTCTGTTCCCAGGTATAGTCACGCATTTTTTTTACGATGGCAGAGGAAATACCTAAGCGTTGTGCAAAATTGTCTGAAACGGTGATGACATTGTGAATAGGTGCTATTAAAACCAGTTTTTTTGTATTTAACCCAAGTTTGGAAGCCACTGTTACAGCAGCACCTCCAAAAGAATGAGCAATAATACACTCTGCCTGTCCGGTCTGCTTTAATGCAGCTTTTACACTGTCTGCCCAGTTGGCAAGGTCTGAGAGTTCTGCTTTTGTTTCTCCGTGACGCAATGCATCATAGGTAACCACCTGAAAGTGATGGTTGAGTAATCTGTCGATAAAATGGCTCATGCTCCGTGAAGTTGTAGACCAGCCGTGTACAAGGAGAACTACCGGGTCTGTTGCATCTCCCCATTTATAGCCTTGCAGTGTTACGTTCCTATAAAGTGGTATTGTGAATTTTTCAGCCTTGGGCAGAGGGAGTTCATTACGGTTTTTTCTTGTTGTATTCACAGGATAATGGAAAAGCCTATAGGCAGAAACAACAGCTAAAGAAGGGAACAGGCGGCTGACAATAAAAAAATACAAACGTATGAGTTTGAGTTGTATCGGATGATGCATCATTGTCTCCTTTCTTTTATTATAGTCAAAAGTTAGGTTATAATGAAATATGGATTTTAAAACATTAGATAAATATATCAGATCGAAAAAAGGGGTAACGTTTGACTATCCTTTTGATGATATAGTACGGGTGTATCGTATCGGTGAGAAAATGTTCGCACTTACTTCAGAGGAGAGACCCTTAAGGGTGAATCTCAAATGTGACCCGATCTATGCGTTGGAACTCCGTTGCATTTATGAGGGTGTGATACCGGGGTATCATATGAATAAAAAACATTGGAATACGGTTACTGCAGAGGATTCTGATGTAGATGAAGAGAGTGTGAAAGAGTTGATAGACCATTCCTATGAATTGGTCTATAATAAATTAACAAAAAAACAGAGAGAGCTCTTGGGATAAATGATGTTAAAAAAAATTTGTACAATAAGTATGGCTGTATTTCTAGTATCAGGTTGTGGAAGTTCTGTAAAGAAGGATGATTTAAATAATATATCTTCTGTAAATCATAAGCCTGTACCGGTATACAATCAGGCATATCAGGAAAATTATGCAGCAGATAGTATAATAGATATCATCGATCATGCAAAAGATGCCTATGTATTGATAGACCCGTTTGAAGATAATGTATTTCAGGATATTCCAAAGATCAAAACAAATAACAATCAAGTCGCCGGATATATTTCAGCAGGAACAGGGGAAGACTGGCGTGAGGATTTTAAGGCACTGAAGCCGTTCCTTACTACAAAAGAATGGCCACAGTGGAAAGGTGAATATTTTGTCAGTGAAACGACCACAGGTATTTTAACGGTGATGAAAAAACGCATTGATAAAATGGCTGACTGGGGTTTGGGCTGGGTAGAGTTTGACAATATGGATTGGCTGGATGAAGATACACGTGTACAGTACAACCTTACTGCTACTGTACAGGAAGCAAAGACCTACATCAATGCACTGTGTGACTATACACATGCTAAGGGTATGCAGTGTATGGCTAAAAATACGGTAGATGGCTTCGGGCAGTTCGATGGGGTACTCTATGAGTCCTTTCATTCTGAAAAAAACTGGTGGGACAAACAAGGTACAAGAGACTTTTTAAATGCAGGTAAACTGGTGATCATCAACCACTATAATGAGACAGAGTGTGACAGTGTCTATGAAGAGTATAAAAACTTTTATCAGAATGAAAATATTTCATTTATTTGTGAAAATGTTGCTACAAAAAAGTATAAACATTATAATGAATAAAATAGCTATTCAAACGTATAAAAGTCCTGTTGGTGAAATGCTTTTAGGTTCATATGAGGGCAAACTCTGTCTGGCAGACTGGCGATACCGAAAGAGGCGCTCTGCTGTAGATAACAGAATTCAAAAAGGGTTAAATGCCGAGTATGTGGAAGAGAGTTCCAAGGTCATAGAAAAAACCATAGACCAATTTAAAGCGTATTTTACAGGTGAACGTAAGAGCTTTGATATCCCTCTGCTTATGGTAGGTACTGATTTTCAAAAATCTGTGTGGAAGGGGCTTATGCAGATACCTTATGGCACGACTGCTTCTTATCAGGAACTCTCAAAAAATATCGGTAATGAAAAGGCTGTTCGAGCCGTAGCCTCTGCCAACGGAGCCAATGCTATCTCCATACTCATACCTTGTCACCGTATCATAGGAAGTGATGGTAACTTGGTCGGGTATGCAGGTGGGTTGACTGTGAAGAAAAAGTTGTTGAAGTTGGAAAGAGGATTATAAATATACATTAACCAATGTATTATGATAAAATAGTTAAAAGAAAAAAGGAGCATACGATGTTCTTACATAAAATAATGATGCTGATCCTCATAAGCGGGATTGCTTTGGCAAATGAAGTAAACATCAAGATATGGGATTTTGAAGAGACCAAAGCAGGAGAGATCCCTTCTTTATGGCAGATTGCTGCTACACATCCTAAAAAGACGTTGGCAACGTGGGAAGTAAAAGAGGTCAATGATGCACCCTCTGGAAAGAAGGTACTTGTTTTAAGCAGGATAAATCATCTTTACGGTGGTACATTTAACCTGTGCTATACGAAAAGTATGGAATTCACTAATGGTGAGATCTCTTTAAAATTCAAGGCAAACAGCGGGAAGATAGATCAGGGTGGGGGTATCATGTGGCGTGTGCAGGACAGTGACAATTATTATGTTGCCCGGTTCAATCCTTTAGAAGATAATTTCCGTTTTTATGTGGTCTTGGATGGTATGCGTATGGAACTTGCCTCTGCTAATGTGAGATTGTCAAAAGGGTGGCACCGTATGAAGATCATACAAAAGGAAGATCATTTTGAAGGGTACCTTGACGGTAAAAAACTTTTGGAACATACCGATAAACAACTTGCCAAAAGCGGAGGGGTAGGTGTGTGGACCAAAGCAGATGCGGCAACAAGTTTTGATAATTTCAGTGTGAAGGTACAACGATGAAAAGAGTGATACTGCTTTGCACAGTGCTGATGATCACTGCTTGTTCCTCTCAAAAAGAGCAGCAGAGTGTCACAGTCTATGTTTCTGAAGATCAGGTCTTTTCTGAGCCGATCCTAAAGGATTTTGAGAAAGAGACAGGGATCAAGGTCAATGCGCTGTATGATACAGAAGAGTCCAAAAGTACAGGGGTAATGAACCGTCTGATCGCAGAGAAGAACAATCCCCGGGCAGATGTCTACTGGGCAAATGAACCTGTTCGTGCCGAAGTACTCAGACAAAAAGGAATATTGATCCCCTATCTCAGTCCCAATGCCAAGGGGATCCCTGAAGTCTTCATACAAAAAGCGCATTACTGGACGGGATTCTCAGCGCGGGTAAGGCTCCTTTTGGTAGGTGAGGGAGTTAAGCACAAGCCGGATTCTATTCTTGCCTACACAGCAAAAGCGTACAAGGACAGGGCAGTCATTGCCAATCCACTTTTTGGAACGACGACCACCCATATTGCAGCACTGTTTACTCTCTGGGGAGATACCAAAGTCAAAACCTTTTTGGAGGCACTGAAACAAAACGGTACAGCCATTTCCACAAGTAACGGGGAGAGTGCTGATTTTGTTGCAAAAGGAAGGTATGCGTTTGCTTTGGTGGACAGTGATGATGCTGTGAGCAGAGTGCATCAAAAAAAGCCTGTCAGTATTGTCTATCCTGATCAAAAAAAAGGAGAACCCGGCGTATTTGTCGTACCTAATGCCGTGATGATGATCAAGGGGGCACCCAACCCCAAAGCAGCGCAAAAGCTGATCGATTATCTGTTGAGCCGAGAGACTGAACAGAAGCTTGCTTTTGCGGATTGCGCACAGATACCGCTGCATTCAGGGGTAAAGATGCCTCAAGATATCAAGCCGATCGATCAGATCAAAGTGATGCAGGTTGATTATGAGCAGGTTGCCCAAAAACTTGTTGAGATACAACCTTATCTGAAATCATGGTTGGAGCAGTAGCATGAAGGAGCGTACACTCTTTGGCGGAGTGGTCGCATTCTTATTTGTAGTGGGTGCATTACCTCTTTTGATGATGCTTTTTGGCAGTCTATATGACAATGGCAGATTTACTCTGACAGCCTACAAAGTACTTTTTACCAATACTGCACTATTAGAGAGTTTAAAGAACAGTTTTCTTCTGGCATTGACCGTAGCCACAGCTAGTACGTCAGTAGGTATTGGACTTGGCATACTGCTGGGTAAAAGTGACCTCAGGTTCGCAAAGTTCTTTACACTGATGCTTGTTATACCCCTTGTGATACCACCGTATATCCTTGCCTTTTCCTGGGCGGATCTGTTTGGAGAGTGGTTTTTCGGTTTTTGGGGTGTGGTATTTGTACTTTTTACTGTCTATCTGCCTATTGCAATACTGGTCACGATGCTCTATCTTCGTCAGATAGATCCGCATCTGGAAGAGGCAGCCCTGCAGATGAGCAGTTGGAAAAAGGTACTTTGGCTGGTTACCCTCCCTTTGATCAGACCGGCTATTGTTTTTGCCTTTTTACTGGTGTTCATTTTGGCTTTTGGTGAGTTCAGTGTGGCGAATTTCTTACGCTACCCTGTGTTCAGTACACAAAGTTTTGTCTATTTCAGTGCGTTTTATGATTTTAGGGCAGCTACTGCAGCTGCTTTACCTATAGTAGCGGTTGTTGCAATGGTGTTCTGGATGCAACGTTTTTTAGCCGAAACAAAAATGCATTTCATTCCTGCATCTTTGATGCAAAAGATAAGACTTTTAAAATGGCGTTTACCGCTTTTTCTCTTTGTCCTGCTGATTGTTATGCTTTTTGTCATTACACCCCTGTCTATGCTGGTATTCAAAACGAACAGCATGGAGAGTTTTCTTGAAGCAGGAGAGAAAGCGCTTGATCCTTTGGGAAGAAGTCTGTTGTTTGCTATGTTGGGAGCAACTCTTTTGAGCGTATTTGGATTTTTGAGTGCCTATATTATTCATAAGAGATTGTTCCGATGGTACAGATGGCTGGATGGAAGCATACTTTTGCTGTTTGCACTGCCTGCATCTCTGTTCGGTATCGCTTTGATACTCTTTTGGAACAGACCCTATACAAATTTCATCTATGCCACACCATTGATACTGCTCATTGGTTATCTGGGAAAATATCTGGCACTCACGACCAAGATCACAGAAACAAAACTCGTGCAGATCCCACAGAACCTTATGGATGCGGCAGCACTTTCCGGTGCATCCTGGTATCATACTCTATGGTATATCATCCTTCCGCTTTCCAAGGAAGTCTTGTTGGTCGGATGGGTGGTGGGATTCATCTTTTCGCTTCGTGAAAACACCATGACGATGCTGCTCTACCCGCCTGGGTCAGATACGCTGCCAGTCTATATTTTTACCCAGATGGCAAACGGAAAAGCATCACTGATCGCAGCACTGTGTCTGATTATGATCACCGCGACACTGCTGCCGCTACTGTTTCTCTGGCTTTATAATACGGCAAGAAGGAGGGATGCATGATCATTTTAGAAAGTATTGATGTCAGCTTTGATGAACAACCGATCCTGCAAGATGTTCATTTGAAGATCGCTGACAAAGAGAGGCTGGTACTGCTTGGCTCTTCAGGTTCGGGGAAGACAACAGTATTAAAGCTTATTGCCGGATTTGTCACTCCCGATAGAGGCAAAGTATTCATCGATGGGCAGCTTGCAAGTGAAGAGGGAAAGATACTTATGCCCCCACACCAAAGAGATGTAAGTATGGTCTTTCAGGATCTGGCGCTCTGGCCGCATATGAATGTTGCCAAGAATATAGCATTCGGTCTTAAAATACAGGGTATGCCTAAAAAAGAACGTGAGAAAAAGGTTCATGATATTCTCTCCATGGTCGGTCTTGAAGATGCCGGTAAAAAACGTATTGAACAGCTTTCAGGAGGGGAGAAACAGCGTGTGGCACTGGCGCGTTCACTGGTACTTTCCCCTAAAGTTCTTTTGATGGACGAACCACTCTCCAGTCTGGATCCTGCATTGAATGTGCGTTTGCGAACGCAGATCGTAAAACTGCAGGAGGAACTCGGCTTTACTTTGGTGTATGTCACACACAATGAAGCAGAGGCAAAAGAGATCGCAACACGGGTGGTTTCTATGCAAAAAGGTAAGATAGTGGAATAAAATTACAATCCCAACTCATTCATACATGCTACACAATACACAGACTCAGGCATCAGCTTGAGTCTTTCTAGTGGTATATCTTCTTCACACTCTTTACAGATGCCATACTCCGGTGTATCGATCTTCAGGTAAGCATGTTTAAGTCTGTTGAGACGCTTTGTGGCTTCTTCATGACGTTGTATATGTATACTTTGGTCAAGCTTGAAGTTGAGGTGTGCCACTTTGTCAGAAGGCCCTTCTCCACGTTCTGGGTAAAGAGCTTTTTTGATGGTGGCTATCTCGGCACTTAGCTCTTGTATCTGTTCGTCTATTATTTTTTTAAATGTTTGTTTTTCTTTTGGGGTCATGTTTTTCTCAGATTGGATTGATGAAATAATTTTAGCATATTATGGCTATATCTGTAGGGTGTTGTGCCCTCACAACACCAAAAAGTCAAATAGTAATTAAAAGTCAGAACTTTTTAGACTATCAGATAAAAAAGGTGTTGTCGTGGGACAATACCCTACGCCTTTATGCAATAACTTGTATTGATATGTATTCAGAAATTTGTAGGGTGGGCATTGCCCGAAGGAAATACCCTTGGGGTGCTTGCCAACCAAATAGAGAAATATACATATAGTCACATTTTCACCGTAAGGCTTAATGTCTTTGAATAGTAGAATAGGTTGAAATATGGGTATCCCACCGAGGACGGATGGGAACCAGAGAAAAAGAAGTTGTTGAGGTTGGAAAATGACTTATTGGGTGAATAATATTTTGAATGAGTGATTATAAATCAGTTTTCTATTTTACCTTCTCGATTCGTGCCCCATGAAAATGTAAAATATTTTTCTCTTTTGTAACGATGAGAGCACTGCCGTAGAGTATTTTTTTGTTAAAGTCTATCAGTAATGTAACATGGTCTCCATATCCTTTTTCATACCATGAAACCATATAGACATTTGGATAGACTTCAAAAGCCGTATAGGGGAATTGTCCCCACCAGGAGGAGGGAGAAGTCCCTGTCAGGTATTGATAGCTGATACCTTTTGGAGTGAATTTCACATGGTAAGAGCGTCCGCTTGTATAATGATAAGTAATCGCTTTCCCATCAAGTTTATATGTCTCTTTACTTAATGATGAAGCAGTAGTCTCTTGAACAAACAATAAAAAAACAAAAAATATTATAAATACTCGCATGCTGACTCCTTTTAAACAGTGTAACTAATGCAGCCTTTTTTTCTTCTAATAACAGCGTACCTATATATAGAGAGATATTTAAAATACTACATCCTCTTCTTCGTCCGACTCGTAGCCTGTGCCTCCAACGGATCATCAGGCCAATAATGCTTTTTGTACTTCCCTCGTAACTCTTTTTTGACATCTTCATAGGTATTTTCCCAAAAGCTTGCCAAATCTTGGGTGACTTGCATAGGGCGGGAGGCAGGGGAGAGTAGGTGTAGCATCAGTTTTACTTTGCCGCCCAGTATGGTGGGCGTATCGCTTGTACCGAACATCTCCTGGAGGCGTACTGCTAAGATGGGTTGGGTGGGGTTGCTGTAGTCTATGGCAATGTTGGAGCCTGAAGCGACTTTGAGTTTGGCAGGGGCTAGTGTGTCTAAGGTTTGGGTCTGTTCGTAGCTTAATTGTCCCAGCAGTATGTTGTGTAGGTTTAACCCTTTGACACCCCGTATGGAGTTAATACCTTGCAGGTAAGGGGCTAACCATTCGTCCATATTTTCTAATAGATACGCATCTGAAAGATCGGGCATTACTTCGCCATGATACTTGAGGAAATTGACTCTGCTTTTAAGGCTAAGCGCTTCTTTACTCCAGTTGAATGTCTCCAGGCCCAAAGCTTCCAGCTCTTCTAGCAGCAAGTCTGTTACTTCTGTGTTGTCGGTAGATTTGACAGGCTTCTGGGAAAGCACGATGCTACCAAATCGCTTAACCAAACGTACCTCGACTCGTTGCTCCTCATCATTCCAGTCTAGCTCTTCATTCTCTTCTATCTGCTCTTTCAGATAGCTCTCTATCTGTGCTTGGGTGAGGGCTATGGCTTTGTAGATTCTGGCATGGGTGGCTTTGGCATCGAGGTCAGCGATGACCAAGAAACGCTCTTTTGCCAAAGTATCATCGGCTTGTAGTTTAGCCCCCTTGCCACTGCTTAGCAGATAGGTAGCTGTGTTGATATGGCGCTGTTTGGCGATGCGTTCTGGGTAGGCGTAAGCCAGGAGTATGCCTAGCAGCTCTGTGTTGAGTATGGCTTTTTGTTTGGGCTCTATGCGTTTGGCATTGGCTAGGAGGTAGTGACATTGTTTGGTGTTCACACCTTGCATGCCTAGACTCTGCTTGTTGGCTATACGATGCAATACCTCTACACGCTCACGCAGGTCTACACTTCTGTATTGTGAGCTAAAGATGTCTTTTTCTGTAAGAAGGGTAGCCACAAGAGAAGCCTCATAGGAGAGTTCAAGTTCCTTAGCCTTTAGCATCATATGTGAAAGCCTGGGATGTAAACCAAATTTGCTCATGGCTCTACCGTGAGGGGTGATGACCCCTTTTTCATCTAGTGCACCAAGTTGTTTGAGCAGTGTTTTGGCATGGATAACAGCAGTGGGGGAAGGCGTGTCCAGCCATGTGAGAGAGTTGATGTCGTCATTGCCCCAAAGAGCTAGTTCAAGGGCTAGCTGCGTGAGGTCTGCCTGGAGGATCTCTGGGGTGTCGTGTTTTTGGAGTATTTTGGACTTGTGCCAAAGGTGGTAGGCTTTGCCTGCACTCAGTCGTCCTGCGCGTCCTGCCCTCTGGGTCGCTGCATCTTGTGAGATGAAGTGTCTCTCCAGGGTGTTCATGCCTGAGAATGGGTTAAAAACAGCGTGATTTTGAAGCCCAGAGTCTACGACTATCTTGATGCCTTCTATGGTGAGAGAAGTTTGTGCGATGTTGGTGCTTAGCACTACTTTTCGTTTGCCCTTGGGAGGGGCTTTTATGGCTCTGTCCTGTGCCTCTTTGCTTAGGTTTCCATAGAGGGTAGAGATGTAGGTATCGGTGAACTTCTCTTCTAGCAGTAGTTTCTCAACCGCCTTTATCTCCCGAACTCCAGGCAAAAAGACCAAGATGTTTCCCTCCTCTTCAGCCAGTAGTTTGCGTACACGCTTATGTACATAAAATGGCAACTCTCTTTTGCTAGGTTGTAGGGTAGTGGGGTCTAGGTAGTAACGCTCCACTGGATAGGCACGCCCCTCACTCTGGATGCTGGGTGCATTTAGCATAGAGGAGATAGTTTGGGTGTTGAGTGTGGCAGACATGATGAGGATTTTGAGGTCTTCACGCAGTACTGTCTGAGACTCTAGCGCCAGTGCCAAAGAGAGATCCGCATGCAGTGAACGCTCATGGTATTCGTCAAAGATGATGAGTGCGACATCTTCCAAGCTGGGGTCGGATTGAAACTTGCGCGTCAAAATACCCTCAGTCACGATGAGGATTTTGGTCTGCTTGCTCTGCACAGAGTCCATTTTGATCTGATACCCTATGCGCTCTCCCACCTTCTCCCCCAACATCTCAGCCATGCGTGCTGCACTCGCACGTACAGCCAAACGCCTAGGCTCCAGCATGATGATCTGCTTGCCCTTTAGCCATGGTTCATCCAGTAGAGCTAGGGGCAAAGCCGTGGTCTTACCTGCACCCGGAGGGGCTTGGAGTACGACAGTACTATGGCTTTGGAGTTTTTCTTTCACTTCAGGAAGGACGTGGGTGATGGGAAGTGTTTTCATGGGTAGGATTATACTGAAAAGTTTTGCTACAATGGTTTATGCAAAAATATCTAGAAGCCACAGAGATCATAGACTGCCATGATAATAATATACAAGCCTTGGCTAAAAAACTTTCAGAAGGTATGGGTGAGGATACA
Source organism: Sulfurovum sp. (assembly GCA_026990595.1). Classification (GTDB taxonomy): domain Bacteria; phylum Campylobacterota; class Campylobacteria; order Campylobacterales; family Sulfurovaceae; genus Sulfurovum. The sequence goes on from JALXCZ010000011.1 coordinate 21,169, forward strand.
GCTATAGCAAAGAAGTGTTTTGAATGGGTGAGAGATGAGATACACCACTCAGGTGACCATAAAGATGACATCACTACCTACAAGGCTTCTGATGTACTCAAACACAAAACAGGCTGGTGTTATGCCAAGTCTCATCTGCTTGCCGCATTGCTTCGTGCCAATGGGATACCTGCCGGATTTTGTTACCAGCGTTTGGGCTGTTCAGAGTACAAACCTGATATTTATTGTCTACATGGACTTAACTGGATATATTTAAAAGAATATGGATGGTACAGAGTGGATGCTAGAGGAAATAAAGAGGGGGTAGATGCACAGTTTACGCCACCTCATGAGCAGTTGGCATTTGCGTTAGGTGAGCATGAGTTTGATTTGAGTGAAAATTTGGCTGAGCCTTTAGATGTAGTAGTCGAGACATTAAAGAAAAACAGATCTTATGATGAAATGATATGCAATTTCCCAGATATAAACAGTAAGGATAACCATGTCGATGATACAATTTAACAAAGAAGAGAAAGCTTCACTTGTCCAAAAACTTAAAAGATATTTCAATGATGAACTGGGTCAGGACATAGGGCAGTTCGATGCAGAATTTTTGTTGGAATTTGTCTCTAAGGAGATAGGGGTATACCATTACAACAAAGGCTTGCAAGATGCACAGGATATTTTTAAATCAAGAGTAGAGAGTGTGACAGATGCCATCTATGAGTTAGAGATTCCTACAGAGTTTTCAGGGAGATAAGATGCCCAATGTAGAAAAAGTAGATACCTACACTTTTACTTCTATCCTCACCAGACTCCAGACATGGTACATAGCTCCATTACCTAAAAGTATGGTCATAGAAGCCGTGCAGCCCTTCGGACGCACACCTGTCATCGCAACACTCAACGGCAAAGAGTGGCAGACTTCACTCTGGACAGAAAAGAGTGGAGAGACAATGATAGCAGTACCCAAAAAGGTTAGAGGGAAGTTAGAAGAGGGTGATGAAGTGGAGATAGCGTTTGTGTTTGATTATGATAGGTTTTAGAGTGTTTTCTAGTTCCTATCGTCCACGATGGGAATTCATACTTTAGTCTTATATGTATATTAAGTTTATTTTGTTTATTGAATTGAAATATGCGTTCCTACCGAGGACGGATAGGAACGAGTTAAAACAAAACACAGTACTAAACATACTAAAATCAGACAAAAATGTCTTCATCACAGGGTCAGCAGGGACGGGTAAGACGTATTGGTTTAACCTCTATACAAAGTACTTCAAAGAGCGTCGGGTTTTTTTAGTTCTCATTCTCCCTGATGTGAATGTATAGTTTTTTGATTAGATTGTGTATGTGCTACCACCTAGAACGGCTTTGTGGATGAGTTAAGTACACAAAATAAAAAGCCTTACGCCATAAACTACATTATGTTATAATCATTTCATGAAACAAACACTACAAAACATCACCTCACAAATACGTGAGATAAAAAATAAATATCAGAATGAAGGCTTTGAGATAGTGGGTATATTTGGCTCCTATGCGCGTGGTAATGCCGATAACTTTAGTGATGTAGATATAGCGTATAGTGTAGACTACAGTAGATTTGACCAAAAATTTAAAGGTGGGTTTGCAAAGATATTACGTATCGAAGAGATAAAAGATGAGTTACAAAAACGCTTACACCTCAAAGTAGACCTTGTCTCCTTAAATAGTAATAATGATAAATTTAAACAAAAAGTACAAAAGGACATGGTGTATGTCTAAGGTACTTGAACGTGTAGAAAATATTGTTAAAAGCATAGAAGATATAGAGTTTATTTTAGATGACTCTCATATTAAGCTTACCCATGCCATAGAAAATAAAATTATCAAACCTGCCATTCGCATGCATATCGTGAAAATTGCAGAGCAATTTACTAAGCTCAAAGATGACAATGCTTTTAAAATATTAGCAAACTTCTCGGATAGTGATTTGCGTGGTATCAGTGCTGTACGCAATTATATAGCACATGATTATGATAGTGTAGATGACCATATTATAGAAGATACTATCAGATATGATTTACCACATATTAAAGCACAAGCTCAAAAAATATTATCAAATTAATTTAAAAGATACTTACCCCTTATGAAACAAACCACAGCACTAAACATACTAAAATCAGGTAAAAATGTCTTCATCACTGGGTCAGCAGGAACAGGTAAAACGTATCTACTAAATCTTTATACAAAGTACCTCAAAGAGCGTCGGGTGTATCCTACCATTGTGGCACCTACGGGGATAGCGGCTTCACATTTGGGTGGACAGACGATCCATTCTTTTTTTGCTTTGGGGATTCGTGAGAATATAGACGAGGGGTATGTAGAGTTTTTAATGGAGAAGAAGTACTTAAAGACACGTTTTTCCAAGCTCAAACTTCTCATCATCGATGAGGTCTCTATGGTTTCTCCTGAGCTTTTTTCAGCTATGGATTTGGTGTTGCGTGGGTTTAAAGGGGTGGATGCTCCTTTTGGTGGGGTGCAGGTGGTCATCTCTGGTGACTTCTTTCAGTTGCCACCTGTGAGTAAGCAACCAAAAGAGAAACGCTTTGCGTGGCAGTCTCCTTCATGGAAAGCACTTGAACTTCAAACCTGTTATTTAGAAGAGAAGTTTAGGCAGGATGACAACAGGCTTATTGATGTGCTGGATGACATACGCTCTGGTAATATTTCGGAGAAGACCAATAAGGCATTGGAAGCACGGATGGATGTGAGTTTGTCAGACGATGCGAAAATCACCCAACTCTACACCCATAATGCAGACGTAGACCGCATCAACCTAGCTGAACTTGACAAGTTAGAGGGTGAAGAGAAGCTTTATGTCTATGAGTCAAAAGGGTCTGCTAAAAATATAGATAAAATCTTCAAGTCTTCGCTTGTTTTAGAGGAGTTACGGCTTAAAAAGGGTGCTTTGGTCATTTTTATAAAAAATAGTCCTGACGGGGAGTATGTCAATGGTACTACAGGTGTGGTGCAGAGCTTTAGCCCCATAGACAAGATGCCTATTGTCATCACCACAGAGGGTAGGAAAGTAAAGCTAGACTTAGAGGACTGGTCACTAGAAAATGACAGTGGCAAGGTGACGGCTACCGTCTCACAGGTACCATTGCGACTGGCATGGGCTATCACCATACACAAGTCACAGGGTATGACACTGGACGCTGCACAAATAGACCTCTCTAAGACCTTTGAAGTAGGACAGGGGTATGTTGCTCTGTCACGTATAAAAAGCATAGAGGGGCTTAGTTTACTAGGGCTAAACCCTATGGCTTTACGTGTAGACCCTCTCATCCTACACATTGACGACCGTATAAAACAGGCTTCTGTAAAGGCACGTGAAGTGGTGGAGGCTTTGGGTGAGGATGCTTTTGTATCTGTATGTGAAAAGCATATTTCTAGTATGGGTGGTGTGGTAGAAAAAGAGAAGATAGAAGAAGAGATAGCCAACATCAAAGCAGGCAAACCCTCACACTCTGCCTACGTCACCCCCACACACATCAAAACCAAAAACCTCATAGAGAAGTCAGATAGCCTCGTGAAACTTGCTGTTAACAGAAAACTGGCGAAGGGTACCATCATACAACATTTGGCACTCATAAAAGAAGAAGAACCAGAGATAGACTTGAGTAAATATAAACCATCAGACGAACTCTTTGATGAAGTAGAGAGTGCGGTACTTAAACTGATGACAAAAAAGCTTCCTGAAAACTTTACAGAGGATGGTAAGTTACGTCTCAAGCCTGTGCACGAGGCTTTAGAGGGGAAAATGAGTTATGATGATATTCGGGTTTGTTTGTTATTTGTTTAGATATGTTACACTTAGCAGAAAGTGCCTAAACGAAACATGCAAAACCACAGGATAAAATATGTTTGAAATAGCAGAATACATTGGGATCATTGCTTTTGCTATGAGTGGATTTTTTGTTGCGGCACGTAATCATCTTGATCTTCTTGGAACGCTTGTCTCTGTTTTTCTTACGGCTTTTGGCGGTGGTGTGATGCGGGATGTGATCGTCAATAAAACCCCTTATACCTTCTCCCATGATGCTCCGGCGATCATTGTCTTTACCCTCATGTTGTTGATGATCCTGTTTCGGCTGCACAGGAAAGAGAGCATTGAGAACAAAATATGGTTCATTCTCAGTGATTCGATCGGTCTGGTCTCTTTTAGTATCGGGGGTGCGTTGGTCGCTTTGGAAACCGGGCTCAATATGACAGGGGTGCTTGCCTTGTCATTTATTACAGCAGTTGGTGGCGGGATCGCCAGAGATGTTATTATTAATGAAGTACCTTTTGTTTTTAAAACAGGCTTTTACGGTACCGTTTCACTTTTGACAGGTCTGCTGATCTACCTATTGGATAGGTTCAATATGATACATTTCTATCCCATAGCCATGGTCTTTGTTTTGGGTGTCGGGTTGAGAATGACCGCCTATTATAAAAAATGGTCTGTCCCTCTTGTTTAGATACCTCTTATCATAATACCTACGACTACCGGATCAATATAGAGCGGTTCATATTGCTGTACACGCTCTCTTTTAGCATTGTAAGTGGCATTTTCAATGGTGGTACCGATGATGGCTCCGGGAAGCTCAAAGAGAGAAGGCAGATGACTGGCATCTTTGGAACTGCAGCCTAAAAGAAAAAGAGAAAGAATAAGTAGTATCTGCTTCATAAGAACCAACCTTTTACCTTAGTATACCAAATAAGCATGAACCGGTAGGGTATGCGTATTATTGCAATGCCCCTCATGATATACCTCGGAAGAGAAGCTCATTACAGAGATATTTCTGTCTCTGAAATGATCTTATTTGATGAATTCAACTACTTCATCAAATGGAAGTCTAAGTTGTTTGGGTTGGGTATTCACTCTGTATCCGAAAGAGACAATGACCGAGACTTGCCATTTGGAAGTATCAAGTTCAAGTATCTCTTCCACTTTCTCTTTTTCAAAGCCTTCCATGGGGCAGGAGTCTATGCCTGTGTATGCTGCTGCTGTCATCATATTTGCCAGGGCAATATAGGTCTGTCTGGCTGTCCAACAGTAAATATTTTCATCTGAACTGAGTGTCTGGCTAAGATGTTTTGAATAGAGTTCAATGTAGCTTTCTATCTGTGCCTGTGGTAATTCTCGTCTGCCAAAACGTTTTGCCGGAATGCCTGAGTCCGGTTTTACATTTCCTATAGCAGCCAAAATAACCACCAAGTGTGAACAGCTTGTGACCTGTACCTGATTCCAGCATACAGGACGCAGTTTTTCTTTTAATGATTCGTTGGTGATGACAAGAAACTTCCACCCTTCCATACCGAAAGAGGAGGGGGACTTTCGTCCTGCTTCTAAAATGTAGTGTATCTCTTCATCGTTAATCTTTTTTGATTCATCAAATATTTTACAAGCATGTCTAAAATCCATGGCTTTGGTGAAATTGTTTTGCATGTTAATCCTTTAGTTTGTAATATTGAACCTTATCAGTTTATATGCTATTATGTCAAGAACTAACCAAAAAGGTATATACATACCAAAAGGATACTAATGAAGATAAAATATGATGGCAAAGAGTATACATGTTCTTTTGGTTTTGCCCTTGATATGGTCTCTGGAAAGTGGAAAGGGCTTATACTTTGGTACCTGAGAGAAGAAACTTTACGCTATGGTGAAATTCGTAAAAAATTAGATGGTATTACACAAAAAATGTTGACACAAACGCTGAGAGATTTGGAAAAGCACCAGCTTATTACAAGAAAAGTATACCCTGTAGTACCTCCGAAAGTTGAATATACCATTACAGAACACGGGTTAAAACTTATACCTATTTTTGAACAAATGGTGGAATGGGGTAATGATGTAGGTGCACAACTTGGTGAGGTATTGGAGTGTGATTAGAATGTGGTATACTTATGGGTATCACCTATTATTAGAGGTTCCCTTATAGAACTCTCTGAATTCTAGGTTATTCAGAGGAAATACACACAGGAGTGATAATGAAATATATATTATTGGTAATATTAAGTATCACATTAGTGCTGGCGGAAGGTTTCACACTAAAAAGCAGTGACTTTGGCGGTCAGCTTGCGAAAGTGCAGGAGTTCAATGGTTTTGGGTGCAGTGGACAGAATATCTCACCGGGACTTTCTTGGAGCGGTGCGCCCAAAGGAACAAAAAGTTTTGCAGTGACCCTGTACGACCCGGATGCTCCTACAGGAAGCGGATGGTGGCACTGGATCGTGGTGAATATTCCTGCAAATGTCACTTTGCTTCCTACGGGTGCTTCAGGCAAAGCAATGCCCAAAGGAGTGTTGGAGATCATCAACGACTATGGTACTGCAGGATTTGGCGGTGCCTGTCCTCCCAAAGGTGACAAACCGCATCGTTACATTTTTACCGTTTATGCCTTGGATGTGGAGAAGCTTGATGTTAAAGGTGATACCAATGATCCTGTAGTAGGGTACTATATCAATGCACATACCTTGTCCAAGGCTTCATTGATTTCCTATTACGGAAGGCAGTAGCAGGGGTTTTGTATCTGTGGAAGGTATGATGATACAGTAATCAGAGGGTGCCGTTCTCTACCTTTTCTATAAGATCTGTCAGACATCTTTCTATCATAGTATATACATTTTCAATACCTTCATCAAAGGTATCGAAAAAGTAAGGGTCAGGAACATCTGCACCTAAATAATCTGCAAACTCACCTAAAAGATAGACATTGCGAAAGCCCAGTGTCTCTAGTTTCTTTTTATTGTCTGCATCCATTGCTACCACAAGATCAAAAATATTTTTATCGGTTCTTTTTACCTGTCTTGCACGCAGTTTGGAGATGTCAACATGATGCATATGGGCTATTTTTATGGAGTCGGCACAGGGTACTTCTCCTTCATGCCAACTGCTTGTGCCTGCCGAGTCTATTTCAAATTTCAGGTTTTTTGTTTTGGAAATCTCTTTGGCAATGCCTTCAGCCAACGGACTGCGGCAAATGTTGCCCAAACAGACAAACAAGATCTTGATTTGTGACATTTTCTACCTTTTACCTTTACTGAAAAAAATTATGGTTACAATAGCAAAAAAACTTGGATAGCTTGATGAAAATTTTTCTTATAGTATTATTTCTTCTTACCCTTTCAGTACAGGCTAAAGATTATACCAAAAATGCCAATACAGTCATATTCATTGATAAGGTCAGTAAAGCCTATGGTTTTAAAAAAGCATATCTTGAAGCACTTTTTTCAGATGTAAAAATACAGAAACGTCCGCTTGCTTTTTTTCGTCCGAGAAAAAAAATCAAACGTACACCAGAGCAGATAGCAAGACTGAAAAAACTGTATCCGAAATATGGAGCATGGGACAGATATGCCAGACTGAAGGTCAATCCGAGCCGAGTAGAACAGGGTGTGAGATTTATTCAAAGGTATCGCAAAACGTTTGATGAAGTGGAGAAGAGGTTTGGTGTGCCCAAGGAGTATATTACAGCGATCATAGGCATAGAAACAGTCTATGGAGGACATGTGGGGAAGTATCCTGTATTTGATACACTGACGACACTGGCTTTTGAGAAAAACCGCAGAAACAGGTTTTTTAAAAAACAGCTTCAAAAGTTCATACATTTAGCCTATACACAGAAATTTGATCCAAAAGATGTCTACGGATCGTATGCCGGAGCTATAGGCTTGGGACAGTTTATGCCGAGCAATTATGAAGCATATGGTGTGGATTTTAACGGTGACGGACGGATCACACTGCAAAAAGCCGAAGATGCCATTGCCAGTATTGCAAACTATTTTAAAAAGAACGGCTGGAGAAGAGGTGAACCGGTAGCAACACGGGTAAGTTATAAAGGGTTAAGATTCAAAGGCTACAGAACAGGCTATAAAAAATCCTATACCCGTGAGCAGCTCACAGGAATAACACCAAAAGATGGAAAGTGGGGGTATCACGGGAAAGTAAGGTTGATAAAACTCAATAAAAAGGCGTATGATGAACTTTGGTACGGAACAAAGAATTTCTTTGTGATCACCCGTTATAACCATAGTGCCTATTATGCCATGGCAGTGCATCAACTGGCTACAAAAATAAGAGAGAAACTAAACCATGAAAATTAATGTGATCATCATCGACAAGAAAGGCAAAGACAAACTCTATGCAGGGCTTATAGAACACTATATAAAAATAGCAAAACCTTTTGCCAAAGTAGAAGTGATAGAACTTTTTGACAAAGAAATAGCCAAAGCACATGATATTTCTTCTCAAGCAGCTCAAAGATCTTATACAAAAGCCTTGGAAAAATATTTGAAATCCGGTGTAAATATAGCTTTAGATCCTTCGTCAAAAGAGGTTGATAGTCATGATTTTGCAAAATTGCTTAAGGATAGCGTCACTGTAAATTTCTTCATTGGCGGTGCATACGGCTTTGAGAGGGGTTTTTTGCGTCAATGTAATAATGCCGTATCATTTGGTAAAATAACGCTTTCACATAAACTAGTGAAGGTTGTTTTATTGGAGCAGATATTCAGAGGGCTTACAATTAACAATAATCATCCATACCATAAGTAGATGTTCTACTTATTCTTGCCAAAGGCAAAGCTTTAGTGATTGAATTTGCTATGAGCTTTACTTAATAGCAAGTGAGAAACTTAATAATAACAGGAAGAAGTAAATGCTTACAAAAAAAGAATTAGAAGAGTTTGAACAAAAGTTATCTGAAAGAAAAATACAGATTGAAAAAAACCTTACAGGTACAACGCTTGAATTGGAAGAGATGAGAGACCTTGATCTGAGTGATGAAGGTGATCATGCCGCCGCATCTGCGGAAACGATCGTAGATAGTGCGATTTTAGTACAACAGCGTAAAGAATTAAACGAAATTGAACTTGCTTTAGATAAAATAAAAAAAGGGACTTACGGTATTTGTGAAATGTGTGAAGAGCCTATAGGCAAAGCACGTCTAGAAGTGAAGAATTTTGCACGTTTCTGTATTACATGCCGGGAGATCAACGAAAAAGAACAGAACTAAAGGAGCTAAAATGAGATTGGGTCTATATATTTTTGCAGCACTGACACTGAGTGTTATTATCGGTGCATTTGCCTATACCATCAATCCAAACAATTATGTCGTAGAGATCATGGGTATTAACTTCAATTTCCCGGTAGCGGTCTGGTTAATATTACCAATGTTGCTTTTACTGGCTTTTACGATCGTGCATATGCTTTTTTACAGTCTAAAAAGTTATTTTAAACTTAAAAAATGGCAAAGAGATGCAGCAACTTTGGATGATGCCCTTTACTGGTCATTGGTCAATGAGCCCAAAGAACAGAAATATGCGATAACAGAGATCGCCAGTTCGGCAGCTTTGTTGGGAAAATCCTCTCTTAATGTCCTTGATAATGTTGAAGGGCTTAGTCCAAGATTGGCAAAAGTATTGAATATTATCAATAAAATTAAAAATGGTGAGTTCATAGACCTTAAAGAACATAAAATGGCAAAGGTTTTCAATGAGGGGAATCCGCTTTTAATACAAAACAGACTCAACCGTTTGGAATCGGATGAAAAATTTGTTGAGGAAGTGATGAAATCTTCCTCTTCTTATTCCGATATGGTACGAGGGCAGGCACTGGAGATCTTTGCGCGCAAGGAGACATTTTTCAAAGCACGTAAATATGCAAAAGTATTTGATGTAAAGAACTTTATGGTGATGCTTGAAAGAGTGAACCATGAAGAAGAAATGGGGCTTACCAGTGAAATTTTAAATGATTTTGTCTCTACCCTGAAGCTGGCATGCAGTGATTTTGTCAAGATTGCAGACGTAACAAAAAAGCAGTTCACACCTGATGAGAACTTAGCACTTTTTAAACAGTATCAGACAGACAATCCTAAAGCGCAGAATGCCTATCTTTATCTTCTATTCGAATATGAGCTTTTAGATGCTGTGGCGGCTTACCTTGAAGAGCATGAAGAGAGTGAATTTGTTAAATTCAGAGCACTTTATGAGCTTAAAAAAGAGCATAAGAACTATAAATTAGAAGACCTTATCGATACTGATTCTATTTGCTAGTTGCCTCGAATAAGTGATGCCTAAACTAGATTTTTCAAAACCCATTTATGCTTTAGCCCCGCTTGCGGGCTTTACAGATCTTCCTTTTCGTTCAGTTGTCAAGAAATTTGGAGTTGATCTCACTGTCAGTGAGATGATCAGCTCCAATGCGCTTGCCCATAACTCTAAAAAAACCCATAAAATGCTGGAAAAAAGTGAACTTGAATCCCCTTATTCTATACAGATCGCAGGTTCAGATCTGGACGTTATTAAGCGTGCGGTAGATATCATTAACAAAAAAGACGGGGTAGATGTTATTGATCTGAATTGTGGTTGTCCTGCACCCAAGGTGGTCAATAACCTACAAGGCTCTTCACTCCTTACCGATCTTGATCAGATGGGAAAAGTAATAGAGACTATTAAAAAATACTCCAATAAAGAGTATACTTCTGTAAAAATGCGATTGGGCTTCAATGAAAAGAATCATATGCAGATTTCAAAAATCATTGAAGATGCAGGAGCAGATTTTCTTGCTGTGCATGGGCGTACCCGTGCAGGTAAATATAAAGCGGCAGTGGATTATGATGCGATCGCCGAAATAAAATCCAATGTAACTATTCCTGTCATCGCAAATGGTGATATTGATTCTGTAGAGAAAGCAAAATGGGTATTGGAATACACCAAAGCAGACGGTATTATGATAGGACGCGCAGCTGTAGGGAATCCGTGGATATTCCATCAGATAAAAACAGGAGAAGAGCAAGTCGATACAGAGCTTATGAGAAGAGTGGTACTGGAGCATTTTGACCAGATGACAGCACATTATGGTGACTACGGAGCCATTATGTTCCGTAAGCATTTGCATACCTACTCAAAAGCTGGTTATCAAGGTGCTTCAGCTTTTAGAAATGAAGTGAATACTATTTCTGATGCTGCAAAAATGAGGGAGACGGTTTACAGCTTCTTTTCTCAAGAGATTTTTAAAAAGATTTGATATATATCAAATCTTTTAAACCAAGGTTATATTATAATCCCGCAATTTATTTATAAAGGTCAATCATGACATATCTTATTATCCATACTATCCACCTTTTTGCAGCATTTATCTATGGTGGGTTTCTCATTGTAGACAATCTTTTTTTAGTTCATATCAAAGAGGCATTTTCTGCTGAAGAACATACAAAGATACGTGAATCTTTTATGAAATATGTTCGTAAAGTGGTACCACCGAGTCTTATTGTTGCAGTAGTTACCGGGCTTTATCTTATCTCTCAGATCTATGGTCCCATAGGCAAAGAGGGACTCAGTACCTTTCAAATGATCCTTGGACTGAAAGCATTTTTAGGTATCTGGCTTGGATTACGCGGTGGCTTGCAGGTTTATTTCAAAATACAGCCGTTTGTCTTTAAAAGTCATGTGCTGCCTTTTGCTTTTGTTATTACCATTATTTTCCTCTCTCAGTTTATGTGGATTCAGTAGCAAATCATGCTATAATTCCAAATTAATTTTTTGGAGTATAGCAGATGATCATAGAGTTGTTACTGGTAGGTATCTTTATCGGTACTATGTCAGGTTTTTTTGGTATAGGTGGAGGAATGATACTTGTGCCTATTCTTCTTGCACTTGGCTTTGAGATCAAAGATGCGATCGGTATCTCTATTGTACAGATGGTTTTTAGCTCTGTATTTGGTTCATTCCTGAATTGGAGAAAAGGTTCTCTCATTGTAGAAGAGGGTATTTTTGTGGGTATAGGCGGATTTTTTGGTGGGTATATTGGTGGGAAAGTCACCCATCTTGTATCTGATCAAGTCTTGCAAATTCTTTTTCTCGGACTTTTGCTCTATTCACTTGTCAGACTCTTCTTTTCCAAGCACCATACTGATGATACACAGACAAAAACATTGAACAAAGGTTTACTTTTTGTTATAGGCTCTGGTATCGGTATCTTCTCTATTGCTTTGGGGATTGGTGGATCAGTGATCTTAACGCCTCTTTTGGTAGGATTGCTGCATTATCCCATTAAAAAAGCAGTCAGTGCAGGATTGTTTTTTGTTGTATTCTCCTCTATAGCAGGTTTGATAAGTAGATTAAGTACAGGAATGATCGATTTTAACAATGGTCTGATTGTCGCAATAGCTTCTTTAGTAGGGGTGGGCTTTGGTATATGGCTTAAAGAGTATGTAAAAGACAACCATCATAAAATGGCACTTTTGGTGCTCTATCTGCTTGCAACTCTGATGCTTGTTAAGAAAATGTGGTTTTGATAAAGAAAATAGAAGTTTGGAGAATGAATGGCAGTTAAAAAAGATATGATACATGTCTACGGGGCAAAAGAAAATAATTTAAAAAATATAGATATCAGTATTCCTAAAAACAAACTGGTAGTGATCACCGGAATTTCGGGAAGTGGTAAATCCACTTTGGCTTTTTCTACACTTTATGCTGAGGGACAGAGACGTTATATTGAGTCATTATCGTCCTATGCACGTCAGTTTCTTGGGCGTGTAGGTAAACCGGAAGTGGATAAAATAGAGGGACTTACACCTGCTATTGCGATTGATCAAAAAACCACTTCTAAAAATCCACGTTCAACGGTAGGTACGATCACAGAGATCTATGACTACTTACGTTTACTGTTTGCACGTGTTGGAGAACAGCATTGTCACCAGTGTGGCAAGCCTATTTCATCAATGAGTGCAAGTGATATTATTGAAGAGGTACTTAAGCTGCCTGAAGGTGCGAAACTTGTCATTATGGCACCGCTTGTCAAAGAGAAAAAGGGTACCTTTGCAGATATGCTGGAGTCGCTTCGTCACAAAGGGTATGTTAGAGCCATGATAGACGGAGTGATGGTACGTCTGGATGATGAGATAGAACTTTCCAAAACCAAGAAACATACCATTAAAGTAGTTGTGGACAGGGTAGTGGTCAAAGAGGATAGCCGTGACCGTATTGGACAGGATGTAGAGAAGGCACTTAAAGAGAGCTACGGTGAGATGGAGATAGAGGTGCTCAACTATGAGGAACTGGAGCTTGACAGACAACACTGGCACTACTCGGAACATTTGGCATGTTTTGACTGTAAACTCAGTTTTGAACCTTTGGAGCCTGTAAGTTTTTCATTCAACTCACCAAAGGGTGCCTGTCCTGCCTGTGACGGGCTGGGGATCCGTTATGCGATAGACTTGAAAAAGGTGATTGATCAGGAATTGAGTATTGACAAAGGTGCTGTAAAGATCATGTATGGCTTTAACAAGAGTTACTATACAAAGTTCCTTAATGCTTTCTGTGAACAGAACGATATTGACATTAAAGTACCTTACGGGGAACTGCCTGCACATCAGCAAAAGGCGATACTCTACGGTATAGGCGGTACCGTTGACTTTACTTGGAAACGCCATAAACTCAAACGTGAGTGGCCCGGTGTGGTGAAATTTGCACATGACATGTTTAAAGATGAGAAAGATCTTTCTGAATATATGACAGAGAAAGTCTGTGACAAGTGTGAAGGACATAGGCTCAGACCCCGTTCTTTGGCAGTGAAAATAGAAGGGAAGAATATTGCAGATATCATCGATATGCCTATTGAAAAAAGTTATGCCTACTTTGCAGATGAGAAGAGCTTTTCACATTTGAGTGATCAGCAGAAGATGATAGCAGAGTCGATCCTTAAAGAGCTTCATGAGAGACTTTTTTTCCTCTATGATGTAGGATTAGGCTATATTACACTTAATCGTGATGCACGTACCATTTCCGGAGGAGAAGCACAGCGCATCCGTATTGCTTCACAGATAGGAAGTGGACTTACAGGGGTCATGTATGTACTGGATGAACCCAGTATCGGACTCCATGAAAGAGATACGATGAAGCTGATACGAACACTTAATTCACTCAAAGAGAAAGGAAATTCGGTTATTGTTGTCGAACATGACAGAGAAACTATTTCCGCAGCGGATTACATAGTGGATATAGGTCCGGGAGCAGGAGCATATGGCGGAGAGATCGTTTTTTCCGGAGATGCAAAGAAGTTGGCAAAGGCAAAAACACTCACAGCAGACTATATGTACGGGAGAAAAGATATTACGTATTCTCATGACAAGTCTCAAAAAGAGTGGATAGAGATCAAAAATGTTACCATCAATAATATTCAAAAACTCAATGCAAAGATCCCCTTACATAATTTTGTCTGTGTGACAGGCGTGAGTGGAAGTGGAAAGAGCTCTCTGATTTTGCAAACATTGCTTCCTGTAGCCAGAGAACTGCTTAACCGTGCAAAAAAGGTCAATAAAGTAGATGGCGTAGAGATCACAGGACTTGAAAAACTTGATAAAGTGATCTATCTTGATCAAAGCCCTATAGGACGTACACCACGCTCCAATCCTGCTACCTATACAGGCATCATGGATGAGATACGTAAACTTTTTGCACAAACCAAAGAAGCTGAACTCCGTGGCTACAAGATAGGGCGTTTTTCTTTCAATGTCAAGGGCGGACGCTGTGAGAAATGCCAAGGTGACGGACAGATCAAGATAGAGATGCACTTCCTTCCCGATGTATTGGTCAAGTGTGATGCCTGTGATGGTACACGCTACAATGCTCAGACAAGAGAAGTACTCTATAAAGGCAAATCTATTGCAGATGTATTAGCAATGAGTGTAGGGGAGGCGTTGGAATTCTTTAAAGCTATTCCCTCTATTGCTGCAAAGCTAAAAACTTTAACAGATGTGGGGCTTGACTATATTACTTTGGGACAGAATGCTACGACCCTTTCAGGTGGAGAAGCACAACGCATCAAGCTGAGCAAAGAGCTCAGCCGTAAGGATACAGGTAAAACACTTTATATTCTGGATGAGCCGACCACAGGACTTCACTTTGCAGATGTTGACAGACTCACAGGTGTATTGCATCATCTTGTTGAACTGGGTAATTCTGTTGTGGTTATAGAGCATAACCTTGATATGGTAAAAAATGCAGACTATATCATAGATATGGGACCAGAAGGCGGAAATAAAGGAGGGCTTATTATTGCAACAGGATCACCTGAGAAGTTGGCAAACGAATATAAAAAAACAGGCTCTTATACGGGTAAGTATTTAGCTAAAGAGTTAGTATAGTTTTTTAGGGGAGGGTGTTTTATTTTGCTTTGTAAAATTAAATAGGCTAAGAAGACCCATCTTTTGATTCCTTTGAAATAATGCATTATTCAAAGAAAGTTTATAGTCAAAATGTCCAGAAAAAACAGGAGTCAGGGTCTACGAAATTCTTTATTTCTGCCTTTACGGCTATTTTCTACACTGAAAGAGATGGCACTTTTAATGATAAACAGTAAAGCAAGTCCGGCAAGTATTTCGTAGCCGATAGCCCATGTCAAAATAAAAGAGGACTCTTCATTAAGTGAGAGGAACAGTTCCTGTTTTCCTTCTGCTACATAGAAAAAGAGGAAAAGAAGACCGGCTATATAAGGTAATGTAATGAAATAGATCACTAAAAATATTTTTTCAAAACCGTCTGGAAAAAAAAGAGGGGTATCATCAAAAGTCACTTCTTTTTCGGTAAACTTTTTTGCTGATTTACTATATTTTTTTTCTATGGTATAGTTAATGTTTTCTGTACCGATATTATGCGTGTTCATTATAAAGTTTTTCCTCATTTGTGTAACTTAAACATGTATTCGAATCAATAGCTATTTAAGTATTTGTTTGAGTAACTCGGCGGTCTTTCGAGAGATCCGTAGCTTTCCGTCCCTACTTTGCAGTAAGTTTGGCTTTTATCATAATAATTAATAATAGCATAGTTAGATTTAAAGTTCTCTATATTCTCTCGATCCGTATTAATTCAGAGTGCTTTCTAACAAAGAATAGGTTAAAATAAACAAAAAATCAGGTTCTCCATTGAAAACAATCACCATCATAGACACATTCGGCTTCTTCTTTCGTTCTTATTTTGCACTTCCTCCTCTACGTAACTCTGAGGGGTTCCCTACTGGATTACTTACAGGGTTTGTAAATCTTGTAGACACATTACGTCGTGACCACAGTACGGACTATTTGGTTTTTGCCTTAGATGCAAAAGGAAAAACATTTCGTAATGAGATGTTTCCTGAATATAAAGATAACCGTGATGAAGCACCGGAAGATTTGAAAAAGCAACTTCCTGTTGCTATTGAGTGGATAGAACAGATGGGCTTTGCAAATTTAACACGTGAGGGTTACGAAGCAGATGATATCATCGCTACGGTGACTAAGTTTGCACGTGAAAAAAACTTAAAAGTATGTATCGTCTCACATGATAAAGATCTGTATCAATTGATTGATGATGGTGAAGTGGTGATATATGATGCAGTCAAGCGCCAAGAGGTAGATGAAGAAGCATGTATTGCCAAATTTGGGGTACATCCAAAAGACTTTATCAATTTTCAGGCACTTCTTGGTGACAGTTCAGACAATGTTCCTGGTGTTAAAGGCATAGGAAAAGTAGGTGCAGCAAAACTGATTAATAAATATCATACCCTTGAAGCCATCTATGAGGACATAGAGAATGCAGGAACACCACGTATCCAAAAACTTCTTTTAGAAGGAAAAGAGATGGCATTTCTATCGCGTGATTTAGTGCGTATGAGTGACAGTGTATTTGCTGATATAGATGTAGAGAGTTTTGTTTTTGAAGACAAAAACTATCTCTCCTGTCTGCTTGAAGAGTTTGAACAGTATGAGATGAAACAAGCTATACGTAAAGCCAAAGTAGGGATGGAAGAGGCAGACTGTGAACGTGAATATGTGGAACCTGTCAAACCAAGCCTTACTTTTAAAGCAATTACTTTAGACACAAAAGAGAAACTTAACAGTGTTATTGATGAAATAGAGGCAGATACTATTGTTGCGTTCGATACGGAAACGACCGGACTTAATACCAAAACAGCAAAAATGGTTGGTTTCAGTTTCTGTATCGAAAGTGATAAAGCCTACTATGTACCTATAGGGCACAGCTATTTGGGTGTGGAGGATCAAGTAGCACTAGAAGATGCACTTTTGGCACTTAAAAAGCTTCTTAAACATAGGGTCGTAGGACAAAATCTAAAATTTGATTTCTCATTACTCTACAATCAATACAATTTTGAAGAAATGATACCCTATGCCGATACAATGATCATGGCTTGGCTGAGTGATCCCGGAAGTAAGGTCGGGCTGGATACTTTGGCAAAGAAGTTCTTCAAGTATGAGATGAAACCGTTTAAAGCTATGGTTAAGAAGGGGGAGAATTTCTCTCATGTTGATATATCTGATGCCACCTTCTATGCGGCAGAAGATGCATGGATGACTTATCTGCTGTACGGCGCAATAAAAAAGAAGATGGAGTTAGGATCTTTGACACATTTGTTGAAAGAAGCGAAAAATGTGGAATATCCATTCATTAATGTGTTGATCCGAATGGAGCAGTTGGGCATTAAGGTAGACCAATCCAAACTGCAAACACTGCAAAAAACACTTAGTACAGATCTAAGCAGCTTGACACAGGAGATATATGCGTTAGCAGGAAGTGAATTCAATATACGCTCTACGCAGCAGTTGGGTGTAATACTCTTTCAGCAGATAGGACTCAAAGGTGGTAAAAAGACCAAAACAGGTTACAGTACCAATGAAGCAGTGCTTCAATCCTTGAAGCATGAACATGAGATCATTCCAAAGATACTTGAATATAGAGAGTACCAGAAGATCCTCTCTACCTATGTGGATCCACTTTTAAAACTGGCAAAGCAGGATGAAAAGAGCCGTATCTACACGTCCTTTATTCAGACAGGTACAGCCACGGGCCGCTTGAGTTCCAAAGACCCGAATCTGCAGAATATTCCGGTACGTTCTGCTTTGGGCCGCTCGGTAAGAGAAGCATTTATTGCCAAAGAAGGATATAAACTGGTCAGTATTGACTATTCCCAAATAGAGTTGCGACTGCTTGCCCATTTCTCACAGGATGCAGCACTGCTTGAAGCTTTTCAACACGGTGTCGATATTCACCTGGCTACTTCTACCATACTCTTTGGAGAAGAACAGGCGAAAGAGAAAAGAAATTTTGCAAAATCTGTGAACTTTGGATTACTCTACGGCATGGGACCGAAAAAACTCTCTGATGAACTGGGTATCAGTTCTTCTGAAGCAAAAGAGATCATTAGCAACTATTTTGCTTCTTTCCCCACTGTTAAAAGCTTTTTGGAAGGTATTCAGGAACGGGTAAAGATAGATGGTTATGTAGAAACCATTCTTAAACGCAGACGTATTTTTGACTATGAGTCTGCTAACGGTATGCAAAAGGCTGCTTTCATGCGTGAATCGGTCAATACCGTGTTTCAAGGATCAGCAGCTGACCTTATAAAACTTTCTATGAATCAGATAGATTCTATGATAAGAGAAGAGGAGTTGGATACCCATATGCTCCTTCAGATCCATGATGAACTCATTTTTGAGGTTAAAAAGGAAAAAGTTGAGGAGATCAGTAGACGTTTTGTGCATATCATGGAAAATGTGTTGGAACTTGATGTGCCTTTGGAGTGCTCAGTGAGTGTCGGAGACTCTTGGGGTGAATTAAAGTAGTAACATTGAAGCCTTCGAATTCAGAGGGTTCAATTAGCATTTCATTAACAAACATTGGTTACAATCGCCTTTATTAAATGACAAAGGGGTTTTAAACCATGTTAAAACGACTATTATCCATGAAAATGGCTGTGCTGGTCATGTTCATTTTTGGTGTTGCTATAGGGACTGCAACATTTATAGAGAATGATTACGGTACACAGACGGCCAGAGCACTCATCTACAAAGCAAAATGGTTTGAGTTCTTTTTGGCATATTTTATACTTATTCTGACCTATCAGATATTTAAATACAAAACCTATAAAACAAAATTCCCTGTATTTTTATTTCACTTTTCCTTTATTGTCATCGCGTTTGGTGCACTGATTACCCGTTATGTCGGATATGAGGGGATCATGCATATTCGAGAAGGTCAGGCAACGAATTTAATGGTTTCCGATGTGAAGACACTACAGGTATTTGCAGGCAGTAAAGAAGCAAATGCTTCTTTAGAAAAACCACTTTATTTTTCAACGATGACATCTAACCGTCTCTCTGAAAATCTTAAAGTAGGTGACAAAACCGTACATCTCTCTCTGGTCAAATATATGCCTACTGCAGAAGAAGAGATTGCCTATGATCCTCATGGAAAAACATTGTTGGAATTAAAAGTCTCAGCAGGCGGACAAGGGAAAATACATTTTTTTGAACCGGGAAGTATTAAAGATTTTGGTAGTTTCTACATTGCTTATAACCGAAAAGCGATTCCTACAGATAAACCTGCGTTTGAAATTACGGGACAACCTGATGCCTTAACGGTACGTTTTCCATTTATTCTGGAGACACTCAAAATGGATACCAAAAAGAGTGCCCAACTTGCAGCAGGAGATAATAATTTAAGTAAAAGAACATTGTACCGTTTTGGAAATAATGCAGTGGTACTCAAAGATATTCATGAAAAATCAATCCTTAAAACAGTTTCTCATGATCTTAAAACCAAACCGGGGAAACCTGAGTTCATACAGCTTAAAGTAAGTGTGGGGGATCAAAGCAAGATCGTAACATTTAAGCCGAGAAAAGGGCAAACAGGTGATTTGAAAAAAGTAACTTTGAATGGTGTTGAGGTGCAGCTTCGTATTGGTGCAAAAGTGATTCAACTGCCTTTTTCTATTAAACTTAAAGATTTTCAATTGGAGCGTTATCCGGGTTCTATGACACCTGCTTCATATGCGAGTGAAGTGGAACTTATAGACAAAGAACAAAATATCACTATGCCATACAGGATTTATATGAACCATATTTTAGACCATAGAAACTACAGACTCTTCCAATCGTCATATGATCCTGATGAAAAAGGTACGGTACTCTCTGTTAACCATGATCCTGGAACTTTGCCTACCTACATTGGATATCTGTTACTTGCTATAGGGATGCTTTGGAGTCTGTTTATTCCAAATGGAAGATTCCAGAAACTACTTAAAGGTGCGAGAAAACTACAGGGGAGTACGGCTGTTGCTGT
Organism: Sulfurovum sp.; assembly: GCA_026990595.1. Taxonomy (GTDB): domain Bacteria; phylum Campylobacterota; class Campylobacteria; order Campylobacterales; family Sulfurovaceae; genus Sulfurovum. The sequence continues at coordinate 41,296 of JALXCZ010000011.1, forward strand.
GCTTTTGATGCTGTTTGCTGTGATGCCTCAGCATATGTATGCTGCTATGCCACACTTAGATACCAAAGTAATTAAAGAGATGAAAGCTTTTAGTCCAGAGCACTGTCGTAAATTCGGTATGCTTGCTGTGCAGGACAATATGGGGCGTATGAAACCTATGGATACGGTAGCACATGATGTCATTTCAAAAATTACGGTAAAAACAAAACCGTTTGGGTTGGAACCGATACAGATATATTTAGGAATGATACTGGAACCTGAACTTTATCAGAATGTGCCTATGATCAAAATAGGACATAAGAAAATTGCACTTGAGCTCGGATTGCCTAAAAATACTGAGTATGCAAAATTTACAGATTTCTTCAGTGCAAAAGACAATGGGTATAAACTTTTTAAACAGATCACTGAAGCAAGTAGAAAAAAACCTCTTGAGAAGACGCAGTATGACAAAGAACTGATCAAAGTGGATGAAAGAGTGAATGTTGCTTATATGGTTTATCAGGGTACATTGATGCGGATCTATCCTAAACCACACGATGCGAACAATAAATGGTTTTCTCCTATGGATGCGATGAAACAGTTTGATCCTAAAGATGCTAAAAATGTAAAAATGAGTATTTCTGCGTACTTCATGATGGTAGCACAAGGGCTGAAAACAGGAAAGTGGGAATATGCCGATACAGCACTTAAAGGTATTCAGAAATTCCAGAAGAAATATGGTGCTGCAGTACTCCCAAGCCAAAAGCATATTGAGATGGAGATTTGGTACAATAAATTAGGACTCTTTAGTAAACTTTTTCCTCTTTATCTGACACTGGGAATGATCTTGTTGATCTTCGCATTTATTCATGTGATGAAACCAAGTTTCTCGATGAAGTGGATCATGCGTATTTCTTGGAGTGTATTGATATTTGGTTTTATTGTACATATTACAGGGATGGGTATCCGTTGGTATATTGCAGGACATGCTCCATGGTCCAATGCTTATGAATCTATTGTATTCATCGCAGCGGCTACCGTATTTGCAGGGATAATTCTTGCCAGAAATTCGCCGTTTGCACTAGCGGGAACAGCACTTTTGGCAGGCTTTACGATGTTGGTTGCGCATATGAACTTTATCAACCCGGAGATCACCAATCTGGTACCGGTACTTAAATCCTACTGGCTGATGATCCATGTGGCAACGATCATCTCTGGAGATGGTTTCCTTGGACTCGGATCGATCCTTTCTTTAATGGTATTGATCCTTTTCATCTTGCGTGGTAAAAAGGGAAATGCAAATATTGATCGTTCTATTAGAGAGTTGAGTAATCTTTCTGAAATGGGACTTATCATTGGACTAATGTTGCTTACTATAGGTAACTTCCTGGGTGGTGTCTGGGCAAATGAGAGTTGGGGACGCTACTGGGGTTGGGATTCAAAAGAGACCTGGGCGGCAGTGACCATTCTTATCTATGCTACGGTACTGCATCTTCGGTTTATCCCGGCAATGAAGTCAACATTCATTTACAATGTTGCAGCTACCTGGGCATATTCGAGTGTACTTATGACCTATTTTGGTGTCAATTATTATCTGTCAGGATTGCACTCTTATGCTGCCGGTGATCCGGTACCTATTCCTGTATGGATCTACTATGCGGTTGCAGGGTTGTTTATTTTAACACTTTTAGCTGCAAGAAACAGAAAACTCTCCTAAATTATTAGAGGTTTCCTAAAGTATTTTTCTTCAAAAGGAGAAAAGTGTATTTTCTTATATTTTAAGCGGTAACTCTATTTTCTTATATTATAATTTTTTATCTCGACATATAAAGGAAAAAGAATGTTAGAAGAGTTTAAAAAGTTTCTCATTAAGGGAAATATGGTAGATATGGCGGTAGGTTTCATCTTTGGTAGTGCTTTTGCAACAGTGGTGAAATCATTGGTAGACAATGTGATTATGCCTCCGGTAGGTTTGTTGCTGGGGAAAGTAGATTTTTCTCAATTATTTATCCCTTTAGATGGTAATTCATATAATACATTGGCGGCTGCTGAAAAAGTGGGTGCACCAATTATTAAATATGGTGCAACGATCAATGATATTATTTCATTTATCATTTTAGGTTTTGTTGTGTTTATGTTTATCAAAGCATACAACAAAATGAAAGAACCAGAAGCTGAAGCAGCACCTACAACTAAAGTATGTAGTGAGTGTGCAATGGAGATACCAATAGACGCTAAAAAATGTGGATATTGTGGAAATATAAACGTATAGATATGTCACAATTTTAAACAAGGCTTTAAAGCCTTGTTTTTTACTTCACAATACTTTTTATCACTTCAGAACAAATAGTCAATCCAAAAGCACCTGTTACTCCCACAAAAGAACCTTTCTCTTTACATTTGTCCTCTTCGGGTGAGAATACCACTGTGAAATTCCTGTCAAATTTTGCTTTTTTAAGCTCATTGCGTATTTTACGTGCAAGTGCATCACCGTGGGTTTTCCAGATCGAGGCTACTTCTATTTTGTTCGTCTCAAAACGTTTGGCTGAACCTACGGACATAATGAGTTTTTTATAGCATTTCTTTGCAACTTCTATTTTGACTTTGGTGGTGTCGGCTGCATCGATAATGATGTCGTAAGGCTCAAAATCAAAGTTTTCTACCCATGCCATACTCATCTTTTGATGAATGGTTTGTATACCGGGGTAGAGTTTAGACAAGCTTTCTATTTTACATTCTCCCACTGCATCAGAACCTATCTGTCTATTGCGGTTGGTTTCATCAAAAGTATCATAATCCAGTATGGTGATGTGGTGTACACCGGAGCGATAGAGGCAGTCCAGAGCATAAGAGCCGACTCCGCCGACTCCGAGTATAAGTATTTTGGCTTTTTGTATTTTCTCAAAGTTCTCTTCTCCAAAGAGTATTCTACAGCGTTCAAATCTCATCTATGCTACAGCCACGTGTCAAGATCTTTAATGTCATTATAAGAGGTCATATCCAACTGTACCGGGGTGACCGAGATATAACCGTCATTCACTGCTTCAAAGTCGGTAATATGCCCTTTTGTCTCCATCCAACCGAGTTCGGGAAGTCCTATCCAGTAGTATTCTTTGCCTCTGGGATTATAGTGTACCTCTGCATTGTGTGCATAAAGACGATTCCCTGCACGGGTAACTTTAAAGCCTTTACAGGACTCTGTCGGGATAGGAGGGATGTTGACATTAAGAAATTTGCGAGGGGGGAGTGGGAAATCTTCTTTAAAGATCTTTTCTACCAGAGTGACAATGCTTTTCTGTGCCAATGCATAACCGTACTCATCGATACTCTTGCCATGTTCTGCATAGACCTGGGAGATAGCAATGGCAGGGATGCCTTGCAGTACGGCTTCCATCGCAGCTGAGGCAGTACCTGAATAGGTAATGTCCTCTCCCATATTTGAGCCTATATTGATACCGGAAATAACAATATCCGGTTTATTCTCTTTAAAGAGTTTATTCAGAGCTAAAAAAATACAGTCCGAAGGTGTTCCATCATCTAGTTTGTAAAAATCTTTTTCCAGTGCAATAAAATTCAGAGGTCTGGTAAGTGTCAATGAATGGCCGCAAGCCGATTTTTCTGTGCTAGGAGCGACAACTGTAACATGCCCTAAGGGTTGAAGTGCCTCAATCAGTGCTGTTAAGCCTTTTGATTCATAACTGTCATCATTAGTAATAAGTATTTTTTTACGATTAGGCATATCGTGACTCCCTGCATTGAAATGTATTTTTTAGCATTAAAATTCTTTGATAAATATAATTTTGAAGTTAAGACTTCAGTCCCACTTATTATGGATAAGTGTTATTATAACCTTTTTGCTATAATACCTACAATAATAAACCATATAAGGATAAATCGTGCAAAAAGAGCCGATGTTAAGAGTCACCTACGTGAAGTTAAGTGAAGAGTTGGAACAACTTAAAAGTGAAGAACGTGGGAAGATCGCCAAGATCATAGATGAAGCAAGAGAACTGGGTGACCTTAAAGAGAATGCAGAGTATCATGCAGCTAAGGACAGACAAGGACTGATGGAAGCACGTATTGCAGAGCTTACTGATGTGGTAGGACGTGCACAGGTGATCGAGCCTTCAACTTTGGCACATGAGAGAGTAAGTTTTGGCTCTACTGTAGAGTTGGTAGATCAGGAAACGGATGAAGAGATAGTCTATACCATCGTAGGAGGACAGGAATCTGATCCTTCCAAAGGGCTTATCTCTATCCAGTCCCCTATGGCAAGGGTACTTATGGGAAAAGAGGAGGGAGATGAAGTAGAACTTCAGCTTCCCACAGGGAAAAAAACATATGATATTGAAGAAGTATCATATGTAGAGATAAAATTAGGATAGGCTTCGGCAAGCTTAGCCACCGTAGAATATATAAATGATGTTCCCTGAGCTTTTCGAAGGGAAATAGATGGAGATAATATGATAAAAGTAGGAATTGTAGGTGCAAGTGGGTACACTGGCTTGGAACTGGTAAAAATGCTAGTGAACCATCATGGTTTCCAGCTTACCTATTTGGCGACTACACAAGGTGGCATGACTGTTGAAGAGTTGCATCCTTCGTTAGCAGATGTACTCTCTTTACCTGTGGAGAAAGCAGATGTAAATACAGTGGTAGCACGTTGTGAGCTTGTCTTTTTGGCATTGCCACATAAGGCTTCTATGGGGTTTGCGAAACAACTTTTGGAAAAAGGTGTAAAAGTGGTTGACCTTTCGGCAGACTATCGTCTAGACTTGGAAGCCTATGAAGCAAACTATTGTCCACATGAGGACAAAGAGCATTTAGATACTTCTGTCTATGCGCTTATAGAGTACTACCGTGAAGCACTCAAAAAGACAAACCTGGCAGCAGGACCGGGGTGTTACCCAACGGCGACACTCTTAGGTATCTTGCCATTCATTCCATACTTAGATGAAAACAGTCCACTTTTTGTAGATGCCAAGTCAGGTGTCAGTGGAGCAGGGAAGAAGCTTACCGATATAAATACCTTTGTCAATGTCAATGAAAACATTTTTGCCTATAATCCGCTTAAGCACCGTCATGCACCAGAGATTGCAGAGAAGATAGAGAAGGTACATGGTGTGAAAATGAACGTAAATTTTGTACCGCATCTTATTCCTGCAACACGTGGTGAGTTGGTGTCAGTGTACGGTGTACTAAAAGAGGACATCGATCCATTGGCGATACTCAAAGAACACTATAAAAATGACCCGTTCATACGTATAAGGGAAACACCCGTAGACATTAAAAGTACAGCAGGGACACATTTTTGTGACATCTTTGCGGCTAAAAATGGCAATGCATTGTTTGTCAGTTCGGCGATTGATAACCTATTACGTGGGGCATCATCGCAGGCATTGGCAGCAGCCAATCTGATGTGCGGATATGATGAGGGGATGGGACTGCCAACCATTCCATATATGCCATAAATATGTAGGGTGTTGTACCCTTACAACACCAAATCAATAATTATAAAAGGTGTTGTGAGGGCACAACACCCTACGAAGGACATAATTGATCTACGAAATCAAAGAAAATGCCATTTTCATAGCTGACTCCCACTACCCGCATCATGGCGATGCTTTCCTGAAAATATTACAAAGGTTAGAGGGTGGAGAGATTCAAACCCCGCAACTCTTTTTAATGGGTGATAACTTTGATCTGCTCTTTGGACATAATGACTACATTCAAACCTTTTCAGCGGAAGCCATAGCCATTTTACAGAGACTTTCTCAAAAGATAGAAGTACATTATTTTGAAGGAAACCATGACTTCTGTCTTAAAGACATATTTACAAATATGAATGTCTATGACAGGGATGTTCAGCCTATGATGTTCAAACTGGATGACAGAAAAGTTGCCATCTCTCATGGTGACAAATATGTGACAGGCTTGGGGTATGATCTTTATTGCAGGATACTGCGAAACAAAACCATGCTGACACTACTTAAACCTTTTGAAAAAGCCATCATTGATGACCGTATAAAAAAACTCTCTAAAAAAGAGATCTGTCATAACTTTAAGAACTTTGAAAAGAGGGTAGAGGAGATACTCAAACATTATGAAGATGCAGACCTTGTCATAGAAGGGCATTTCCATCAGTCCAGGATTATAGGCAAATATATCTCTTTACCCTCTTTGGCATGTCAGGGTATGGTTGCGGTCATACAAGAGGGTAAAATGGTGTTTAAAACACTTTAATGACCTATATCACACTCTTTTTGGTTGCTTTTGGAGCAGCCACATTTCTACCGCTTGGCAGTGAAGCACTGTATTTGTATGATCTTGAAGCAGGCTACAGCTTTTTTTTCTTATGGCTTTTTGCATCTATGGGCAATACTTTAGGCTCAGTACTTAATTACTGGCTGGGACTTAAAGGTGAGGTATATCTCAAGAGAAAAGGGTATCTTTCCGGCAGAAAAATGCGAAAAGCAAAAGAAGTTTTCGACAGATTCGGAGGGGTGACGTTGCTTTTATCATGGGTGCCGGTGATCGGTGATCCTTTGACCTTTATCGCAGGTGTACTGCGTTACAGATTTATGTGGTTCATTATGATCGTCTTTGCAGCCAAAGCAACACGCTATGCAGTGATTGGGTTTCTCTTACAGAGCATGTCTGGATAAAAGACTCAAAAGAGTATTTTAGAACGGACTTAAGCGTGGATAAATAAGAAATTTTATTTTTAAGTTATAATAACGCATTTGTAGAAAAAGGAGTTTTAATGCATATTTCAGAGTATGATTTTGACGTAATGAAAGTAATAAAAGAAGGATTTCGCCGTATAGAAGGGGTAAAACAGCCTTTTGTATTGGCATTTCTTATTTACGTTGCAGCGGCTATTGTGACACAGACAGTATTGAATTTATTTTTTCCTTCTTCTGCAGAAAACCCCAATCTGGTCAATTCACAGATTGTAAGTATATTAAGTTACCCGGTACTTATACCTTTGATGACCGGTATCATGATGATGGCAGTTAAATATGCAAGAAATGAGCCTGTGGAACCCAGATCTATTTTTGACTATTACGCCATAACAGGAAAACTCGCATTGGCAGGACTTTTGGTTTATATTATGACCGTGATCGGATTTTTGTTGCTGATTCTCCCCGGTATTTACCTTAGTGTCGCATATGTATTTACACTCCCGCTTATGGCAGATAAAGGTTTGGGTATTTGGGATGCTATGGAGCTTTCACGTAAGACGGCAACAAAACAGTGGTTTAAGATAGCTGCTGTCATAGGGATATTGAGTATTGCTTTCGTATTAGGTTTTTTTGCATTTGGCATAGGGCTTATCTGGGCTATCCCACTCTTTTTTGTCACACTGTATGGAATACTTTATCCTATGATATTTAATGAAGTGGAGGAGCAGAGAGGAATATGACGCCATCCTGCGTGCTTATTGCATTTTACATTAATGAAAGGGGTGACAATCCCCAATAGTGTTACAGGTGCTGAAAGTATCACAACCTGCAGTACAATCTGAACATGTATCAAGATTATCTTTCTTTTTGTTTTTTTGTTTTTTCTGTATCTCTTCCGCAGCGAAACTACATCTGTCAAACTGTTCTTTGATGAGTGGAAACGCAGAGAAGAGTCCATGCTCTGCTATGGCTATTTTGGCATACTGAGAACAGGAGTCCTCCCCTGTGTAAACTCTGTAGGCACAGCAGTAGCCTTTGTATGGGGAGAGGTAGCGCTGGTAGAGTGTGATGGTATGGATGGAGAGTTTGGTTAGCATTCTAACCTATCAGCTCCGCACACAGATCAAATCTATTATGTGTCATCAAATGCACCTTCCCGTGCGCTTCCATCACATCATCAAAAATACGCTTGGAAAGTCTGAAGCCTACTTCACGTTCTTTTTGTGCACCATCCATAGCTGCCAAGTTCATCTCGTCGATGATCTCTTTGGGTACATTGATGCCTGGGACTTTGTCGTCTATGAAGTTGGCAGTTCTGGCAGCCACTATGGGGAACTGTCCCAAGACGATCTGTGCCTCTTTGGCTGTCTCTCTGATGCTCATGGTTTTTGCTTCTTCAAAGATTTCCAAGACTGCTTTGGCATTCTCCAGAGTGTACACAGGCTGGGTGATAATGGCTCTGGCACCGTAGTCAAGCTTTTTGATCATACGTTTTTGAAGCTGTTTCATATCTTTGGCATACGAGTTACTCACGGCAAAAGGGTAAATGGGTCTTGGTGCAGGGTTGAGGGGTTTGTTGCTGTAGTCCACACCGTTGTTCAAGTGGTAGATGATGCTTAAAAGCAGGGTAGAGTCACGCTCCAGTACCCCTTTGACCTCCGGTTGGTCTGAGTATTTCGCTGGGTCACCCGTAAGTGCCAGAATGCAACGCAGATCAAAGTCATTGGCACCGAGCAGGGTAGACTGCAAAGAGAGCTTGTTCTTGTCTCTCATACTCATTGTAGCAATCACTGGTTTGCCGAAGGTCTGCTGTACCTTAATAGCAGAGAGAACGCCGCTCATTTTGAGTTTTGCCAAAGGGTTGTCCGTACAGGAGAAACCGGAGACCTTCTTATGAAGTTTATATTTTTTAATATCTTTCAATATCTGATCAATTGAAGCCCCATGAGGCGGGTTGATCTCAACAGTGATGAACTTTTTTGTCTTGTTACATAAAAAATCACAGAACTCTTCAAACATAAATATACTCTTTATAGGTTTATTAGATATAATTTTACCCAAATAAACCATAGAGGTATATGTGATGAAAAAACTGGCAGTATTTGATTTTGACTCTACACTTATGGATGGTGAGACCATTGACTTTTTAGCCGCACCGCTGGGACTTGAAGAACAGGTGGCTTCCATTACCGAACGTGCCATGGCAGGAGAGCTTGATTTTTTCAAATCTCTTGTAAGCAGAGTGGCACTCCTTGAAGGACTGCAAAAGGCTAAAGTGGATGCCATCTGTGCCGATCTGCCTATGATGCCGGGAGCAGCCGAAGTGGTAGCAGGGCTTAAGGAAAAAGGTTACACAGTCGTATGTTTCTCGGGAGGGTTCAGAAATGCAACCAAACCGGTGTGTGAAAAGCTGGGAGTGGATGCAGACTTTTCAAACTTCCTGCATGATGAGAACGGTATACTCACCGGGCGTGTCGGCGGAGAGATGATGTACAGTGAAGCCAAAGGCGATATGATCGTCCGCATGCAGAAACTTTTAGGCATAGGCAGGGAAGATACACTGGTTGTAGGTGACGGTGCCAATGACCTGAGTATGTTCGCACATGCGGACATGCGTGTGGCATTTTGTGCCAAAGAGGTACTCAAGGAAGCAGCAACACATTGTGTCGATGTGAAGGATCTCAGAGAGATATTGAAAATTGTATGATTTTAAAGAGAATGAATGAAAAACCAATGTAGCATAAAAGGTATTGTACAGCAACTCTTACAACATAAAAAAGAGTTGATCTTCGGTAATATGATTGCCATTCTTGCAACACTTCTTGTCGTGACTATTCCACTTTTTATTCCTATTATGGTGGATGAACTTCTTTTAGGGAAAGACCATCATTTTATTTCATTCATTTCCAAATATATCTGGCAGACCGATACCAAAGGGTATGTACTGGGTATCTTGGTTGTTATTCTGCTCTTACGCTTGATAAGTACGTTACTATCGGTAGTACAGACAAAAATATTTGTTTCAATATCAAAAAATATTACTTTTAAAATGAGAGAGTCTCTGCTACGGCATCTTAAACATGTTTCACTTAAAGAGTATGAAATGATGCGGGTAGGGGCAGTCACTTCCAAACTGGTGACCGATGTGGAGACTATAGACGGTTTTGTCAGTTCTACCATCTCCAAACTGATCGTTGCAGTACTTATACTCATTTTTTCTGCTGTGGTACTGCTATGGATACACTGGCAGTTGGCACTGTTCATCCTGTTTACCAATCCGATCGTGGTACTCTTTACCGTGAGACTCTCCCGAAACATTGGAAAACTCAAAAAAGAGGAGAACAAAGCCATAGAGATGTTCCAGTCTTCACTGACGGAAACACTTGAACTCTTTCATCAGATACGTGCTGCCAATAAGGAGGAATACTTTTTTAAGCAGAGTGAGCACAAAGCAAAAGAACTCAAAGAACACTCGGTGAACTACGGCTACAGAAGTGATGCTGCCATAAAGTTCTCTTATCTTGTTTTTCTCTCAGGGTATGAGATATTCAGGGCAGTCAGTATTTTGGCTGTGGCATACAGTGACCTGAGTGTGGGACTGATGCTTGCCATCTTCTCCTACCTTTGGGTCATGGTCTCTCCTACGCAGGATATCATTAACTTTCAGTATGTGCTTGCTACAGCAAAAGCAGCGTGTAAGCGTATCAACTCTGTTTTTGAAATGGAACAGGAGCCTCAAATAGAGCAGAGAAAAAATCCGTTTGAAGGCAGTGAAGCCATAGAAATAAAAGTGGTTAACCTCTCCTTTTCCTACCTTAAAGATAAACCAATATTAGAAAATATTAACATGAAAATAGAGAAGGCATGCAAGGTAGCAATAGTAGGTGCAAGTGGGAGTGGAAAGACAACATTGGCAAATATTCTTGTCGGGTTCTACCCGTTGAATGAGGGAGAGATATTTTACGGTGATGTCTCCAACAGGAATCTGAAACTTTCAACAATACGTGAAAATATTCACCTTATCTTGCAACATCCTAAACTCTTTAATGATACAATGCGTTTTAATCTGACACTGGGTAACATGTACAGTGATAAACAGATCAAAGAAGCACTGCATATAGCACAGCTTGATGATGTCATAGCGCACTTGGATAAAGGACTTGATACCCTTGTCGGAAAAGACGGGATCAAGCTCAGCGGCGGACAGAGACAGAGAGTTGCCATAGCCAGAATGGTACTGAGCAACCCTAAAGTGGTCATCTTTGATGAATCGACTTCAGCTTTGGATGTGCATACGGAAGCAAAACTCTTTGAAGCGTTACACAGCTTTTTGGAGAATAAAACGGTCATTACCATTGCACACAGGCTCAGTACTATTCAAAGTGCTGAGTTTATTTATGTGTTGGAAGACGGGAAAGTAGTGGACAGCGGTTCTCCCAAAGAGCTGCTTTCAAAAGATGAGAGTTATTTCAGCTCGATGATATAAAGTAAGGTAGAATAATGTTAAATTATATAAAAAACATCTTTGATCTTAAAAAAATACTTAAAGTATTTTTATATGCCACACTTCCTGGACTGATCTTTTATGTAGTCTCGTTTATGATCATGAAAAGAAACGGATACTACACAATGGAGATTATTAGAGATTTTGCACAAATTGTAGATGAATCCAGTTTTCTAGGATTTCTTTCTAGTATAGGTACATGGTTGTGGGTGTCTGCAGCGGCTATAGCCTTCTTTGGCTTTATGATGGTGAAGTCCCCTCCAGGTTATAAACATAGAGAGTTACTTTTTTTATTGGGACTTTTCTCTTTTCTTCTGGCTTTTGATGATTTTTTTATGATACATGACCGATATATTGATCAGAATATCTGTTATGGTATCTATGCATTTTTAGCGATAGCGTTATTGGTACGGCATTATAAAACAATTATTACTGTAAATGGTTTTGCATTTTTGTTTGCAGGTACATTATTGGCATTGTCTATTTTTACAGATTTAATTCAAGATTATCTTCCGTTTAAGTATTCCAATACTCAAATAGTTGAAGAAGGTTTTAAATTTACCGGTGGAGCAACATGGCTATTCTTTGTCTCTCTTGTAGCTTCTTATACGTTTACAGATAAAACAACACAAAAAAAGAAAAAGAAGAAATAATTTGGATATTTTTCAAGCAATTATCATGGGGATTATCGAAGGGTTTACAGAGTTTCTGCCCATCTCGTCTACAGGGCATATGATCGTGGCTTCTGAGTTTTTAGGATTACCGCAGGATGCAGCCAACAAAGCCTATGAAGTGATCATCCAGTTTGCTGCAATCTTGGCAGTGATACTCATTTATAAAGAGAAGATCACTTTTAAAAAGATAGACCTTTGGATGAAGCTTCTGGCAGCATTCATGCCGTTAGCGATCGTCGGCTTTATTTTTAAAGATCAGATCAAGGCACTCTTCAGTGTAGAGATCGTAGCGTGGATGTTCATTATCGGCGGGATCGTTTTTTTGGTGGTTGAACATTTTTACAAGGAGCAGCCTCACCATATAAAAGAGGTAGAAAAAGTCAGCTATAAGCAGGCAATGCTGATAGGCTTTGCACAGCTTTTCTCTTTCATTCCCGGAACCAGCCGTTCCGGAGCTACCATCATCGGTGGTCTTTTGGCAGGACTGGACAGAAAAACATCTTCCGACTTCTCTTTTTTACTGGCGATCCCTGTGATGGGAGCAGTAAGCGGGTATGACCTGTTAAAGCATTACCATGAATTTGCAGGTGTGAACTGGAATGCTTATGTGGTAGGGTTTGTGGTTGCGTTTGTGGTTGCTTATATCACAGTCAAACTTTTTCTTGTATTTATTCAGAAATTCTCTTTTGTACCTTTTGGTATCTATAGGATCATTTTTGGGATATTGTTGTTGATGGTGATGTAGGGACAGACCTATGTGTCTGCCCTCTGACTGGGGCAACACATGGGTTGACCCCTACGCAGAATTGAATTTATAGAGCTTCTTATGAGAGCCTCCATTAAGTTCAAAACAATTTTTTGGACAAATTTATGATATAGGGGCAGAATCCATTTTTGCCCATGTCAAAGGCAAAATATGAAATTTAATACATTTGATTTTCACCGTGATATTGCAAAAGGTGTGAAAATAGCAGGCTTTAAAGAACCAAGTCCTATTCAGGAGATGGCTATACCGATCATCGCTAACGGCAGTGATATGGTAGGACAGGCACACACAGGAACAGGTAAAACAGCAGCTTTTGGACTGCCGATGATGGATAAACTTGCACGTGGTGAGATAGAGAGAGCATTGGTCATTACACCAACCAGAGAACTTGCGACACAGGTGGCAGATGAACTGTATCATCTGGGTCGTTTTGCAGGGATCAGAACATTGACCGTCTATGGTGGTGTAGGATACGGTCGTCAGATCGCACTGATCCATAAGGGAGTACAGATCGTAGTGGCAACACCCGGACGATTGAAAGACCTTTACAAAAAAGGGAAGATCGATGTCTTTAATCCCGAGATCGTAGTACTGGATGAAGCAGATGAAATGCTTGATATGGGTTTTCTCGAAGAGATCAAAGAAATATTTGAATACATTCCGCAAAACCGTCAGACACTGCTTTTCTCTGCAACGATGCCTGAGCCCATCAAGGAACTTGCAAAACACATTTTATATCAACCTGAATTCATCTCAGTAGTAGGTGATGAAGAGACAACCAACAATGTAATAGAACAGCGCTACTATGTGATCAATGAAAATCAGAGGGATGAAGCGATCGTTAAACTGCTTGAGACGGAAAAAACCAATAAATGTATTATTTTCTGCCGTATGAAAAGAGAAGTAGACAGGCTTACAGAATATCTGCAGGCATTAGGTTTCAATGCAGCAGGCTTGCATGGAGATCTTGAACAGATGGATAGAGAAACGATCATCAAGGCTTACAGAAGAGGGCAGACAAAGATCATGGTAGCTACCGATGTGGCTGCCCGTGGGCTTGATGTTAAAGATGTGACACATGTCTTTAACTACCATATCCCGTTTGATCCCCAGTCTTACGTGCACCGTATCGGTCGTACAGGACGTGCAGGTAAAAGCGGTCAGGCGATCACGCTGGTGACGACGGAAGAGTTCAGGGAGTTGCAGCGTATTCAAAAAGAGGTGGGAGCAGAGATGCGGTTGGCTACACTTCAGGGAGGAGATGGACTTGATGAAACAGCACTTGAATATCTGGCAGACCAGATTAGAGATATGCCTGTACACAATGAAGCACAATCACTCATTTCCTATATGGGTGATATGGACAAAGAATTGCTTTTAGAGAAGCTGATTTCCTGCTTCGTTGAGAAGGAACAACACAATGTCGGTTCACAGATCGGTTTTGATCAGCATACTGTAGATGAGATGCTGCAAAGCTATGTGAGTGATCAAAAAGCTACACGAAATAACAATCGCAGAAAAAAGAGAAGATAATCTCCTCTTTTTACCTAACCCAAAGCAAAACAATTTTAAAATTTGGAAACTATAATTAAAGGTGTCCATATGGAAATTGATATAGTAGGTGAAAGCCTAAAATTCATGGTACTTGGGATGTTGATCGTCTTCGTATTCCTCGTAGTACTTGTTCAGATAATGAAGCTTCAGGCTAAAATTATCAATAAATACTTTCCGGAGAAAGCACCTGCTGTGCCTACCCAGACAACTACACAAGCTACAGACAATGCACATCATGTTGCAGCCATTGTCGCAGCTATTTCAGAATTTCGTAAAAATAAATCGTAAACAAGGTAACTTAAATGGCTAAAAAATATATTGATGTAATGGATACGACTTTTAGAGACGGATTTCAATCTGTCTTTGGCGGTCGTGTACTTATGGATGATTTTTTTCCTGCAGTGGAAGCAGCGAAAAAAGCAGGTATTACTCACTTTGAGTTCGGTGGCGGTGCAAGATTCCAGTCTCTCTACTTCTATCTTCAGGAAGATGCATTTAAAATGATGGATGGTTTCAGGGAGATCGTCGGTCCGGATGCGAATCTTCAGGTACTTTCACGCGGTATTAACACAGTGATGTTGGACACGGGAAGCCGTGAGATGATAGAACTGTTTGCGAAAATGTTCAAAAAGCATGGTACAACAACCGTACGTAATTTTGATGCACTTAATGATGTGAACAATCTTGCATTCTCTGCAGAAATGATCAAAAAACATGGGTTGAACCATGAAGCAGTTGTGACCATGATGGATCTTCCTCCAGGGTGTAAAGGTGCGCATGATGTGGCTTTTTATGAAAAGACACTTAGAAATATTTTAGACAGTGGTATCGCATTTGACAGTGTATGTTTTAAAGATGCGTCAGGTACAGCAAATCCGCACAAAGTGTATGAAACGATTGCAATGGCAAGAAAACTGCTTGGAGAAAGTGTCCATTTAAGACTGCATACACATGAAACAGCAGGTGTTTCTGTAGCTTCTTATCTTGCAGCACTTGAAGCGGGAGCGAACGGTATCGATATGGCAGCATCACCGGTAAGTGGTGGTACATCACAGCCGGATATCCTTACAATGCTTCATGCGACAAAAGGAACGAATTATAATCTTGGTGATCTTAAACTTGATAAAGTCCTTAAGTATGAAGAACGACTTAAAGAGTGTTTGGCTGAGTATATGATTCCACCTGAGGCAACACAGGTATCACCGCTTATTCCATTTTCACCTATGCCTGGTGGAGCATTGACTGCGAATACTCAGATGATGAGAGATTCCGGAGACCTTGATAAATTTGATGAAGTGATCGCTGCGATGAAAGAAGTGGTTGAACGCGGTGGTTACGGAACTTCTGTAACACCTGTGAGCCAATTCTACTGGCAGCAGGCGTACGCGAATGTGATGTTTGGTCCGTGGAAACAGATCGCTCCTGGATATGGACGTATGGTACTTGGTTACTTCGGTAAAACACCGGTTGAAGCAGATAAAGAGATTATGGAGCTTGCGAGTCAAAAACTAAAACTTGATCCGACAAATGAAAATCCTTTGGATATCGCAGACAGAGATGAGACAAAATCTATTGCACATTGGACAAAAATACTGGAAGATGAAGGTCTTGAAACAACAGATGAAAATATCTTTATTGCAGGTGCATGTGACCAGAAAGGTATTGCGTTCTTGAAGGGTGAAGGTCCTCTTATGGTAAGAAAAGGTAAAAATAATAACAGTGGAGAAGCAGAAATGGCAGGAAATTATACAGTAGTAGTAGATGGTAAACAATACAGCGTACAGGTAGCAGAAGGTGAGGGTGATATTCAGATCGCACCTGCAGCAACAGCAGCAGCTCCTGTAGAAGCAGCGGCAGCACCAAGCGGTGCAGGCAGCATAGAGATCCATTCTCAAACACCGGGAAATGTTTGGAAGATCATAAAAAACCCGGGTGATTCAGTAGCAGAAGGAGAGGTGATCATGATCCTTGAAGCAATGAAGATGGAGATCGATATTGCAGCACCACAGGCAGGAAAGATAGCTTCTATTAACGTTAATGTCAATGATGCTGTTGCTGATGCACAACTGTTAGCCACAATGGAGTAAGTATGAAATTCAAACATCTTTTACTCTCAGTGTTGTTTGCCTTTACGGCACTCACATCAGCCGTGCAGGCAGGCGGGCATGAAGAACCTGCTGCTCAGGCACAGCATGAACAAAAAGTGTATGTTGAAAAATCAGTTTCGCAACTTTTAGGCAGTTTTTTTGAAACAACAGGATTGAATGCCATCATTAACCCTTCTCATGAAAAAATTGATGTTGCGGGAGAAAAAATAGATGGAGCATGGTACAAAAGCTATGGTACAGTGATCATGTTCATCATTATTTTCCTTCTTTTCTATCTTGCTGTAGCGAAAGGATTTGAACCGCTTCTGCTTTTACCTATTGCTTTTGGTGGTCTTCTTGCCAATATACCCATAGCACATATGACGGGTCCTCATGGTATGCTAGGTATTATTTATAATATGGGTATTGCCAATGAGTTCTTTCCTTTGCTTATCTTTATGGGTGTAGGAGCAATGACAGATTTCGGTCCGCTGCTTTCCAATCCTAAAACAGCACTGCTCGGTGGTGCTGCGCAGTTCGGTATCTTTGGGTCTTTGGTCGGAGCGGCCATGCTTTCCCAATATACAGGTATGGTGGACTTTACACTTAAACAATGTTCTGCGATCTCTATTATTGGTGGTGCAGATGGACCTACGTCTATTTTTATTGCAACGGCATTGGCTCCTGAGCTTTTGGGAACGATCGCGGTTGCAGCATATTCCTATATGGCATTGGTTCCGGTAATACAACCACCGATAATGAGAGCACTTACAACAAAAGAAGAGCGTCAGATCGTTATGAAAACAACCAGAAAGGTTAATCCTATTGAAAAATTGGTTTTTCCTTTGGTGATTATTATGATGATCGCATTGGTTCTTCCTGATGCTGCACCGCTTATGGGAGCCTTTGCCTTTGGTAACTTTGCCAAAGAGTCAGGAGTAGTTGATAGACTTTCCAATGAGATGCAAAACTCATTGATCAATATTGTAACCATTTTCCTCGGCTTGGGTGTTGGTTCCAAGTTACAGGCAGATTCATTCTTGGTTGCTGAGACTTTGGGGATTATGATCATTGGTCTTTTAGCATTTGCTGCAGGTACTGCTGCAGGTGTGCTGATGGCAAAAGTGATGAATAAGTTTTCCAAAGAGCCTATTAATCCGCTGATCGGAGCGGCAGGTGTTTCTGCGGTTCCGATGGCAGCAAGGGTTGCAAGTAAAGTTGGTTCAGAAGAAAAGCCTGGTAACATCTTACTTATGCATGCAATGGGACCTAATGTTGCCGGTGTTATCGGTTCAGCTGTTGCAGCAGGTATTCTGTTGTCGATCTTTAAATAGACTGTGCTCCCTTTTGGGAGTATAAATTAGAAAATACTAAACGGTTTTCTAATTTATGCTTTGGCATGAATAAAATTAAAGTACAAAAGAGGATACAATGAGTACCAAAACGCCCAACGGACTTGCTAAATTAGGATTAAAAGATATCGGTAATATCTATTATAATTTAAGTTATGACGAGTTGCAAGCGCATGAAGTAAACAGTGGGGAATGTAAGATCTCTACATCAGGCACAGCAATGTGTGATACAGGTATCTTCACAGGACGTAGTCCAAAAGATAAATATTTTGTCGATCAGGAGCCGTCCAACAAGCATATTGCCTGGGGTGATGTGAACAAGCCGATCAAAAAAGAGATATATGA
The DNA here is from genome assembly GCA_026990595.1 of Sulfurovum sp. Lineage (GTDB taxonomy): Bacteria > Campylobacterota > Campylobacteria > Campylobacterales > Sulfurovaceae > Sulfurovum. The sequence continues at coordinate 59,243 of JALXCZ010000011.1, forward strand.
TGACCTTTTGGATATTACGCTGTCACAGCTTTCAGGGAAAAATCTTTATATTAATGATGTATATACTGGAGCATCTGAAGCAAGTAAACGTTCTATACGTTTTATTTCTGAAGTAGCATGGCAGGCACATTTTGTGAAAAATATGTTTATTCGTCCTACGGAGGAAGAATTAGAAACCTTTGAACCGGATTTTACTGTTTATAATGCATGTAAGACAGTGGATGAAAAATATAAAGAGCATGGACTCAACTCTGATGTATATGTAGTTTTTAATATTGAAGATAATATTTCTATTATCGGAGGTACCTGGTATGGTGGAGAGTTAAAAAAAGGTATCTTTTCCATGATGAACTATTGGTTGCCGCTTGAGGGAAAACTCTCTATGCACTGTTCTGCGAATGTAGGAAAAGAAGACGATGTTTGTCTTTTCTTTGGACTTTCCGGCACAGGGAAGACCACACTTTCGACTGACCCTAACAGAGCACTTATCGGAGATGATGAACATGGTTGGGATGACCATGGTGTCTTTAATTTTGAAGGTGGATGCTATGCCAAGGTAATCAATCTTGACCCTAAGTCAGAACCGGAGATCTATGGTGCTATCAGCAAAGGTGCCCTCTTGGAGAATGTTGTTGCAGATGAGACAGGAAAGGTAGACTATTCTGACAGTTCAAAAACAGAAAATACCCGTGTTTCCTACCCAATTGAACATATTAAAAATCATAAAGCTGATCTTCAGGCTGGACATCCTAAGAATATCATTTTCCTTTCTGCAGATGCTTTTGGTGTACTGCCTCCGGTAAGCAAACTGACCAAAGAACAGGCAATGTATTATTTCCTAAGCGGATATACAGCAAAAGTAGCAGGAACAGAGAGAGGGATCACCGAGCCGGTTGCAACTTTCTCGGCATGTTTTGGAGAAGCTTTTCTTCCACTTCACCCAACTGTCTATGCAGAGCTTCTTGGTAAAAAAATCGATGAACACGGGGTCAATGTTTATCTTGTTAACACGGGATGGACAGGTGGAGCTTACGGTGTAGGAAAACGTATGAGTATTAAAAATACCAGAGCATGTATTGACGGTATTCTGAGTGGAGCCATTTTAAACTCTGAATTTGATACATTAGATACTTTTAACCTTCAAATCCCTAAAACACTTGAAGGGGTAGACACTGAAGTACTCAATCCTAGAAATACATGGGAAAACAAAGTAGAATATGATGCCAATTTGGCAAAATTGGCTAAAATGTTCCAAGAGAATTTTCACCGTTATGATGACAAAGGCGGAGAGTTTGATTTTGCTTCGGCAGGACCACAACTCTAACTGATCTGCTGTGCCATGATTGTATGGTACAGTAGATTTTATTCTTATAGAACCCTCTGAATAACCTAGACATTCAAAGGGTTCTATTTTATCATTTTATTCTCCAAGCAATTCAAAATCTAATTTTTTATATTTTTTTAAGCCTAAGAAGCCTATAATTAACTAACCAGTTAATTAATTAGGAGTACTATGCCAAAAAAGATACACAAAAGAGATGCCCAAGTCTCAAAAGCATTGATCATTACCAATGCAATACAACTATTTTCCCAAAAGGGCTATGCCTCTGCCTCTATGGATGATTTGGCTAAGATGTGTGGGCTCAACAAAGCGATGGTCTTTTACTATTTCAAAAATAAAAAAGGACTTTATGAAGCGGTTATGACGCAAGTACTCGAAGAGATACAGCAGAAGATATTGAAGGAAAATGAAAAATATACCAAGCCAATTGAGGAGTTGGAGAGTTTTATCCGTACCTATGCTAAATTTGCCTGTTCTCATCCTTATCTTCCGGCATTGTTGCTTAAAGAACTCAGTGACAGTGGGGCAGTATTTCCCGAAATGCTTTTTACATCAATGCGTCAGCTTTTTGCACTTTTTAGTGATATTTTGAAACGTGGAGAAGAAAAAGGGTGTTTTCACGATACGATGCCTATGATACTCTACTTCATGGTGCTTGGCACACTCAATCTTATCGTAACGACCAAACCGTTAAGGGAAGAAGCAGCCCAAAAAGAGGATATCCTGCTTGATACCTGTGCAGAGTGTGATATAGACCAGATCGCAGATTATCTTATAGAGAAGATGAAACAGATGTTAAAGGAGAAGAAGTGAAATTGAAATGGAGTATAGTGTTACTGTGTATAGGGCAATTTACCTACGCTACAACAGTAACCACCTTGTTAAAAGGGGTAGATAAGAGACCACAGAGTATGATCGATGAGCTTGATGTACAACAGGCATCTTTAGGAATAAAAAAGATTACAGACAAATTGATGCCAACATTGGACGGATTTGCCGGATATGAGGTCTATAATCGTCCTTCTTCACTTCGCCCGGTACTTCCAAGTGAGATGAAAGATTCGAAAGCTGCACTTCCTTTTAGTAAGGATATTTCACGTGCAGGGCTTAAGTTCTCCTGGCCGATCTTTGTCAAATCACTTTATACTCTTAAAGAAAAAGCTACTTTAATGCAACTTGCCAGTAAAGATAAAAGAAGACTGAGCCGTATTCAAAGAGAAGCTCAGGTAGTTGGTGCTGTTGCCTATTTGCATTATATGGAAGCATTGCATCAGGCACTCAAAGTTAAAGAGCACTCCATAAGGGCAACCAGAAGAAAGGTAGCACTGATGGTTAAAGAGGGTAGAGTGGCACAGAGCCAATTACTTACACTTGATGCGAAGATCAATGATTTGAAAATGAATATTATTGGTATAGAGCAGCAAAAGAATATACTTAAGGCAACGATTGAAACACTGACAGGTATTTCATTAAGGCATAGTGTGATGCTGCATCAAAAAAGAACGGTTAAAAAAGGTGCTATTTTTGCTTTGGCACCACTTAAAAAAAGACTCAAAGCAGCACAAATGGGTGTCAAAGCTGCCAAAGAACGTTATTATCCAAGTATTGCAATGAAAGGTTCCTATACTCTCTCCAGAGCGGATGCCTACAATAATGATGAGTCGGTAAATACAAGGTATGGTTCTGTAGGAATGTATGTCAATGTACCACTCTATGACAGTAGCCGCTCTACAGGGGTGGAAGAGGCCAAACTCAATTATCTCAAAAGCAAATCGACAATTGATGATACAAAAGAGCGTTTAGCGGTTAAAGCCAAAGAACTCAGACGTGAAATTGTACTGCTAAAACGTACACACATGCTGGCAAAAAAGAATGTAGCACACCAAAGATCTATTTTAAAGATCGCTAAAGTTTCTTTAGAGAATGAAGTGATCACGCAGGAGGAGTATTTACGTTATGAAGATGCCCTTGCAAATGCAAAGGCAACCCTCTATCAAAGTGAAGCCAAAAAGTGGCAGGATATTGCCCAACTTGCCGTCATCTACGGAAATGATTTGAAAAGGATTGTAAAATGATAAAAAAAATAGTTAAAGTACTACTGATACTCTTGGTGATCGCTGCTATGGTCATAGGAGGTATAAAGGTTATCAAAGCCAAAAGAGCCAAGGAGGCATCGACCCCTAAGGTAAAAATTTATCCTATTGTGGCAAAAACAATGATACCAAAAGTCTCTGAAGTCACATTGACACTGCCCTATCTTGCACAGGCACGGAATGAGCAGGATGTAGCCCTTTCTTCACGTATTGCGTCACGTGTTGAGAAGATCGTCAAAAGTGGAAGCAGGGTTAAAAAAGGGGATATTGTTGCAACACTCGATATTACAGATCTGACAGCGAATATTCAGGCTCTGAAAATATCGCTGGCTAACTTGCTTAAAAGCCATAAACGTACAAATGCACTATATAGAGTAAAAGGGGCCTCAATTGAACAGCTGCAGAAAGAGCAGTCGCAGATTGCTTCTATTAGAGCCAAACTTAAATCAGCACAAAACCAACTTAGCTATGCGACCATTACTACACCTATTGATGGAGTCATCGCCAAAACAATGGCGGCGAAAGGTGATGTGACCATGCCGGGTAAACCATTGCTGCAGATCAGTGCGGAGAGCGGGTTTAGTCTTCTGATACGTACACCGCAGGATACTACACCAAAATCAGTGCAGTATCAAGGTAAATCCTATTCGTTGCATCCGCTTGGCAGTACTCTGCGAGGACTAAAAGAATATAAAGCTTATATTGATAAAAGTAAGAATATTAGTGCAGGAGAACGTGTGGAAGTGGATGTCGTTATCTTTGAAGGACGTGCAACAAAACTTCCATTTGATGCCATTCTTAACCGCGAAGATAAAAGCTATGTACTGCTTGCAGACAACAACCGTACGGTTGCCAAAGAGATACACATTGTTCAAAGTGCGGAGCAGGGTGTAGTTATTTCAGATGATCTCTCAGGCAAAAGTATTGTGGTAGCAAAACCTGATATACTGCTGAAATTGACCAGTGGATATCCTTTCAAAGCAAAGGAGTAATAGATGTTTGATTTTTTCTATAAAAGGTCTTACTTACTTTATTCACTTATCGCTGCCTTTTTTGTGATGGGGATCATTGCTCTGGCGACACTGCCAAAGAACCTTTTCCCTGATGCTAATCCACCACAGGTCATTGTTATTACAAATGTCCCTGGTGCAACGGCACAGGTAGCAGCCTCAACAGTTTCCAAGCCGATTGAACAAGAAATCTCTCGTCTAGGACTGGTGACTGATGTCAGCTCTGTTAATGTTGCTAACTACTCCATTGTCAAAGCGGACTTTGGTTACAAAAAAGGTTTAAATGCTGCTGCAGTTGATGTTGCCAATGCCCTGAGTATCGTCAGAGCAAAATTGCCAAAAGGAACAAACCCTGCTATCTATACAGCCGGAGATTTCACCCTTCCGGTTGATGTCATTGCCATGAGTCCGAAGAACAATTCGATTACATTGGCAGATATTCGAAAGATTGCTGACAGTTTCATTAAACCTGAATTACTGAGCAATAAAAGTATTGGAAATGTAGAAGTCTTTGGTGGGTATGAGAGTGCTATCAATATTGAAGTCGACCCTTTCAAAGCCAAAAAATATAATGTTAATTTTGAGGCTATTGCCAAAGCTATCGGGATACTTGATCGTGATATGCCTATTGGTTTCATTAAAGGAAAAAATGATTTCTATACGGTCACTTTTTACGGGGAAAAAGATAATATTTTGAGTCTAAAACAACTTCAAATTATGCCAAATGTTCGTCTAAGTGATATAGCTGATGTAAAATGGAGCTATAAAAAAAGAACAAGCGGATATATTGGAAATGGTGCGGATGCTGTCGCTCTGGCGGTACAACGTGCGCCCGGAGGCAGTGTACTTGATGTTTCAAAAGCTGCACGTGCACAGATGAAGCTACTTGAAGCAAAATATCCAAATATTCGTTTTGAGATATCCGATACACAGCGTGACCTTATCGAGCAGGCAAATGACAATATGCTTGAAGCCTTACGTGATGCTATTATCTATACACTGTTGGTTATTATGCTCTTTTTAGGGAACTTCCGTGCTATTGTTGCTGCGGGTCTTTCCATCCCCATGGTTTTCTTCTCTACTATGGCGATTATTTGGCTAACCGGAGGTGAGCTTAATATTGTTATTTACACCGCTATTATACTTGCACTGGGAATGTTGACAGATGATGCGGTAGTGGTACTTGAAAATATTGAAAGGCATTTGAGTGAGGGGCATGAAAAGCTTGAAGATGCCATCGTTAAAGGGACCAAAGAAGTACTCAACCCTGTCTTTGCGGGTACCATAGCAACGATTGCTATTCTTTTCCCATTGATGTTTGTTGGCGGTTTTCCTCAAAAAATATTCAAACCTCTTATTGAAACACTTATCATTGCATTGTTGGTGAGTTATTTCCTTTCCATTACTTTCATTCCGTCTCTCTCCAAGTGGCTTTATAAAAATGGGGTAGGCAAAACAAAAGTTGAAGAGGGGTTTGAGTGGTTATACCAAAAGACTATTGGTCGTCTGGTTGGACCATATGTTGGGATTATCAGATTCTCTAATGGAAAGTTCTGGTTTTTAAGAAGAATGATGTTGACAATAGGTGTGATTATGGTATTGGCATTGAGCATGAAAAATATTATGCCAACTATTGGTAAAGATGCTATGCCTCCGATGGATACAGGGATCATTAAAGCACAGATTGCTTTCAGTGCCAATGAAACCGTAGAGAGTGCCGAGCGTAAACTTCAACCGTTCCTTGCATGGTTAGACAAGCAAAAATGGATCAAAATGAGTTCGGTTGCATTCGGAACGGAACCGGGAGTACTCAGTCTGGGGTCAGGTAATCTACCTGCTGAAGCGACTATTACTATTAATGCAGTCAATCGTTTTAAAAGGAAGCAGACTATGTGGCAGCTTGAAGATGTCATACGGGACAAACTTTCTAAGACGGAGGGACTTAAACGTAATGATGTCTTCGATTTTGGGGCAACCGCACTCTCTTCCATCAAAGCAACGGTTGACGCGAGACTCAGTTCACCATACGTGGATGGTCTTCCTGCTGCATCACACAAAGTTGCCAAAGCCATTGAAAAAGTCAAAGGGCTGACTTCAGTCTCTACCAGCTGGGATAAAGACTTTATGGAAGTAGAACTTGACATTGATGAGAACAAAGCACTCAGCTATGGTCTTACACCATACCAGATTGCGATGCAGATGCCGATCAAAGGGCAGGTGGTCGGACTTAATGCCAACTTCCAGTCAATGAATACGCAGGTTGTGAGACTCTATCTTAAAGGTAAGTTTTCGCAGAATATTGAGACATTGAGGCTACTGCCTATTACCACACCAAATGGAGAAATACCACTTGGACAGATAGCTACACTCAAACGTCACCTGACCTTTGCAAAGATTGAGCGAGACAAAATGCTCTACAGTGTCGATGTCAATGGATACCGCGCAAAACGACCTGTCACGCATTTGACCGATGATGCTGTAGCTGCACTCAAAGATGCCAATATCACGGATATCCAGATCGATCAGACAGGAGATATTGCACAGATAAATGACAGTTTTAAACGTATGCTGAAAGCCATTGGACTGGGTGTGATCATCCTTATTATGACACTGATAGCGATTTATAAATCTGTACGTATGGCATTCATTATGATTTTGGTACTGCCACTATCGCTTATCGGCGCGGCATGGGGTATGCTTCTCTTTGACAAGCCAAGTTGTATGCCAAGTCTTTTGGGAATACTATTACTCTTTGGGATCATTATTAAAAATGCGGTACTGCTCATTGACTTCTATCAGGCATACCGGAAAGAGGGTGAGAGTCCGTTTGAGAGTGCACAGGAAGCAGTACGTGTACGTTTCCGTCCGGTGATGATGACGGCATTTGGTACCATTGCAGGTATGATACCTATTGCGTTGGAACAGGCAGTCGGACTTGAACGTCTCTCACCGTTGGCAGATGTTGCTATTGGTGGGCTGCTTGTCGGTACGCTGCTGACATTGGTGTATGTACCAATGTACGCGTATATTTTTGACAAAGGAAACAAGAAAAGCAACCCGCTTGAGAAAGTGGAAGAAGCTATCATTTCATAAGGAAAATAATTGAAATTACAGTATGCAGGTCCAAAACCGATTATATCGCAACATGGTATTTTTTTCAAAAATGGAAAAGAAGATAAATACATCTATCTTAAAATGGCAGTAAATGTATTGCTTGCCATTGACAAAGATTACAACAGGCAAGATAAATATGAAACATACATAGAAGATCATACTAATTTGACAGATGAAAGACTTTTGGAAATATCAGCAATATATGAGCCAAATCTTGAGGAACATGTTGAGAATGAAGAAAAACAGTATGAGAAACATATTGATACAATGATCGAAGAAGTTAAGCATACATTATTTACAGAAGAAGAAAAATCTATCTGGATAAATAATATCAATATTATGAGACCCTATATGATACAAAGAGAGATAAACAAATTGTATTATATTCATTGTATTAAAGCTATCAAAGAGATAATACATAAAGAAGGGATCAACGAGATTGATATTGACTTCAGTTTGCAACATTTGCATATTCTGGAATCCATTGCAGGTAATTTGGAATACGGAACAAAATCAATTCCCACTATGATAAAAATAAATCCTAACAAAGATGGAAGAATGATGGCACGTTTATACATCAATCGACGTGAAGAAAATAGGAAAGAATATTAATGAATAGTTTACAGATGAAAATAAAAGAGTTCTTTACATACGGTGAAAAAGTACCTGGCTATGAGGTACCTGTACTTAATGAAAGAGAAGCGCGTGCTGCAGCAGCCATTTTGTTCGTGGGTGCTTTTCTGGGGCTGGCGAACGGTGTAATGCTTGGAACAGCTGTCTTTTCCGAATATTTCGTAACCTTCTTTGCGATCGATTTCACCATGCGTATCATTCAGCCACGATATGCTCCCAGTCTGATGTTGGGGCGTTTTTTCGTACAGAACCAGAAGCCTGAGTATGTTGGAGCGGCACAGAAACGTTTTGCCTGGACATTAGGTTTTATATTGGCATGGCCGATGTTCTACTATCTGGTTATCGATTTTCAGCCCAATCCGCTGAAAGTCCTCGTCTGTCTCATTTGTATGGCACTGCTCTTTTTTGAAGCGGCCTTTTCCATCTGTCTGGGGTGTAAGATCTTTGGTCTGATCAAAAAACAGGATCCAAAGTATTGTCCCGGCGGAATATGTGAAATGAATATCAAGGAGCCTATTCAGAGATTTTCTCCGGTTCAGAAAGTGATTCTTGTAATGACTTTTCTTATTATGGGGTATGGTACATATGCCTACTTTACCAAACTACCTGATAGAACCATCTTTGTCAAAAAAATGAAAATGCTTATGATGAATCAAGCAGAACTTGATGCCATGACAAAAGCAAAAGAGAAGGCGGAAGAGGATGCATTTTTTAATGATGATGAGTAATTTAAAAGTTGTTTTTATATATTAAATTATAACCTGAATAATATATAATATCAAGATATATTGATATGTTAAATTTTTTATGTTATACTCTTGTAATCTTATTAAAAGGGTATGGATGTGGAAAGAAGCAATAGATTACTTAACCTTTGATATGCTTGGGCTGACCGGAAGGGTTAACGAGACGGTCAACTTTTTCATTTACGATACGGTCAAGATCCTCTTTTTGCTGATTGTCATCATCTTTGTCGTCTCCTATTTGAGAACACACTTCAACACGGAGTACGTCAGGGCACATTTGCAGGGCAAGTCTGAGCTTTACGGCAATGTGCTGGCCGCACTCTTCGGCATCATTACGCCGTTTTGTTCCTGCTCTGCCATTCCGCTGTTCCTGGGCTTTCTGCAGGCGCGCATCCCGCTGGGGGTGACTTTTTCCTACCTCATCTCTGCGCCAATGAACAACGAAGTCGCCATCGCGCTGCTCTTTACGCTTTTTGGCTGGAAGATCACGGCGATTTACATCGCTTTCGGGCTCTTTGTGGCGATCGTCGGAGGATTTGTCATCGGCAGGTTCAACCTTGAAAAGTATGTGCTCATCCCTGTTAAGCCCATCGATACCAAACTCGAAGCTGGAGAAGTGAAGATGAGCGCCAAAGCACGTGCCAAAGAAGCATGGAACTATACTTGGGATATCTTCAAACAGATTTGGCTCTATGTACTTGTGGGAGTTGGCATCGGTGCATTCATTCACGGCTATGTGCTTGCGGACTTCATCGCCAAATATGCCGGCGGTGACAACTGGTACGGGGTGCCGCTGGCGGTCATCCTCGGTGTTCCGATGTACTCCAACGCTGCAGGTGTGATGCCGCTGGTGGAAGTACTGACCCAGAAAGGGATGCTGCTTGGAACAGCGTTGAGTTTCATGATGGCCATCACGGCTCTGAGCCTTCCCGAAGCGATGATACTGAAAAAAATACTGCATACCAGACTCATAGCGCTCTTTTTCGGTATTGTCAGTGCAGGTATTATTTGTATCGGGTATCTGTTCAACTATATTTTAATGTAAAAAAGGAAAAGAAATGGACAGTGAAAAAGAACCGATGTTGAAGACAACCCCTTCTTTACTGCAATTGACCTGGGCTTTTTTTATCATCGGATTGACGGCATACAGTGTGGCTATGCTGCAACAGCTAAAACACTTGTTGTAGGCCGAAAATGGCTCTCGCAAAATTCGATTTTATGATTTGAAACGGTGGCATACAGAAAATGAATGAGGAGAAAAAAATGAAAATAGAAATTTTGGGAACGGGATGCACAAAGTGTGTGGCTCTTGAAAAAGTCGTAGAACAGGCAGTCGCCAAAGTAGGCGGTTTTCACCAGATCGAAAAAGTCGATGACATTATGGAGATCATGAAGTACAATGTGGTTAGTACACCGGGGCTTGTCCTGGACGGAAAAGTCGTTTCGACCGGCAAGCTGCTTTCTGTCGAGGAAGTGGTCAAGCTCATAGAGGAAGCACAGAAGCATGCTTAGGAAAATAGGGCTTGCAGCAATGGCGGGTACAGTACTTCTGGCGGCACAGCAGCATCTCAATATTGACGATGCCTTTTATGAAAATGTTGTCAGGAACGCCCCCAACGCACGTCCGGTATGGGTGAAAGATACCGACAGTGCGATGGGGCGCTACAACCGCTACCCCAAGCAGCTCGACATCAGGACGCTTGCACGTGCGCACGGGCATCTCTGCGACGGGCTGGTGCTGGCCTATGTGGAGCTTTCCAACACACTGCCGAAACTCTTTTCTGATGGTGTGATCGACCGGACTGATCTTCGGGTGGTCGCCAAGAACAGCCCCTGTCTGGTCGACACTTCCGCACTGATGAGCGGTGCGAGAATCAATCACCGGACACTCTCTCTGGACAACAGTCTCGGCGGTGCTTTCATCGTTCAGCGTATCTCCACAGGGGAAACTTACAGAGTAGAACTGGCTGATAAAAGTTTCATCAGGTCCCTCAAGGCAAAAGAGGCAGAGATCAAAAAGAAGCAGAAAATGCACCTGACGGTCACGCCGCAGGATATTGACGAACTGGAAGCACTGGCATTCGAAGCCATGAAACATATGCTCAACACCGATCCGAAAAAATTCCTGAAAATCACGAAGCTGAAAAACTATGACTACCGTTTTAACCTGGACGATATCGGATCCCGAAGCGATGTCATCAACAAAAACGTCGGCAGGTAGAGAGCACATGCAGCCGTTCATTACCCATTTGCTTGAGTCCAATTCCTGGCTGGTCTTTGCAGGAGCGTTCTTCTCCGGCAGCATTACGGCTGCGGCTCCCTGTTCACTGGTAGCGGTACCGTTGCTTGTAGGAAGTGCGGTTGCCCTGAACAAAGACCTTGAAGGCAGAAAAAAAGTGCTCTATACCTACGCGTTCACAGCACTTTTTGCTTTAGGTGTAGCGGTAAGCTTTTCCATTTTGGGGCTGGTCGTGGCAAAGTTCGGAGGCTTTTTCTCCATTGCACCGCTGTGGGCCTACCTTACCGCCGGTACGCTGAGCATTCTCATCGCTCTGTATGCCTTCGGCTATTTGGGAGAGGTCGATAAATCGGCTATCATCCACAGGCTAATACGCTACAGACTTTTCGGCGGTTTACTCATCGGTCTGATCTTCGGACTGGTCAGTACACCCTGTGCCTCGGCACCGCTTTTTGCCATTGTCTCTCTGGCGGGAAGCAGCGGGTATTTGTATGCTTATGGGCTTATTCTACTTTTTGCATTGGGTCATTCTCTATTACTTCTTGCTGCAGGTGTTTCGGTTGGATTTGCGCAAAGCATCACTTCAAGTAGCACTATGGTAAAAATTTCGGACTGGCTTAACAAGGGGTTTGCCCTTTTGTTAATCGGGTTTGGAATTTACTTTTTCTATGAAGCTTATGTACAGCTTTAGAAGACTTAAAATAACAGAATTGGTTGTAAATTATATAAATCAATGCTTAATTTAAAAATGGATAGAAATTGACATTTTTTAAGAAATAATTAAAAAATATACAGATATAATTAACTAACCAGTTGGTTAATTATAAATAATTTAAAGTAAAGGATTGTGATATGAGTGGTCATCACCATAAAGTAAGCGGTAAGAACCTTTTCTGGACAATCGTTCTTAATATAATTATCACCCTCTCGCAGATCGTAGGAGGGATCATCTCTGGGTCGTTGGCACTGCTGAGTGATGCGATGCACAACTTCAGTGATGTGCTTGCGCTCGTCATTGCGTATGCTGCCAACCGTATGGCGGCACGCCCCAATGATGTGCAGCGGACATTTGGCTACAAACGTGCCGAGATTCTCGCCGCACTCTTTAACGCTTCGGTGCTCATCGGTATTGCTGTGTTTCTTATTGTCGAAGCATTCCACAAGTTCTACCATCCCGAACCCATCAACTCGGTATGGGTCATAGTACTTGGTGCACTTAGTATCGTGCTCAATACAGCAAGTGTCCTACTTATCAAAGAGGATTCACATGAGAGTATGAACGTCAAAGCCGCCTATCTGCACCTACTGACCGATGTGATGACCTCCATTGCCGTTGTGCTTGGTGGTGTACTGATGTACTACTTCGGTATTTTCTGGATTGATCCGCTCATCTCTGCGCTTATAGCGCTATATCTCATATGGGCATCGTTCGGGCTGGTGAAAGAGAGTAGTGCAATTTTGATGCAGTTCACACCGGAGGGCATTGATATAAATCATATTGTTGATAGTATTGAAGCAGAGCCGGAGATTGAAAATGTCCATCATATCCACATTTGGAAACTGGATGACCACCAGATAAACCTTGAAGCACATTTGGATTTTTGTGAAGATGTCACACTCTCTGTATCAAATGCTGTGATTGATAGAATTGAGAAAAAATTACATGATACCTTTGAAATTGAACATATCACATTTCAATGTGAGTACAACAGAGATGATAAAAAAGAAATCATAATTTAAAGGAATCATATGAAAAAAAAGATTGTATTAACATTCATAATAACAGTGTTCAGTATGGCTGGGGAATATCCTCAGGGAAAATTGGGAGAGGTGGTAAAACTTGGAGAAGATATAGTCAATCATACCGATACCAATACTCTCTCTAAGCCATATGTACGTAGCCAACTGCAATGTTCAAATTGTCATAGAAAAAAAGGTGCAGACAGCAGAGCTGGAACAGCAAAGACCATTGGTACATTTGTAGGAACATCTACCTCTTTTCCTGCCTACTCGAAACGACATAAAGATATTATCAGCCTGCAAAACAGGATTGATGGTTGTTTTTTACGATGTATGAATGGTACAAAATCGGTGGTTAATACAAAGGTGGGGATTGCTGTAGAGAGTTATATTACCTGGCTTTCAACGGGTATGCCGGTAAAAATGAGTTCAAAAGCTCCACGAACACCTTTAAAAATAGAGATGTGGAGCAAAAGCAGAAAGAAGTTTATTGCTTTGTTTAAAAAAACAACCCATCAAAATTATCTGAGTGGCAAGGCACTTTATGTCAAAGAGTGTGCTTCTTGTCATGGGGATGATGGTCAGGGAAAAGGCACTTTCCCTCCACTATGGGGGAGTACAAGTTACACGGCTGATGGAAGTATGGCAAAACTTCCTAATGCTGCTACATGGATTGAGGATAATATGCCACTGAACAATACACATCTTACAGACCAACAGACTGCTGATATTACCCTGTATATCAATGCACAGCCTAGACCGGAGTATAGAGGCTTTAAGGTAGAGGACAATTTTAAAAAATTGGGTCTTGACTTGGAAAAAATAAAAAATTAATAAGGAACACAATGAAAGAAGTAGATTTTGATACATATTTAAAAAGTTTTGATTACGATGAACGTCAAAAAATGAAGATACAGATGCCTGAACTCTTTGAGCTCTATGCCAAAGGTGAAGCACAGGTGATAGATATCCGTTTTGATGAAGAGTATGAAGCGTGGCATATCGGATTTGGAGATCACATTCCTCTCAATGAACTTCCGAACAGACTGGATGAAATAGACAAAAACAAGACTATTGTTACCATGTGCCCGCACTATGACAGGGCAGAGATCGCACGGCTGTTTTTGAAACTCAAAGGTTACAATGCCCGCTATCTTACAGACGGAATGTTAAAAGTTGTGGATTATCTCCGAGGAGATAAAGCCAGAGATTATATGAATAAAATTAAAGGATAAAAAATGCAAAGACGTAATTTTCTTAAAGGTGCTGCATTGGCAGCAGGTTCCATGGCTATTTTGCCTACGATAGTTAATGCGAGTATAGTTAAACCAGCAAAAGGTGAAAAAATTCCTTCAGGAGCAGTAACGCTTTATATAGAATGTCGTATTTTACCTAAATTTAAAAATGATTTATTGCAAAAAATAAATGAATATACAAAAGTGCTCAATAAGAAAAAAGGATTTTTATCGCTTTCTCTTAAAAATATGGTGGGTGATTCAACAATGGTACACAATTACCCTACAGCCTTAAAAGGTGTCTTAAGTTCTGCCTATTTTGATGCAAGTAAAGAGGGGAGTATGCCATTATTTTATTCTCTTTTTATTCGTTTTGAGAATTATCAAGATTTGATGGCATCGAAAACAACACAATGGTTTGCAAAAGTTATTGCAAAATATGGAACACTCAGCAAAAATTACCATGAGGGTGTTTATAAAACTGTTGCAGCGGGTGATAGAGAACATATATATACAACACAAGCAGAGATACAAAAGTTCTTAAAAAATCAAAAAGATAAACCTACAAACAGATACCTGACAGTAAATAATCATGTTGGTATTTTTACAAAGGATGCCAAGATATTTAATCAAAAAAGTACATCACTTTTAAAAGTTGCCCAAAATACTTTTCGTCCTGCAAAAGGAGATTATGATTATAATCCAAAATTTCCGGTAGGAATCCCAGGCTCTTATCAAAACTTGCATTATAGAAAAGCCATTGCAACAGAAATTTTACAAAGTGCTTTTTCCGATGGAGATAAAACACATTACTTGTTCCATGGTGTTTGGGAGAGTCTTTATGACCATGAAAACTCCCATATTGATCCTCGTTTTAGAGCAGATGTGATGAAAATTTTTCCATATATTATTGATGGACCAGTTGAACCATTTTATGAAACTATTATTTTAAATAATCATATTTAGTAGATATATAATTGATACAAAAGATTATTAGTAGTGATAAATAGAGACCATATAAAAATTCGAAATTAAAGGATAAGCTAATGCAAAATTTTATAAAAAATGTAATCCCAAGTGAAATGAGTACTATGCGTATTGAGCTTGATGAGTTTATTGAACTCTATAATGAGGGGAAATGTGAACTTGTCGATGTACGCGTAGCGATGGAGATAAAGGTATGGCAGGTGAATTTTGGTTTGAAAATCCCTGCACCAGAGCTTCCTGATCGTCTGGATGAACTACCCAAAGATAAGCTCCTTGTTGTAGCTTGTCCTAAAAATGACAGATCCAATATGGCAAGGACATGGCTTGCTGCACAGGGATATAATGTAAAATATCTCAGTGGTGGTCTTTTGGGGCTTATGGATTATCTTAAAGGTGGTAAAGCAAAAGCTTTAAAGGTATAGGCATGAGCCCTGAACTCATACATTATACCATCTACTTTTTTCTCACACTTGGGCTCTCGACACTCTTTTCAATGGGTGGAGTTGGTTCGGCTATTGGGCTTGTACCTATCTTTTCTATGATGGGAATGCCTATCAATTTGGCAAAAGCCATTGGGCTTTTTATTAACTCTGCTTCTACGATCACTGCTTCATTTATGAACTTCTTTCGTGGGGTTTTAGATATAAAATTCGCCATCCCGCTTATCATTTCGATTATGATCGCCACGCCTATAGGGGCATGGATGAGCCAGTATGTACAAAAAGAGGTGGTCGAGTGGATACTGGTGGTATTTTTGCTTGTCAGTGCCGTGCTGCTGCTCTTTAGCAACCGCGAAACGAAAGTAGTGTATGACAAAGCATGGGTGCTGTATGTCATTGGTTCTGTAGTAGGGCTTATCTCTGGAACAATCGGTGTAGGCGGAGGATCGCTAATTATGCCGCTGCTTATTCTGCTCGGTTTCGATGCGAAAAAAGCAGCCTATGCCATCAGCTTCGTGATTCCGTTCTCAACACTGGGTGCCTTTGCAACATATCTTTCGTTTGTAGATATGGACTGGGTACTGCTTGGTGTGGTCACGATTGCTGCCATTATCGGCGGGTATGTGGGTGATTTTATCATGCATTACCGTCTGACACCGCAGCAGGTGAAAAAACTCATTGCAGTTGTACTGTTGTTGCTGAGCGTAAAAATGATATACAAACTTTTAGGAGTATAAAATGGTACATATTATGAAAAAAATAGCAGACTGGATTGTGGAAAATGAAAAGAAAGAGGCGACAGACTGCTCCATTCCTGATGAAGTTATTGATGAGTGGCTAGAGACTATAAAAGAGCATAAAACGCATATTCATACAAAAGATGCATCTCATCCTCAGCAGCTTGAAATGTTAGAAGATCTTGAAAAAAAAGTTAAAGAAATTGAAGATATTCGTAAGAAAAAGTGTCACACAAACATCAAATGAAAAAAAGAGTAAGTATTTTTTTTCTGCTATCTATATCATCACATAGTCTCTTCGCTAAAGATTTTTCTTTGATAGGAGATATAAGAGAGCGTTTTGAAACACTTGATGGTATGAATAAAAAAGCCTATGGAAATACAGCATTACTTATAGGCAATCCAAATGACAGGCTTCTTGTCAGTCGTATGCAGCTTGGATTTGGTTATCAGGTATCTTCTACAGTCAAACTTAATGTGCTGGGATATTATGCAAGTGTTTATGGATGGTCACTCAGATATAACGATTTTAGAAAGATAAGTGGGTATAAAAATTACATGATAGATCCGCAGGAGGATCTTGATTTTGCTAAATTGAATATAGAAGTTCAAACACTTTTTGGTATTCACGGGCTTTCAACCAAGATCGGGCGACAGTCAAATCGTTATGGAGATAAACGTATTTTGGGCCCTGGAAACTGGGGGAACTCGTATGGATGGCTGTGGGATCTTGCCAAAGTATCTTACAAATTTGATGACAATTTCATTGATGTGTTCTACGGTCAGACAAAAGACAAAGACAAGCACCGTCTCTCTTTGTTCAGAAAGCATGTTTATGCGGGAGCAGGTATATATTCACACTTTAAAACAGAGGCAAACGGAGCCATAGAACCGTTTGTCATTTATAAAGATGGTTTATATACAGGAGTGGGTAACGGACAAAATACGGAAAAGAGCTATACTTATGGTGTAAGAGCCTACGATACCGACCTTTTTTGTTTTAATTACGATCTTACGTATGCAAAAGCAGACGGGACCATCAAAACAAAGGATTATGATGCCTACGGCTATGCGGCGAAGATCGGATATCGGTTCAAGTCTGTTGCCTGGAAGCCGAATTTCGTTGTTGGGCAGATCTATGCCAGTGGGGATGATGATCCTAATGATAACATTGTCAAAACCTTCCGAACACCGTTCGGCGGTACGGACGGTTCTCTGTACGGACGTATGGATATCATGAGATGGAGCAACCTTGTCGAAAATGTGCTTGAGCTGCATCTTTATCCGAAGGAAAATATGCACCTGAAACTTTCTTACCATGATTTTTCACTGTCAGATGCTAACGATGCATGGACGTATTATAAAAAATACAATATCAACGGAAACCATGATGATGAATTGGGACAAGAGTATGATGTCGAATTCAAGTGGAAATATGCAAAAGATTTGGAGTTTCAAGCTATTTATGCCTACTTTGATGCCGGTGCTTTTGTGACAAAGAATGTCTTGGACAATAATGCCCAAAGAGTATTTTTACAGGTTAAATATACTTTAAAAAATTAAAAAAATACTATAATATCAGAGGAAAGGAATTTTATGCAGGATATACTCACTTTCAATACATTTATCACACAGGATGTATTGATATTTTTTTATTATATCGGCGCGGTGCTTATGCCTGTTGTCTTGTATGTGTTCAAAGATTACCTAATAGCACATCTCTCTTTTGTAAAAAAGATCAATGATAAACTGCATACGTTTTACGCTTCTTTCTCTTCCAATGGAAAAATCATCTTTTGGATGATGTTCTCCACCATGTTTTTGTGTATGGAACTGTGTTGGCGTATGATGTTTGAAGCGATGATAGGATATTTTGATATACATGAATACCTTTATCAGATTACTAAGCAGATAAAATAGACAGGAAAAAAATAATGAAAAAAATAGTTGTATTAGTTATTGTTTTACTTACCTACAATCTTTATGCCGCCGATAGACCGATGTTGCAAGAGACAGCTTTTGCGGAAGTCTCAAAACAGATAGGTACAGGCAAAGCCATATTTCTTGAAGTGGGTTCCGACAGCTGTCGAAGCTGTCGGGTCATGGGGAAACTGCTCTACACGGTCAGACAGGAACATCCGGCATACCCCATCTACTTTGTCAATGTTAAAAAGGAGCGAGAAGCCGCTTTCAAACTGAAAATACAGATGATCCCGACACAGATCGTACTTGACGGTAAAGGCAGAGAAGTTTTCCGACATGTCGGTATCTTGAGCCCGGATGAATTGAATGCCCTTCTGGAGAAATATATACAATGATGAATGAAGCCTGTCACAGCATGCAGCACGGCGAAGTACTCAATGCAGAAAAAACGGAATATCCGTTTTTTCATGCTGTACTCTACGGAGACAAAGTTTCAACGGCAAAGTTTTCCAAACGGCTGAGCTGTGCTATCAAACACTTGCCTTTGCGTGTAGAATTCAGATATGAATATGACACATTGAAAGCAGTTGAAAAAGGTGTGATGAAAGACCCGACACTGGTACTAGATGGAGAGATATTTCTCGAAGGACTTGTACAGGCTGAAAGCATAACAGAAGCATTTGAAAAAGTGCTTCTAGAGAAGGAGTAGTATGTTAACAAAATTTATGCAAAGAGAAAACCGTTTTATACACAGTGAAAAAATGGCTTTTCTTATTTTGCCTATGGTGTTGATACCATTACTTCTGGAACTGGCATTACATAGTATAAAACCTGAATGGTTTGCCTTGCACCGTGAGCAGATACTCATTGCAAATATTCTTTATATTGTCATCGCCCGTTTTGCTATGCTTGATACGGCAGTCTATATTTTCAGTCGTACAAAGAATCATGTACACCTTGCGTTGGTACAAATTGTACTTCTTTATTTGGAAGTTACTGTGATAACTATTGTGTACTATGCCGCTGTATTTAACATATTTGATGTTTTTTCCCTTTTTCACTTGAGTGCACAGTTTAGCCCCCAAAATCTTACTGCCATTCATGAACATAGTTTTGTTACTTCTATGTATATCTCAACTGTGACCTTTACTACATTAGGTTCAGGAGACTGGATACCCCAGACGCTTCCGGCCATGATTGCAGTTATCTCTGAAGTTATCTTGGGTGTGGTACAGGGTGGTGTTTTTGTTGCTATTGTTATTTATGCACATCAAAATAAAGGTAAGTAATGGTAGATAATAAATTCATATTAAGTTCATATTGCAGCAGTATGATTTCACTAGAAATTCTATAAAGGGATGATTTGAAATATATGGTAAAACAATATTTAAAAAAATCGGTACTTCTTTTATCTCTGTTGGGTATGCAAGAGCTATATGCCCATACACTGACACTGCGAACAGCCATAGACAGTACGTTGGCACATCATCCGGATGTAAAAACATTTATACTACGCATACAGCAGGCAGAGCAGGGTTATAATGCAGCCTATGCCGACTATCTTCCTCAAGTTGATCTTTCGGCTACGTATGCTCCAACGCAAACATTTGCGCTTCCTGTTAACGGTAGTTTTCATACAGTGAATGAAAGAAGCTTGCATGCCGGAGTTACTCTGCATCAGAAAGTATGGGATTTTTCCAAGACTTCTTCCCTTGTTGATGCGAGCAAGATAGATACAGATATTGCCAAACTTTCACTGGATGAGGTAAAAGCACTGTTAGGCTATAAAGTGAAATCACTTTATGCACTTCTGGTTGTGCAGCGTGAAGCGATTGTTGTCAGAAGCCAAGACCTTAAAGCAAAAAAAGCATTCTATGCACAGGCAAAGGCGTTAGTCAAACAGGGGCTTAAGACCCATGCTGATGCCAACCGCTTTCTCTCTGCTGTGTATGCAGCAAAAGACAGTCTTGCTATCGCCAGAGCCGCTTTTGAAAAAGCAAAGATCTCTCTTTCTCTCTATATGGGCAGAGAGATCCATACTTCTGTTAAACTCCAAAGCAAAGCCTTGAAGCAGAAATACACAGTACATAAAAATACGGAACGCAAAGTGCTTGCACATAATTACAAAGTGAAAAAAGATCGACTGAATATCCATAAGAACCGTTTGCTACACAAGTCTGCGAAATCTGCACATTTCGGGAGTATTGACCTTGTCGCATCTTATGACCGTTTTGATACTCTGAACCAATATAACTCCGATTATGTAGGGGTGAATTACAATGTCTCTCTTTATAGCGGAGGAAGATTGGGTGCACTGGAGCAGAAAGCACATATAGCTACAATGATCGCACAGGAGCAGGAAGCTTCAGATACCTTGGCACTGAAAGAAGAGTTGCGTGCCTTGTTGACAGATATTAAACGTTACAGTCAAACGATCAGGGCAAAAAAAGTACAGGTAACTTCAGCAAAAAGTGCACAAAGAGAGTTGAGGGCACGATATAAAGAGGGATTGGCTACATATATAGAAGTACTGGATAGTACTTCAGCTGTATTAAATGCACAATTGGGTGTATTGGAAGCCTATTATTCCCGTAGTTTGGCTATAGATAGAATTGAATATTTAAAAGGAAAGATCTAATGCAAAAATTATTGAAGTATATGCTTGTTGCTGTGTTGCTTTTATTGGGGGGAATACTTTTTTATAAAAAAATATACATTCCCAAAAGCACTTATGAGACAGCTATTTCCAAAAAAGGTGATCTCTCTGTTGAAGTGTTTGGCATTGGGAATGTGGGAGCAAAGTACATATACAGTATTACCGCACAGACCGGAGGAAAAATACTTTCTATTTTGACTGATGAAGGGAAATGGGTTAAAAAAGGAGATCTGCTGATCACCATAGACAGTGTAGATATTCCTCAGCTTATTGATGAAGCAAACCTATCTATGCGAAAATCCAATTTGGAATGGGTTGCAAGCAAGAAAGAGTTGAAGAGCCTCTTTGCACAGAAACACTTGGCACAGATCACCTATGACCGCTATGTAAAGCTTAAAAAACAGTCGTTTGTATCCAAAGCAGAGTATGACAAAGCCAAAGCTGATCTTGATGTGATCGAAGCACAAATATCAGTAACAAATGCACATATTAGATCAGCCAAAATGGAAGTAGAAAGAACACAAAAAGCAGTAGAAGCCCTCAAGCAAAAACTTGCACGCTATAAGATATATGCACCAGTTGACGGAGTTGTTATCGCACGTAGTGCCCAGGTAGCACAGACCGTACTGCCTTCACAGCCTATTTTAAAAATTGTGGATCCCAAAGATGTATGGGTCAATGCATACATAGATGAAAAGATAAGTGGCAGTGTCAAAGTAGGAGAAAAAGCGAATATTACCTTGCGTTCTCAATATGAAAAATATTTCAAAGGTACTGTAAAAAGGATCGTTGCACAGAGTGATGCTGTAACCCAGGAGAGAGAAGTAAATGTAGCTTTTGACACCTTACCCATGCCATTTTACATCAATGAACAGGCAGAAGTGCGTATTGCTTCGAAGACCTATAAAGATGTGGTTAAAGTACCACTGAAGGCTTTGGCTTACTATAAAGAAAAAACAGGTGTCTGGACAGAGGACTCTGGGAAAGCACATTTTGTACCGGTAAAAGTACTGGGCAGAGGACATAGTGAGGCTGCAATAACAGGATTAGCTAACCATACTAAAATATTGATTGGTTCAGAAAAGAAAAAACCCCTTAAAGAGGGTGTGGACGTACACTGATGATCAATCTTGCCAAAAAAGATATTGCCCATACACTAGGAAAGTTTATTGTGACTTCCATGGGGGTTGGAATGCTTTTGGGTATTGTGCTCATTATGATCGGTGTTTACAGGGGAATGATCATTGATGCCAAGGTTCTTTTGGATGATCTCAAAATTGACCTCTGGGTAGTACAGGAAAATACACTCGGACCCTTTGCCGAGCCTTCACGGCTGCATGAAGATCTTAAAAATACTATTAAAGCTACAGATGGAGTTGCAAAATCAGAAGGACTGACCTTTCAAAATCTGCAATTGCCTCTAAACGGGAGTGAAGTGAGGGTTTTTGCTGTCGGGTTTGATCCTTTTGGTGAGATCGACCCTGTCAACAAGGAAAGACTTGTTGAGGGCAGAGGATTGCAGCGTAGTCACTATGAAATGGTTGTTACAGATAAAACAGGTTTCAAGCTTGGTGAAAAAGTACTGTTGGGAAGAGATCTTTATAGGGTTGTAGGTATCACACACGGTACGGTTTCATCGGGAGGTGATCCTTTAGTGTATCTAAGTCTAAAAGATGCACAGGAGTTGCAGTTTCTTTATTCAAATTCACGGACAAGAAATGACAGGGAAAGAGGTATAAAAGCATTGAATTCACATATGATCAATGCTGTTGTTGCAACAGTCAAAAAAGGTTACAACGTGGATCATGTAGCCAATGAAATACGGCAATGGAAACATAAAAGTGTCTATACTGCAAAGGAAGAGAAAACACTTCTGACAAAAAATCTCATCAAGATGGCTTCCAAACAGATTGGGATGTTTACCGTGATACTGGTGGTGGTATCGACGATTATTATTGCACTTATTATTTATACAATGACGTTGGAAAAGATCAAAGAAATTGCTATTATGAAGCTGATTGGCTTACCCAACAGTATGATCATTAAAATGATCGTACAGGAGACACTGCTTATGGGAGTATTGGCATTCATGTTTGCTAATATCTTTGCCCATCTCATCTACAGCAAATTTCCAAAGCGGGTAGTGTTGGAGATGCCCGATGCATGGATGCTCTTTGTTGTTGTGATCGCCGCTTCTATTCTTGCTTCGCTGGCAGGTATTCGTAAAGTGATCAAAGCTGATCCCGCATCGGCAATAGGAGGCTGATATGGCAGAAAATGCAATACGCGTAGAAGGGCTGTATAAACATTTTGGAGAGGGTGATACCTTGGTACGTGTTATTGAGGGTGCGGATTTTCAAGTCGACAAGGGTGAGCTGGTTGCTCTTATTGCACCAAGCGGTGCAGGTAAAACAACGTTATTAATGATGATAGGTTGTGTTGAAGAGCCGACAAGTGGTGCAATCTGGCTGGGAGAGGAAAAAGTTTATGACAATAAATGGCTGACCAAAGAGACCCGTAGAATACGTCGTGAAAAGATAGGATTTATTTTTCAGGCACACTATCTTATTCCTTTTTTGAATGTTATTGAGAATGTCACACTTGTGCCACAAACTAACGGTGTATCAGAAGAAGAAGCTCATAAAGAGGCGATGGCACTTCTGGATTATTTCGATATTGCAGATAAGGCAAAGAGTATGCCCAGTTCTCTTTCAGGAGGGCAGAACCAACGTGTCGCAATTGCCAGAGCATTGGCAAACAAGCCGGAGATCATTCTGGCAGATGAACCTACCGCAGCACTGGATATTAAGCGGTCAGTCGATGTGGTGAAAATGCTCAAGAAGATAGCACTAGACCAAAAAGTAGCTGTCATTATGGTTACACATGATGAAGCAATGCTCCCTTTGTGTGATCGTATCTTGAAAATAGAGAATAAAAAAGTAGTTTCTGTTAAAGATACAAAGATCATGTAAAGTGAATACATACTGAGATAAAATATCTATTAATTATTATATAAGCTATCTATAGTATAGTGTCAAAAATATTTTAAAGGAAACAACTATGGATGTCAATAAGATCAGAAAAGTATGTAGACCATTTAGAATCGTATTGGGTTCGGCACTTATCGGTTATGGTGTATATAGCGGTAACCAATGGTTTTACCTTGGAGCTATCCCACTTATTGCGGGACTTACTAACTTCTGTCCACTCTGTATCATTACTAAAAAGTGTGATGTATAATATTTAAAATAAGGGGATCTCAACCCTTTATTGTCTTGAAATATTTCTCTTATTCCTATATTCAATAAATTCAAGTATAATGCTACAAAATAACTATTAGGGGGAACAGTATGGATAAACTTACACAATATTTAAATGCACATTCGCATGATGAACTGCACCCCTCGGAGATAGCAAATCTTCTTAAAGATCTTAATGAAAAGAATTTTGATGAAGCGGTTCAAGCTATTCCAAAAGAGCTTATTGCAGATGTAGCACTTGAACTGCCTGACAGATATTTTGAAGATGTTGTTGAATCTTTTACCCCTGAAGAGATCGCTGAATCTGTATCTGAATTGGAGTCTGATGACCAGACAGACTTTATTCAGGAACTTGAAGAGGTTGATACGAATATTGCCAAAGAGGTTTTTGATCAGCTGGATAAAGAAGACCAGAAAGATATTCTTCAACTGAAGCAGTATGACGAAAATGAAGCCGGTGCCTATATGCAGGTGGAAGTCTACACGGCAAAGCTGGATCAGACCGTCAATGATGTCATTAAAGAGTTTGCCGAGTTAAGAAGAAAAGATGAGCTTGAAAATGTCAATTATCTTTTTGTGACAGATAAGAAAAATATACTGAGGTATGGTGTCGGACTGGATAATCTGCTTGTCTTTGATTTTGACAAAACACTGCAGGAGAACATAGAAAAGAATCCTGAAAAATATAAGCCGGTTGTTGGTCATGATCATGATGATATTAAAGAGGTTGTTAAAAAGTTCCATGAATATGATCTGAATTCTATGCCGATAGTAGATGACTATGATGTTTTGCTTGGGCGTATTACTTCAGATGATATTTATGATGTTATCAGCGAACATGCAACCGATCAGATGTATAACCTCGCCGGAGTTAGTGATGATGCAGAAGAAGATGATGATCTGTTCAAAGCTGGTAAAGCACGGGCAATATGGCTTGGTATCAACCTGATTACTGCGATCGCTGCTTCTTTGGTCATAGGCATCTTTGAAGGTACGATACAGTCCTATGTAGCACTTGCTGTTCTTATGCCTATTGTAGCTTCTATGGGAGGAAATGCCGGTACACAAAGTTTGACGGTTGTTGTGCGTCAGCTTGCTTTGGGAGAGATTGCCAAAAACGATGCGTATCGTACCATTAAAAAAGAGGTGATACTCTCCCTTGTAAATGGATTTATTTTTGCTATAATCATAGGTATTATTGCTGCTTTGTGGTTTGATAAGGGGATGCTTGGTGTTGTGATTGCACTTTCGATGGTCATTAACCTCTTCAGTGCAGGTTTTTTTGGTTCAATGATCCCGTTGTTGCTTAAAAAATTCAATATTGATCCGGCTATCGGAAGTACAGTTATTTTGACTACGATCACGGATGTTGTGGGATTTTTCAGTTTTCTCGGTCTGGCAACCCTCATTTTACTTTAAAAGGATAGTTTTACTTTAATGGACTTGTTAATTTTATATTTTTTAGCCGCAGTGGTTATTTCGTTTATCTGCTCTGTTTTGGAGTCAGTATTGCTTTCTGTCAATATGCCTTATATCTCTGTATTGGAAAAAGAGAAACCAAAAGCAGGGGAGTTACTTAAAGCGCATAAAACCAATATCAATAAATCTATCGCCTCCATACTCATTTTGAATACTATCGCCAATACTTTGGGTGCTGCAGCAGTAGGTGCTCAGGCAGAGCATGTCTTTGGCTCAAGTGCTGTATTTTGGGTTTCGGTAGTATTGACTTTTGCTATTTTATTTTTTGCAGAAATTATTCCTAAAACCATAGGAGCGACATACTGGAAACAGTTGGCACCTATAGCAGCCTACGTGATTCGTTTTTTTATATGGATTACCTATCCGATCATTCTTATGACTCTTTTTGTAACCAATCGTATCAAAAAAGATGATGAAGGTATGAGCCTTACACGTGAAGAGCTCATCGAGTCTACTCTCATGAGTGAAGATGAGGGTGTACTTGATGAACAGGAGTCAGATGTTATCGAAAATATTTTGATGCTAGACAGTATTAAGATAGAAGAAATACTCACACCTAGAACAGTCGTTTTTGCCCTTGATGGCAACAGAAGTATTAAAGATATTGTAGAGAATGAACCTGCTATTTTTAAATTCTCACGTGTACCTGTATTTGCTGAAAGCATTGAAAACATTACTGGTATTGTGATGGCAAAGAAAATCTTTAAACAAGCGCTACAAGACGATACAGTAACTCTCAATAGCATACAAAAAGACATCTATAAAATCAATGAAAATATCCCTGTTTCTATGGCATTAGACCTATTCATCAAGAAGAAAGAGCATATGTTTCTTGTACAGGACTCTTACGACCAAACAGAGGGCATCGTGACACTTGAAGACTGTGTTGAGACCATCTTGGGTGTAGAGATAATGGATGAGAGCGACTCTCATGCAGATATGCGTGAAGTAGCCAAACAGAAGATGAAGCTCAATCGTCGTCTTGAAAAATCGGATTTGAATTTAGATTGATATTGGATATGTTCTGATGGTTCAAAATTCGTAGGGTGTTGTACCCTTACAACACCATAAATATGAATGATGAAAAAATTAGATTTTATATAGACGTTTGAAGTGTTGGTGTTGTCATGGGACAACACCCTACGAAAGTTTAAATTTGTGTTAGTATTTGGTATTTTTTCTGGTATGTATTTAAGTATGTGTTACCACCAAGGACGGATGGGAACAAGATAAACTTTTTCTAGTTTCCATCCGTCCTCAGTGGGAATGCATACGAAAATTCAAAAAACATGACAATATGCCATATTTTTATACTCTCTAGTTTTTCTAAACTATAATACAGAAAAAAAGATAAAACTATGGGAATGAGCTAAATTATACATACTACGAAAATTCGCTACAATACAAAAAACATTCATCAAGGCTACCTATGGCAGATAAAACCCACGAAAATACAACATCTTTAGCCACACTAGGACTAGACGAAAAGATACTCAAAGCCCTTAAAGACAAAGGCTATGAGTCTGCTACACCCATACAAAAAGCACTCATCCCTGCGATGTTTACGCGTGCTGACATTATTGCGGGGGCGCAGACGGGTACGGGGAAGACGGCGGGGTTTACTTTGCCTATACTTCAGGAACTCTCTCGTAACTTTGTGGAGGGGCAACACTACCCCAAAGCAGTCATCATCGTACCTACACGTGAACTCGCAAAGCAGGTGGAGGCTTCAGTCGAAGCGTATGGGAAGTATTTGCCACTCAAAAGCATCGTATTGTATGGTGGAGCCAATCTTACTTCTCAGGTGAACAGACTTAAGGCAGGGGTGGATATCATCGTTTCTACTTCTGGGCGTTTGTTGGAGCATATTAATCAGAAAAATGTCAATTTGGAGTCTGTGGACTACCTGGTACTTGATGAGGCTGATACCATCTTGGACATGGGTTTTGTACATGAAGTGAGTAAGATACTTCAGCATCTTCCACAGCGTCGCCAAAATGTACTCATCTCTGCGACACTCTCTGGCTCAGTGAAGCGTCTGGCAGAGCAGATACTCACTAAGCCTAAACTCATAGAAGTTGACAGTATGGGGACTTCGGCAGATACGGTGGAGCAGATAGTCTACCCTGTAGAGAAAGAGAAAAAGACAGAGCTTCTTTCTTACCTCATAGGCTCGCGTAACTATCAGCATGTTTTGGTCTTTGTACGTAAAAAAGAGGTGGCAGACGAGGTAACAAAAGAGCTTAACCTCTCTGGACTTAAAACAGCAGTCATACATGGGGGCAAAAGCTCAGGAGAGCGTACCAGAGCCTTAGAGGGTTTTAAAGAAGGAAAGATACGTGTACTTGTAGCCACAGACATTGCAGCGCGTGGCTTGGATATACCCAACCTAGCAGTGGTCATGAACTACGACATCCCACACGTCACAGGCGACTACATACACCGCATAGGGCGCACAGGAAGAGCAGGGGCTAAAGGTTTGGCTATGACGCTCATCTCACCTACTGAGATGGTAGCACTCAAAGATGTAGAAAAGCTCATGGGCAAAGCTATACCCCAAGAGAAGTTAGAGGGCTATGCGCCTAAAGTAGACGTTAAACAAAAGGGTGCACGTAAAAACCCCAAAGAGCATAAAAAAGCCGATGGGGCTTTTGGTAAAAAGAAGAAAAAGTCTACGACATTTTCAAGCACCAAGAAGCGTAAGACTACCAAACGTGATGGCTTTAAAGTGTATGATGCAGCCAAACCAAAATCAGAAAAAAAAGATAAAAAGTCCAAACGAGGGCGAAAATAAATTTCTATTAAGCCTTTTTTGTTATTATGCAGACAAATTTAAACAAGAAGGATAATCCATGGCAGTACCTGAAGATGTAGGTTGTAGCAATGAAGTGTGTGTTGATGCACCAAAGTGTCAAAGAACAGTCATTTATGAAGATGGCACAGCAAGAGAAGTAAAAAGTTTTGGTGGTACCCCGGACAAAGGATGTGGTAAATTTATACCTAGAAAAGATAAAGAAGAGAAATAGTTACTTCTCCTCTTTTAAAGAAAATTTTCCGATCTCCTCCAAAAATGTTGTAGCATATGATCCTTTGGGCAAGTAAAATTCAACGATGAGTTTTTTACTCTTGGCATCATACTCGGTCTCCACTTTTTGTGGCCAGATCCAGGCAAAGCGTCTGTCTCCTTTGAGTGCAGTGAGTTCACTGTCATCATAGGGTTCTTCCAAATGATAGGCATCTGATTTGGCACGTTCTGCCCGATCTCCACATAATAAACCAGTTGGGCTTAATTTCTTTTGGAAAAAGGCTTGTGAGGCTTGGTACATATCTTTGACATAATTGAGCTTACCATAAGGGTAGGGCATCACTACATCCCCCAAAAAGAGTTTGAAAATCTGGGGTTGTTTAGCCAATACTTTTACCAATTCTTTAGGATATTTGAGTTTTTTAGCAGCATCCTCTACACTGTTTGAGCTGATAATAGTTGAGAGTTTGACTCTTTGTCCAAGCCACTTGTTAAAAAGATGGCTTTGGTAGGCAGAAACAAGGAGCTTTTCTTTGCTCCCTTTAAGCTTTTTACCGCTGATGGCTATCTCTTTTCCCTGAAGGTAGGAACGGCTGTCTTCTCCAAAGCGTTGGTATCCGTAGTAGTTTGGTATCCCTTTGCTTTGCATCATTTTGGCTGTGGTATTGAAAAACTTTGCATCTTTCTCATTGATTTTGTGCAGAATAATAGAAAATTGATTTCCTTTTAAATGTCCTATTTTAATGGGAGCCTTGTTGTAGGTACGTTCCAGTATCTCTATTTTCTCTGTGGTAAGATTTTTATTGAGCTCTTTTTCTCTATTTTTCGGAAGAGAGATATACTGTATGGTAGTGGCATTTTTGTCTTTAAGTCCTGCATAGCCAATGTCACGTTCTTGCAAGCCCGTAGCTTTTGCCAGTACAGTAATAAGCTTCCAGGTACTCATATCTGTTTTTTTGATCTTGAGTATGAGAAAGTTTCCCGTGCCTGTAAAACTGTAAAGAGGGATCTCTTCCACGAAAAAACGTTCTATGGTATGTTTAAAGTCGAATTGTAAAGGGGTGTGGGTATAAGCATAATTTTTAATGTGATTCATAAAAGGGATTATAGCAGATTGTACAGGCAAAAGCCTATACTGGAAGTTTTATTTGATCAGGAATGAGATCTTTGCATTAATTCTGTATTGGACGATCTTGTCTCCATCTACTTTGGCACTCATATCTACAATATAGATAGACTTGATTCCTTTAATACTTTTACTTGCAGCTTTGACAGCTTTAGCAGTTGCATCTTCCCATGATTTGTTTGATTGAGATAATACTTCAATAACTTTTACTACTTTTGACATTTTCTATCCTTTTTTTAAATCTTAGTTTACCTAGTATATCACTTTTTTGCTTAACACAATTTAGATATAACTTTATCAAATTTTCAATAACCCTTGCATGTTTTATAAAAAGGTTACCTCTTATTATTTCTTTTCTTTAACAGTGATGGTGCAGAGACAAAATCATATCCTGCATTACGAAGCCCATCTATAATCATCTCAAGGTCATCTGTTCCTAAATATGGATGATAATAGAAACTTGCTATACCATCTCTTACTACTTTTAATTTCTTGGCAAAACGAATGGTATCTGCAGGTGTAAGCTTTCGATATCCTGCATTTGGGGCATCTTCGATATTATGGATATTTTCCGGGATGATAGTGGAGCCATACATATCATGTTTAATAATATAGGGGAAAAATTGTCCAACAAATTTATATTTTTTTGTCATATCGTTACTGTTTTCATTTGGATAGTAAAGCACTCTTGCATATTGCACGGGGAACAGTTCTCTTATCGCTCTGTATTGATTTGGACCTGCCATATAGTGTGGAGCTTCCCATGCAAATGCTTTAATACCAAGTTGCTTTAAAATGGACTTTGCTTTGTACATTCTCATATAAGCGTAGAAACCTGAATCATTCATTGTAGGAGAAAGATAACTATAAGAGAGATTACTGTTTTCAACCACTCTCATAAATTCAAAATCATCTCCCGATAATCCATTATATGGATTTTGTATATTTCCGTATTGATGGGTAAATCCATGTGCGACCACATCGATCAATCCTTCTGAATATAGATCAGATAATATCTCCCCTACAATAGAATCAGAAATTTTAATTGTTGTAGGTATTCCGTCATTCTCTATACCGAATGGATCTTCATACTGTGAAATTGCAGCAACAGAGAACCTCACTTTTTTCTCACGTGCTAAATTGGCAATATGAAGAAGATCATAGATATCTGTCCTTGCATCAACATCTTCCAAACGCATGATTGCTTTATGAGACTCTTTATGGTAAATACCCAGCATATCATGTAAAAGATCCGAAAAGGCAAGATATCTGTCTTCTTCTGACATGTATGTAAAAGGAATGTCTCCTACAAACCAGAAATGGTTTCCTTTGATAATATAAGGGTCTGGAGCTCTGTTTGGAAGAAGGGTAGAATATGCTTCTGCATATACTTTTGTTTTATTATTGTCTAAAATATTAACTCTGTTTAGTTCCAATGCACAGGCATATCTATTGTCTCCTTCATCTAAACACAATGAGACATCGGCACCAGGTGTTGCAAAAGGAATCACACCTTTATATAGTTCCGTATCTTTGTATTTAACTCTGTTATATTTGATAGCAGGATTTGTATATTGGAAGGTGAAACCGAATTTTTCACCCATAGTTGTATTTCCCCATTGGTTAGCATCCCAGGCACTTTTTAAAAGGTTCAGGTTATAGTTGATCCAAATAATATTTTTATTACGGGTTGCTACATCTTTGAAAAATCTTAAATAAGCATTTTTCTCTGTACTTCCTTCTGCATAGTAATTTAAGGGATTAAAAGTAGTACCAAGATAGAAGACAGCTTTTTGATTTTTCATATGCTTTGATCTGTATTTTGTGACAGGTTCAATGCGGATCTTGACATTAAAATGCCCTAAAAGGTTTTTTAATAAAATGGCATGGGTTTTCCCAGTATCTCCATAGGGACCGGCATTGTCATAGAGAACTAAGACCTTTTGCTTTTTAGTATGTTTGGCTAGTTTGATATGATGATGACCCTTGTGTGGGTGAGAGGATGCTGTAAGCGTCGATAAAAAGACTATCCCCAGTATCACATATAGTTTAGCAATATATTTTAGCATACGTTACTCCTTGTGAGTTAAAGATGGTAAGCAATGAAAGAGATTAATTAAGAAAAATAGATAACCCGGCATTGCTTTCATTCGCAACCCGGCTATCTTGCAGGAAGACCCGTAGCTTTCTGTCCTTACCTTACGATAAGTTTAGCATTGCTTATTATAGCAAAATAAATTTTGTACATACCTAAATATTACTATTCATTTTAACGGTAAAGCGCTATTCGTAGAAACCAATACTCTTTTATTTTAGATTTAATTTTTAATGTAGCTGACTATATTTTATTTAATATAATGTTGAAGAAAATCTTTATTAAAAAAATATCTCCATGAAAAAAGTACATTATTCTTATTGCTACACTTATGCTGTTTTAGATAAATGTCATAATTGGCTTTAGGTATTTTCCCTCTAAAAGAAAAAAGTTCGATAATGGGAAACCACTGATGATCATATACTTTTGAAAAGACCTTGAAATATGTTTGACATTTTTGCGGTGTGACCAATCCTGCACCTACGCCGCTTTGCAGCAAAAGTATCCATTTTTCAGGAAGTGCGGTATTGAGCAACTTTGCATATGCATCCGGTGCTGTTTTGTTTGAGAAATATGCTGAGATCATAATTTTTTTGTTAGGTGTCAAGGCGTCCAAAGCATGATCAAGTTGATGCAGATAATCTGTTAGGATTTTATGACGTATATTGTCTTGCCATGCTTCATCATTGATCTCATCGTAAATGTACCAACCTTTAAAAGCTTCATCCTTATCAAGTTGAAGAGATAATGTTCGTGCTGTTTCTATATTGATACGATATAACTTTTTTAGATAGATTTTAATATCTGTTCTATTTTTCTCGATCTTTTTAAAATATTCAGGATCGGCATAGAGACCAAAGATGAGCCCGATTTTGTATTGTTTTGCATATTTCAGAATGTTTCCGATCCAGTAAGGATGTTTTTCATAAAAACGGTGTGCACCATAACTTGTCCACTGAATAATCACTGTTTTAAAACCTTGTTGGGAAAGAAGTTTAAATCTTGATTCCCAGTTTGGATAGATAAAATCTTTTTCCTGGGGTTGATACATTATCGATTTTCCCGGTTGTTGCGCATTGGCGAAGAAAAACAGAGAAAACAAAAAGGTTAAAAAGAATTTCATATTTCCATACCGTTAAAATAAAAGCTCAAGCATCATTTGTATTTGGTCATCATTTTTGTAATTGGTTTTATAGGCTTTTCGTGCTTCTACACTGGCTCTTCCTGTATAGGCATGAGATCTGTATTTCTCTTCATCCAGCCAGAACAGGTAGGAAAGCCCCAGACCAATGTCATAATTATACATACTTTTCTTAGTACCATTATCATTGTCATAAGCGATACTTGCACTGATATATGGCATCCAGGCATTTTGATAATTTATTTTTTGCATATATCCCTGTTCATATTTTGAATAGAAACGGTAAGAATTATGGTCAAAGAAATATGCTATATCAATATAAAGACTTTTAAACCATTTGTTTTTGAGTGCCGGATCAAAACTATAGTCATCAAAGAATTTTCCACTTACACGTGCCAATACATCATCTCTGCTCTTTGAAGCGCCTTTAATCAGTTTTTCTACTGAGACTATGATCATCGTGTTATTTGTTACCTGATAAGATACCCCTATACTGGGTTGTGTTGTTCCCTCAGCCATAGTGATGTTTTTATTTTTTATACCTACTGCTGTATTGAGATAGAATTGTAGTCTATTTGTATAGGAACGAGGTGTATAACTTAATCTAAGCGCTGAATAGCCTCCTATAGTATCATCAGTGATGATCGGTGAAACATTACCCACTGCTCTGTTGCTGCTTACATAAGCAAAATAACCTGTAAAAGAGTCCTCCATATATTTGATACTTCTTTTTAAGTTATATTTCTCTGATGCTGTACCTGTACCTTCTTTCTCCAAAAGATCCAGGGATCGTTTGAAGCTATTCAGAGCATGTTCATGATGTTTCAGCTTAACTTCACTGTACCCGAGTGCTTTATAATATTGGGGATCTTTCTGATATTTTAAAGACTTTTTAAATGCTAAGGCAGCTTCTTTATCTTTACCGTACTTTTGATACCAATATCCGATCTGGGCATAATACTTTGCTTTATCTCTGGTATGCGGGATGATCTTTTTAACGTAGGTGATTGCATCTTTATATCTTTTTTCTTTGGCAAGCAAATTGGCATAGCGATAAAGAGTATCTGTATTGTTCTTCCCATATTTCAAAGCTTTCTGGTAATAGGCAAGTGCCTGGCTGTTATCATTTTTCAGTTCAGCCAATTTTGCTTTAAGCGTATAGTATTCACTTTCATGACGTACAACCGGTCCAGACAGTCCGGAGAGGTATCCTCTGGCTCTCTTTGCATCATCCATTAGTAACGCCAGCTTGGCTGCTTTTAAGATGATTTGTTTTGAATGCTTATGTTGTAAATATTGATCCCAGTAGTATAGTGCCTGTTTATATGCCTTATCTCTACTATACAGTTCTCCCAATACGTTGGCCAACTCATACGCGTTTGGATGTAGTTTATAGGCTTTCTGAAA
Organism: Sulfurovum sp.; assembly: GCA_026990595.1. Taxonomy (GTDB): domain Bacteria; phylum Campylobacterota; class Campylobacteria; order Campylobacterales; family Sulfurovaceae; genus Sulfurovum. The sequence goes on from JALXCZ010000011.1 coordinate 93,671, forward strand.
ATAGTGACGTGCCTGGCTGTAGTGCCTTGTTGCATAATAATTTTCTGCAATAATTTTATGTGCTTCAAAATTTCTGGGATCTTTTTTCAGCACTCTGCTCAGCATTTTATTTGATACACCATACTCCTTGTATCTACCGAATTCATAAGCAAGTGTCAAAAGCTCTTTTTTTGAAAGTTTTTTCATCTGGCTCATATCTGTAAGTATTTTTTTGACTTTATGAATATTTCCTCTCTTTTGGGCATTTCTTAAAAGTGTCATCATAGCATTGAGCTTCTCTTTGCCTGCTAAACAGTTAAAAGGATAATCCAACTCAAGACGTTTTAACACACGCCTGGATTTTTGTTTTATGTCCAAAAGCGGAAGAATAAGATTTCTGTCACATATGCTGCTTGCATTTGCTAGCAAAAGTAATTCCTTCTGCTTTGTATATCCTTTGGTCTCATCATATAAAAAAAGTAATCTCTTTCTGTATTCTTTTGTTGGATTCACTGCATACAATGCTTCCAAGATGCGTATGGCTTTGGCATTACTGTTTTCTCTATGGTACTGATAGCTGATAAATGCTTTTTGCTTTGGATTTAGATCTTTCAATGCAGACAGATCATCGAGGATAGTCAGGATTTTATTTCGTTTATTTCCCATTTGTGCATATTTTTCAATAAGTCTTGAGGAGAAATTGAATTTTTCGTCTTTGCTAAGTCCCGGATACGGATAATACTGTTTTAAGATCTTAAATGATTCAGCACGCTCTTTATTCATATAGAGCAGTTTTTTCAGCTCACCGGCGTCTTTGCTAGCCTGATACTCTTTCGTATAAAGTGCTTTTATCCTATCTTTCATGCCGGCTTTTTCATAAAGGTATACTAAGCGTTTCCTGTTGGAAAGATTTGGGTTAGAGTGGTAAATTTTTCCCATTGTTTCTGCCGCATTTTTGAACTTTTCATTCTTTATGAAAATTAACATCTGCTGTTCGTATTTTTGGATGGAGTCATCCATAGTATTGATGATCCTAAGTGCCTCTTTCATACGACCATTGTCTCTAAGTATATCAGCCCAGATGATACGTTTTTTATTCAAATGAACATCTTTTTTGCATTTTTTCAAATAAGAGGAGATCTCCTGTGTCGCTTCATCCAACATCTTTTTCTCCAACAACAATGCTATGATATTTGAAGTTTCCGGATGGCATGTTGTATTTTTTGAAGTATGGAGTATTAAAGGTAAATATTTTTCTACAGCTTGTTTATTATTCGATAATATAGCTGACTTGAGCAGTATCATATCTTTTTGAAATTTTTCCTCTTTCTTTAAAGCTGAATCATCCGAAATCGATGAAGCAAGCTTATATGCTTCTGCATATTTCTTTTGACCATAGAGTAAATTAATTTCATAATATTTGGCATATAGCACAGGTTTAACAGTATGAACATAACGTTTTGCACAGCTGAAATCCTTTTTTTGCAGACATAAAGTAACCAACATTTTTGAAGCTTCAGGATTGGAACTGTCAATTTCCAAAACCTTTTCCAGTAATTTTTTTGCCTTGTTCAGCTCACCTTTTGCAATAAAGTTTTTTGCTTTTTCCATACGGGGATAAGTTCTGTATTCTTTAAGGTTATTTCCCATATTGTCTATTGTTTCAGTTACAAAGTTGGCATGTAAAACTGTAGTACAACATAATAAAGCTGCTACTTTAAGAAGTTTCATATATAGATCCTTTGCAACTGACCTGCAGGCAGAAAACCAAAATACTGGCAACTGGCTATAAGGTCATCACCTGTTTGCTCACGATGAGACAAAATTTGAGGCATGATATTTTTTGGAAGCATTTTATGTTTCAGGATCATCTTCAACTGCCTGAACTCATCCATACTTAAATCTTTAAAGAGTGTTTGATGCTGCAAGGACTCAATGGTACTTGATTTTGTAATGAAAAGTTCAATGTTGTTTTTCAATACGCTTTCACATTTGTCCACAACAACATTAACGACTTGTCCTGATGAAACAAAAGGTTGTATGCCGTTGTGTTTTTTTAAGATCAGTATGTCATGTTCCAACAAGATATACGGATCTGCTTTGTTGATCGCACTGTGGTCAAGCTCATCTGCTCGGACATCGATATATTCGAGATCATTTTGAATGGAAAGAAGTTTTGTCAGGTCTTCTTCATTAAGTATGCCCTTTTCCATCAATAGCATTCCCAATGGCTTATGTGTCACTTTTTGTTCCTCAAGTACTTTATCCAGTTCGGTATGATCCAGCAGATTATGTTCTAAACACAATTCACCCAATCGCATACTTAAAGTAGTATTGACAGGAAAGTCATGAGTTGTTTTATCCCAAGAGAGATTGTTTACACCGGATTTGATATTTAAAACTTGAACTGTTGCCCGCCACATGGCAAAAATATTAATAATATTTCCCCAAATGATCCTCGGTACACTCAGTAATGCACCCCTCACACCAAAATTCAAATAGGTAAAATACATTCTTTGTACAATACGGTTTAAAAGAAAAAATGCGTTAAGAATAAGCAGTATCCAAAGGAAACTGCCAGGTGGTACAAGCTCAGGATACCACCATGTATCGGTGGTCATTTTTGCATAGAACATCATGATCAACACATTCAAAACTAAAAAATATGCCAGTAAATTTGCCAAATTTGTGAAAATAGCTTTTCTGTCACGAAAAAGTATATATTTTGTTGCCAAACCGGGATAATTCCACCCTATGCTTTTCCAGCCTTGAAAAACGATCCCTATGATCCATCTTGATTTTTGTCTCACGGCAGTAGAAAAAGTGGATGGGAAAAACTCTCTTACGGCAACAAGTACTTCTTTCTTGCGAGTCACAGGCTTGCCAAAAGCATTTTTGGCAGTATATTCAATTGTAACCGGTACTCTGGCAAAGATAAGCTTCATATTTTCTCTGAAAAGTTCAAATCCAAGATTGTAGTCTTCCGTGAGTGTCCCTAAAATAAATACTTCTCCATCATGCAATTCTATGAGTTTTTTGATTGCTTTACGACTCAATGCTGTACCCACACCGGCACTGGGAACAAACCCCAAGATACTTTCTCGTACCAGCATATCTTTTCCATGCGTCTCAGCAAATTCGTCTTCATAGTGACCCGCTGTAAATTCATACCATTTTCGCTCAAACGGAACAACAGGTACCTGTATGAGGTCATTTCCTTTTCCCAACAAATGGTTAAAAAGCTTCAATTCCAAGGGATGGATCACATCTTCTGCATCATGCAAAACAAAAGCTTCAAATTCAATGTTATGTGTCTTCTCGAATGCAAAGATCTGCTCAATCACATTATTCAGGCAGTCAGATTTACTGGTAGGACCCGGGTCACGCGTCACGACTTTATGTACGTTATGATAGTGATTGACCACCTGATCGACTTCTGCTTGCGTATCAGGATCATTAGGGTAGGTACCGATAAAAATATGATAGTTATAATATTCGAATGTTGATGCTGCCAAAGCGGCCATCTCTGCAACAACACCGGTCTCTTGCCACGCCGGTACCATAATGGCAATGGGTTTTTCTTCATTTTTGTAAAGTTCGTTCACATTAAAGGGTGGATGTTTTTTATAAACAGTTATTTTACGCCATACACGACGGATCCAATAATAACAATCAATAAAAAAGTCATCTAAACTGCTGAGTAAAATAATAATAGCTGCAAAATAGATTAAATATTTGATTATAAGCCAGTATATTCCAAAAAAGTCTATAAATTCCATCTTTTGATCAGCTTCCTTGCATAACAGATAAATATCATTATTTTAGTCATCTGCAACTCGGCTATCTCATAAGAAGACCCGTGGCTTTCTGTCCCTATCTCACGATAAGTTTAGCTTAACGCAATTATATACACATATGAATTAAATGTATAATAGATTTTTGAAACTATTTTTTGATAAATTGTAAACATAGCTATCTGGTAACACTAGGTTAATATATTGGTAATGCCTGGGCAAGTATATTTATTGGATATTTTATGGCTAGGAGATATTGCTAACCACATTTCCCTGGAGCACATTTCATACCCCCGCATTTTCCTTCCAGTTTACTTTTGATACTGCCTGAACGCATACTGTTGATCATCTCCTGGGTCTCTTTAGGATGAGCTACGAACTGGTATCCTTTATATAGTGTGTAAACCCCATAGAAGACTACCAGCATGGCTGCCAGTTTCATCATGGTACCGCGCAAATTTCCTTTTTGAAGAAATTTGGTCACAGTACCCAGGAAGAAGAGTGCAGGGATGGTCGCCAGTCCAAAAGTAGCCATGACAATAGCACCCCACAGAGGACTTGCTGTACTTGCAGCAAAGATGGCAAAAGAGTAGACCAGTCCGCAAGGGATGATGCCATTAAGCATCCCCAAAAGATAGAAACTTTGTAAAGATTTGCTTCCTATGAGTTTTCTAAAACTGTTTTGGAACCACCCTTGTTTGGAAACAGACCATTCTGCAGAGTTGAGGAATTTGAGGTTTCCCAGTAAAGAGAGTCCTGCAAGCACCATAAGCATCCCTGTAAGAAGAAAAAGCACTCCTTTGGTGGTAGGTGTGAACGCGATGGCACGTCCAAGGAGTCCGAACATGGCTCCTAAAACGGTATAAGTAGTGACACGTCCAAAATTGTAGGCAAGGTGTGAAATGGTCTGTCGTCCCCATGAACTGCTGTGATCTATTTTTGTTGAACTATAGGCAACGACAATACCTCCACACATCCCGATACAGTGTCCTACACTGCCTAAAAAAGCAGTACTAAGGATAATGACAAGGTCAATATTATTCATTTATATGTCTCTTTGATGGAAAAATTATATAACTATAGTGTTTTTTTGTTAAAATGGTGTTAATTCGTATCATACCAAGGAAAATATTTATGTATAAAGCTTTCAAGCGTCGTTTTATCAAAATGTTCAGAGAGTTTTTGATCTACCATAACAGTTCGCTGGAGTTTCGAGCAAAACTGTTGACACTGATGGTCTCTGCAAATGGTGAGATAGATGAGTGTGAAAAGCAGAAACTCAAAGAGATAGCCCACTCCATCTATAGTGATGATCAGGAACGTGCTGAACTTTTGATAGATACGGTAAATGAATACCATAACAAGATCATTAACCGTAACGGGCTTGATTTTGAACATCTTATTCAGATCGTTGCAAAAGAGACAAAAGAGGTAAAGCGTTTCTGTACGAAGATCGATATGGAAGTACTCAGGCAACTTCAAGAGTGTACAGATGAAGAGGATGAGGAAGAGTGGCTGTTTCAACAGCGTATCCTTGAATTCCTTCAGAATTTGAAAGATGAGTGCAGGGTATAAATATGGAGTGGTATCGGTTTATAATTTCAGGAAGAGTTCAGCATGTCTATTATAGAAAGTTTACTGCGCAGGCATTAATGAAAAAGCAGTTCAAAGGATATATCCAAAATCTTTCTGACGGTACGGTGGAAGTGGTAGCAGAAGTGTTTGATGACGAGTTCGATACTTTTATGCAGATACTCAAAGAGGGTTCACCTCTAAGCAGTGTTGAAGATATAAAGTATGAGATCCTTGATGATGCGCAGTTTAATACAGATGGATTTGAGATAAGGTATGAGTAATGGCTAGTGGATGGGGTTGCCAGTTTATGGGGCAAAACGGCGAGATCAAAGAGTGGTGTATGAAGCTGCATCATGTGTGTGAACCCGGATGCAAAGGATGTATTATTGCAGGAAAAGTAGAGTTTTCACAGCCCAATGTTTCTGAAGAACAGGAGCGAAGGGTAAAAAAGAGAAGTGATAACCCGTTGGCAGAGAAATAGTCTACTATATCATCTCCTTCCCAAACTTCGCTTTCAACTTTGTTAACTTCGGTGGTATGACTGCCATACAATACCCTTGCATTTGGTTTTGTCTGTAGTAGTCTTGGTGATAGGCTTCTGCTTTGTAGTAGCATTTTAAGGGTTCTATGGTGGTGACTATAGGGTCAGAGTAGTCGGCTTGTGCGGCTTCTAGTGCGGCTTCGGCTGCTTCCTTGGTCTCTTCATCTGTGTAGAGGATGGTAGAGCGGTACTGCGTACCTCTGTCTGCACCTTGTTGGTTGAGTGTCGTAGGGTTGTGTACCATAAAGAATATGTCCAAGAGTGTGTCTACTGTAATGACACTGTCATCATAAGTGATTTTTATAACTTCAGCATGTCCTGTCTCGCCTGTACATATGTCTCTGTATGTTGGGTTATCAGTATGCCCGTTGGCATAGCCGCTTTCCACATCGCTCACCCCTTTAAGCAGTTCAAAGACCGCTTCTGTACACCAAAAACATCCGCCGCCGACTATGAGTTCTCTTTTTGCCATTTTAGTCCTTTTGTTTGGAAGTGGAGATTTTAGTTCCACCTCTGTCTTTTATTTACCTTTGAGTGGGACTAAAGTTCCCACTTCAGGAGTGATTTAATTATTATTAACTTTTTCATCTGTATCTTTGCTATAATACCTAAGAAAAATAAATAGCTGGAGGTTTTTCATGAATGTAAATGTTGTATGTCCACATTGTCTCAAAGTGAATCGTATTCCTAAAAAAGAGTCTTATACCAAAGCAAACTGCGGTGCCTGTAAAAAATCACTGCTTGACAGCAAGCCTGTTTCGGTTGATGGTGCTAAACTCGGTACGTTTTTGGCTAATTCTGAGATCCCTGTGGTGGTAGACTTTTGGGCACCATGGTGCGGTCCCTGCCTACAGATGGCTCCGTCATTTGAAGAGGCTGCTTTAAGCATGCCTCTTCAGGCACAGTTTTTGAAAGTCAACACTGAAGAGCAGCAGGCTTTGGGTGCGCAGTACGGAATACAGAGTATCCCCACACTCATTATGTTCAAAAATGGTAAAGAAATTGATCGTATAAGTGGTGCACTTAGTGTCGGTCGCTTGCAAAACTGGGTGAAACAATATATATAAATAAAGTGATGGAATGAGTAAAATATTATTACTGGAAGATGATTCGAATCTTAATGAAACGGTTACCGAGTTTCTTGAAGAACAGGGCTATGATGTTGTTTCGGTCTATGATGGATATGAGGCACAGGAAAAACTTTATGAAAGTAAATATGATCTGTTGCTTTTAGATATCAATGTTCCGGGAATTGACGGGCTTGATCTACTTAAAGAGAGTCGCCAAGAGGGTGTAGTGGCTCCTGCCATTTATATTACTTCCATGGACTCTGTAGATGATCTTGAACGTGGATTTGAGAGTGGATGTGATGATTATATTCGTAAACCGTTTGCACTCAAAGAGTTGTTGATACGTGTAGAAACACTGCTTAAGCGTGGTTTTTTTCATGAACAGAAAGAGTTGATACAGATCTCCAAAAATATTGCTTATGATATTAAGAACAATACACTCATAATCGATGGAGAAACTGTTTCCCTTGGAAATAAGGAATCAAGACTTTTAAAACTCTTTATGAAAACAGAGGGAGAGATCATCGCACATGAACGTATCTACAAACATTTGTGGGATTATGATGAAGAGCCTAGTGATACAGCACTTCGTACCTACATTAAGAATCTTCGAAAGATCATAGGGAAAGAAAGAATTGTCAGTATCAAAAAACAAGGCTACAAATTCCGTACTGAAAAGTGAGAAGAAATCCCTTCTAAGATTTCTGGCACTTTATGTGACCATCATTATTTTTGTGATCACACTGATCGCTTTGTTTTATTATCAGTCACAGGAAAAGCTGATGCTGGCAGAGAGACGTGCTGAACTCTCCAAATATGCTTACATCCAGACTAAAAGACTTAAAGTACTGCACCACTATTTTGACGAAAGAACAAAGTATCCCAGAGATCCTCGTTTTAAAAGTGCTATTTATGATATAGAGTATATGCAGATTTTTTCACTGTTGGAAAATGAACCTGAACACTTTGATAAAGAGATATATATTACGCAAAATAAAAAATATATTCATTTTGTAAAAAGCTTGGATGAGTACTATCTTGGAACCAAATATCTGATTATTGAAGTGAAAGATGATGGTAATTGGAGAAATGAAATATGGAAAAATATCATAGGATACGGACTGTTCGCCTTTTTATTTTTTATGTTGTTTGGTCTTTTTCTGGCAAAACTCTTTTTAAAACCGATGCGTGATTCCATTATGTTGCTTGACCGGTTCATTAAAGATACAACCCATGAACTAAACACACCGCTCTCTGCGATACTGGCAAATATTGAGATGATGGATACCGCAGTGATGATCGACAAGAATAAGAAAAAACTTGAACGTATCAATATTGCAGCAAAAACAGTCTCAGTTCTCTATAAAGATCTGACCTATATGACTCTGGAGCAGGAGAAGAAGAGCGTAGAGGAAGATATAGCTCTTAAGCCTGTTTTAGAGAACAGAGTGGAGTATTTTGATATTTTGGCAAGATCCAAACATATTACATTTGATCTGCATCTTCAGCATGCTACTCTTTTTATGGAGAGACAAAAATTTGTAAGGATCATAGATAATTTGATCTCAAATGCTATAAAATATAATAAACGCGGTGGAAAAATAACGATCATCCTTCAAGAGAATATGTTAAGTATATCAGATACCGGTGTTGGTATTGCGGAAGATAAAATTCCTTTTATGTTCGACCGCTATATGCGTTTTAATCAAAGTGAAGGTGGCTTTGGTGTAGGTTTGAGTATTGTAAAACAGATCATAGATGAATCCGGTTTAAAAATAGAAGTACATTCAAAAGTAGGGGAAGGCACAACGATGATATTGAGATGGAAAGGGGTAAGGGTATGATCAAAAAAATAATCGTTTTGAGTTTGATCTCTTGCAGTCTGCTATGGGCTGAGAATGCCTATGAACGAAACTGTGTTGCCTGTCATCAGGAGCTACCTACTTCTTTGCAGCAAATGTTCAAACGTTATTTGCTGATGTACAGCGGAGAGAAGAATGTCAAGGCATCCATCAAGCATTATCTTACCTATCCTTCCAAAAGTATCTCTGTGATGTCAGATCTTTTTATAGACACCTACGGCATAAAGAAGCCAACCTATTTGAATAAAGAGGAACTGGATGAAGCGATAGACATCTATTGGGATACATTTAAGGTTTTTGGTAAATTAAAATAGATACAATACATCGGGATTATTATACTTTAAAATAATAATATATTATATTACTGCAGGGAGTTTGAATGGGAAAGATATTGACGATAGTAGCTTTATCACTTTTTGTTACAGCAACAATACCTACATCAGCAGTTGCGGGACCAAAGAAAGGTCAAAAGTTATTTAAGAAGAAGTTTCGTAAAAAGTGTGGTTTCTCCGGAGTCCGTTTTGCTAGAAACCATACACAGGCAGAATGGGAAGAGATCTATGACAACGGAAAGTTTCCAGAGGAAGCGAAAAAGATCTGTCCCAGATTAAAACTCAAGAAGATAAAATCTTCCTGGTGGGAAGATGTCTATGAGTTCTCAGAAAAATATGCCAAAGATGGCATGGTTCCAAAGTGTTAATTTAAGTTTATATTGATTATAAATGTAACTTCCTGAAGCAGTTATTTAATTTCTGCTTCTTCTTTCACACTTTTCCTCACAATCTTTTCACAATTCCATGCTATCATTCAACATCTTAAAATTAAAAGGATGAAAAATGACAAAATTTACTAAATTAGCACTTGCTGCTTTACTTGGACTTGCTGTGTTCTCAACGACTGCTTCTGCAGATGTAAAAAAAGGACAAAAACTTTATATGAAAAAAATGAAAGCTGCTTGTGGTTTTACAGGTGCAAAATTTGCAGCTAAGCATACACAAGATGAGTGGGAAGCGATCAAAGGTGCCGGTAAATTTGCGGAAGAAGCTGCAAAGATCTGCCCAGGTGTGAAAATTAAACCTAAATATATCAATGACATTTATGACTTTTCATATGAGTATGCATCTGATTCAGGTAATGTCCCTTCTTGTTAAGAAGTCAGGCAGCCTAAGATACGCTTAAACTCGGAATGTTATAATTTCGGGTTTTAAAAATTAATTTAAAAGGAATTAAAATGAAAAAAATCGCAATCGCAATGTTATTCGCTGGATCAACTCTTCTTATGGCAGACGGTGCTGCAGACTTCGCTAAATGTGCAGGATGCCACGGACAAAATGGTGAAAAAGCTGCTCTTGGTAAATCTGCAATTATCGCTGGTGAAGATGCTGCATCAACTGTTGAAAAGCTTAACGGCTATAAAGCAGGTACACTAAATGCACACGGAATGGGTGCATTGATGAAAGGTCAAGTAGCTTCTTTGGATGATGCTAAGATCAAAGAACTTGCAGACTATATTGCTACACTTAAAAAACCTGCTAAATAATTTTTAGCTTTACAGTATTTCAAAAGTCTTTTGGCTTTTGAAATACCTGTTTTTATATCTTTCCCCACATTTTTCTGTTTTATCTATTTCTTGGTGTATTATCACTTGAGCATTTTTTGCTAAGTCTTCCGGTTTTTTCTATACGTATGCAGTTATAAAGTGTTTTAGTTGTTGTTGCTTTTAGCACGCAGTCACGTCGGTTATCATTTTTTCTTAGTTGTCCAAGGATATTCATTTTCTTTTTTACCAGTATGACTGAACCGTCTACCATACTTGCACCGCATTTTCCAGGACCACATTTCATACCGCTTTCAGTGATGGATTTTGTTTTCTCTTTGTCACTGCAACCAGTAAGTAGTAGAGTGACAGTGATCAATAATAAGAGTTTTATTTTGATGTTCATATTATTTCCTTTCATAGGTAGGAGTGTCCCACTCTGACCTACAGTTTTTTATCTATAAGACACATGCTTTATCTTTTTTTATTCAACAGTTTTTTTTCATAGATCTCATAAAAGATCGGGATGAGTAAAAGACTCAATACTGCTGAACTTACAACCCCACCTATCATTGGTGCGGCAATACGCTGCATGACTTCAGAACCAACCCCTGTGGTGTACATGATGGGAAGCAATCCTGCCAAGATGGCAAATACCGTCATCAGTTTGGGTCTGACTCTCTGCACAGCTCCTTCATATATGGCAGCAGAAAGATCTGCCTTGGTGAATTGTTCTGCTTTTTGCTTACGCATCTCTTCCACGCTCTCCTGTAGATAGACTATCATGACTATGGCTGTTTCAGCTGCCACACCAAGCAGAGCCAAAAAACCAACAATTACGGCAATACTCATATTGAAGTGTAACAGGTCTATGTAGATAAGTCCTCCCAGCAAAGCAAACGGCAGGGTAAAGAAAACGATAAGAGTAGGAATCAACTCTCCCAATGCAAAATAGATGAGTACCAAGATAACCAAAAGGACAGTAGGGATGATCCATTTGATCTTTTTCATGGCAGATTCCAAATACTCTGTCTGTCCTGCCCATTCGATGTAATATCCGTCAGGAAGCACAATATCTTTCAATGCTTCTATAGCTTCTTTCTTATATGCTGTAGCACTGATATTCGGCTGTGGTGTAATGTAGACAAAGGTGACTGGGGTAGCCATTTCACTCTTTATGACAGAAGCACTTTCTCTGTATTCCACCTTTGCAAAAGTAGACAGAGGCACAAAACCAAGAGGGGTTTTAACCTGTATATTACGTATGTCATCCAAGTTGCGCCGTTCTTCTTCTTCAAAACGCAGGGCAATGGGGTAGCGCTCCAAGCCTTTGTACATCGTAGTGATCTTTTTACCGCCTATGGCCGTAGAGGTGTATTCCTCTATGAGACTTTTGCTGATACCATAACGTTTAAGAGCTTGGGTGTCTATGTCAATATCAATGAAAAAACCGGCACTTGCCTGATCGGAAAAGACAGATTGTGTACTTTTTAAGTTACGAAGTCGGCTCTCTATCTTTTGTGCTGTCTTTTGCAAACCTTTGGCATCTTTCCCGTAAAGTTTGATCCCGATAGGGGTACGAATGCCTGAGAGCAACATATCGATGCGCCCTCGTATAGGGTAGGTCCATGAATTGACAAGACCTGGTACCTGCAATGCTTTTTCCATCTGAACCATAAGCTTTTCATGTGTCATACCTTTTCGCCACTCACTTTTTGGTTTAAAGGTAATGATGGTTTCCAGCATCCCAAGCGGCGCAGGGTCAGTTGCAGAATTTGCTCGTCCTCCCTTACCAAAGACGGTAGCCACTTCAGGAAAACTCTTAATGATCTTATCGGTTTTTTGTGTCAATGCCTTACTTTGGGCTACTGAGATACCATAGGGGGTCACAGGCATATACATTACACTCTGTTCATTAAGCATAGGCATGAATTCCCAGTCCAGTTTTTGATAGATTGGCACCATAAAAGCCAGTACAGCAATAGCAAGTGCAATAACCAAATATTTTAGTTTCAATCCATAGACTAAAATAGGATGGTAGAGCCAGATAAAAAAGCGGTTTAGCGGGTTTTTTGATTCAGGAAGAATTTTTCCTTTGACAAAATAGATCATGAGTACGGGTACCAATGTTACAGCAAGAAGTGCACCCGCTGCCATAGCAAAGGTTTTAGTGAATGCCAAAGGGGTAAAGAGCAGTCCCTCCTGACCTGAGAGTGCAAAGATAGGTAGAAAGGAGACGACTACCAGAGCCAGCGCAAAAAAGATAGGACGTCCAACTACTTGTGATGCTTTGACAATGGCAGAGATACGTTCTTCGTCTGTCAAATTCCTGTCTAAATTGTGCTCTTTTTTGTGTATGGCTTTGTGGGCATTTTCTATCATGACAATGGAAGCATCGACCATGGCACCGATGGCAATGGCAATGCCTCCCAGACTCATGATATTGGAGCCTATACCAAAGAGTTTCATGAATAAAAAAGTCAACCCTATGGTCAGAGGAAGGATAATGAGCACAATGAGGGAAGAGCGCAAATGAAGCAGGAAAAGTCCAATAATAATGACAACAATGATACTCTCTTCTACCAAAGTATGTTTAAGTGTATCTATAGCTTTGCCAATGAGGTTGGAGCGATCATAGGTTGTGACAACATCTACACCTTCTACTTTGAGTTCTTTCATCTTCGCTTTGATGCGTTTAAGTGCCCCATAGACATCTTCTCCGTACCGAACCATGATAATACCGCCGACCACTTCTCCCTCACCGTTCAAGTCTGCCATACCTCTTCTTGCAGCAGGTACTTTCTCTACACGTCCTACATCTCCAAGCGTAAGCGGTACACCATCCTTGGTAGTGATGACAAGATCACGTATTTCATTCAAATTCTTGATGTAGCCTTTTGCCTGTACCATCCACTCATATCCGTTTTGAATGACGATCCGACCACCGGTATCGTTGTTGTTTTCTTTGAGTGTTCGGCTTATGTCCTTGATGGAAAGATTGTACTGCACCAGTGCATCGTTGTTCACCGTGATCTGATATGTAGGTACAAAACCGCCGATACTTGCGACCTCACTGACTCCGTCCACACCCATTAGCGCATATTTGTAGTAGTAGTCCTGAATCGTACGCAGTTCATCCAGTGTCTTGGTCTTGGATGTCAATGCATATTCGTAAACCCAACCTACACCCGAAGCATCATGACCAAGAGACACTTCCATGCTTGAAGGGAGTTGGCTTTGTATGGAAGAGAGTTGTTCAAGTACACGGGAACGTGCCCAGTACAGGTCTGTACCTTCTTTAAAGATGATGTAGATCAGTGCATTCTCATAAGTAGAAAAACCGCGAACCGTCTCGATGTTGGAAATGGCAAGAAATTGTGATACTAGAGGATAGGTTCCCTGGTCTTCAATGATCTCGGGACTCTGCCCCTTCCATGTTACCTGTACGATGACCTGGGGAGGGGAAAGGTCAGGCAGAGCATCCAGAGGTGTGTTCCTCATAGACCAGACAGACCCTAAAATGATGAAAAGAGTAGCCATAAGGACAAGAAAACGGTTTTTAACGCTAAAAGCAATCAATTTTTCAATCATCAGTAGATCCCGTTGATCTGTGCATCTGAATCCATCATAAAGAGTGCATTGTTCACAACAGTGTCACCCTCGTTAAGTCCTGATAAGAGTTCGAAATAACTGTTGTCAAGCGGTTTGAGTTTAATTTTTACAGGTTCATATTCTCCTTTAAACTCTGTAGAAAGAAAGGCATACCAATTGCCGTTCTTACGTATGGCAGCTGTGCGTGGAATGACAAGGTGTGCGTTATCGTCTGTTGAAGCAGAGACTTTTACATACATCCCCGGTTTAAGAAGTTTATCACTGTTATCTATGGTTAAACGTAAAGTAGCCGTAGCTTCTTTGGGATCAAGCATTGGGTAGAGAAGGGACTTTTTTGCTTTGTATATTTTGTTGATACCTTTGACCTTGACACTGAAATCATCAAGTGTTTGGATCTTTTCCAACTCATTTTGATAAAGTTTTACCTCAACCCACAGTTTTTTAAGACTGACAATTTCAAACAGTTTCTTTCCTGTTTTAAAAGCAGAACCTTGGTTGATATCTTTCTCAAATATCCATCCCGATGCAGGAGCAAAAATGGTAGTAAACCTCTTAACTTTGTTGGTTTGTCTGATATGTTCTATCTCTTTACGGCTTACCCCTAAAAGTTCAAGTTTAATTTTAGCACTCTTCAGCATGGCAGAAGAGGGGTATTTAAAATTGAATTTAATGGAGTTCAGGTAGTCTTGTTTTGCTTTATAAACTTCAGGAGAATAGACTTTTACAAGAGCATCGCCTTTATGTACGATGGTGTATAGTCTGTCAATATAAAGTTTCTCAACAAATCCGGAATACCAAGCTGTTACATCTGTTTTAAGTGATTCATCTTCTACAATGTAACCGTAATTTGTCTGTTTATGTGAACTCACAGTTTTTTTAACAGTGACTGTTCTTACATTAAAAAGCTGTTCAATCGTCAGTTTGTGTTCTCTTTTTTGTTTTTCTGCTGTTGTGGTAACGGATTCATCTTTAGCAGGCACTTTTACACTCATCTCTTTGCCTGTACTGCATTTTCCAGCTTCACATTTCATTTGCGCATGAAGTGTTGAAACAGAAATTAAACATAAAATAATGATCTGCCTGCGAAGATGTAACATTATAGTCCCCCTATCAGTGCTTTGAGTTTGGCTTTGGTACGTAGGTACTCGGCTTTCATGGAGATACTCTCCTCTTCAAGTGCCAGTTTCTGTTCGAGTATGTTGGTATAGGTAAAAAGATCAGCCCCTTCCTCTATGGAAGAAGCACTGAGTTCAAGCATATGCCTCAGCTGGGGAAGGCTTTTCCTCTGTATGATGTTGTAGATCCGCCAGGCTTCTTTGAGTTTGGCATAGTTTGTGCGTATCTCACTTTTTAGGAATGCTTTATAGTCCAAAGAGGCACTGACACTTGAGAGAGCCTCTTTTCTGGCTATTTCAGAATTGAGTTTCTCTGTACCGTAGAGCGGCAGGGACATTCCTATGGTAACAGAAGCATAATCCGGGAAATCAGGACGGTTGAAATAGCCTACTTTGACATAAGGATCAGGATGGGTTTCCATATCTACAAGTACTTTGTTGGCGTTTGCTGCCGCATTTTGTGCCAGTTTTATATGGTAGGTAGGGTTATGTGTGAGTCTGTTAAGGTAATACTGCAGAGATCTTGGTCGCTTTATGTGCAGTGCATTGTTGATCCTGGTTACGGGACTTTGTATCAGATAGGCAAGTTTCTCTTTTTGTGCTTGCAGTAATGATCTGTAACGTTCCTGACGTATCTCTATTCTTGAGAATGAGAGCTCTGCTGATATACTGTCGGCATGGCTCATGTTGTCTGTTGAAATCATATCGGTATAGAGTTTGATATTCTGCTTTGCCAGTCGTCTGTAGCGGCTCAGTACCCCAATGCGTGCTTGAAGTTCTTTGATGCTATAGGCAGTGGTTCTTACCTGTAGTGCAAGTGCAGTACGGGCAGCTTTATAGCTATGCAGTACCACATGCTTTTGTTCCCTGGCATAGGTTTTTCTTGCATCCAGTTTCCCAAACCACGGGAATATCTGTTTAAAGTTCAGCGCATGGTACTGCATTCTCTCCTGGGAGCGTCCCAAAGGCTTTCTGAACTGTATATCGTTGATCGTAAGAGAAAGATCGGGATTTGCCCATTTTTGGGATTTGGCTATACGTTCATCCATCGCAGAGAGACGATGCTGTATGGTTTTAAGTGAAGGGTGTTTTTTAAGTGCCACTTTGACCAGTTTATCAATACTTTGTGCATGAAGCAAACCTAAAGTCAATAAAATCGTGAAGATGATGCGCATATTCTTGTCCTACGGTGATAAATTACTTTTAGTTTATCTTAAGTTTGTGCACGGAGTGTGCACAAACCTTGCACATGCTTTTATTATACTGATACAACTTATATCCATATAGAGGTAATATAAATGAAAAATAATACATTGATGATCAGCTTTATACTGCTGATTGGATGGAGTACGTTACTCTTTTCGGCAACAAACGGTGAGAATATTTTAGCAAATGAGGGAATAGCAAGCCTGGTATTTGGTTCTTTTGTAGCAGGTCTGCTGCTTACATTTACTCCTTGTGTGCTTCCTATGGTTCCTATATTGTCCAGTATCATTGTAGGACAGGGAAAAGATATTTCAAAAGCAAAAGCTTTCTACCTTTCTCTTTCCTATGTATTGGGAACCATGCTCGTATATACTATTATGGGTGCACTGGCAGGTGCGACAGGTGAACAACTGCAAGCTTATTTCCAAAATGTATGGGCTATAGGGATCGCTTCTTTTATCTTTGTTGCAATGGCGCTTTCAATGTTCGGATTTTATGAGATACAGCTTCCTTCCTTTATCCAGTCCAGACTGAATGCAAGTTCCCAAAATATTAAAGGTGGCAGTGGACCTATGGTTTTTTTGCTGGGTGCGATCTCAGCGTTGATCCTTGGAGCCTGCGTCTCTCCTATACTTATCTCGTTCCTTGGTGTTGCTATTGCAAAAGCAGATCCGATGCTCGGTGCGGTGACCATGTTCTTTATGGCATTGGGTATGGGTATCCCTCTGTTACTTTTGGGACTTGGTGCGGGGCATCTGCTGCCAAAAGCAGGAGAATGGATGAACAAGGTTAAATATACCTTTGGTGTATTGCTACTGGCAACAGCTATTTACCTCTTTAATGAACTTGATATTTTCCCGCCGCTTTTATTGTGGGGTATGTTATTTATTATCGTGAGTATCTACCTTGGTGCATTACAGCCTTTATCTGAAACTGTAAATGGTTGGTATAAATTTCTTAAAGGCATTGGTATTATACTGCTTCTATGGGGAATGTTGCTGCTTGTAGGTGCTGCGTATGGTGAGAGAAATATCATGCATCCTCTACCGAAGATATCTATGAAAACAGCTTCGTTGGTGAGTGAAGAGAACTACATTCCTTTTACATTGATTCAGAATATGGATGAACTTGAAGCAAAGAAAAAAGAGGCTGTAAAAGCAGACAAACTTCTTATTATCTATTTTTACAAAGATACCTGTCCAGTCTGTAAGAAGCTGAATGCAACCACTTTTCAGGATTTGAAAGTAAGGGCTGAACTGAAACAGGACTATATCGCTGTTAAAGTGAATATCACTGATACTTCCGATAAAAAAAGTCAAGCATTGCGTAAAAATTTTAAAGTTTTTGGATCTCCTTCTTTTGTTTTCTTTGATAGTGACGGAGAAGAGCTTACAGAAGAGTTGTTTTACGGTTATCAAGGTCCGGAAGATTTTTATGATACACTCGATCTGATTGCAAGTTGATTAAAGCAGTCAAGAAATAAAACCATTATTTGACATGTTTCAAATGCTCCCTATGGGGGGGGGAATAGGGGGTGATATCCCCTAAAACCAAAAACGCACACCTACTAGAAAATTTGTTTCATCTATAGGGTTAAAGTCTCGTGTATTACCAAATGTTTTTTCCCATGTGATACCAATGTAGGGAGCAAACTCTCTTCGTATTTCATAGCGTAGCCGTAAACCTGCTTCTATGTTGGAGAGCCCTGAACCAAGACTCATCTTTGGATCATCTTTGGTATAAAAGTCTGCTTCAAGTGAGGGGGTAAGAATGAGTTTTTGCGTAAAGAGTATCTCATACTCCGCATCCAGACGCAATCCGATATTCCCTTCAGCATTGAAAAGCAATGCAACTCTTGTCTCAAAATAGTAGGGTGCCAATCCGGAAATGGCAACTTCTCCCCATGTTCTGGAAGCATCGGCATTTTTATCATAAACAAGACCTATCTGTGCATCCCAAAATGGAGCTATGGCACGAGAATAGACGAGTTCATTTTGACTCGTTTCCAAGCCATCAGCAGTAGCTTCACCATCACTGTAGAGATAGAGTTTGTTTAGGTCATAGCCTATCCAGAAGCTTCCTTCCCAGACTCTGGTATTTTCACTGTTATCGAGTACTTCAAATCTATCCATTACAAACATTGTCAAAAGAGGATCATCTTCCATGTCTGCATGTACTGTCTGTGTTAGACCCATTCCTAGTAATATACTTAATAATAATTTTTGCATCATATCCTCCTTAGGCTACTACGACTTTTCTAAACATACCGGCCATGTGGTAGAGCAGATGACAGTGGTACGCCCATGCCCCTTTGGCATCAACAGTTACTCTGTAACTTATTTTTGAACCTGGTTGTACGATAATAGTATGCTTACGTACCAGATGGTTATCATCACCAGTCTCAAGGTCACTCCACATACCGTGCAGGTGCATGGGGTGGTTCATCATCGTATCATTGATAAAAGTAATACGCAGACGTTCGCCATAGTGGAACTGTAACGGTTTGGCATCAGCATATTTAATACCGTTAATAGACCACATATAACGTTCCATATTGCCTGTAAGATGTAAAACTATCTCTCTGTCGGGTTTTCTGTGTCTACGTGTAGAGTATCTGTTTTTTAAGTCTGCATAGGTAAGTATTTTTCTGGAACTATTGCGCAGACCAACACCTGGGTCATCCAGTCTATACTTTGGAGACATAGCCATCATGGTTGTCTGTACACCTCTTGCCATAGGAAGTTTGGTAATAGGGTACTTCTGGTTTTCCATGGCTTGGAATTTGTATTTTTTCATTGTTTTTTTGTTAGGCATTTTCATGCCACTTGAACATTTCATAGCTGAGTCACCTTTTTTACTCATAGCTCCCATATCCATACCCATATCCACCATAGTGAGTTTCGGTATCGGATCCATACGAGGTGCTTTGGCTAACGCATGTCCATCAGGAGTAAGTGAACCCAGAGCATAGCCTGAACGGTCTATACTTTGTGCAAAGATGGCATAGGCTCTGTTGCTTCTTGGTTGGACGATAACATCATAGGTTTCCGCCACACCTATGCGAAATTCTTCGATACTTACTGGTTTGACATGGTTTCCATCGGCTGCGACCACTGTCATTTTAAGTCCAGGGATACGTACATCAAAAAAGGTCATTGCAGCAGCATTGACAAAACGCAAACGGATTTTCTCACCTTTTTTGAAGAGGGCTTTAAATTGTGCAGCAGGGGCCTGACCATTCATTAAAAAGGTGTAGGTGTATCCTGTAATATCAGAGATATCACCATCATTCATACGCATTTGGTTCCACATTTTCCTGTCATTAAAAGCTTTACCCAAACCTTTTTTCTTTACTTCATCTATAAAGGTACCTATGGTACGTTGTGAGAAGTTATAGTAGTCGCTCATCTGTTTGAGTTTTTTGTAAATAGCAGTAGGCTTTTCATCTGACCAGTCTGAGAGGAGCACCACATAGTCTTTGTCAAATCTAAAAGGCTCGCTTTTTTTGGGTTTGATGACTATGGCACCATAGACCCCTGTCTGCTCTTGAAAGCCGGAGTGACTGTGGTACCAGTATGTTCCATGCTGATGCACTTTAAATCTATAGGTAAATGTCTCTCCCGGAGCAATACCATCAAAGCTTATTCCCGGTACCCCATCCATAGCAGGGGGTAAAATAATCCCATGCCAGTGAATAGAAGATGATTTTTTTAATCTATTGGTGACATGCAGTGTGACTGTTTCACCTTCTTGCCATACCAGTGTAGGACCTGCAATTTGACCATTGACTGTGGTAGCCACAGCATTTGACCCTGTAAGGTTTACTGGTGTATATCCTATCTCAAGAAAAAACTCATTCCCTGTTAAGATATTACTGTTATTGATGTTTCTGCGTGTTGATCTGGCTTCACTGTCTGTACCGGCAAGTGCAAATAGTGATGTAGCAGCCAAACCTTTGACAAATGTTCTTCTTTTCATTGTGTATCCTTATGATTCTTGTGCTTTGAGTGCGCTTGATTTTTCTTCATACTCTTCTTTTGAAATACCGCCATTTGCGTAACGTTTATCTAAAATATCCTGAGCAGAGGATTTCTCTTTTTTCTTATCTTGGAGTATATAAAAGAGTATAGCTGCCAGAAGTAGTGGGATAAGCCATCCAAAACCCATTCCCCAACCATGATTAAAAGTGTTCATAATGCATCCTTTCTAGTTGTTTATTATAAATTATTAGTGTGTATGTAATGTGCACATAAGGGACACATGCTTTACACACTATCTAAGTATCATTCAATTGTACCAAGGGCAAAGACCCTTAAAATTCAGTACGAAAAGGAAACATTATGAAAAAGTTAGTTTTAGCAAGTATTCTTGCACTAGGTCTAGGATTGGGATTTGCATACGCAGATGGAGAAAAGGCTGCACAAATTCTTGAACATGAGAACAAAACAGCAACCGGTGTTGATGGATATGCAGGTGATATGTCAGCAATGAAAGCTGCTGGTAAATGTAACGCTGATCAAACAGGAAAAGTAAAAACAAAAGCCAAAAAACCGGTAAGAAAACCAACAAAAGCAGAGTTGGAACTTGAACATGCCAATAAACTTTCTACCGGTGATGAGAGCGTAGATGGTGATATGGGTAATATGAAAGCACAGGGTAAATGTAATACTGGCAAATAGACTTCCTTGATTAATTATTCACTTCTTCCCAGGTAGTCTATGTCTCTATAGGCTACCTTTCTTTTATATCATACATATGCACACTCTATGCACACTTTCTCCCTATAATAAGTTTCAGATCAATAAAAGGATCCATCATGAGTAAAACAGTTAAAGATGTCATCTGTGGCATGGATGTCACTTCTGACAGTAACTTTCATACAGAATATGAAAATAAAGAATATTACTTTTGTTCAATAGATTGTCAAGGAAAATTTATAGATAATCCTGAGGCATATATAGAGCATGGAGATGATGAGAATTGTTCTTCCTGTTCAGCACTTGACTATGCTACTGTCTCCCCAGTTGGGATGAAAAGTGAGCAAGAGGGTGATACAATGTATACCTGTCCTATGCATCCGGAAATTCAGCAAAAGGGTCCTGGAAGTTGTCCTAAATGTGGAATGGCATTAGAGCCTATGGTGGTACAGGCAGGTGAAGAAGACAGCTCAGAACTTGATGACATGACACGTCGCTTTAAAGTGAGTATGGTACTTGCCATTCCAGTTTTTATATTGGCGATGATCGCAGACCTTGCCCCACAGTGGCTACCCGAATTTCTTTCTATGAAAATGGTACAGTGGATAGAATTTTTCTTGGCGACACCTGTTGTGTTGTGGGGAGGATGGCCATTTTTTGTAAGAGGATACAACTCTTTTAAAACATGGAATCTCAATATGTTCACTCTTATATCCCTTGGTGTGGGGGCAGCATATCTTTATAGTCTTGTAGCACTTTTTATGCCTCAACTATTTCCTCCTAAAATGCAGTTTGAGGGTGGACTGGTACATGTGTACTTTGAAGCAGCAGCAGTTATTGTGGCACTGGTACTTTTGGGACAGGTGCTGGAACTGCGTGCACGCTCTCAAACCAACACCGCTATACAAACACTTTTAGGGCTTGCACCCAATACTGCCCGTATCGTAAGAGTGGATGGCAGGGAAGAGGATATTGCTTTAGAGGATGTACAAGTAGGTGACATTTTACGCATACGTCCCGGAGATAAAATACCTGTAGATGGTGTGGTCACAGATGGAGAGAGTAATATTGATGAGTCCATGGTTACAGGTGAACCTGTAGCCATTGCCAAGAAAGAGGGTGACAAAGTCATAGGAGCAACCGTCAATGCCACAGGGTCACTTCTTATAAAAGCCCAAAAAGTGGGGGCAGATACTTTGCTTTCACAAATCGTAGAGATGGTAGCCCATGCGCAACGCTCACGTGCACCCATACAAAAACTTGCTGATGTTGTTTCCGGGTATTTTGTACCTATGGTAGTAATTGTTGCATTATTTGCTTTTGTTGCGTGGTATATATGGGGACCTGAGCCTCGATTAGCCTATGCGATAGTGAGTGCTGTGGCAGTACTTATCATTGCTTGTCCTTGTGCACTGGGGTTAGCAACACCTGTGTCTATTATGGTTGGTACGGGAAAAGGTGCTTCTACAGGGGTACTTATTAAAGATGCTGAGGCATTGGAGAGACTTGAAAAAATAGATACTTTAGTGGTTGATAAAACAGGAACTCTCACAGAAGGTAAACCTAGGCTTGTAACGGTAGATGTCGAAGAAGGTGTGGATGAAGATCTACTTTTAAAAGCAGTGGCAACTCTGGAGCAGTCAAGTGAACACCCTTTGGCAGAAGCCATTGTAGAAGGTGTCAAAGAAAAAGGTATCAGCCTAAGTAAAACAGAGAATTTCAAGTCTGTTACGGGGCAAGGTGTGACTGGAAATGTGGATGGAGTGAAAGTAGCCATAGGAAATGCTAAACTTTTAGAAAGTTTAGATATAGAAGCAGGTACCTTACCAAATAAGTCTGAAGCTTATAGAAAAGAAGGACAAACAGTGATGCTCATAGCTTTTGATGGTAAAGCTGCTGGTATTATAGGCGTGATGGATCCCATCAAAGAGAGTACTCCCGAAGCTATCGCCGCTCTCCATGCACAAGGGTTAGAAGTCGTGATGCTCACTGGTGACAACAGAACCACAGCTGAAGCTGTAGCAAGCAAATTAAATATAGACAGAGTAGAAGCAGAAGTTTCTCCCCAGGAGAAATCCAATATTGTTACAGAACTTCAAAATGAAGGTAAAATAGTCGCCATGGCAGGAGACGGGGTCAATGATGCACCTGCATTGGCAAAGTCACATGTGGGTATAGCCATGGGAACGGGAACAGATGTAGCCATGGAAAGTGCCGGTGTTACCTTGGTAAAAGGTGATCTGAGAGGAATAGTTAGAGCCATTAAATTGAGCAAAGGTACGATGTCCAACATTCGTCAAAACCTCTTTTTTGCTTTTATTTATAATTCTTTAGGTGTGCCAGTGGCTGCGGGAGTATTATATCCGGTCTTTGGTATACTGCTTTCACCGGTGATTGCAGCAGCAGCTATGAGCTTTTCATCTGTTTCAGTCATAGCTAATGCATTGAGATTAAGAAATTTAAAGTTATAAAGGACATAGAACAATGAAAATATTATTGATGGAAGATGACCCTGTTCTTGGAGATATTATTACCGATTATCTACAGCAGTTCTATATCACAGACAGGGCATTTGATTCTGCCCAGGCACAGGAATACATAGATGAAGCATCTTATGATCTTTTTATTTTCGATATCAATGTACCAGGGAAAAGTGGGATTGAGCTGCTTGAAGAATTACGCAGTTTTAATGATACGACACCGGCTCTCATTATTACAGCCTATGATGATACAAGACATCTCAAGCAGAGCTTTGATGCCGGTGCGCATGATTACATCAAAAAACCGTTTGAACTGGAGGAGTTAAAACTTCGTATAGAAAAGAGTAAAATTCTTTTCCATATTGAACAGGATGAACCTGTCAAACTGAGTAATACACTGACTTACTATCCACGAAAATCTATCGTGAGTGATGGTACAGATAAAATAACCCTTCGTCCTAAAGAAACAGAGATCCTTGATTATTTCATTGCGCATCCGCAAAGGCTCATTTCCCAAGAAGAGCTGGTTCAAAATATTTGGGAGTATGATGCATTGCCCAGTGATGCCACACTGCGCTCTTACATCAGAAAACTCAGAGAAGTGATCGGTAGTGAGAAGATCATTACCCAAAGAGGTATGGGATACCGCTATGAATGATCTGGAAAAAAAATCGTTTTACTCTTTTTTGGGTCTCTATATTGTCTCTTCTCTGATATTTATAGCTTTTGTATCATTCTGGTACTATACAGCACAGAAACATGCACTGGAGAGTGAAACTTACTATAAACTGGAACACATAGCAGACAGGAAAGCAAGTGATATAGTCATGTCACATATGAACAATACGCCAATGAGAAGTATGACTATTCCCAAGGATGTTGAACTTGCACTTATAAATACCAAAGGTATGGTACAGGAAGGTAGGCTTGTAGATCCTCATATAGATATCAAGCCGGGGTATTTTACTGTGGGTGACTACACAATGCTGATTTCCAATGCACCGCATGAACACTTAAATATATCCTATGTGGTTGTACAATCCAAAAGTTTAAAAGAAAAATTTAATAGCTTAAAAAAAATGATATGGACAGTCATGGGAGTATCATTTTTGGCTATGGTGATCATTGCCTGGGTACTTTCCAAACTTTTTATGAAACCTGTGCATGAACGTATTCTTCAGATAGAACGTTTCGTCAATGATATCACCCATGAACTCAATACGCCTATTACCTCACTCAGTATGTCTACTGATCAGGCATTGGAAGCAGGGAACTGTACAGAAAAAACATTGAAGAATATCTCCATCAGTACGAAACAGCTTTACGATATTTACAGCTCTTTGACTTATTTGAATTTTAATCATAAAGAGGAAATATCTGAACCGCTTGATCTTAAAGATGTATTGGAAAAGAGTATTGCCTATTACAAACCTTTGGCAGAGATCAAACGAATAGAGTTTGAAGTAACGTTAGAAAACAGTAACTGTGTGATACCAAAATCCAGTTTAATCCTGCTTTTTGGTAATCTTATAGGCAATGCGATCAAATACTCTTCTCCTGGATCGACCATTACTATTTCACTGAAAAACAGAATTCTGAAGATCATAGATGAAGGCATTGGTATTGATCAGAAAAATAAAAAAATAATCTTTGAAAAATTTAAGCGGGGTACAGAATATTCCGGAGGTTTTGGCGTAGGTTTAAGTATTGTCAAGAGTATTTGTGATGAATACGGAATAGATATTGAAATTGACTCTGTTGTTAATAAGGGCACAGAATTCAGATTAAACTTTACAACACATGATAAAAAATTTAGAGGTTCCCTATAGTATAGAATATTTAATTATAATAAAATCTATTGATTTACTTGACTTTAAAATATTTTTTAGCTAAACTTCACTTATAAATAATAAAAGGCATCTCTGAAAACCCTAGATTTCACAGCGGACAAGGGCATATTTGTTTTTCGGGAAAGTTGTTCTTCTCCCCTTTACATTGTTGAAATTGACTTGGAAAACAGAAATGTTGTAAAATCTAGGGTTTTCAGAGGTGCTGGAATTATATTTAGAATCTAACTAAGGAAACCAATGTCACCTTCATGTCCTATCTCAATGCATAGAATCGATACAAATATAGTCAGAGCCATCTCTTTTCAGATAGTATTGTTTACACTGACACTGATTATTACACAAGAGAAATTTTTTGCATTGCTGATCTTGTTTGATTTCTCGGTGAGGGCAGTACGCATAATGATACTTAGCCCTTTTTATATGATAGGTAAATTTATGTTGGAGGGATGGGGAGCAGAGCCTAAGATGTGTGATGAATCACCTAAGCGTTTTGCACTCTATTTAGGCTTGTTTGTTTCATTGGGTATAACATTATTTCTACTTGGTGGGGAAGTACAGGCTGCTATATTCACAGCATCTATCTTATTGGCTTGTGCACTATTGGAAACACTATTCGACTTTTGTATCGGATGTAAGATATACTATGTAATTCAATTGATAAAAGGTACATACAAAAATGACAGGAATCTCAACTAAGACCATCTATGCTGTTGCAGCACTTCATGAACTTGCTTCCATACAAGGAGATGAGGTATTGAAGATCAAAGAGATCGCAGCACGTGCATCTGTCCCTCAGAACTTTTTGGAGCAGATACTTTTAGAGCTTAGAAAACAGGGGATTCTGACAAGTATTAAAGGGGCACGAGGCGGCTACAAACTTGCCAAGAATCTGAAAGATGTTATGTTGAAAGACATCATTATGATTCTTGAGACTGATGCACTCTCTGATATTTGCAAGACAGACAATCCTGCCTTGAAACTCTTTTGGGAAGATATAAAAGAGGGAGTATCCCATGTCTTTGATGTTCCCCTTTCCGAACTTAGGAATTATCAGCAAAAAGCCAATCATACACTGAATTATTCAATTTAGGAAAACCCATGAAAGATTTTAATTACTACAATACCCTTTTAGTGCAAAACATAGGCTCCAAAGTAGGACCTGTTGCACCAAACATCGTTCCCTCTGCTGCATTCGGATATGAAGATGCCCAGCAGGCAGAAGGTATTTTTGCAGGAGAGGTGAACAGTCCTCTCTATGCCAGAGTAGGGAACCCGACCAATGCCAAGCTTGAATCTGTCGTTGCCAACATGGAAGGGGGCTTTGGTGCCATTGCCACCTCTTCAGGCATGGGAGCTATTTCCATGGTGACCACAGCCTTTTTGGAAGCCGGGGATGAGGTACTCTGTATCGGTGGTTTTTTCGGCGGTACCTATACTCTTATTACGGAGACCATGAAACGTTTTGGGGTGTCGAACAGTTTTTGTGAAGTCGATGATTTCTCACATATCGAAGCTAAGCTTAAATCAGGCGTGAAGATGGTACTTATGGAGAGTGTAGGGAATCCGAGTCTTAGACTTCCGGATATTAAGACCATAGCAGAGATGTGTCATGTCTATGAAACACTTTTGCTCATGGATAATACGGCTACGCCGCTGATTGTCAGACCGTTGGAGTTGGGTGTAGATATTGTTGTGCATTCGAGTACCAAAAATATGAGCGGACACTCTGCTGCACTTGGCGGTGTGGCAGTTTTTAGAGCCGTAAAAGAAGAGGGTGACAAACTTCTGAATGAGAAGTATGCCGACCTGCATAAGATCGTTAGGAAAATGGGTAAAAAAGCGTTTATCCCTATTTGCAAGAAACGAGCCATAAGAGATATGGGTATGACCGCCAATGCATTTGGTTCATTCCTGACCATGCTTGGTCTGGAAACACTTGCACTCAGAGTAGAACGGGTCAATGCCAGTGTAGAAGAGGTAGCAAAACTGCTTTATGAAAAGTTACCCGATGGTGTACGGGTCAATCATCCTTCTCTTCCTTCCAGCCCAGACCATGCACGATACAAGTTAGATTTCAAACAGGGGTGCGGACCGCTTTTGAGTTTGAACTGTGGAACCAAAGAGAGGGCTTTTACATTGCTTAACAAGCTTAAGCTTGTCACTCAGACAGCGAACATAGGTGACAACAGAACACTTGCCCTGCATATGACCAGTACGATCTACAGTGATTTTGATGTGCAGACACGCCATTTTCTGGGTGTAGATGAAGGCTTTATCCGTGTCTCCATAGGCTTGGAAGACCCTGAAATGATAGCAAATGACTTTTTACAAGCAGCCAATGAACTCTAAATTGTTATTTCGTTTTTCTCTTCTTTTTTTCTTTGCATCCCTCTCTCTTGTAGCCAATGAGAGACAGAGTGCTTTGGTGTACCTCAATGTGTTACGTCAAAAGAGCGGGCTTATTGCACTTAGGTCCAATGCACAACTCTCCAAAGCAGCCAAAGCACATGCCAGATATCTTGTTAGACATCAAAAGAACGGACATTATGAACAAAGAGGGAAGGTTGGGTATACCGGAAGGGTACCAAGTGACAGAGTCCTAAGAGCAGGGTATGCTTCCAGGGCGGTCATGGAAAATCTTTCAGTCAATGCACAAACTCCCAAACACTCGATAGATACACTGTTTGCAGCTATTTATCACCGTTTTGTTTTTTTGGATTTTTCCAATGATGAAATAGGTGTAGGTAGCACTGTTGCCAAAAAGTATCGAAAGATACGTTCTTCATTTGTGTATGAATTGGGTTCATCAACGATCAACCGATTATGTAAAAGAACTTTTCCCAAAGAGAACGGGTTTTTTTATATGCAAAATCTGTGTAGAAACAGTACCCACGTTATCCCTCGTACACTTTTTCTGCAAAAGCAGGATGAAATACGGAAGAAGAACCGTCCGATCGTATTCTATCCTTACCCTGATGCAGTAAATGTCCCTCCGGTCTTTTACACCGAACATCCACAGCCCTTACCCGGTTCAAAAGTAAGCGGTTATCCTGTCTCAGTACAGTTTAATCCTGCTTTTTACAAAAAAGTAAAGTTGAACAAATTCCACCTTTTTGACGGTAGTGGTAAAGAGATAAAACAGAAGAAGATCCTCACTTATGCAAATGACAGGAACCACCGTTTCTCAAAGCTTGAATTTGCATTTATGCCTTTAAGACGGCTGAAATACGGGATGACCTACAGTGTATCATTTGAGGCAGTAGCTGATGGAAACAAGGTAAAGAAAAGTTGGGAATTCACAACAAAAAAGCCTAAAGCCAGACTTTATAAGATCACTAAAAAACGAACAAAGCTGCATATAGAGAAAAATGAGAAGATAGTACTCTATTTTGTACCACGGAACAGAAAAGATGTGCTTGGAAGGGTCACACTTTCAAAACCTCTGCATGTACGTTATTTGGATCAAAATACACTCGAAGTAATTTTGCCTCATAAACGCTCAATAAGAGGATATAGTTTAAAAGTAGCAGGAAGAGAAGTCATCTTAAAGTGATGCCTTCAATCCGTAAAAATAGCTTTGTATTTTTAAAATACTCTGTGTTTCAAGTCTCTCAAGGAATGCTTCGAGTTTATCTTTCTCTTTCCAGATAGGCTTTACAACGTTTGCTGCCTTGGCAAGTTGGCTTTTAGCTTGACTCTTAATACCTATCTCATCAATGAGCCCTGCTTTTTTGGCTCTTTGTGAAGAGAAGATATGGGCATCGGCATAGCTTTTTGAAGCATTGATATCGAGTCCTCTTGCAGCGGCTACATCATGTACGAAAAGTTTATAGGTGTCTTTTGTGAGAGTTTCAAGTTCTGTTCTCTCCTGCGGTGTCCACTCTCTCATTGGTGTCCCTGCTTCCTTGTAGGTACCCTGCTTCACCACTTGTGGTTTAACTCCTATCTTATCAAGCAGCTCTTTAATATTGGCACTCTCCATGATCACCCCGATGGAACCTACGATTGCTCCGGGATTGGCGATGATCTTCTGTGCATAGATGGAACTGTAGTAGCTTCCGCTTGCCATGATACCGCTGGCATAGGCTATGACCGGTTTATGTTTTTGAAGTGCTTTGATAGCATAAGAGATCTCAATGGAGGGAGGTACTGCCCCACCGGGAGAGTTTACATTTAGAAGCACACCTTTGATGGCGTTGTTTGTCTGTGCCTCTTCTATCTCTTTTACAATTTTGTCTGCATCCATAATGGGACCAAAAAGTTGGATCTCCTGTAGATTGGGTTGCTTAAGCGGTGCAGCGGATTTTGGTATGAGCACGACCAGAACTATGAGTAGAAAAAGCATTCCCATAAAGTGTTGACCGATCCATTTGATGATCTTAGATATTGTATCAAGCAATCTGTTCTCCTTCTATATAAATATGTGCAACCTCTTTGGTGTGAATGATGCTCCAAAGGGCTATCTCTTCTTTGCTTTGCGGCAGGTCGGGCAGTGTAACTACTACAAGATCTGCCAGTCTTCCGGCTTCAATTCTACCACAATTCAAGCCAAGTATCTCTGCGGCATCTTGAGTAGAGGCTTTAATGAGTTGTGGGGCAAGTGTGTTGAGGGGTGCCTGATGGTGCAGCATGAGTGCTGCTCTGAACTCATCAAAAATGCTGAGAGAGTCGTTGGAACTCAGCCCGTCTGTGGCTACAGAGTAGGGAAGATCCAGCTCTTTGAGTGTTTCTATAGCTAACCTTCCACAGCCCAGATAACGGTTACTTCGAGGACAGTGGGCAATGGAGTGCCCTTTGCTTTGCAAATAGGCTAACTCTTCCCGGGTTGCCTGTACGGCATGGGTAAAGTGTGCAGGGTAGGTGTCAAAGGCATGCATGAACTCTTCTATGTTTGTGACAGGGGTAGAGGCATTGAAATATTTTTCAAAGAAGGCTTTGAACTCTCCTTCTCCTTTTTCTAGCCATTCATGCTCTGCCTGTGACTCCAGAAAATGGCTGCTCAGCGGCATACTGTGTTGTTTTGCAAGTGCCACTGCTTTTTGCAAAATGACAGGATGTACCGAGTAGGGCGAGTGTATGGCAACTGCCGCAGTGACTTTGCTCTTTTTGGGGCAACTTTGTGATGCTTTTACACGCTCCAAAAAGTCACCGTAAAGCATATCGGCATATTGGGCATTGGAGCCTATGAGCTCATTGAAAAAGACTACCCTTTGGGGAGTTTGTTCACAGACTTCAAGTTCTGTACCGAAACTGGAGATGGCACCAAATGTGGTAATGCCTGAGCGTAACATGTTGTCACACTCCTGTTGCATCATTGTGTTGTCACAAGATTGCATCAGTTCATCTCTGTTGGCAATGACCGAGTCCAGCCATGGCATAAAAGAGCCGTATTCCAAAGAGGTTCTGTTGGCTGAGAATTCCAGATGCACATGGGTGTTGATGAACCCGGGGTAGATAACAGAATGGGGAGCTGTTCTCACTACCTCTGCTTCAGGGTAGGTTTGAAGCAGGTTTTCCAGAGAGTCCACCGTTTTGATCGTCTCATCAAATGCTACTGCCTGGTATTCTACAAAGCCTTCAGGAGTATAGATATAGTCGGCTACAAGTATTTTCATAGAGTTTTCCTTTGATTGCCCAGATTGAGTGTTGTGGTTACAGTTTGATACATTTATTTAGGGATTCCTATAACATTTTCTTTAAAAATTGTTTTATATAAAATCGCACCGCCAAATGTTGAATTTGTTAAATTATTGTCATCAAATATTGCTGAGCCTAATGCTGATTCACTAAAATTACAGTTATCGATTATTGCATGGGAAAAATTGCCTTTCCAAATTCTTGCTTCAGTAAAATTCACATCCCGCAAGATGGCATTAACAAATGTAGCCCCCTTTATATTTGAGTTAACAAATAAGGCATGACTTAAATCCGAATTGGAAAAATTTGCTTTATGTGCAATGGTGTTGGTAAAATTGACATGTGTCAAGTTTGCATCATTTAAATTCGACATGCTTAAGTCGAGACCTTTTAAATCTGCATAACTCAAATCACACATAGGACAGTCTCCGTCCTCCTTGAGTTTCTTTAGATCATTAATATCAAAGGCAAAAAGCAGATTTGAGCAGATCAGTACTGATAATATTATGTTTTTCATTTTAAAGCCTTCAGGTTTTGAAGAAAGATATCTGCTTTGCTTCCGCCAATAATTTTATTTTTTTCTTTTGCATTTTTATCGATAAAGAAAAAGGTAGGAATACCAATATAGTTAAATCCTTCCGGCAGCGTATCTTTTTGAATATCAAGGGTTAAAACAATAAAATGTTTTTTTATATAGCTGACAACCTCTTTATTTTTAAAAACAACTTCTTTCATATAATTGCATTCAGGACACCATGTTGCAGAATACATCATCATCACTTCTTTATTTTGCGTTTTTGCTTTTTGTAATGCTTTGTTAAAATTGTGTTCAAATTGTAATTCACCAGCAAATAATGCTAATGTGCATGCAATGATCAATAGGAGTGATTTCATATTTTACCCTTATGCTTTTTTGTTTTAAACGCTTGATTTTTTATATACCTATTTTATTCAAGGTACATTATAGGCACTATATACTTATAAATGGAACTTCTAAAGTGAAAAGAGAAAGTCTTATAAAGTGATGAGCAGATATGCGTTTTGTTATCTACCTTATCTTGCTCAATATCTTAGCTGTATTCTTTGCACTTGTATCAACGCCGCCAAATATATTACATTCGGTAAGTTTCATTCCACAAAATTCTATAATTTGTTCTTTAAACATATTTTTTAACCGTCTATTTGCTCCTGTGAGCATATAAATAAAATGTGGAGCTCCGGTTGTTGTGAATATTTTTACAGTTTTACCTTGTAATAAACCTTTTGGTCTTGAATTAACATATTTAAAGGCAAAGCCTTTAGATAAGTTCCAATCAAAAAAGTTTTTTAATATTGCCGGCATACTACCCCACCAATAGGGGAATACAAAAACTATCTCATCGGCATTTGAGATGCTGTTTTGATAATATTTCATCTCTTTTGTGACGACTAATTCATTGGCATTTTCATATGTAAAGAAAGGCTGTTGATTTTCATCTCTATATAAATCCAGTATCTCAATCTTGAAGTTTTTTTTCTCTGAAATTTCTTTATATTTATTTGCCATTGCAAAAGAAAAACTGTTTTGTTTGGGATGTGCAACGATGATTAAAATATTTTTCATTTTTATGTGTCCTTGTATGTTGTTAGAAAACGGCTGTCTTGAGAAATAGTTTTCCCGCTAGGGTAAACTATTGGTCTCCTCGTATTTGTTATACTTTAGTGACACTTTCATAGTAGTTTTGAACGGTAATCAATGGCTTTTCTTCTGATTTTATAGAGTCAATATATTCAAGCATCAATCGTGCAACATTTTGCACTCTATTTGGATGATAAATTTTCAAGTACTCAATCAAAGCAATGGCTCCATTTGTTCCTGTCATTCCGTAAGGAAATTCATTATTTAAAATTTTTTCAATATTCTTCTTAGTCCAATTTGCATTACTTGTATCCCCATCAATTTTAGGTTTATGTCCCATTGCAAATTCGTAATGAGATAACCAAAATTCACTTGTATAACCTCTTGGCATAATTTAAATCCTTCTGTGTAGTATTTGTTAACATTTTATTGCAGTTTAGCCTTGAAGACATTTTGAATAAGTTCTTCTCTCTTTTCAAAGAATTCTTTAAAATTATTAAACTTTAAATCTATATCTTGAGGGATGTAATGTTTGTCACAATAGTCTTTCTGTTCTAATTTAGTTGCATAGGTATCTTTAAACCATATTTCAAATTCTGTATCTTGTTTTTCAATATTAGGAATAGCTTCTAAAAGCTGTAAATTACCAATATAATTTGTATAGTCTTGAAAGACTTTTATTTCCTCATCAGTTAGACCTTTTTTCTTAAGAACTGATTTTTTAAATAAGCTTTTTGGAAAAATATGATCAATATGAAACTTATTTCTAAAATCTAAAGTAGGATAAAGTAGAGATAATACGGAAAATGTAAATCCTTGTCCATATTTATAAAATGTAAGATTTTCTATATCTTCATCAGAAAATATTAATGTTTTATTTGTACCTTTAAATTTATCAATAATTTTAGCTAATGGAAACTCATCATTGATATCTTTTTGAATTAAGTCTCTAATTGGTCTTAATACATTATCAGGTTGCCCACTAAAAGCTCTTTTTATCAGTGATAAAACAAGCCATTGTCTAATTTTTTTCTTATCTTCTAAATTTGAATTTGATGTAATAAAACTATCTTTTACTTGCTTCTTATACAGATAATAAGCAATTGGTATTAAAGCATTATTTGAACTTAATGTTTCCCTATCATAGCCAAAACTACTCACTAGTTGGACTGCTAACTTTAATGCCTTAGTGATGCTTTCCCAATTATTTTCTATTGCTAACATATTGCTTTTATTGAAATTATCTACTTTGAAAGCAAAATCTTTAAAATCACTTAGAATAAGAGATGATTTTAGTATAAAGTCTTTATCAACATCAAAACCATTCCCAATGTTGTTTATTTCATCTACTATAGTTATAATTTCTTCTCTTGCATCTTTAGTTTCCCATTGTGCTGTTGCAATCGATAATAATAAATCTGAATAACTTAACTTTGTTCCTCCACTATTAATTCTAATAAAGATATTTAAAACTTTATCTAATGACTGGCTTGCCTCTTTGTAGTAGCTCAAAATACCTTTTTCAATAATTACATTTCTTAGCTTAAATAATGTATTATTTGCAAACTTTGCTTGTTCAGTATTATATTCAGTGAAAATTTCATTTGTTAACAGATAACTATTTACATCGCCTGGTTCTTCAAGTTTTAAAATATCTCCTACATAAAACCAAAAATGTGTTTCATCTTTTTCAGTAGATTCATTTTCTGTTAAAAAAGAAAAATCATACTCTAAATCATCAGATGATGATTTAGAAATTAAATTTATATATAATTTCCTAGATGGGTAAGCATCTGGATTGTCGTATCTTTTTCGAGGTAATTTATATGCAAAACTACCTTTTAATGCTATGTATAATGAGGTTAATCTTTGTTGACCATCCAAAATAGCAGTTATTTTATCATCCCCATTGATAGAAGCTTTAGGGTTATGTCTATTATTTCTTTCATTATAATTTCTGATAAACTCATAAAATTCATAATTATTAACATTTTCTTTATCCACTTCCCAAAATAAAAATGAACTAATTGGGTAATCCCTCATCAAGCTGTCAAATAGTCTTTCTATTTGATAAGTATCCCATACAAATTCCCTTTGAATCGTTGGAAGTAGATACTCTTTCTTATGAATTTTTTCAATAACATTTTTTATAGTTAAAGCTGTTTCGTATGACATTTAGTTCCTTTGTATGTTAACGACTGTCGTGAGCAATAATTTTCCCGCTAGGGTAAATTATTGGTCTCCTCGTTTTTGTTAGTGTTTTTGAACAATTCTAAGTTGTTTTTTCATTGAACTAACTTATTTTATATAAATTATGATTATCAGTTCTAATAGTTAAATGAGTAATATTAGAAAAAAAGCCTTTTTCATAATTTTCTTTAAATTGTTTTCCAAAAGTTGTTGGCGTAATTGATTCCCAGATTGAATTAAATAAAATATTTAATTCATATTCCCCAGCGTTTGTATTGTCTATAATACTTTGATATTGTTGAATTTGCTCATTAGTAAAATCTTCCATTTATTTTGTCCTTATTTATTTGTACACTAACTATATTATTTAGAAGAACACAATGCCCTGCTATTATGATATTTCAGTATTAAGAGTATATCAAATATGTCTTGATATTGGTGAAACTTGCTCGAATTTGCATGATTTCACATTCTTATAGCTGTTTGATATAAGTCTGTAATGGTGGGTTATTGTATTTAGGGTCAGATTAAACCTATTTCGCTAAAATAATAGCCAAATATAACACACAAGGCAGAAAATGAAAATAGTAGTAATCCAAGGTCCAAATTTGAATATGCTCGGAATTAGAGAGCAGAACATTTACGGACCAATGAAATTAGAAGATATTCACGCACAGATGAAAGGTTTTGCAGAGCAAAACAAACTTGATATCGAGTTTTTTCAGAGTAACTTAGAAGGTGAGATTGTAGATCGTATTCAGGAATGTATCGGTGATGCGGACGGTATCATCATCAACCCTGCGGCATATACACACACTTCTATTGCCATTAGAGATGCTATCGCAGCAGTACAGATACCTACGCTTGAAGTACACCTAAGCAACATCCACCAAAGAGAAGAGTTCAGACACAAGTCACTGACTGCTCCTGTATGTGCAGGTCAGATCTTGGGTATGGGACCATTTGGTTACCACTTGGCAATGGTTGGTATGACACAGATCCTTTCTGAGATTTCGATGATGAAAGAACAACAGGCTAAAGCACAGCAAAAAGCGTAATAGCTTCGGCAGGCTCAGCTACCGAGTTTCCTCGTTCCCATCCGTCCTCGGTGGGAATACATAAATTAAATCCCATATTTTGGTGTTGTAGGGGTACAACACCCTACAAAAAAAGGTTTCTTATGAACTATATGCTTCTAAATGAAAATGCTATCTATTATGAATGCGGTTACAGTTGTGACAATGCACTCTACCTGCGTTTGGGTTCAGAAGCATATTTCATTACTGACGGTCGCTACACTATAGATGCCAAACAACATGTCAAAGGTGCCAAAGTAGTCATAAACGGTGACCTGTACGGTGAAGCGGTCAAACTGCTTAAAAAGGCTAAGGTTAAAAAGGTTGTGTTCGATCCTAAAGAGTGGAGTGTAGCGGGATTTGAGAAAATAAGCTCTCAGACAAAAGTGACTTTTAAAGCTAAGCCGGACTTTTCTCATAAAAAGCGCATTATCAAGTCAGATGCAGAGTTGAAGATCATTGCCAAGGCAGCCAAACTTGGTGCAAAAGCCTTTAAAACATTGGCAAAAGAGTTCAGCAGGAACGGCTTTGGTGAAGATGAGTTTACTTTAACACACAGAGCCAGAACGGTTCTGGGTGATTTTGGAAAATTCGATCTGAGTTTTGAGCCTATTGTAGCTGTGAATGCCAATGCGGCGAAACCGCATGCAACACCGACAAAAACAAAACTGAAAAAAGGTGACCTTTTGCTTGTTGATGCAGGGCTGAAGTACAAACGCTACTGCTCAGACAGAACACGTACGGTGTTTGCACAAGAGGGCTTTAAGTTCAAGACCAGACAACACTTCTCGCAAAAGAAGATACAAAAAGCCTACGATACCGTACTCAAAGCCCATGACAACGCCATAGCCAAAGCACGTTCGGGCATGAAAGCCAAAAAGGTAGATGCGCTCACACGTGACATCATAGAAAAAGCGGGGTTTGGAGAGTATTATGTACACTCCACAGGACATGGGGTAGGGCTTGATATTCACGAGATGCCTTACATCTCTAAAAAGTCAGACACCATCATAGAAGACGGGATGGTCTATACCATAGAGCCAGGCATCTACATACCCAATGAATTTGGTATACGCATAGAAGATATGGTAGCTATGGTAGACGGAAAGGTAAAGGTATTGTAGGGTTGCTGTACCCTTACAACACCAAAAGATGGACATGGTAAAAAGAAAAAAACTCAATAAAAACCATACATTGATTTCTACCCCGCATTTTCCCTATAATACCAAAAGCAAAGGCGGCAACCGTGCACTTCTTGGCATAGGTGGAAACATAGGCGATGTCATACGCCGTTTTGAACACCTTTTTTGGTATTTGAAACGTTCACCGTTTGTGCATGTCGTGGAGACAGCACCACTGTTAAAGAACCCGCCGTTTGGCTATACCCGGCAGGATGATTTTTTCAACTCACTGTTGTTGGTTGAAACCAGGTTGACACCGCAGGCATTATTGCGTTATGTGTTACGTGTCGAGAGACTGTTTGGACGTAAGCGTTCCTTTCAGGATGCACCGCGTACGCTAGATATAGATATAATATTTTATGAGAATGTGAAGATGGATACCAAAACCCTGACACTTCCGCATCCGGGATGGATGAAGAGAAGTTCAGTGCTTATCCCGCTCTCACATATGAAAGGTCGTTTATAATGATAAATGAAACATTTGTAGCTTCAGACCCTAAAAGTGCCTATGAACAGGCAGTGGAAAAATATGGTACGTCCGATCTTTCCATTGTCTCTGCAAAACAGGTGAAGTATGATGACGGAGCACTGCGTTGTGAAGTGATCATAGCCGTACCTCAAGCACTTTTTATGCAAAGATCATTTGGTGATGAGCCGATCGTGGGAGAGGAAGAAGTCCTGCTTTCAGAAGTAAGTGAACTCAAAGCCCAGCTTGAAGTGATGAAAGAGGGAATGTATGAGGAGATACAAAAAGAAGACAGCGTGATCTCTGAAGTCAAAGCACTCTTCATGAAAAAAGGTATTTCCGCCCGGTGGCTTGATGAAATGTTCCATACACTTATAGGTACGGAAGTTGTAGAAGAAAAATCACTTCTGGTCTCTTACCTGCTTGAAGAGATAGACGAGGCACTCAAAGTCAAAACTGAAGACCTCTCTACACCCAAAGTAATGATGCTTGTAGGTCCTACAGGGGTAGGGAAAACGACAACTATTGCCAAACTTGCAGCACGTTATGCCTACTTGCTGGACAGACCTTACAAAGTAGCTCTGCTTAACCTTGACAGTTACAAAGTAGGTGCCATAGAACAGCTTGAACACTATGCAGACATTATGCAGATAGAGCATCTCTCCATCTCTTCGGTAGAAGGATTCAAAGAGAAGCTTGAAGTGTTGGCAGAGTATGATGTGGTACTTATAGATACTGCAGGAATGTCTCCGTATGATACACAGAAGTTCATCCGTACCGTAGAATTCGTCAATACCGAGTCAGAAAGAAAAATAGAGGTTGACCTGGTGCTCTCCGCTACGGTTAAGTATGAAGATATGGAAGATATTTACAAGAATTTCTCATTTCTTAATTTGGATTCTGTCATCATCAGCAAGTTTGATGAGACAAAACATTTTGGTACACTGCTGAATTTTATGTTACTCTATAAACTTCCTATGAGCTACTTCTCTGTAGGGCAGGAGGTACCTGACGATCTGGTTCCTGCGAGTAAAGAGTACCTTTTGGAGCGTTTTATAGGAGATGTCAATGAAGGGTGAAACACAGGCAGTTCACTTAGCCAAAGTCATGCAAAAGCATAAGCTCTACCCTGAATATGAGCTGGCACTTCCTTTGGTCAAAGTAAAGAAGAGCAGTTTTAAAAAACTTACACAGGGTGATATACTTCTTTTAGGACTTGACGGACTGGAGTTGATACTTTTACTAGAAGAGTGTGTCTGTGCAAATGCAGAGATAAACGAGGCACAGAACAGTTTTAAAATAAAAATAACAAATATAGTAGAAAAGACGGATATATCGAATCATAGTAAAAAATATGAAATTTTAAAATGTTCTTTCGGAATGCTTCAAAGCAGAAAGCTTGAAGTAGGGCATAAAATAGATATTGCCCAACTGAATTTGGAAGATGTTACGCTTTTTACAGAGGGTAGAAAACAAGCAGAGGGAAAGCTTGTAAAAGTGGATGATGAGATCGCTATACAAATTATAAAAGTGAATAAAAATGAAAAACAGAGGTAAAGTCTTAGTAGGAATGAGTGGTGGTGTTGACTCTACGGTAACAGCTATCCTGCTTCAGAAAGAGGGATATGAGGTTGAAGGTGTCTATATGAAACTCCATCATAAGCCCGGCTATCATGAAGAAAATTTTACAAAAGCACAAAGGGTAGGAGACTACTTGGGTATAAAAGTACATTTTCATGATCTTTCCAAATCATTTGACGAACAGGTCTACCGATATTTTGTAGAGAGTTACAAAGAGGGGCTTACCCCTAACCCCTGTGTCATCTGTAACCGTACCATCAAGTTTGGGAAGATGATAGAATTTGCAGATTCTTTAGGGATTGAAAAAGTGGCTACAGGGCACTACCTTAACTGCGACGGTGAGTATATCTATGCAGCAGAGGATCCAAGCAAGGATCAAAGTTATTTCCTGTGTGAAGTGCGTAAAGAGGTACTGCCCAGATTACTGTTCCCTTTGGGAAGCTGGATCAAAGAAGATGTCAAAGCATATGCTGCGAATATTGAAGTGCTTCAAGACTTTGCCACACAAAAAGAAAGCTCAGAGATCTGTTTTGTAGAGAACAGTTATGATGAAGTACTGGCACGTCATATGGATATAGATATTCCGGGAGAAACAATAGATATAGATGGCAATGTAGTAGGTACACATAAAGGCTATATGCACTACACCATAGGAAAACGCAGGGGATTCTTTGTCAACGGTGCGCATGATCCGCATTTTGTACTTGCCATTAAACCTGAGCAGAACCAGATTGTAGTCGGTACGAAAGAAAAACTCGAAGAGAATGCCTTTGAAGTCAAAGAGATCAACCTTTTTGATGACTTGCATGTGTTTAGATGTGATGTTAAAGTCCGTTACCGAACCCACGCGGTACCGTGTCATGTAGTCATAGAGGGTGAGAGAGCCAAAGTGACACTGGATGAACCTGTATTTGGACTGGCACATGGTCAGATCGCTGCTTTCTACGACAAAGACAGACTGCTTGGCGGTGGAGTGATCTGTTAAATCATACTATCTCGTTTTGCCATGTGAATACTTATATATAACCTGTAAAAATAAAACATGATATAATATACTTATAAATTCTTTGAAAGGAGAATAAGTATGAAAACAATACTCATGTTTATCTTGATAGTCGGTAATCTGTTGGCGATCACAGCAGAAGATGCAGCATGGCTGCTTGATGCACAGACTGATCTGAGCAAAGCATATGAAAAAGCAAAAGCCCAAAAGAAAAAATTAGTACTTTTGGTGGTAGTAAAAGATG
Organism: Sulfurovum sp.; assembly: GCA_026990595.1. Taxonomy (GTDB): domain Bacteria; phylum Campylobacterota; class Campylobacteria; order Campylobacterales; family Sulfurovaceae; genus Sulfurovum. Next base: position 133,985 of record JALXCZ010000011.1, read on the forward strand.
GCTGTCACTGGTGTGAAATGATGGTGCATGAGACACTGCGAGATCCACAGATACAAAAAAACCTTAAAGAGATGGTCACCGTGGTTGTTGATGTGAATGGCAAATTACCAAAGGCATTTCAAACCAAATTGACACCCGGGATATTCTTTATTGATGTGAAGCGTAAAAAAAGTGTGTTGGAGAATTTCGGCTACATTAAAAAAGGCGGTTTCCTTATTGATATCGTTTCTGCAAGTGAGATGGTAGAATAAAAGAAGAAAGTTTTATTTGTCAGTTTTCTTTTTCTCTTCTCTCCCGTCGCTCTTTTTCACGCTGGTGTTTTTCACTTTTGACTGATTTTATCCATAGCCAGTTGAGTACAAAATAGATCAGTGTTGAGACGACGATAGAGTAAAAAGCTGTACCTACATACAAGGGAACAAAGATGTCACCCATGTGTGAGGTGAACCAGTCAAGTGTAAGTTCTATGTTGCTTATCCCTTCGCGACCTAAAATGAAATTGCCTGTAAGGTACTCCATGTAATACATAGGCGGCATAGTAACGGGGTTGCTTAACCAGACCATTGAGATGGCAATGGGTACATTAAAGCGTATAAAAGGGGTGGTTGCCATGACAGCAAGCATCTGCATAGGCATAGGGATAAAGCCCCAAAAAAGTCCTATAAGTACCCCTCTGGTTATCATACGTCTGTTCACACTCAGATAGCCTTTTGGCAGATGATATTTTTCTAAAAAAGTATCTATTTTGCTTTTTTGGGATGATTTTTTTTTAAAAGCTTTGCGTATCATTTAAATCCATAGTATCATAAAATATTTGTCTTAGTGTAATACCACGGAGCTTTAAATCCCCTTTTTATCAACATTTGTGTAGAATATGCGTAACAAAATATACGTAAAGGTACAACCAATGAGCGGATATATGCTTTTTTCCGGAACTTCCAACCCTGAACTTGCGCAAGAGATAGCGACTTACCTTGAAATGCCACTCTCTCAAGCTACGATCAACCGTTTTTCAGATGGTGAGATCTCTGTACAGATCGCTGAGTCTGTACGTGGTAAAGATGTTTTTATCATCCAGCCTACCTCTGCACCTGCAAATGCGAACCTGATGGAACTGCTCATCATGACAGATGCTTTGAAACGTTCTTCTGCCAAGTCAATTACGGCAGTCGTGCCTTACTACGGCTATGCCAGACAGGACAGAAAAGCAGCACCGAGAGTGCCTATTACTGCCAAACTCGTTGCCAATCTTATGGAAACATCAGGGATCACACGTATGGTTACGGTTGACCTTCATGCTTCACAGATCCAGGGTTTCTTCGACATCCCTGTCGATAACCTTTATGGTGCTATTTTATTCATGGACTATATTAAAGCCAAGAATTTTAAAAACCCTGTGATCGCTTCTCCTGACATTGGCGGAGTGGCAAGAGCCAGATATTTTGCAAACAAACTGGGGCTTGATATGGTCATTGTCGATAAACGTCGTGAAAAGGCAAATGTAGCGGAAGTAATGAATGTTATTGGCGATGTGGAAGGGAAAGATATTATTCTTATTGATGATATGGTCGATACGGCAGGTACCATGGTCAAAGGTGCTGCAGCACTGAAAAAACTTGGAGCAAATTCGGTCATGGCATGTTGTACACACCCGGTTCTTTCAGGTCCAGCCTATGAACGCATTGAAGAGGGTGAATTGGATGAATTAGTCGTAGCAAACACTATCCCTATGAAGAAGCAGTCCAAAAAGATCAAAATGCTCTCTACCGCCTCTATGCTTGGAGAAGTGATCCGAAGAGTCCATAACAATGAGAGTGTCAACTCACTCTTTGAAATGGGCAATTGATCCTGACAGATCAGAATTAAAATGACAGTAACACAGCAGTCTATTATGCTTATACAGTTGTCAAAAAGAGGATAAATCTTGGTTAAAACAGTACCACAGAAAAATATACGTAACTTCTCCATCATCGCACACATTGACCATGGAAAGTCTACGCTCGCAGATCGTATCATACAGGAGTGTGGGGCGGTGAGTGACCGACAGATGTCTGCCCAGGTGATGGACACGATGGACATTGAGAGGGAACGTGGTATTACCATTAAAGCCCAGTCTGTACGTTTGGACTATGTTAAAGACGGTGAACATTACATCCTTAACCTTATAGACACTCCGGGTCACGTGGATTTCTCTTATGAAGTGAGCCGCTCACTGGCTTCGTGCGAAGGTGCACTGCTCATTGTTGATGCGGCACAGGGCGTAGAAGCTCAGACCATTGCCAATGTCTATATTGCCATTGAGAATGATCTTGAATTGCTTCCTGTCGTGAACAAAATAGACTTGCCTGCTGCCGATCCTGACCGTGTTCTAACCGAGCTTGAAGAAGCCATCGGCATCGATGCAACAGAGCACAATCTTGTCTCTGCCAAAACTGGTGTTGGGGTAGCAGAACTTATTGATGCCATCATTGAGCGTGTGCCTGCACCGCAAGGGGATGAAAATGCTCCGGCTAAAGCCCTTATTTATGATAGTTGGTTTGACAACTATTTAGGTGCTTTGGCTCTGGTACGTGTCTTTGAAGGAAGCATCAAAAAGCGACAGACCATCAAGATCATGGGAACCAAAGAGGAGCATCAGGTATTGGATCTAATGTACCCAAATCCCATTGCACCCATCAAAACCGATGAGATACGTACAGGTGAAGTGGGCATTGTCGTCACCGGACTAAAAACGGTTGAGGGCTTGCAGGTGGGGGACACGATCACCGATGCCAAAAACCCTACAGCAGAGATCATCGGCGGATTTGAGCCTGCCAAACCGTTTGTCTTTGCGGGTATCTACCCCATAGAGACAGACCGTTTTGAAGATTTGCGTGATGCACTGAACAGACTCAAACTCAATGACTCCTCACTCAGCTTTGAACCGGAGAGTTCTATGGCGCTGGGTTCGGGGTTCAGGACAGGTTTCCTTGGGATGCTGCATATGGAGGTCATCAAAGAGCGTTTGGAACGTGAGTTTAACTTGGAGCTCATCGCTACTGCACCTACGGTTGTCTACAGGGTAGAGCAGACCAATGGGGAAGAGATAGAGATACAAAACCCTTCTGAACTGCCTGAACCGCAAAAGATCGCCAAGATCTTTGAACCTTATGTGAAAGCGACTATTTTAACACCTCAAGAGTACTTGGGGAACCTCATTAAACTGCTCAATGACCGCCGTGGTATTCAGATCAAGATGGATTACCTGAACGAAACACGTGTCCTTTTGGAATATGATATTCCCATGAATGAGATAGTCATGGACTTTTACGACAAATTGAAGTCTACCACCAAAGGATATGCAAGTTTTGACTATGAGCCTATAGGGTTTAGAGAGGGTGATCTGGTCAAACTTGACATTCGTGTGGCGGGTGATATCGTCGATTCACTCTCTATTATCGTACCACGTGACAAAGCACGTTCACGCGGGCTTGCTTTTGTAGCACAGCTTAAAGAGCTCATCCCAAGACAGCTGTTTGAAGTTGCCATTCAGGCGAGTATCGGCAATGATATCATTGCCCGTACCAACGTGAAGTCCATGGGCAAGAACGTAACTGCAAAGTGTTACGGTGGAGACATTACCCGGAAAAGAAAGCTTTTAGAGAAGCAAAAAGCGGGTAAAAAACGTATGAAGTCCATCGGTAAGGTGCAAGTACCGCAAGAGGCATTCATGGCTGTCTTGAAGTTGGACAGTTAGTATGTTTGATGTAGTTACAGAGTGGGCATTCCATATTCACCTCATTATGGCGATCTCCTGGATAGGCGGGTCGGTCTTTATGTTTATTCTCGGTGTCTCTTTGAGAGACAAAAAGGCACAACAGGAGGTTTACCCTCATGTTGGACCGATCTTTGGCTGGTTTGAAGTAGTTGCCCTTATTTCACTGCTTTCCAGCGGAGCTGTTCTTGGTATGAAGTACAGTCTTTTCCCTCTGCTTTTCAACGACAACGGAACCCCTATCTCCCATGCGCTTAATATGAAGCTGACGCTTGTCATCATCTTGACCATTGCTACAGTTGTACATTTTATCATTGCCTACCGAACCAATGGCAAACAGCGTACACGTACAGAACAAATCCTCTCCAGAGGTTCCTCTATGCTGATATTGCTCTTAAATCTTTTTGTAATGCATTATGCAATCGTTCTGAGGAATATACTTTAGAAGTGCCCTTTAACGACTGCCCACTAAACCTTTAAGATACTTCTGCTATAACCTACCAAAACCAATAAGGAATTAAAATATGTCTGCAAACACGATCACCAGAGAGAACATAGAAACCATGGTTATGAACTTTTATACAAGGGTCATGAAAGATGACATTGTAGGACCTTTTTTCGTCGCCAAGTTGGGTGATGATATGAACAACGAGCACTGGAGACCGCACTTGAAGCTGCTCATAGACTTTTGGGCTTCTATCGCTCTGGGAGACACCTCCTACAGGGGGAATCCTTTTGCTCCGCATATGTATTTGGGGGAGTTGAAGCGTGAGACCTTTGCACAGTGGCTCACACTCTTTTATGCCACACTTGATGAAGTCTATGCACCACAGATAGCTGAGCAGTTCAAAGAACGAAGCAGTATCATTGCCGGGAACTTCATGCGTAACCTGGGGATAGCATAAACCCGAATAAACTTTGATATAATCAACCCATGACACACCTGGAAAAGATAGAAAAAGCCAAAGCCAGACTGATGTTGGAACATCCCTATTTTGGAACGGTCGCGGCTGCGTTGAAGTTGCATCCGAGTGACAATATAGAGTCATTTCTCTCTGACGGTGTGCACCTGCAGTACAACGATGCCTACTTTGACAATGCTTCTGTGGAAGAGGTGGAGTTTGCCCTTGCAAACGGAGCGATGCATACGGTTTTGAAACATCAGAGACGTATAGGAGAGCGGTACGAGTGGCTTTGGCAGTTGGCAACGGATTACACCATCAATGCCATGCTGCTAAAGAACGGATTTGGGCTGCCTGACCGTGCCAACTTTCAGCAGCGTTTTGAAGGGATGTATGCCGAAGAGGTGTATGAGATATTACGTTCTGACATTATAAATGAAGAGCTAAGCAGTGATGAATCACTCCAAGAGCAGGCGCATGATGAACAGGGAAAGTCAAATAATGACAGAGTCTCACAAGAAGGAGTGGAAGCACCCAGAGACTGGAATGAAAAAGGTGACAGACCAAGACAGGGTGCCAAAAGTGATGGTTCAAACTCTGAAAATGCCAACAGAAATGAACTGCAGCATGCCAAAGAGGAAGAACCTTTGGAAGAGATACATGCATTACAGGAAGAGCTTAAAGAGCATTTTGAACAGATATTCCAAAAGCTTAACCGGCAAGGTACATTGCCTAAAGACCTGAATTTCGTTGTACCTGAATATTTTTCCCACAAAGTAGACTGGCGTGAGCTTTTGTACGGGTATATCGCTTCGTATGCCAAAAGTACCTACTCCTTCATACCTCCGAATATGAAGTACCTCTATCGCGGTATATACCTGCCGTCACTGAACTCCGATCTTTTGCGTATCGTCATTGCGGTAGATACTTCAGGTTCGGTGGATGAAACACTTTTGGGTACTTTCTTGGGAGAGGTAGGCTCCATTATGCAGCGTTATCCCAATTATGAAATAGACCTTATTATGGCTGATGCCAAGGTACAGTCGCATAAAGTTTTTTTACCCGGCGAGTCATTGGAGTATGATGTAAGCGGAAGAGGAGGAACGGACTTTAGCGCTGTTTTTGCCTACATAGACCAACAGATAAACTATCCGACACTTCTGCTTTACTTTACCGACGGCATGGGTACCTTCCCTGAATTTGAGCCAAGCTATGATGTGATGTGGGTCATACCTGAAGCTAAAGAAGTACCGTTTGGTGAAGTGATGGTCTTAAATGAATAATGCGATCAATCGCATGAGCACTCTGCTGAAGAGAACTCAGTGTTAGCGTAGTATGCAGGGCTTTGCTCCGTATGCGTCCTAAACAAATGGTACCATTTGGGGACATGTTGGTCTTAAATGAATAATGCGATCAGTCGCATGAGCACTCTGCTGAAGAGAACTCAGTGTTAGCGTAGTATGCAGGGCTTTGCTCTGCATGCGTCCTAAACAAATAGTACCTTTGGGGACGTTTTGGTTTTAGGAAATTAATTGTTGGTTTATACACTTTTGCTATAATCTATACAATCGCAAAAATATACCTATGAGGATGCTTCTATGTTACAACTCGATAACCAAAGCTCAAAATCATGTTTTTCACACTCCTTTGTCATTGTACTGCTTCCTTTACTTTTTCTCGTAGGACTTGTGCTTGGATATTTGGGGCTGCTCCCTCTGAAAGTTGAGTTGCATACACTGCTGATCATTGCATTCATCTTTGTTGTATTTCTTTTCTTTGTAAGACACAATGCCAACTACGCAGCCTGTCATATGAGAGGTTCCTTTGCAGCTATGGAAGCAAGTCTGCAGAGTGAACTCAGAGACAATGCACTGACTATCATGGGCAGGACAAAGTCTACACTGCATGTCAAAGATTTTATGGCTGAGTATTACAAAGATATACGCAATGATAATTTTGCCCGTGTAGCACCTTCTGTATTCCCTATGCTCGGTATTTTGGGAACATTCATTGCTATTGCCATTTCTATGCCTGACTTTACAGCCAAGGACCTTGGTGCACTCGATCAGGAGATATCGGTACTGCTTGCAGGTGTAGGAACGGCATTCTATGCTTCGATCTACGGGATCATGCTCTCTCTGATCTGGACCTATTTTGAAAAAAGAGGAAGCACAAAGGTAGACAAGAATCTCTACGATCTGGAGAAACTTTATGAATCACGTGTATGGAAGAAGTCCGAACTCATCAAACATGAGCATATGCAGAGTGAACTTAAAGATCAGGAGATCGTCCAGACACTAAAAGAGACGTTCAATATGGATTTTATACGTGAACTCAATGAGCAGTACCTCAAAAACTTTACAGCGATCATGAATGAGACAAGTAAAAGCTTTACAGTACTCACAAAGCAGATGCAGGATGCTTCCCATGAGTTAAGGGTAACCTTGGACAAGATACATGACAGACAGGAGAGTATCAATGCTGTCTCTACCATAAAAGAGAACATAGAAGGGTTCAATGCCAATGCCAAAAGCTTACAGAGATCCATGGAACGCTTTGATGGAACAGTCGATCATACCTTTGACAAGATAGACTCTGAAGTAGGACAGATCGTAGAGAAGCTGGGTTCTTTTTCACGTATCATTGCCGAGCAGAACCAGATGATACTCAGCAATCTGGCAACACTCAAAGAGGATAAGAAGTAACCCTATGTTCAGAAAAAAAAGTACCGATGAGGGCAGTAACTTCTGGATATCGTATGCAGACTTGATGGCAGGGCTGCTTTTTGTTTTTATTCTGCTCATAGGAGCGATCGTCTCCAAGTCTATCATCCTTAAAAGTCATTTGCATGAAAAAGAAGACCGGCTGGCGTTGATCTCCCAGACACTTAAAACCAAAGAATCCAAATTGGATGACCTGAATGCTTCTTTGGTTAAGAGTAAAAAAGTGATCCATACCAATAAAAAACTCATAGCAAAAAAAGACAAGCATATTAAAGAGGATTTGCATACGCTTAAACTAAGAGAAGATGAGATCAAAAAACTTAACCAAATGCTTCTTAAGACAAATACCCAAAAAGACCTCCTCAGCAAAAAGATAGTGATTGTACAGAATCTTCTGAATGATACAAACCAAACACTGAAGAAAACAGAGCTCTCTTTGGCAGAGCGTAATAAAATGCTTAAAGCATACAAAGGAAAAGTGATCGTACTTTCAGATCAGCTGACTGAAGCGAACAGAACAGTAGAGAACAAAGACAAGAAACTTCTTGAACTGCTGAATGCTCTTGATGAGAAGGCGACAAAGTATGACAAGCTGGTAGAGAACCTTCAAAAACAAAAGGCCAAGATCAAGTCACTTACAGGTATCAAACTCAAGGTCATTGCTGCGCTCAAGGATGCGTTGGGAAACAAGATCAATATAGACAAGAACAGTGGTTCGCTCAGGCTTGCATCGAATATACTGTTTGATAAGGGAAGTGCAACACTCAAAGAGGGAGCGAAAAAAGAGCTTAAGAAAGCATTTGAAGAGTATGTAGGTACACTGGTCAGCAACCCCAAGATAAAACCGCATCTGGACAAGATCATTATAGAAGGACATACAGACAGTGATGGTGGCTACCTGTATAATCTGGATCTTTCGCAAAAACGTGCATTTGCCGTGATGAACTACCTGCTTACGCTGGATTTTGCAAAAGAGTATAATCTGAAACCCCTACTGGTTGCTTCAGGTCGTGCCTATCTGGATGCTATCAAAGTAAATGGCATAGAAGACAAGGATGCTTCAAGACGTATTGAGATCAAATTCAGACTAAAGAATGAAGATGCAATGCATGAGATAGAGAAGGTGCTGGATGCCGAATAAATTTAAAACAGAGCATTTTGAACCGGTAAATATTAAAAGTGCCAAAGATGTTTTGCAGAAGCATCTTGAGGCATTGGAGATACAGAAGGAGGGTAGCAGTATGGCAAAAAAAGAACCACAAAAGTACTCACTTTTGCAGAGGTTTCTGCATTTTATAAAGCTGGGTTAGCACTTCCCTCTTAATATTTTGCCGGTATGTAAGAGACAGAAGTAAGATTTGTTTCTTTCGCATGTTTCCCTTTTGATTTGGAAGTGTTGACTTTTACAGTCTCTTTTTTCTTTGATTTGCTTTTCTTCTTTCGTGATGTTTTAAATGCTTTGATATTTTTGAGATGTTCTTCATAACTTGCTGTAAAATCATGTTCTCCGTTTTGGTTCAGCATGAAAAAGAGATAGTTACTTTTTTTCGGGTGTATTGCAGCATAAAGTGCATCTTCTGTGACGGTTCCCAAAGGGTAGGGAGGCAGTCCTTTGTGTTTGTAAGTATTGTAGTAGCTTGTATCACTTTTGATACGTTCGGGAGTGATAACCGTATGAGAATGCTCCCCATAGTTCAGAGTACTGTCCATTTGCAGTTTCATCCCTTTGTTGAGACGATTGTAGATTACTGAAGCAATAGAGGGCATCTCTTTTTTGGAGTTGCTCTCTTTTTGGATGATAGAAGCAATGGTGAGCAATACTTTTAATTCCGAAGTATCGGGTTTTTTATGAAAATATTTTTTCTCGAAGCCATTGATTACTTTAGTGGAAAGATCAAAAAGATAAGAGATCGTCGTATTCTCATCTGCTTTTCTGGCTATTTCATAGCGTTTGGCAAAGATATCTGCTTCCTCGAAGCGTGTATGCTTCTGGTAAAACCGGTAAAGCTTTTCTCTGTTGAGTTTCATATCTTTTGCTAGACGTGTGGTAAGTTCCTTTGACGTCTCACCGGCATAGATGACAATATCCATGGTCTGAGCTCTTTTTCTATGAAGATACTCAAAAAAGAAAAGTCTGCCGGACTCCTTGGGATCAACCGTGTACCACCCCTCTTTGGGTGTGCGTATAAGCTGCAGCATCATTTTGTCTATCCAGGTAACGGTATAGCCGTTCTTCTCCAGGGTCTGAGTCACTTCCTCCACATCGGATGAGGGGATATAGAAGGTAGTGACCCCTTGATTGACAGGAACAAAATTGTAGAGTACCGGAAGCAGCAGGATCACCATAAAGATCTCTACATAGAGTACAAAACGTCTGTATTTAGCTGAGATTATCTGTTTCATTGGGAGTGATTATAGCATAGTTGTGTTACCGGCAGTAAAAAATATGAAAAAAATATATAATCTCCGTTCAATATTTGGCTAAAAACGCATTGAACTGATTGGCAAAGGCATGGGCATCTTTCTGTCCGAACGGCTTTGGCCCTCCGGTTATTTCTCCGCTTTCTCTAATACTCTCCATTAAGTTACGCATAGCAAGATACTGTTTAATGTTCTCTATGCTGTAGAGTTCACCTCTGTGGTCTATGGCATGGGCATTTTTGGAGATGATCCTGTCTGCCAAAGGTATGTCTGCAGTGATGACCAGATCATTTTCTTTACAGAGTTCAACAATATGATGATCTGCCTCATCTGCACCTTGTGCAACAACAATATACTCAATATGTTTTGAGTTACCGATATTTATCTTTTTATTGGCGATGACTTTCGTAGGTATGCCCAGACGCTCTATGCTTCTGAGTACAATAGGTTTAAGAAGATTGGGAAAAGCATCACCGTCTATATAGAGGATCACAGTATCTCTTTGACACGACCTACTTCACCGGTATTTAGACGCACTTTTATACCGTGAGGGTGGGTAGGGGAGTTGGTGAGGATCTTTTGTACTTTACCGTAAGTCAGTCTGCCTGTAGCCTGATCCTCTTTGAGTACGACAGCAACATCCCGTCCATATCTGATATCTGCTCTTTTCTGTCCGCTTGCCATATTATGTCTTTGGTGCGTAGTTCAAGACTTTTTTAACGGTGGCTACCGAACAGAAGAAAAGTGCATCAAATACAGGGTTGAGTTTTGTTGTATTTTCATCTATTACGTCAAAGGGCTGAAAGAAGAATCCCGGTCCATCCTCTTTAACAGTGGGTTTGACATGAAATACAACGGGTTTGAGTGTACGCACAACATTGAGAATTTTTTTATAGTTCTTTGCCTCTTTTTCAGGAAGAAGGTTATCCTGCTTGCTTTCGTTGACACGGGCTTTAAGCAAAAGCTGGAGTTTATCGTTGAAAATTACTTTGTTCCATTTGACCGTACCGAGTTCTATATTGAATTCTCGGTTTGCAGAGACAAGAGGATGAGGTTTTGTCTCTCTAATGGCTTCAAGAAGCTGCAAAAAGAAGTTTATTCCGCCAAAATTATTGGCACACTGAAGGAGTTTTTCATGATGAAGTTTTTTCTCTTCTTCCGTGAGGGTATTGAAGTCGCACATTTGACTTCCTTTATCATAGATTTTTGCAATTATACCCGAATTTAGACCAAGAAACTCAAATTAATTAACTTAGTATATAATTATAACCATTATAAGTAAAAGGGTAGACTATGGGGAAGCAGCCACAAGAGGTTGAAGCACTGCCAATAGCAGACAAAGAACATCAATATGCACGCTATGAGGATGTAGACAAAGCACAGCTGGAAAAAGATATTAACGCCATAAAAGAGACGATGGGTGCTGTTTGTGAAAAGGATTTTCAGCACCTTTTGAAACTTGAAAAATGGGGAAGGATGTTTACTTTCTCCGGATACGGGCTTATTTTATTTTTAAGCATTATGGGATTGGGTGGAGGATTAACTGCATTGGTGTTTTGGCCATTGGCGATCATTGCGGCATTGTTGATAAGTACAGGAAATGTTGCCAGATGGGCAGATGTGACACATCCCATTTTACATGGTGCCTACGACAAAGTACCCAATATCCCGGAGCGTTATACCAAAAAGTATTTTGCCAAAGGTGCAAGACGTTATGTTGACTGGCTGGACTGGATCAAACCGCAGGCCTGGGAGTATGAACACAATATTATGCACCATTATCATTTGGGAGAGACAGAAGATCCGGACAATGTAGAGAAAAATCTTCAATGGCTTATTCAGTCCAAAGTACCGATGTGGCTTCGCTATATTATCATTTATGGATTTGCAGGGATGTGGAAATTCCTCTATTATGCACCCAATACACTGAGGATTCTTGAAAATAAAAAAAATAGGGATCAGCAAAAGCTGGAAGTGACTGACTATCAACTTGATCCCCGTACCAAAAATGGGTTGGAGCTATGGATGGAGTACTACCTTCCCTATATTGTAATTAAATTTATTGTATTCCCAATGCTCTTTTTACCATTTGGTGCACAAGCTTCAATCAATGCATTGATTATCATTTTGATGGCGGAGTTCTTTGCTAATCTGCACTCATTTTTAGTCATTGTACCAAACCACTCAGCAGAAGATATTTATATGTTCAATGAACCGCATAAAAGTACCGGAGAATTTTACCTTAGACAGATCATGGGGTCGGTGAACTATAATACGGGTACGGATTTTCTGGATTTTATTCATGGTTTCCTCAACTACCAGATAGAACATCACCTTTTTCCCAATATGCCGCACAGCTATTACCAGAAAATGCAGCCTGTGGTGAAAGATATTTGTAAAAAACATAATCTTGAGTACAGACAGGAGTCTGTATGGAAACGTATAAAGATGAGTATTGACCTGATGGTCGGGAAAACAAAACTGCTTAGAGTAGATGGGATCTGATCATAGAGACACGAAGAGAACGTATAGAAGAGATACTGCTGCGTAAACAACCGACACTGCAAGTGATGCTTGATAGTGTTCACAGTTCCCAAAATCTTTCAGCTATTCTAAGAAGCTGTGACGGGGTGGGAATTTTGCACCTTTACTACAATACCAAAGAGAATCATGACCTTCGCATACAATAAGACCATTACTCAGGGGGCACACCGTTGGGTTGAACGTATTCGCATAGAGAATGAAGAGAAAATCAATTTTTTAAAGCAGAAACAGAAAGAAGGTTTTCAGGTAGTTGTGACCCATTTGGCACAAAGTGCCGTCTCTTTCAGAAAGGTTGACTATACCAAACCGACTTTGCTTGTCATGGGAAATGAGAAAGATGGTGTGAGTAAAGAGGTTATTGCTCTAGCGGATAAGGTGATCATCATCCCTATGCAGGGTATGGTGCAGAGTTTGAATGTCTCAGTGGCAACCGCACTCATACTCTATGAAGCAGAATATCAGCTTGAAAATGCCCGAAGGTATGCTCTGCCGCAACTCACAGAAGAGCAAAGAGGAAAGATACGGGATGAATGGCTCTATAGAGATGTGATCGCCCGCAGAAGCAAGGGGAAGATACCTTTAACATAAAATAATCTTTATTGCTACTGGTTTAGTAATTTTTATTATGTTTCTTGCGATATAGATGTCCAGTCAGAAAGACTTTTTGGGACATTTTCTGCTTTGTTTTCTAATGTGTCCCACTCTACATAATCAGTATTGAATTGAGCAACATCCTGTGCAGCTTTTTGGGCACTTTCATATTCACCAAGCATCTCATCATTTATCCAAAGTTGGTACAGGTAACGACCTAACTGTCTAATAGTAAAGGTTCCAATATCAGCATTATAAATATACTTCTTCATCTATTTTCTCCATTATATCTAGTCTAAAGTACAGTTTCTGTGATCCAGAAATGTCTTATGATTATTGTAACATAAATTCATATGTTATGCTAAAGGGAACCTCTAATAAGAATAGATACAGGGTTGTAAGTTCTCTATGCGCTTTTAACTGCTTTGACAACATTCTGATAAAAAGTGCCAAAATCAGGCAGATTGAGTTTTGCTTCTCTTTGTTTTTTACCCCACATAGGTTCAGGAAAAAAACTGTCTTCTTCAAAACGTGCCATAATATGCCAGTGTACGTGCGGCAGGTAATTACCAAAAGAGGCAATGTTGATCTTTTTTGGTCTGTAATACGCCAACATCTCTTTTTCAATGACATCAAGCAGATAGTAAATATCAAATTTGATATCGGCAGGTACCTCACTCATCTCTCTGTAAGGGTGCTGTGTAAAGATCTTCAGCCAGGGGATCTCACTCTCTTCACTCTCTATCTTAATTGCTTCATTTTCATAGATCACTGACATTAACGTATCCTTTTTATGGTGTAATTTCCAAGTTTGTAAATGCTGGAAGCTTGATTGCTCTGTTTTAGTGGTGTAACGATGACATCTGCTGCCTCTTTGGCAAAGTGCTCGTTGTAAGGTTGATTACTGAGGTTTGCAGAGGTCGTATATGCCCATTTAAGACGGTTTAAGAGCAGAAGATGATGTTTGTCCTTCACAACACGGTAAGAGTAACTGTTTGGCATGATAAAGGTTGTTTTAGCAGAACGTCTGACTCTGTTCTTATGAAAAGAAGGTACACGGGTAAAGGTTTTCAGCGTTTGAAGGCTGTCGAGAGCTTTAATGTAATGCTTATGAGGAGGACGCTGTTTAATAGCTGTAAGTCTGTCTGAATTTTGTGAAACAAAACCGATAGTTGTATCGGTTTGAGTCAGAAAAACCAAATTTTTAAACTCTTTGCTGCTCACTGCTTTCACGGCTCACCTAACTAAGATAGTCCTGCAATGCTTTAGGTGCTAAACATCCGTTTGCAGCTTTAAGTTCTTTAATTGCCATAGCAGTTGCTTTTGCAGCCGCTAAGGTGGTGAAATAGGCTACATGGTTTGCAAGTACTGATTGTCTGATGGTCTTTGCATCACTTTTACTTGATGAATTGTCTGAAGTATTGATGGCGATGGCTATTTCTTCATTTCTTATCATATCGTCAATATTCGGACGACCCTCGCTGATCTTGAGTACTTTTGTAGATACCACACCTGCATCTTGAAGTGCAGTATGTGTCCCTGAAGTTGCGACGATCTCAAAACCGAGATCCGTGAACATTTTACCGACTTCACCTGCATTCGGTTTGTCTGTCTGCGTAAGTGAAAGGAATACTTTTCCTTCAAGCGGAATATTGTTCTTGGAGGCGAACTGTGACTTGGCAAAACTCATACCGAAGTTCTCAGAAATACCCATGACTTCACCTGTAGATTTCATTTCAGGTCCCAAGATAAGGTCAGAACCCGGTAACTTGTTGAATGGGAAGACTGCTTCTTTGACAGCTACATGGTTTTTGAGTGTCGGCTCCATGATCTTTTTGTCGAAGTTTACGACATGAAAGGTGTCGTAGAATTTCAATGCCTCTTTAAGATCACCCTGTATCATAACCCTCGTTGCCACTTTGGCAAGCGGTACACCGGTTGCTTTGGAGACGAACGGGACAGTGCGCGATGCTCTTGGGTTGACTTCAATGAGGTAGATCTCACCTTTATGGATGGCATACTGAATATTCATAAGGCCCACAACACCGAGATTAAGAGCAATCTTCGCAGTCTGCTCTTTGACTTCTTCCTGAAGTTCAGCAGAGATGCTTACCGGAGGTAGTGAACATGCAGAGTCACCGGAGTGGATACCTGCTTCTTCGATGTGCTGCATGACTGAACCGATGTAGACATCTTTACCGTCACAGATGGCATCAACATCCAGTTCTATGGCATTGTCAAGGAATTTGTCGATAAGTACCGGTGCATCATGAGAGACAGAGACTGCTTCATCCATATACTGCTTGAGTTCCTCATCTGAATAAACGGTTTTCATACCACGTCCGCCAAGCACGAATGAAGGACGTACCAGTACAGGGTAGCTAATACGGTTTGCTACAATGATGGCTTCTTCTTTGGCAAATACTGTACCGTTATCCGGTTGTTTAAGACCAAGATCATTGATAAATGTAGAGAAGAGTTCTCTGTCTTCAGCAAGATCGATGACCTTTGCAGTAGTTCCTGAGATCTTAGCCCCGATAGCGGTAAGATTTTTAGCCAGCTTCAATGGTGTCTGCCCACCAAAGTGTACGATAACCCCGTCCGGGTTTTCAAGTTCAATGACACTTCTCACATGCTCAAAGTCAATTGGTTCAAAGTAGAGAATATCAGATGTATCGTAGTCTGTAGAGACTGTTTCAGGGTTACAGTTGTACATGATAGACTTAATTCCCATATCTTCAAGAGCAAATGCTGCATGGACACAACAATAGTCAAACTCTATCCCTTGCCCGATACGGTTAGGTCCACCACCGATAACAAGTACTTTTTTACCTTCGGTAGGCTTAGGTACCATTTGCTCACTGAGCTTGTCGAAGTGGGTGATATTGGTTGTAGAATAGAGGTAAGGGGTGAGTGCTTTGAACTCTGCTGCACAGGTATCTACTTCGTTGTATTCCAGTGTAATGCCAAGTTTTTCTCTTGCAGTATAGATATCATTCTCTGTAAGGTTTAGACCCTCTTTGGCATTGATAACTTCAGCGATCATAGGATCAGAGAAACCTTCAGATTTGACTTGACGCAATCTTGTAGCATCTGAAAGCAGGGCAATGTCCATCTCTTTTTCTCTATAAGCCAACTCTTCGAGTTGATAGAGGAACCATCTGTCGATCTTGCAGAGATCAAAGATCGCATCGACACTCATACCGCGTCTTAATCCTTCAAATACATAAAGCATACGACTCTCATTTGGACGACGGATCTCTCTTACAAGCTCTTCACCGTCACATTGGATAGGGTTAAACCCTGTAAGTCCGGTCTCCAGTGAACAAAGTGCTTTTTGGAAAGACTCTTTGAATGTACGACCGATACTCATAGCTTCACCTACGGACTTCATAGCAGTAGTCAGTGTAGAGTTTGCAAGAGGGAACTTTTCAAAGGTGAATCTAGGGAGCTTTGTCACAATGTAGTCAATGACCGGCTCAAACGATGCAGGTGTACCTGTAATGTCGTTAGTGATCTCATCAAGGGTGAATCCAACAGCCAGAAGAGTAGCTACTTTTGCAATGGGGTAACCTGTTGCTTTGGACGCCAATGCAGAAGAACGGCTGACTCTCGGGTTCATTTCGATGACGATCATACGACCGGTATCGGGGTTAATAGAGAATTGAACGTTTGATCCACCTGTATCGACACCTACTTCACGCAGGATCTTGAAGGAAGCATCTCTCATGTTCTGGTACTCTTTGTCAGTAAGTGTCAAAGCAGGAGCGATGGTAATGGAGTCCCCTGTATGTACACCCATAGGGTCAAAGTTTTCGATGGAACAGACAATGATACAGTTGTCTGCTCTGTCACGGATGACTTCCATCTCATACTCTTTCCAGCCAAGCAAAGACTCTTCAATGAGAATCTCGGAGATAGGAGAAGCTTCAAGTCCGCCTCTAACGATCTCTTTGTACTCATCCATATTGTATGCAACACCTGAACCGCCGCCTGCCATGGTAAATGAAGCACGGATGATAAGCGGAAAACCGATCTTTTTGGCAGCATCAAGTGCTTCGTCCATATTGTAGGCATATTGGGAGATGGGAAGATCCATGCCGATCTTGATCATTGCTTCTTTGAATTCTTGTCTGTCTTCACCTTTTTTAATGGCTGCCGGGTTGGCTCCAAGGAACTTTACTTCTTTAAGCATACCTGCATCATGCATATCCATTGCAACATTCAGTGCAGTCTGACCACCCATTGTGGGTAAGATAGCATCTACATTCTCTTTTTCAATGATCTTGGAGATCACTTCCGGAGTGATAGGTTCAACATAGGTTCTGTCTGCAAACTCAGGGTCTGTCATGATCGTTGCAGGATTGGAGTTTATCAGTATGACTTTATAGCCTAGCTCTTTAAGTGTTTTAGCCGCCTGTGTTCCGGAGTAGTCAAATTCACAAGCTTGACCGATAACGATCGGGCCTGAACCGATAAGTAAAATAGTGTTGATGTCTTCGCGTTTTGGCATGGAGATATACCCTTGATTTTTAGTTCGATATTATACGTTAAAGAGGCTCAAAAAGCCCTTAAGAGAGTCCTTTCCTAAGGGCTTTTTTTAGAAGAGATCCAAACTACTTGGTTTAGACTTGGTTTTAGGCTTGGATTTGTGTTTTTTACGTATTCTTCTCTTTTTTACTTTCTTGACCGGTGCAGGTGGTGTGATTTGCTCTACAGGTGCTTCAGGTTCTATGGTATCTTCTTGCGTCTGATCGATTCGGCTTGGGATACTGGAGATGATAGGCAGTGTCTGATTGTGCTCGGGTACTATGATGCCACTTTGATTCATATCATTACCTGAAATAACGGAACGATTCATATCTGTAATGGATCCAGAAATACATTGTGCAACAGCAGGTTTTGGCAGATGCGTGGTGTTGCTGTCAAAGTTCTCTGCAAGGGTGGCTTTTGCATTATTGATGAGGAAAAAAGTTTTAGGATGGAAAATATCACTATAGGTTTTAATATGGGCCACTTTATAGGAGCTTTGTACCTCTACTTTTTTCACTACTCCTACAGGAATACCGGCAAAGAAAATATCATCCAGACCTGAAGTGACCACCCTGTCTCCTACAGCAATTTTATGCCATTTGGGAATGAATTTGATGATCATTTCATTTTTCTCTACTCCCATTGCGATACCGGGTGCCTGTTCTTTTCCGATAAAGACAGAAAAACGGCATTTATCATCAGAAGTGAGATATCCGTAGAGTTGATTGTTATGTACTTTTGCAGTACCAGCTACCACAGTACCCTGGATAAGTCCGTAAAGTTTATCTTCCATGAGTGCTTTGGGTTTAGTGAGAATAATTTGTGAAAAACTGTTAAGTTTTACATAAGATATCGTCTCTGCAATAGAAATATTATGTACAGGAAGTTTAGAGAGTTTTGGAAGTATCTCGTAAATATTTTTGATCTGTTTGATGTAGTGTGTCTGCTCAAGCAGGAGTTTACGTAAAATACGATTCTCTTTGCTCAGTTTTTCTATAGACTCTTTTTGGAAGATATAGGAGTGGCTTTTATCTTCTATATTTTGTGTAAAATTCTTATAGTTTTGCTTGATAGGGTTGATAATACCCAGCAGCGTATCGGCAATACGCTCATCATTTCTTGTCAGGAGTACTGTTAATACCAATAACAGTATAACAATAATAACCAGTCTAGTCTTCATATGCCATTTGCTGGAGAATATCTATTTCATCAAGTGCTTTACCTGTACCTTTAGCTACTGCAAGAAGAGGATCTTCAGCAATATAGACCGGAAGCTTTACTGCATCCGAGAGGTATTTATCCAAACCTCTGATAAGGGCTCCACCTCCTGTAAGAACGATACCGTTCTCTACAATGTCGCCTGCAAGTTCCGGTGGTGTCTGCTCCAGTACATCTTTGAGCGCATCAGCGATCTCTTCAAGAGAATCTTTCATTGCAGCTCGAAGGTGTTCAGAAGTAATATCGATAGAAGCAAGACTACCTTCTACCTGGTCTCTACCCCGAACAGCAGTACTAAGTTCTTCTTCCAAAGGTACTGCTGTACCGATCTTGATCTTGAGTTCTTCTGCCACACGATCACCGATAAGAAGGTTGAAGTTCTTTTTGATGTAGTCAACGATCGCCTGGTCAATATGGTCTCCTGCGATACGGATGGATTTACTGATCACAAGTCCACCAAGAGAAGTCACACCTATCTCAGTAGTTCCCCCGCCAATATCCACAACAAGGTTACCGTTTGGATCTTTTACCGGGATACCGGCACCAATAGCAGCTGCCATAGGTTCTTCAATGAGATAGACATATCTTGCTCCTGCATTTTCAGCAGAATCTTTTACAGCACGTCTCTCAACCTGTGTCAATCCGTAGGGTACGCAGATAATGATACGGGGAGAGAAGAACCCTTTTCTTTTATGTGCTTTTTCAATAAAATAACGGATCATCATCTCTGTGACTTCAAAGTCAGCGATAACACCATCTTTCATAGGACGGATCGCTTTAATGTTCCCTGGTGTTTTCCCTACCATATCTTTTGCTTCCTGACCTACTGCCAAAATACGCTGCTGACCATGCTTGTCATATTGTATAGCAACTACTGAGGGTTCATTAATACTGATTCCCTGACCTTTAACAAGTACAAGTGTATTTGCTGTCCCCAGATCAATAGCAAGATCGTTGGAAAACATTCCCAATAATTTTTTAAACATCTATTTTATCCTTTTATAATGGCGTCTTTACGCAGTTTTTTTATTTTTTATATACAGAGGTTTGGAGCCTGTTTCTACTACATCTTCAGTAATGATGACTTCATAGCCTTCAAGTTCGGGAAGTTCATACATGATGTCAAGCAGTACATCTTCAAGAATGGAACGCAGTCCTCTTGCTCCAGTTTTTCTGTCTATAGCTTTTTGTGCAATAAGATTCAATGCCTCTTCTTCAAAACTGAGTTTGACATTGTCGATTTCAAAAAGTTTCTGATACTGTTTGACCAAAGCATTTTTAGGCTCTACCAAAATACGTACCATATCTTCTTTACTGATCTCACCCAGGGTTGCCAGTACGTGAAGACGTCCGATCAGTTCCGGTATAAGACCGAAAGAGACAAGATCTTCCGACTCCACAAGATGAAGGAGATTTTCTTCTTCTTTTTTGGAGCGTTTAGTCTGACCAAATCCTAAAGTATTTGAACCTAGTCTTCTTTTGAGTATGTCATTCAGTCCGTCAAATGCACCACCGCAGATAAAAAGAATATTGGAAGTGTCTATCTGAATGAAATCCTGATTAGGATGCTTACGTCCGCCTTTTGGCGGAATATTTACAACAGAGCCCTCAATAAGTTTGAGAAGTGCCTGCTGTACCCCCTCGCCAGATACATCACGGGTAATGGAACGGTTTTCCCCCATTCTTGCTATTTTGTCTACTTCATCGATAAATACGATCCCCTGTTCTGCCAGTTTAGGATCACCATCCGCTGCCATCAGCAATTTTGTAAGGATGTTTTCTACATCTTCACCGACATATCCTGCTTCTGTAAGGTTCGTTGCATCTGCAATAGCAATAGGGACATTTAAAAATCTGGCAATGGTCTGAGCCAGAAGTGTTTTCCCTGAACCTGTAGGACCTATGAGAAGTACGTTTGATTTTGCAATCTGTGTATCATTGTCTTCAACAGTATCTCTAAAAATACGTTTATAGTGGTTATAGACAGCTACAGAGAGTGTCTTTTTCGCATTCTCCTGACCGATAATATAGTCATCTAAGAGGGCATTGATCTCTTTAGGTGTATAGAGCGTATGTACCCCCATATCTGTCTCTTTCTCTTCGGGTTCTTCTTCTCCAAAAAGGATCTTGTAGGCAGAGATCACACAGTTTGAACAGATATAGGCACTCTCTCCGGCAATGAGCGGATTCTCTTCACTCTCATTGGCAGAACAGAAACTACATTCTTTAATTGGCATATTTTATCCTCATATCTTTTTATTTTCTTGTAAAAGGGATACCTCTTTTAGAGGTTTTGATAAATTTACAAAGTGTTTTTACTTTCTCGGAGTCACTTGTCTCAAAGAGTCTTTGGGCTGCTTCCTGTAAAGGGTTACCTTGTTCAAAAAGTTCTCTATAAGCGACTTTGAGTGCATTGATCTCTTCTCTTTCCATCTCTCTTCTCAGTCCGGTAAGATTCAGACCGCGCAGACTTGCACGGTTACCTTCTGCCAGGCAGTAGGGTGGAATATCCTGTGCCAAAGCACTTGCCCCGCCTATCATGGCATAGTCACCGATGTGTACAAATTGATGTATGGGTGTGAGACCGCCAATGACGACATGGTTACCCAGTTCTACATGTCCTGCAAGTGTTGCACCGTTTGCTAAGATACAGTGATCACCCAGAATTACATCATGACCTAAATGCACATATCCCATTAAAAGGTTTCCGTTACCTATTTTGGTCACAGAACCACCGCCTTTTGTCCCGGGGTTGAGAAGAGTAAACTCTCTGATGGTATTATTGTCGCCAATAATGAGCTGTACGGGCTCTCCGTCATATTTAAGATCCTGAGGGATCGTCCCCACTGCAGCATGAGAGAAGATACAGTTATTCTTACCGATTGTTGTATCTCCTTCTATTACAGCATGGGATGCTACGGTCGTGTTGTCCCCGATCCTTACTTTTGGACCGATGTATACAAAAGGACCGACAGAAACATTGTTACCTAGGACGGCACCTTCTTCTATGACGGCGCTGGGATGGATTAAAGACATAGTGAACCTACTTTTATTTATCTACGATCATAGCTTTAAGCTCGGCCTGAGCTACGATTTTATCATCGACATAGGCTTTTGCATCAAGCTGCCATACCGCACCTTTGTTTTTGATCACATTGATCTTGTATACAAGCTGATCCCCCGGAGTTACAGGAGCACGGAATTTCGCTTTATCAATACTCATGAAATAAACTACCTTGTTCTCTATCTCTTCCTGTGAAGTATCATCCATACTTTTGAATGCAAGTACGCCACCGGCCTGTGCCATACCTTCAATGATCATAACACCGGGGTAGATAGGATGATCCGGGAAATGTCCCTGAAAGACCGGTTCGGAGATAGAGACATTTTTAAAACCTTCAATATATTCACCCTGTTTGAGATCAGTAATTCTGTCTACAAGCAGAAATGGATATCTGTGAGGTAATATTTTTTGAATTTCAATAACATTATAAAGCACTGGAAAACCTTTAGGTAAAAATTTGGTATATTTTACCTAAGTGTTGGTAAAAAAGTGATAAAAATCATCAGGCAATGATCAGAGCTCTATCAGTGTCTCTTTTACATCGCTGTAAGTCCTGCTTTGCAGCAGTATCTCTATTTTATTTGAGGGTATCTCTTCTACGACAAGAATGGCTGAGAGATCGTAAGCTGACATGCACAATTTGCTGCGTAGTGCTATTTCTGTTTCAAATGCCGGTGGGTTGAAAATGAGTGTGGTCACTGTTGGGTATTGAGTTTGACAGAGGATGTTGTATGTTTCAAGTGTCATGAATTTTACTTCATCACGGTTCATATAGTGCAGATCATTTACAGCGCACTCAATTTTTCCTCTGGTATACTCTCCTTTGAGTGTAGAGTAAGGCAGAAAGTGTGCAGGTGTGATTTCTTTTCTAACCTTCAACAGACCCATCTGCAAACGCCAGTTCAAGAAACGCTGTTTAACGATTTTGTAGGGTTTGTTTTCTTCTTCCAAAGACCATCGCTTCTCATACATCTCTACACGTGCTTCTATGGATTCGGGCTGTATCTGTTGTGAGATGGGGACAAAGAGTTCATCTGCAAGTTTTTTCTGTTGGTCGCGCTGTATGTTCAGTCCGAACATACAGCCGCAGTAGTCCTGACGGTAGAGGGCATCCTCTTTTGCCAAAATGTTCTGTTCCTGTGTACCGGAAGCTTTACGGTAATCGGGGGCTACAAAAGCTATACCGTATTTCTGGGCCAATGCATCACCTGCTGTCTGCAGCTGTTTGAGGGATTTTTTGGGAGAGGTGAGCAGGGTGGAGGTAAATATTTTCTCTCCAAGTTCGGCTGCTTTTTTTGCACTCACTTCAAAGCGTCTGTCAAAGCAGACAGAACAGCGTGCTCCCTTTTCAGGTTCATGCTCAAGTCCACGTACCGCTTCAAGCCAGTTCTCTACGTCATATTCACCCTCTATAAGGTCAATTCCCAGTATCTTGCAGCTTCGTTTGACATCGAGTAAACGCAAATAGTACTCAGAGTAGGGGTGTATATTTGGATCGTAGAAAAACCCTGTGAGTTTTTCCTGGGGGTATTCTGCTTGGAGTTTTTGGAGGAAATAGTGACTGTCAACACTGCAACATATATGTACTAACATATTACCATGCACTCTCGTTCCCACGTTGTACGTGGGAATGTAAATTTTGTAAGATGCATTCCCACGCAAAGCATGGGAACGAGAATTTTATATATCATTATTTATTTGTCCATTATTAGTTTTGCAACATTTTCAGAACTTCCATGTCCCAGGTATGCGCGTAACTCTTCTGCCTTTTTGGCAAAGATCTCTCGGTCGGTATTGTAGTACTCTTTTAGCAAGTTGTCAACGGTTACCTGCTCTTGAAGTATTTCGTTATGCAAGGTAGTGTTGTTGTAATGTGTCAATATAATATTGGCAAGTCCTACTTGTTTGATGCCCAGTAGTTTCGTACCTATAAAGAAGTCTATTTTTTTTGCGATGTAGCTGAGGGTAAAAGGTGTACCTATAAGGGCAGCTTCGAGGGTGGCTGTACCCGAACAGATGAAAGCAAATTCTGACTGAGCCAGAGCACTGTGGGTATTTCTGCTTATTTCAAACATGGAGATATCACCATACCATGAAGTGATCTTTTCGTTTGAAAAGCCAGCAGGGATGATGAGCAGGGCTTTTTTTTCAGAGAACTTCTTGCGTACTTCTTTAAAGATGGGCAGAAGTCTGCTGATCTCACTCTTTCTGCTTCCGGGCATAAAAGCAATGGTGTCGGCATCAACCTCATGCGTGACCTCTATCTCGTCAAGCAGAGGATGCCCGATATACTCTGCTTTTCTTTGCGGATAGTATGCCACCTCAAAAGGAAGTATGCCAAGCAGTCTGTCACAGTACTGCTCCAGCTTCTTTGCACGTTTGGGACGGCTTGCCCAGATCTGTGGCAGAATGTAGTAGATGATCTCTTTTTGAGGATATTTTGCTTTGAGTTTTTTGGCTAAAGGCAAATTAAAACCTGAACTGTCCATAAGCAGTACTTTGTCGGCATCTTTTGCCAGCTCTACCATTTCATCTGCTACTTTAAAGAACCAGCGCAGTTTCTTTATGGCATCTACCACACCCATAATAGCCATCTCTGAGATGTCATAAAGCGGTTCACCCAGTGACTTGTCAAATATACCCATGAGTTCAACATCATGTGTATGTCTGAGTACCTCTTTTAGGTGGAGGTTGGAGGAGGGCTCTAAAGCTGAGATGAGGAGTTTCATAAGTGTATAGTTCCAATAGTGTATTTTGTTAGTATTTTAGCATAATTACTGTTGGTATTTTTTAGGATACTCAAAAAAGAGCTGTTTGCCTTTGTGCGGTGCTGCTTCTTCTTTAAAAATGATGCCGACCACTCCCGCAGTAGGGATGTTGTAGATGGATTTGTTGGAGAGCGTATCATTGAGTGCCGTTAATCCCGGGTTGTGTCCGACAAGCATAAGTGTATCAACCTTTTCAAATGTCTCTTGTATAAGATACAAAAGGCTCATGGCTGAAGCTTCATAGATACGTTCATCAAAACGCAGTTCTCCGCCTAATGCTTCATGGTAATATTTTGCTGTTGTTTTAGCCCGTCTGGCAGGGCTTGAGAGGATGAGGTCTGGTTTGATGCCTTTGTCTTTAAGCAGTGCTGCCATAAAAGGAGCGTCTCTTTTGCCGCGTTTGTTGAGAGGTCGTTCAAAGTCAGAAAGACTCATATCATCCCAGCTTGACTTGGCATGTCTGGCGATGTAGAGGGTTTTTTCAGGCATCTTTCTTCTCCAGCTTTTTGGGCTTGTTTTCAATCGCTTTGACCTCAATGGCCGGAAGTTCCCGGTATCTGTCACGTTTGCTTCGCAGGTAGTAGCCGCCCATGGCACCGGCACTTGCCGAGATCACAAGTAGACCTGCCGTGACCATCTGTGCCATTACAAAGAGTGCACCCACACCGATGAGTCCTGCAAATGACGCACCCACTTTAAAGTTGGCTTTGGCATGGGCACGGGAGGTCTCTTTAATGATCTTTTTTTCTGCTTCTTTGTGTACACGCATTTTGGCACGTTCTGCATTGATCTTGATCTTCTCCCGCTCAGAGGCGAACTCCTCTTTTACGGCAGAGACAACATCTTTGCTGTGATGTTTGGCAATAGAGTTGAACCAAAAGGCAATCACAAGGGCAATGAACAGAGCAGGGACTCCAATGCGTAACAGACTCTCTGTAGTGAGTGTACCTGCGTTAAGCAGTACCAGACTGAACAGAGCCAGCTGAGCGATGACAATACCGAAGAAGTATTGAAGGAGTTTCACGTGTTTGCCTTTAATTGTTTTTGATTATTTTAGCATAATATTGCCGTAGGGTGTTGTACCCTTACAACACCACTCTCGTTCCCATGCTTCGCGTGGGAATGCATATATGAATTATTTTTAGAATATTTAATTGATGATGAAGAAATCAAAGTATTTGTTCCCACGAGAATCGTGGGAACAAGATAAATTGATAGTAACGAATTTAATTCATTCTCTTTTTAATTTAGATGAAATTTTAAAAAAGAGTAAACCCATCAAAAAGAAAATTAAAAAGTCACCTATGACATATCCTGTTAAATAATATACTGATTCATCAGATGGAATGGTACTTTTTTTATTTTTCTATGAATAATAATATTCATTCCATTCTCCTCTCCATAAAGACAGAAGATATTCATTTTTAGGTATTTTCGTAGTAGATGAAAAATTATCATTACTAATTTCATATTGAAGATAATTAAAAGCAATACTAGTATCATTTTGATCATTAATCCAATTTTGCAATTCTTGATGTGTTGGTAATTTTTCTAAAGAATTGATATATTTAGCAGTCTTATCAAAAATTTTTTGAATTTTTTGATTGTGTTTTAGTGTACTTCGTAGAGCTATTTTTTGTGAAAGTGCTAATAGGGAAATTAAAATAAATATTACACCTATAAAAAATGATATATATCTTACAATTTTTTTCACACCATCACCCACCCAGCCACTAAAAACGCAACCCCAGCCAATACTCCACCGATCAAAGCATAAGGCAACTGTGTCCTTACATGCTCCACATGGTCACAGCCTGCTGCCATGGAGGAGATGATGGTAGTGTCGGAGATAGGGGAGGCATGGTCTCCGAAGATGCCTCCGCTGATAACCGCACCGATGACCAGAGGAATATCCAAGCCCATGCTTGCTCCCAATGCAAGCCCTATAGGCATCATGATGGAGAAAGTTCCCCAACTGGTACCTGTAGAAAATGCAGTGATACCGGCCACCAAAAAGATGAGCATAGGCATGAGGACAGGGGAGATGTTCCCGCTAAGCAGGTGGGAGAGGTATTTGGCTGTACCAAGGTCACCGATGACCTTACCGATGAAGATGGCGAACATCAAAATGAGCATAATGGGGATCATCTCCCCAAGACCCTCATAAAAACTTTTGAAGTATGCTTTGTGAGAGAGCATTTTGGTACTTACATAGTACACATACATAAAGAGCAGGGTGATAATGATGGCATAGTAGACAGAGGTAGAACCTGAACCTTTGAAGATGTCACCTTTGCCTGTGAGATAAAGCCCAAAAGGGACGGCAACCACCATCACAATGAGAGGCAGCAGCATAGGGAACGGTGTACTCTTTCCTTCATGATGCAGATGCTCTGCTCGGTAAGGCTGAGAGGACGCATACTTCATGGAACCAATATTAATATTTAAAAATATAACTCCTAGGACTATCACCAAAGTAAAGAGTGAATAGAAGTTGTAGGGAATGGAAGCAATCAGTAGAGAAACGCCGTCTCCCTGAATAACATTTCCATCTATGGCAGTGACAATGAGCCCAAGCAGTAATGCGCCCCATGCATTTAAAGGAATCAGTGAGCAGATTGGGGCAGAAGTGGAGTCACAGATGTAGGCGAGTTTTGCTCTGCTTACACCGTTTTTGTCACACAGAGGCTTCGCTACCGTTCCTGCTACCAGTGAAGTGATGCTTGACTCTATGAAGATGACCACTCCAATGACATAGGCCAAAAGCATGGCACCCTTGGGAGAGTCTATTTTTTCTGCCCTGTTACTGAGCCAGGTAACAAAACGGTTCACTGAGCCAGAGTCGTTTAAAAGGCGTATGACTGCACCGATCATAAGAGAAAAGAGCAGCGTCTTGGCTATCCATCCTTCACCAAGAAGGTTGATGATGCCGTCAAAAAGAGCCGTGAAAGCAAGGAAAGGGTTGTAGCCGTTCGTAACCAAAAGACCGGCAAATATACCGCCTATGAGAGAGACAATGACATCTTTTGTTATAATAGCCAAAAAGATCGTGAGTAGCGGTATCGCTATTGAGATGATTCCATATTCCATGAGGAGATTATACCAAAGATGAGAAAGATTTTACTTGTATTGCTGTTTACTTTTATTCAGGCTCAAAACATTTCCGATACCAAACAGCTGTTGGTTGTAACTACTAAAAACTGGTCTGCACCAGGCGGTACGATGCAACGCTATGAAAAAGAGGGTAAAGCATGGCATAAAGTGGGAGAACCCATCAACATTAAACTCGGACGTAACGGTCTGGGCTGGGGGAGAGGACTGCATACTATTCCTAAAGATGCCAGCTTCATTAAAAAAGAGGGTGACGGTAAAGCACCTGCAGGTATCTTTACCCTTAAACAGGCTTTTGGGTATCAGCCGTTTGTGGTGGACTACCCCTATGAGGTCTACAGAGCAACTGACCACTGTGTAGATGATAGCAAGTCGAAGTTTTACAACAAGATCGTAGACAGCACCAAAGTCAAAGCCGACTACAAAAGTTTTGAACATATGAAATTCCCTAAAAACTACTACAAATACGGGATCGTGGTGAACCATAACCACATAGACGAAGCAGGAGCGATCCCTGGTGCCGGCTCATGCATTTTCATTCATATCAAGAAGATCCCTACTGCCGGATGTACTGTCGTCTCAGATGAAACACAGATGCAAAAACTCATTGGGTGGCTGGATGCAGACAAAGAGCCTTTACTGGTGCAGGGAACAGAGGAAGTAGTCCAAAAATTAATGAAAGAGATCAATAGAGCCTATATCTCACATAAAAAGTGATCTTCGTTTTGCTCTTAGGTCGTGGATAATCTTTGTAGGCTATACGTATTACATCCAAGGTATTTTGGTCTAAAGCAGTATAACCCATGCGCCTTTTAAGTCTGAGTCCTGTAATGTCACCGTTTGGGTGCAGATAAAAGGTTACAACATTGGTTCCCTGCTGTTGTGTACGCAGGGCAATATCCGGGTAGCCGTTTCTTGTGAGTGTACGTTGGGTAATACGGTGAATGGAGCCTAAGTTCTCTTTAATGAACTGCTTTTGGGCAGGACTGAAGGTATTGAACTCCCTGCCGTAAAGTTGTTTGATCATCCGGTTGACATAGCTCCCTGAAGTGCTTGTTTGTCTTGTCGGATACATAGAAGTACCTGAACCCATAAGTGCATTGGCAAGCGGATCTTTTGATCTTTTTTGTTTTTTTCTGCTCTTTGTATGTTTGACGATCCTTTTTTGAATTTTTTTCTTTCTGCTCTTTTTCTTCACTCTCTTTTTCACTGTTCTTTGGAATTGCTTTTTTACAATTTTTTTTCTGGGAGTTACTTTTGTAACATTATTTTCTTCTCTCTCTTTTTTTTCTACAAAAAGACGTTTTTTGTCATTGAGCAGTTTTTTCTTGACTGTCTGTACCGGGGTAATGATTTTCTTAACAGGCTTTTTTACGATGGGTTGAGGTACAGGGGGTTTCGAAGGGAGAGGGCTTGGTAAGGGAGGTGTAACCACAGGCTTGGCTGCAGGCATGGGCGGTACGAACCGGGAAAGGTTGAGTGTGATCTTCTGTTCTTTACTTGAGGGTGGGGCAAATACTACTTTCTTAAAGGTGAGTATAAAAAGCAGGATTATGAGAAGATGTAACAATAAAGAGAGAAGGGCAGCTTTAAATATTCTGATAATCCTCTCCTTAGTACCTATGGTGTATAATCCATACAATTATACATAACAAGGATTAACCACATGGCATATGACAAAAGTATAGCAGCATTCGAAGAAGCATACAAAGTAATTCCGGGAGGGGTGGACTCACCTGTACGTGCATTTTCGGGAGTAGAAGGAACGCCGCCGTTCATTGAAAAGGGAGAGGGTGGTTATCTTTTTGATATTGACGGGAACAGGTATATTGACTTTGTTCAAAGCTGGGGACCGCTGATCTTTGGTCACTGTGATGCAGATATAGAGTCTTCAGTCATGGAAGCAGTCAAACGTGGGCTCAGTTTTGGAGCACCAACTACGGTAGAGACAGCGTTGGCAGAAGAGATCGTAAGTATGTTTGAGAGCATTGACAAGGTACGTTTTGTAAGTTCGGGAACGGAAGCTGTGATGTCGGCTATCCGTCTTGCACGCGGTGTAACCGGCAGAGACAACATTTTGAAATTTACAGGGTGTTACCATGGTCACTCTGACTCACTGCTTGTTCAGGCAGGTTCAGGTTTGGCAACCTTTGGTAGTCCGAGCAGTCCCGGAGTACCGGCTGACCTTACGAAACATACACTGCTTGCTACCTATAACGATATGGCTTCAGTGGAGAAGTGTTTTGAAGATGCAAATGGGGATATAGCCTGTGTGATCATTGAGCCGATCGCGGGGAATATGGGACTTGTTCCAGCAGATGAGTCTTTTCTTGAAGGGCTGAGAGTTCTGTGTGATAGACATGGTGCACTACTTATTTTTGATGAGGTAATGAGTGGATTTAGAGCTTCACTCAAGGGTGCTCAGGGGATCTCAACTGTAAAACCGGACATGGTAACGCTTGGTAAAGTAATCGGTGCGGGGATGCCTGTAGGTGCCTTTGGTGCAAGTGCTGAAATCATGGCACATCTCTCTCCGGAAGGTCCGGTCTATCAGGCAGGAACACTTTCAGGAAACCCGGTAGCTATGGCAGCAGGGCTTACCAGTCTTCGGAAACTCAAAACCAATCCAAGTATCTATGTAGAGTTTGGAAATAAAGCCAAAAGGCTGACAGAGGGCTTCAGAAAAGCGGCAGATGCCGTGGGTGTACCGATGGTGACAGAAGTAAGAGGTTCAATGTTTGGTTTTTTCTTCTCAGACAAACCGGTAAAGAACTTTGCAGATGCCTGTGAAAATGACACGGAAATGTTCGCCAAATTCCATAAAGGAATGCTTGATCGCGGTGTGTATCTTGCCTGTTCATCGTACGAGACAGGGTTCATTTGTACTGCTACGACCGATGAAATGATAGATACAGCGATCAAAGCTGCCTATGAGACACTTAAAGAGATAAAAAGCTAGAAGAAAAGATTTGAAATTTTTAAACAAAAGCATATATAAGGTTATATTTTTTATTATTGCTACGGCATTAATGCTGTATCCTGTGATGCCCAATGACTATATCTCTTCTTTATATCCGGTAAATCTTAATGATAAAGTTGAACATGCAGGAGTTTTTTTTATATTGTCATTGCTTTTGAACAGAGCATCAGCTACGAGAGGGCATCGTCTGCGCAATGTGGTTGTCCTCTCTCTTTTTGGTGTCGTCATAGAGCTTATACAACATTTTATTCCACATCGCAGTACAAGTTTAAATGATGCTTTGGCGAATATTGCCGGAATATTGATCTTTCAGCTTTTATTTAGTATCTATTTATTTAGTATAAAAAGCAAACAGATAAGATCAAAGAAAATAGAATAGGAGAATAGAATGCATAAGAAACAAGAAGAACCTAAATTAAAAAAAATAGTTGATGCAGCCGATGGGTTAAGCCTTGGTATCTCTATCGTAGTGGCAGTACTCATTGGAGTAGCTATCGGGATAGGGCTGCAAAAGTTGACAGGTAGCGTATGGACACTTTGGATCGGTGTATTCATCGGTGTAGGAGCAGC
This sequence comes from Sulfurovum sp., assembly GCA_026990595.1. GTDB lineage: Bacteria > Campylobacterota > Campylobacteria > Campylobacterales > Sulfurovaceae > Sulfurovum. Next base: position 165,164 of record JALXCZ010000011.1, read on the forward strand.
CATTTTGAATGTCTATAAAGCCTATGCAAAGCAGAAAAAGTCTTTGGATGAACTGGCAAATGACCCACGTTACAACTACAAGAACAGACATCAGGACGATGAGGATGAGGATGACAAGTATTAACAGTAAAATACTTAGAACTCTTGTTATAGTCGACGTGATCATTATTCTGCTCTCTATAATATTTTTTGATATTAAAGTACTTTGGAATACACAAATAGGCTTCATCTCAGCCTCTTTGGTCATGTTGGCTTCTATGAAAAGTTACCGTCGAATGGTTAATGCCAGAGTAGAGCATGGCATTATTACGACTGATGACAGTAAAGATGTCATAGACAAACTTGAAGATCCGCATGATCTTTACAGTGAAGAGATCGTAGAAGACGAAACAGTGGATCTGCGTGATGCCATTAAAGAAGAGAAGGCTCGGATGAAGGAAAACCGACGTTCTCTCGGGCAGACACTTAAAGATACCAAAGCGGCTCTTTCTGTGTACCGTTTGGGTGCTTACGCAGTGTTGATTCTGGGGTTTATGTATCTTAATCGTCACGGACTGCTTCATATCCCAAGTTATATATTGTCACTGAGTGTGCCTATGCTGGTGGTTGTTTATATCCTTTTGGGAAACAAAGAAAACCAAATCCAAGATTAGATAGAATAAGTCCTATAAGGATTTAGAATGACAAAAACGTTACTGCTTTCACTTACTCTCCTAACGCTTACTGCCTGTGCCAAGGAGCCTCAGGCTCTCAAGTGCAGTACAAACCCTATACAACCGCTGCTTCATATCGTAGATAAACCTATAGATTTTGGAAAAGAGCGCATAGCCATGACCAAAGCTTATATTAAACAGCACTACGGCAAAAAGGTCAATACTGTTACCATTACCCCTAGGATCATTGTGCTTCACTGGACAGCCGAGATGGGTTTTGATGCTTCATTTAACCGTTTGAAGCCGCAAAGACTGCTCGGTGACAGAAAAGACATTGCCAATGCTTCGCTGCTCAATGTCTCGGCACAGTTTCTGGTGGCACGTGACGGGACGATCTACCGACTCATGCCTGAGAATTGGATGGCACGGCATGTGATTGGGCTGAATTACTCCAGTATCGGGGTGGAAAATGTGGGAGGTAAAGGGAATAAGGCCGAAGATCTTACCCCTGCACAACTTAAATCCAATATCGCCTTGGTACGCTATCTTAAAGCAAAATACCCAACTATCAAGTATCTCATAGGGCATTATGAATATACACAAATGGAATCAACTTCTTTGTGGCTCGAACGTGACAAAGGGTACAGAACCGTCAAGGCTGACCCTGGTCCAAAATTCATGTCTAATGTGCGTAAAGCAGTAGCTGATCTAAAATTAAAAATGCCTCCAAAAGGGAAGTAATGCATTCTGCCTTTACAATTTTGGATTGGAGTGTATTTTCTGCATATTTTTTAGTATTAACCCTTACCAGCGTCATATTGAGCCGGACAAAGATCAAAAGCACACGCGACTATTTCGTAGGCGGTAACACTGTTCCTATGTTTGCCGTTGCTATTTCTGTCTTGGCTACGTCACAGTCAGCTGCAACTTTCTTGGGAGGACCGGAGTACTCGTACGGAAAAGACCTGACTTTCCTTGGATTTTATTTCTCAGCTTTTTTAGCTGTTGTTTTTGTGGCCAAGGTACTTATTCCAAGATTTTATGCTATCAACGCTGTGACTGTTTATGAGCTTTTAGAAAAACGCTATGGAACCAAAGCTAAAAAACAAGCTGGAGTGATGTTCCTCATCGGTCGTCTATTTGCTTCGGGTGCACGGCTCTACATAGGGGCATTGGCGATCTCGATGATCCTTTTCTTGGATATCAGCCCGCTGCATGTAGCCATTTCCATAGCTATTTTGATGTTGGGTGCTTTGGCATATGCCTACTATGGCGGGGTGAAGTCGGTCATATTTTCTGACATTATTCAGGCAGTGACCTACATAGGTGCAGGTATAGCTGTACTTATTTACCTCTACATGAGCATCGGCGCAGATTTTGAAACCATCTCTGCTACGCTTCAAACAGATAATAAGCTCAAACTGTTGGACTTCTCTATGACAGGTGGATTCAGTGTATGGGCATTGCTTGGGGGATGGTTACTGCTAAACATTGCAGCGTATGGACTGGATCAGGACATGACACAACGTGCTTTAACCTGTAAAAACGCCAAAGAGGCACAAAGCTCCTTGATGATGAGTATTTACCTTACCATCCCTGTGGCTATATTGTTTTTGTGCATTGGTCTTCTGCTTTACCTCTTTTACCAACACCCGGAACTCTCACATCTTAACACGGAGGTGGTACAGAAGTTTGATGGAGAAAAAATCACTATTTTCATGTACTACATCCTCCATGAAATGCCGGAGGGTATGCGAGGCTTGGTTACAGTGGGTGCTGTAGCAGCAGCTCTGAGCAGTTCCAATTCAGTTCTTGGAGCGATGAGCTCAGTAGCCATAGAAGACCTTTATAAACCATGGAAGATGCAGCAGGGTATAACCGATGAGATGTATTTTGTCAAAGCAGGACGTAATGCAGTGCTTCTTTTTGCCGTAGCACTCTCAGCCATGGCAATGCTGAGCTACTACTGGCAACACTACACAGAACTTCCTCTGCTTAGTTTTGCATTAGGCGTGATGGCATTTGCCTATACAGGATTGCTTGGTGTATTTGGGGCAGCTATATTTACCAAGCGTGGAAATGCTACGACTGTACCGTTGGCACTTTTGGGTGGGTTTATGACAGTGTTGTTACTACAACCTTATGTATTGGGTGAACTCATAGATGTAAAACTTGGGTTTGCTTGGCAGATATTAGCAGGGACTGTTGTGGCGTTTGGGGTGATGATGATGGGAAAGAGTGAGCAAGTAGCAGTGAGCAGTGAACAGTAATGGGAAGAAAAGAAAAATACATCGGCATTATGTCAGGTACATCATTAGATGGTGTAGATGTGGTACTCTGTGAAATAGACTCTCAGAGTTGTACGCTTTTACACTCCCTCGAATACCCCATGCCACAAGAGCTAAAAAATGATATTTTAACAATAATAGAGGGTAAAAGTACCCTAGAACAGGTAGGAAAGATAGATCATCGTCTGGGACTACTTTTTACTCAGGCAGTGGGTGCACTGCTTATACGGGAAAATATCGATGCATCAAGCATAATTGCCATAGGATTGCATGGACAGACTTTATGGCATGAGCCCGATGGAGAACACCCTTTCTCTATGCAGTTGGGTGATTCCAACATTATGACTGCTAAAACAGGCATTCCTGTGGTTGCAGACTTCAGACGTAAAGATATGGCTTTGGGTGGGCAGGGTGCACCTTTTGCTCCTGCTTTTCATGAATTTATATTTAAAAATATAAATTCTTCTGTATCTATCGTAAATATTGGTGGCATGGCGAATATTACGGTACTAGGTCAGAAGTTGATAGGGTATGACACTGGCTGTGGTAATGTACTACTGGATATGTGGATAAACAAGCATCAAAATGTAACGTATGACAAAGATGGTACATGGGCAAAGTCTGGTGAGGTAGATTACACACTTTTAGATGCTATGATGGCAGATGAATATTTTTCACAACCTTACCCTAAGAGTACAGGACGTGAGAAGTTCAATGAGGCTTGGTTGGAAAATATGCTATGTAGGGGCGAACCCATGTGTTCGCCAAATATGGATGAGAAAAAAAATATTACCTCTGTGGTTGAAGCAAAGGGCAACCACATGGGGTTGCCCCTACGACGAAATGAAGATGTACAACGTACCTTGGTCGAACTCACAGCACTCAGCATAAGCAATGAAGTGTTAAAGTTCAACACAGACGTTGCTTTACTTTGCGGTGGTGGAGCTAAAAACAGCTTTTTGGTAGAACGTATCAAAGCACTTATGCCTAACGTAGAAGTAGCCATAGCCCAAAATGCAGATGAGATAGAAGCGATGACCTTTGCTTGGCTGGCATATAAACGTATACATAAAGAAAAAGTAAATTTAAAAGATGTCACTGGAGCGAAGGATAATACTATTTTAGGGGCTATTTATGAATAGTATTAAACAATGGTTAGAGAGCATAGGTTGGGGTGACTGGAGTATGGCAGTTGCCTCAGCTGATGCAAGTTTTAGAAGCTACTACCGACTTACTAAAGAGAGTGAAACCTATGTACTGATGGATAGCTCATTAATGATAGAAAGTCTCCCTCCATTTGTAGAGATGAATGAACGCTTAAGTAGTGTAGACGTACGTGTACCACATATAATAGTAAAAAATATGAAACTAGGGTATCTGATTCTTGAAGACTTTGGAAATACCCATTATTTAGATGTTTTAAATACAGAAAACTATCAGGCACTATATAAAAAAGCTATAGATGAAATTATAAAAATGCAACGCTCAGATACAAAAGGGCTTCCTCTTTATAATAAAGATTTTTTACGTTTTGAGATGGATTTAATGCAGGAGTGGTATTTGGAAAAGTATTTAAATATTACGCTTACCGCTGAAGAGAAAAATACCATTGATACAATACTGGAAAGTATAGCCAATGTTGCACTGGAACAACCTCAGGGAGTTTTTGTGCATCGTGATTACCACTCTCGCAATATTATGTTGACTCCTAAAGGGGAGATTGGTATCATAGACTTTCAGGATGCCAGAGTAGGGGCTGTTACCTATGATCTGGTTTCACTTCTGAAAGATTGCTATATAGAGTGGGATAAAGATGAAATAGTGAAACTTGCTTTGTACTACCGTGATGCTGTAGGATTGGATGTGGATAATGCAACATTCATCAAATGGTTTGATTTTATGGGATTACAGCGACACATCAAGGTACTTGGGATCTTTGCCAGATTGCATCTTCGTGATGGGAAGAGTGGGTATTTGAAGGATATTCCTTTGACTTTGAAGTATGTGCTTGATGTGGCATCGAAGTATCCAGAGTTGTCTGGATTGGTGTCTTTATTAAAATCTGTGTAGGGTGTTGTACCCTTACAACACCTTTTATATTTGATTTGTTTTAGTTTATTTGGATTGCCCTTTATTTTAACTGTGGCGTTGTTTCTCTCTTCATTTTTTTAGAAAAAACGAAGCAAAAAAGCGTCGTGACTCTCGAATCGCTTCGCTTTTCTGCCACTAAATGGCGATACCCTCCGTCGCTAAAGCGTAAGTGGGGTGCAAGGGCATTCGCCACGACAGGGGGCACGCTTTGCGTGATTTAATGATATGTGCTATCGCACAGATTACTGTAGAGTGGGCATTCTTGCCCACCGAAAGGATAAAAATGAAAGCTATGATACTTGCTGCGGGGCTTGGTTCTCGTATGCGTCCACTTACGGATGTGACTCCTAAACCTTTATTAAAAGTGGGAGGCATACCGCTTATTGTGTGGCACATAGAGAAGTTGGCACATCAGGGGTTTACTGACATTGTTATAAACATCGCACATTTGGGGTATAAAATACCTGAGGCTTTAGGTGATGGGTCTGACTGGGGTGTGAAGATAGCATACTCTGACGAACAAGAAGAAGGTGGTTTGGAGAGTGCCGGGGGGATAGTGAAGGCTTTGCCTCTACTTGGTGATGAGACTTTTCTTGTGGTCAATGGGGATGTCTTTACCGACTACGACTTCCAAGACAACAGGCACTTAGCAGACGGTATTTTAGCACATCTTATCCTCGTACCCAATCCAGAGCATAACCCTGAGGGTGATT